>CAWHNA010000003.1:0-1063566 GCA_963830585.1 uncultured Chloroflexia bacterium | reverse complement strand
AATAAAATCGATCCCATAGCCAAGCTTGGGGATCATGAACAGTACTTTGCCTTCCACTTTGGTGATCTTTTCCAGATCGGCGGCATTATTGGCATCACCCTTGGTGGTGATCTGTCCATTCTCGATGCTGACCACCCGGTGAATGGTGGGACCGATGGCGGAAGTGAACAGGATCACATCACCGGGTTTGACGACCATGTCCTTCTGCTCGAACACCACTGCCAGGTCGCCCGGCTGGTAGGTGGGCCTCATGGAGCCCGAGAAAAGGTAAACAAAACGGAAGGGCAGCAGCCCGACCTGGCTCAGTAGGATGAATATTAAAAGCCCCACCAAACTGTAAAATAGGATGTTGCCAATTTTTTTTGTCATTGAATTTATTGTTAGATAAATGGGGGCTGGTATTTCCAGCCCCCAAGAGAGTCAATTATCATAATGAATTTTACGGGAACACTGGATTTGTTCAGCAGTTACTTTCAGAGTATAGTCAAAGTTCAAACCCTGAAGGGTATTTCCAGCGGTTGGGTCAAACTGGAATTTCATATATAACCACTGACTACCACCAGCTGGAAGCCAGGGTGCTGCAGCTCCAGAAACAGCATCAAAAGGCCATCCATAATTGTTTGACAAGATAAGCCAACTCTGTCAAGGAGCATTTGCCATTAGCAGCCAGCCGGGGACTATTCCGTCGCACATAGCAATGAACCCAGCAATTTGATTAACCCACCGTCTGATGAATCGTATGCAGATACAAGGTTGATTTTGTCAGCCAGAGGTCGCAAAGCTGGATCATAGATCCATTCAAACGTTACCTGTTTGGCTGCAACAGTACCGTTATTTTTCATGCAGAGATAACCATCAACAATGTCACCGGGAGCCATATTTGCCATGCTCCACACAGTTGTGGAATCTCCATAAGATGGGTTAACGCAATCTGCTCCACTGGCTACTTTCAGCGTCAGGGTACCAGAACTAATGTTACCCGTATTCGTTGTTTGAGAACTGAAGTATGCAAATGCGCCGGTAGCCATCATGGCAATGCTCACAACCAGGACGCCGATGATCAAAATTCTCTTTTTCATTTTATTTTCCTCCAGAATAGTTGAATAGGACTTGCCAAATAGGACTTGTTCGAACAGGATGGTGAAACACTCCTGAAATTGTTACCCGCCACCTCCTTCCTGGATCGATAAAGTTTCATTAATAGTCCATTCGTCGATGAGATCTCTTCGAAAACGCCAGCTTTTCCCTAGGCGAAAGGAGGGCACCCTTCCCTCGTTAGCCAGCCTGTAGACCTTTGCTTCGCTCAGCCGCAAATAACTGGCAACGTCATGCACGTTCATGATCGCTGCGTTTCCCCCCCGGCTTGAGCCATTGATTCATTCATAAGGATCCTTCTTGCGCGCGTGTATATGACTGCAAAAAAACAGATGAAAACATGTGAATTTATGGTGAATCATGCTGTAATTACTATAGCGGTTTCCCCCGCGTAAAAGAATAGGCTGTCTAGTCAATCAGGTAGGCAGTTGTACTGATTTTCCCCCAAACATAAACAAGTGACTAAAAAGCCTGGGATTATTTGCCCAGGTCGGGCGTCTCCCCCGCGTTCGTCAGCAGTCCCGAGCTGGTTGGCACGCACGATGGCGGCGGTGCGCGTGCTGACCCCCAGGCGCAGGTAGGCCCCCGAAAGCAGGTTTCGGAAGGTGGAAGACGAGATGGATAACTTCTGCGCCAGCACGGCAGTGGGCAGGTCCGGGTAGGCGGCGCTGAGGGATAACACTTCCAGCTGGCGCCCGGTCAGGAGCATCTCGGAATGGCCCGGCTTCACCTTTTCCCAGGCGCCCGGGCTGAAATAGATGCCGCCCTCGAAGACACTCTTGATCACATGCGGCAGCTGGCGGATGGAATTCTCATCATCCTTGAAGATATAGCCGCGCACGCCGAAATCGACCAGCGCCTCGATCAGCGCCCCGGCGGTCAGCATGGAGATCACCAGGATCTTCAGGTCGGGCTGCCGCTGCAGGGCGGTGCGCACAAAAGGGATGATCGGGAACGGGTTGGGGTTCTCCAGGGAGGAGCGCACATTGGCATCCAGGAGCAGCACGTCCGGTTTTTTGTCAGCCAGGAGCTTTTCGATCTCCTCCCCGTAGAGCGCCACGCCCACGATCTCGAATTCAGGGCATTTCAGCCGGTAGCTGTAGCCGTCCACGATGCTTTGATGATCTTCGAGAATTGCAATTTTGATCTTCACAGCCATATTCCACCTGTTTGTTCCAAAAATGATCTGAACCCTGCCTGCGCACGGATGGGGGATCCTATTTCCCTTTGTTTCGGTAAATTCCGTCCCATGCAAAATACCCCGATCCCTACAATTGAATGACCGGTCCGTTCCATGGAATGGAAACCCGGATGATGGTCCCTTTGCCGGGGGATGAATTGAGCTGCAGTTCTCCGCCCAGGTTAGTTCACCCGCTCCCGGATGCCGATCAGCCCGATGCCGGGGGTTTTCTGGGTGCCGTGCATCCCGATCCCGTTGTCGGAAATCGATAAGATCACCGATTTTTGAATATAACCCAGGTTCACATTCACACCGGTGGCCTGGGAGTGTTTGAGGATATTCGTCATGGCTTCCTGGACCACCCGGTAGAGGGTGACGGAAATCTCCTCGGGCAGGCGTTCGATCTCCTCCCCATCATAGCTTACCCTGACATTCGTGCGCTGGTCGATCTCCTTGCAGAAACTCATCCAGGCTGACATTCAGTCCGCCTGCATCCAGCAGGGGCGGGCGCAGGCTGTGGGTGATGCTGCGGATACTTGCGATGGCGTCATCCACTTCCTTAATTCCGTCTGACAAGCGGGCATGCGAACTGTCCTCCCCGCCGGGCAGTTCCTTCAACAATTCCGCCAGGCTGTACTTGAGCGTGACCAGCATCTGCCCGGTATCATCATGCAGCTCGCGCGAGATCCGCCGCCGTTCCTCCTCCTGGGCGGAGATGACCTTTTGGGCAAGCTTGCGCATCCCCGCCGACAGGTCCGACAGTTCTCGGGTGCGCTCTTCCACCCGCTTTTCCAGCTGGTCATGGGACAGTTTTAATTCCTCCTGCATCCGTTTTAAGGAGGTGATGTCCCGCGATACTCCCAGGACGGATCTCTTCCCATTTGCCTGGTCGTTGAGCGGGATCAACCAGGTGCTCACGTAGGCTTTTTTCCCGTCGTCGAAACTGATCCAGCTCTCCGAATAATTCGGTGAACCGGTGTTGAAAACGGAAGCGATCCCTTCCCGTTGGTGGACGGCAAAATCGGTCGGGAACATGCTGGTCTGGCGCATTCCGACCAGGGCTTCGGAGCCCAAATTGAACTGGGCGGCCGCGTAGCTGTTCACATATTCGATCAGGTGGTCTTCCGTGATCACGTAGATCATGTCATGCGAGGCTTCCGCCAGCAGGCGGTACTTTTCCTCGCTGGCCTGCAGTGCCAGTTCGATGCTCCTTTGCTCGGTGATATCCTTGGCGAACAGGACCACGCTGTCAACCCTGCCCTCGCTGCTGTAGATCGGGAAAATGGTGCTTTCCAAACTGATCCCATCGCGTTCATCCACCAGCGAGGTGGATTTCCCGCTGTTGAAAACCGAGTCCACGGCGGCTTTCCTGGGTCCGGAAACCTGGGCGGGGAGCAGATCCCAGGCGCAAACTCCAACAAAATCCTTCAGATCCTTCTTCATCCTCCTGGCGGCGGTCTCATTCGCCATCAGGATCATGCCGTTCAGGTCCAGCATCAGGATGGATTGGTCGGTGGCCTCCAGCATGGCGCGCTGGATCTGCTCGCGTTCCTGCAGTTCCCGGGTTTTTACCCCCACCTGGAATTCGAGACCTGCATTGACTTCCTGCAGCTGCCTTTTCAAGGCGCCTGGTTTCGGTGACATCCCGCACCACGCTGACCCAGCCCACCCGTCCGGCCTGGGGATCGTCCAGCGGCACCAGGTTATGCTCGGACGGAAAAATGATGCCATCCTTGCGTTTCATTTTGAATTCGAAATTGGTCAGGATGCCATTGCCCTGGATGGAAGAATAGGAGCGGCTGCGAAATTCATCGAAATTGGCGGGATCAATATACAACAGGGCGATCGATTGACCGACCAGTTCCTCCCGGCTGTACCCGAAAATGGAAGAAGCGGCGGGGTTGCAGTCCCGGATGATCGTCATTTGCGGGTCAAGGATGAATATCGCCCCGCTCAGGCTGGCAAAAACCATCTTTTGTAAATGATCGGAAGCAAGCAGCGCTTTTTCGGTTTCCTTGCGCTGGGTGATATCCCGGCAGACGATGATCGTCCCGTTCACGGCCGGGTTGTCAACCATCTCATTTCCCCGGACTTCCAGGGTGCGCCACGACCCGTTCTTATGGTGCACCCGCATTTCCAGGCTCGGTCCGATCTCCTGGGCGGGAACTCCCGGCGACATGGCAGCCGCGGCAATTTTCAGGTCGTCCCGGTGGATAAAATCGAAGATCTTCCGTCCGGTTAATTCTTCCGGCTGGTATCCCAGCATCTCTTTAGGGCTCGGGTTGACATATTGAATGCTGCCATCCCGGCTGACTATGGCGATAATATCGGCAGAATCCTCGATGATGGCGCGAAAACGCTCCTCGTTGGCCTGCAGGGTTAAATTTGCCTGCTCAAGCCTGCCTGCCAGGGAAGTGGCTTTTTCCAGGCCGTCCTCGAGGGTGTTGATCAGTGATGTGGTCGATATGACCAGGATGATCCCCACCAATAGAAATACCATGCCTGCGCTGACCCAGTTTAAGGGCGTCACTGAAGGCAATTCCATTTGTGGATGAATGCCGCCGGACAAGGACAGCGCAGCGAGGGTGACGATCGTGACGATGCTCACCAGGAATGCCGCCAGCCCAAAGCGCGTCCCCACCAGCAGCGTGCTCATGATCACGAACGCCAGCAAAAGCAGCCCGGCGTGGATCCCCAGCCCGTGCAGGACAATGTAGATGACCCCCAAGGCGTACAAAATAGTCACCCAGCTGCCGGTCCTCACCAGGTAAGGGATGCGGCGCACGAATAAAATTACGAGCAGCCAGATGAAGAGCAGGCTGTAAATGATGGTAGTACGGGAGAATCCAAATCTAAGCGAAGGGAACAGGTAAATTGCATACAGCGCGGCGCCAAAGATCACCGTGCTGCTTAGCAGGATATTCAGCAGCCGTTCACGCAGCTCCGCCAGGCTGGCGTTCTGGTTCGGTTCACCGAAAATAGTTTTAAAGAAAGATCCTTTCAATATTTCCTCCCGGAAAGGGCTTTCATGACTCTGCGATATTCCACCCGGATGTTTTCATGGAAAAATAATTATTGCTATTTTATTTTGCCCTGCTTCCTGCCAACTCCCGGTCTTTCCGAATCCTGGCTGAATGATAATACCAAATAGATCGTATCATCCATTATAAGAGCATTACGATTTTCGCATGCATATCACGTTTGCACCTATTTTAATCGCTTTGAAACCATCTGCAAGCTGCGACAGTTGTGGGTTTCAATCGAGGGAAGAACCAGTTAAGGGCAGGTCGATTTCTCGAAGCGCGCAGGAAGCAGTAAAATCAAGCCGATGTTCATTCACCTGACCGCCCATTCAGCCTATTCCCTGCAGGAAGGACTGTCCCTTCCGGCAGAACTGGTCCAGGCTGCCGCCGCGGACGGGATGACCGCCCTGGGTCTCACCGACCACCGCCTGTTATCCGGGACGGTCGAATTCGTCAGTGCCTGCCGGAAAGCGGGGGTGCAGCCGGTCCTTGGGCTCGAGATCGACCTGGAAAGCGGACCGCTGGCGCTGCTGGCGATGGATCCGTCCGGCTGGGGCAACCTGTGCGCCTTGAGCAGTGCCCTGGCCCTGAGACCCGACCCGGAATCCCCCTGCCCGCCAGACCTGCTGGCATCCAATTCCGCATCCCTGATCGCGCTGAGCGGCGCGCATGGGTCCCAGCTTGAAGCCCTCAGGGAGATCTTCCCCAAGCGGCTTTACCTCACCCTGCAGGACCCATCGTCAGCCCTCCCGCTCGCCGATCTCAGCCGCAGGCTTTCCATCCCCATGGTGGTCACCCACCCCGTTTATTACCTGACGAATGCCCAGGCAACCCTGCAGCGCACGCTGGCTGCGATCCGGATGAATTGTCCGCTCGACCGTTTACCGCCCGATGCAGCCGCCTCTGCGGGATCTTATTTTGTCCCTGGGCGCGAGATCGAGAGCCGCTTCCGCGGCTTCCGGGCGGCCCTGGCTGCCACCCGGGAAATTGCCGAGCGCTGCCAGTTCGACCTGCCGCTGGGTGTCCCGCACATGCCCACCGTGCCCCTGCCGGAAGGACTGATCCGCCTCCCAGTTCCTGCGTGAGCGCGCCGAAGCCGGGGCCATCCGGCTGTATGGACGGATCACCCCCGAGGTGCGCCAGCGCCTGGACCATGAGCTGGAGGTCATTGCGACACATGGGCTTCGAGCCGGTCTTCCTGATCGTGGAGGAACTGCTCGATTTCGCCCGCCAGACGGGTGTGCCGTTTTCCTCACGCGGTTCGGCCGCCTCCTCCCTGGTGGCACACTGCCTGGGGATCACCAGCCCGGACCCGCTCAGGCTGAACCTGTATTTCGAACGCTTTCTCAACCCGGCCCGCACCACCCCTCCCGACATCGATACCGACCTGTGCTCGCGGCGCAGGGACGCGGTCATCCGGCATGTTTTCGATACCTACGGTTCCGAGCGGGTTGCCATGGTGGGCACCATCAACCACTTCAGACCGAGGTCCGCGCTGGGCGAGGCTGCCAAGGCTCACGGCCTGGCTCCTGCCGTGGTGCATGAGCTCAGCGCCCAGCTCCCTTACGGCTTCTTTGCCCGCATGCAGGAGGCCGGGGAGGAAGAAGGCGGGCTGCCCCCCTCCCCGTTTGCGGAGCTGCGTTCACAGTTCAGGTCCCCCGCCCACAAGCTGATCTTCGATGAGGCCGAAGCGCTGCTCAAACTGCCGCGCCATTTATCGGTCCACCCGGGCGGGCTGGTGGTTGCCCCCGGGCGTCTCACCGACCTGGTGCCGCTCATGCGCTCCGGTGGAAAGGGGGTCACCATCACCCAGTTCGACCTCGGCGCGGTCGAGGCCTTTGGGCTGGTCAAGATCGACCTGCTGGGCATCCGCGGTCTCACGGTGCTTGGAGATGTGGCCGAGTTCATTGCCCTGGGTGCCCCCGATAAATATTCCGGTTTGCTGGACGTGCTCGATTCGACGCCTGCAGATGACCCGGAAACCGCGGACCGGTTGGAGCGTGGGCGGGACGATCGGCTGCTTCCAGGTTGAAAGCCCGGGGATGCGCGCCACCCTGCGCGAGATCAAGGCGCGCAGCGAAGACGACCTGATGGCTGCCCTGGCGCTCTACCGGCCCGGTCCCCTTGCGGGTGGTTTAAAGGACGCCTTTGTGCGGCGTTTCAAGGGGCTGGAAGAAGTCAGTCACCTGCATCCGGCGCTGGCACCCGTCCTGGAAGAAACCTACGGGGTGATCCTTTACCAGGAACAGGTGCTGCGCATCGCCCATGACCTGGCCGGTTTCAGCGTGGCGGAAGCCGACCTGCTGCGGCGGGCCATGAGCCACTTCGACCCGGGCAGGCAGATGCAGCAGCTCGAGAAAAAGTTCATCGCCGAGGCGGAAAGACTCAGCGGTGTGCCTGCGGTGACCGGGGAGCGGGTTTGGGAGATGATGGCAGCCTTCGCCGGTTACGGTTTCCCCAAGGCGCACGCCGCCTCGTATGCCAGGGTGTCGTGGCGCTCGGCCTGGTGCAAGACGCATTTCCCGGCCGAGTTCATGGCGGCAGTGCTCGCCAACGGAGGCGGCTATTACAGCCAGCGGGTCTACCTGAGCGAGGCACGCCGGCTTGGACTGGCTGTCCGCCCGCCGCATGTCAATTACTCCGGGCGCAATTTCGTCGTCAACTCTGAGGATGGCGGGCAGAAAGCCCTCTACATGGGCCTGGACCAGGTGCGCGACCTCACCGGTCGAACCATCGAGCGCATCCTGCTCAACCGGCCCTTCCAGTCGCTCGAGGATTTCCTGGCGCGCGTGGACCCGCGCCGGCAGGAGGCTGACAACCTGGCGCGTGTGCGTGCCTTCGACGGCCTGGGGTCGATCCCTGCCATCCTGCAGCGGTTGGAGCATGGCTGGCAGGCCGGGCAGCCGGGACTGTTCGCCTGGGGCAGTCCAGGTGAAGAGGAATGGACCCAGGAGCAGAAAGGTGCTGCCCAGCAGGACCTGCTGGGGATCAGCCTGGAAGCTCACCCCCTCGAGCTGGCAGCCGCGCAGATCGCACAGCGCCGGGGCGATCACCACCATCGAGGCCGCCGGTCGGACCGGGCAGCGCGTCACCGTGGCAGGCGTCCGCCAGAGTGGGCACAGCAGCCGCACCGCCAAAGGCGAGCCGATGATGTTCCTGACCCTGGAGGATTTGTCGGGGATGCTGGATGTGGTCTTATTCCCCGATGCTTACCGGCAGGCGCGCGGGATCATCCATTCATCCGGTCCGCTGCTCGTCACCGGCATGGTCGAGATGGACTCCACCCGCGGGGAACCCCTGCTGCGGGCTGAGAAAGTGGTAAGGTTGGGGTAAGTTTTGGGAAAGTTTAGGGGGTTATAAAGCGCGATCATTAGCCGATCCAGGATCACGCACGATATTTTTTCTTTTCCATATCATCTCTATAAGTTTACCCAATAGAATTATCCTGAACACCTGCCAAGCTTAATAATGCGAGACATCCTGACCATTACTTCAGTCAGGATGTCATTGTTTATTTGTACTTGTACCAGGAAAACAAAAAGCCCGACTCGTCGGGCTTTTTGTTTGATCCTTGGTTCATTTTTTAGCGATCATCATGCAACTTTCTTTAGGTCAATCTCCCTGCCCCTGGTTGTAGTCAATCCTAAAATGGGATTGAGAAAAATCCTGCTTTATGTCTGTTATGTAAATATATCTTGGGAAGTCATCCATTTTCAAGGTGTTTATGTATCTGCGTGAGTTGGAACTTGTCATTCATCATCCCCGCAAGTAAGCCAGGGTAAAAAAGATTCAAATCTACCCGGCAATTTTGTTGTTAATCGTTAAAATCAATCTCGACAAATATTGCCTCTGCCGCCCTGGGGTCAAATCCATCAGGCCATTTTGTTTTTTCGTTATATTTTGCTCCAATCAATTTAGCCTCGTCCAAAGAAGCCCAATGGAGGATAGCCCCCGTCAGGTCTGCTGCCCTCAAGTCAGCGTTATTCAGGCTAGCCCCGCTCAGATTGGCGTAGCTTAAATTGGCGCCGTTCAAACTGGCCCCATGCAAGTTTGACATGCTCAGGTTGGCACCTGCCAGGTTAACGCCTCTCAGGGTAGCCCAGCTAAGGTCAGCACCAAACAACCATAACGGGCCTGGTCGGTTGATCAGGTTATAGAGTTCATTGCTAGTAAACTGCATATAACTTCCTGTATGTCAGGCTACTTTGTGCCCAACTGCTCGAAAATATAGGCTGCAATAAAACCCCGAGACGCTTGAGTTCTTCCCATCCAGCTATGAATGTCACCGCGATTATCCATATTATTGTGGATCTTTTATGAGTCAGTTTCCGTTGAAATCACGTTCAACAGTAAAACAATTTCTACGAGGTCATTTACATATAGCGAGGTTTTAGTAAATAACCCTTCTGAACAAGCTCGGTTTATCAACAAGAACTCTAATTAAGAAACCAATTTCTCCACTTCCATACCTAAGTTATGATGGCCAAATTTTATCGATTAGTCGCTTTGGTGGAAAACTCTCCCCATGGCGGGTTTCACCAACACATATGCCTGGTATATTAGAAAATAATAACCCATTTAACCAAACCAAATCCATGCTTTCATATTACTGAATGTCACATCCATTCGATCCTGATTCATGTTTTTACGGTTATATTGCGAGATTTCCTGAATATGGCAGGAAAATTAATGGAAATGTCCAGGTTTTGCATCAGGAAAATAGCGATAACAGCCAAAATAAAACCAACAGCTGTTGTCAACAGAGTGTATATAAGCATCTGAGGACGCACAGGCTTAATGGGTACTGGTGCATCTTCAATTTTAGTAACATTGGAAACACCCTGAACATGAGATTGTTGTAATGATTCTAACTTGGCCGTCAACTCAATAAAGTTTTCTTGGTATACCGCCAGCGTTTTGTTGAGGAGCAGCAGGTTGTTACCATCAACACTGCCATCATCAAGTGGTTTGTTAAGCACAACCAAATTTGAATAGGCTTCCCTATAAGATGCTAAAAGAGGCAGGATTTGGTCAAGCCTAGTCTGCTTCTCCGCGAGGAGAGTTTTTTGTTGAGCTGTTGTTGCCGGGTTTATTTGGGCAATATCCTGCTCTAATTGTGCAACTTCATTTTGAATAGGCGTCATTTGGGATTGAATCTGGTCCTTTTGGTCTTTAATAATAATTTTCGATGTTTCTAAAATTTGGGATTGCAAACTAAAAATCCGAGCCTGCATAAAATTCAGCTGCAATTTAATATCATCTTCTACAAATGTATATTGCCCAACTTGTAAATCCACATAACGGATGATTGCTGTATCCGCCAAGGCATTTGCGATCTTAGAACTCACTTGAGCATCTTTATTTTCCACGATCACTCTAACTATTTGCGAATTTATATTCTGTTGGACCAGTATTTTTAAGGGATCAATCTTGAATCCTAATTTGCTTGAAGCGGCATCGAAAACGGGTTGTGTAGTAACTATTTCGTTAAATGTTTGTGCCAATTGCTGATCACCAAGATATGCTAACCCTAGAGAGCTTCCGTCAGGAATTCGCATAACTAGTATTTTGGCAGTTGCCTGATAAACCGGCGTCATAATCAAACTAATAAGGATTCCACTGGATGCACCAATAACCAGTCCCAGAATGAGCAACCAATACCACTGCTTCAATAATTTCAAAAATTGATTAAGTTCCATATCGGTCCTTTATATTCGTCAAAGATTAATGATATCCCTCATAATCACAATGGCACGATCAATTATTATCCATGTTTTGGATGGCAGCTTGAATGGAATGCACTACATCGGCTACATTTTTTTCGGTTAGACCTGAAAATAGAGGGATGGTCACTTCTCGTCCAGTAACACTGTCTGTGACAGGCAAGCCGAAATGAGCCGTGCCCCCATTTGTGTATGTTTGGAATTTGTGGATAGGAGGATAATGTATGCTGGTTTGAATCCCATTGGATTTCAAGTGTTCCATAAACTCAATCCGGTCAAATCCAACCGGAAGTAAAATTGGCATCAGATGACAGGCCGACGTTCCACGCGGAGAATTAAAAGGGACAACAATCGATGGAACTAATTCTTCCAGTTGTTCACGGTATAACACGGAAAGGTTCCTTCGCCGTTCGTTGTTTAGATCTAATTTACTCAGCTGAACCCGCCCTATCGCTGCTCGAATTTCGTCAATCCGATAGTTGTAACCCAATTCAACCACATCATAACTCCAGGCATGACCCCTGTGACGATCCCAGGACATGGTGGTCATCCCATGTGAGCGTAGGACGCGCATCTTATTTGCTGCAACTTCATCATTCGTCACGATCATGCCGCCTTCCCCGGTTGTCATATTCTTGTTTGAGAAGAAACTAAAACACCCAATATCGCCCCATATGCCCAATTTGCGTCCATCGATATCGGATCCAACTGCGTGAGCGGCATCTTCAATCACCTTTAATCGATGCGCCTTGGCAAAAGCCATAATCCCGGGCATATCACAGGCATACCCCCCATAATGCATTACCATAATTGCACGGGTACGTTCGGTTAGTTTATTCTCGATCGAAGTTAACGGATATATCCAGATCCTGTTCACTTTCAATATCGGCAAAAATTGGGGTCGCACCAGAATAGCGGACTGCATTCGCAGTGGCAACGAAGGTCAGTGATGGAACGATAACTTCGTCACCAGGTCCAAGACCAACCCCAAGGCAGGCGAGATGTAATGCTGCAGTTCCATTGGCAACCGCAATTGCATGGCGAGCGCCGATGTAGGATGCAAACTCTTCCTCAAAAGCCTGGGTCACCCCTCCCATGGTCAACCAGCGACTTCTTAATACTTCCAATACTGCCGTTTCTTCCCTGGAATCAAAATCAATATCTGCTAACGGAATCTGCCATTCCATAATTAATCCTCCGGTAAAAATTTGTTCCGCATCGAATCAAAATCATGGGTAGCATGCTCATAATCGTCCGGTCTTCCCAAATCCTGCCAATACCCGGTGTATGGGAAACCAACCACCTTCTCCCCGGCAGTAATCATTTTTTTAACCAGGTCGGGTAAATCCAGGTACTGGCAATGCGGAATGATATGATAAAACTCTCGGTTCAAACACATAAACCCCCATGCTTACCATGTAATCAATGGCAGGCTTCTCGGAATAGCCCACGATACGGAAATTCCCGTCACAATGGACCACTCCAAAATCGATATCGACCTTGCGACAATGAACGGCAATCGTCGCGGCGGCATTTTGCTCAGCGTGAAACCGAAGCAGGTCCTTTATATCCAGAGTGGTTAATACATCACCGTTTGAGACCAGAAAGGTTTGGTCTAGACCTGACACCAAAGACAATGGTCCCGCTGTTCCCAAGGGGGCATCTTCAAAGCTGTACGAAATATGCAAGCCAAGGTCACTACCATCTTGAAAAAACGCTCGCAATAAACCTGCCAGGTGCCCTACAGTAATAACTACCTCATCAATTCCTGCACGTTTCATTTGCCTCAAGAGAACTTCCAGGATGGGCATATCCCCGATCGGCATCAAGGGTTTGGGAAGAATTTTGGTGTACGGCGCTAACCGGGCACCTTTACCGCCAGCTAAAACTATCGCTTTCATAATTGCTTTATCCTAAAACTCATAAGTTCCAATTCTGATAAAGATCCAGATGCGTTTTTATCCACGCAATGGTTAGATCCAGACCATCATCAAGGGTTACTTCCGGCTCCCATCCTAAAAGTTTACGTGCGAGTGAATTATCAGATATCAAGCGCATAACTTCAGAATGCTCCGGGCGCAAACGAAGTGGATCAACCAATATTTCAACCGAGCGTCCGGTTTTCTGAATTATTTTCTGGGCTAATTCGCCAATCTTTATTTCCTGACCCGTCCCAAGATTTAATTCCATTCCCAGGATGTTTGGCTCTTCTGCGGCTTTGATTAATCCCGCCACTGTATCCTTAACGAATGTAAAATCCCTGATGGTATCCAGGTTTCCAAGGTGAATGGCGTTCTGGGTTAAAGCCTGTGTGATGATGGTTGGGATGACTGCCCTGGCAGATTGCCGGGGACCATAAGTATTAAACGGGCGGACTGTTACCACTGGCAATTCAAACGCACAAAAGAAACTTTCCGCAAGTTTATCCGCCCCTATTTTGCTGGCTGAATATGGAGATTGACCTTGTAAAGGATGTGCCTCGCTTATCGGCACTTGTTTGGCTGTACCATATACTTCACTGGAGGATGTATGCACCAATCTCTCAACTTTTTTCTCCAAGGAGGCTGTCATTACATTTAAAGTTCCAATGAAATTTGTTTTTGCCACTTCAACGGGATGCAGGTACGAATACGGGATGGAGATCAATGCACCTAAATGAAAAACAACCTGTATCCCGTCAACAGCTTTTCGAACAGCCAGCTCATCCTGCAAATCCCCTGCGATAATCTCCACCTGAGACAGCTCCTGGGAAGAAAGCATACGGAGTAACCCGGGATCACCGCGGGAATTATAGTGGACGAATGCACGCACGGAAGCCCCTTCGGCAAGCAGGCGTTCCACCAGGTGGCTGCCAATAAATCCTCCTGCTCCGGTCACCAAAACGCGCTTATTTGACCAATTCACTGTCATTGCGACTCATATCCTCGATTTTCTGCTCGGGAATGGATTGATTTTCGACCTCGAGCATGCAGTGTAACTCCAAATTTTCATACCCTTCTGTATCCAAACAAATATCTATTTTGATGTTTATTTTGACATCAAGCCGTTCGATTTTTACAGGATCAGATAGTAATCCAAAGATTCTTCTGGAAACCAATTCCGGAGTATTTTCCCCGGAAATATTTTCAAGGATTACCGCAAATTTATTTTTCCCTACATAAGCCAGGGTATCGCTTCCTCTTTCACAACCGGCAAGACGTTTGGCAATTTCCGATAAGATATGGTCGCCGTATTTTCGCCCGAGTTGATCGGTATTAATACTTTTCCTTCCTATACTGATGAATAGTACGGCAAGTCGAGATTTGTAACGCTTTGAATAAGAGATTGCACGTTTTAATCGATCGTGGAACAGGTATCGATTTGGAAGGCCGGTAATGGCATCATGCATGGCTTTGAATTCAAGGCGTTCATCCAACCAGACTGGGTACTCAAAGCTCCCGATTGGTTGAGTTACCTGTCGATCAACCATCAACATTAGATCATTTAGAAAGATCAACCGGATATTGTTTTTTTGGCAGATATCAAAGACATATTCATTGATATCCTGAGCAGCAGCTGGGGCAGTTGATACGATAATCCCAATGTCATAGCGCTTGATAATGGCGGGAATATCCTTAATGGTTCCCAACATCCAGTATCCATTCACCCTCATACCATTTTTGGTAGGATCGTAATTATTAATTATACCTACTATAGAAAAAGCAGTTCGATAGGCTTGGCGACTAAGCAACCAGGTGGCAATTTGACCAGCTTCACCATTACCAACCACGAGAACCCTTTCTCCCAGCACCAGTGTATTTCGCCGCAAGGACAGCCATCGATTGGCAACCATCGTGAGCAGGCGTAAACGATATCGGGTGACGACAAAACTTACCTGCGATAACAGACCAAACACGATGATCATAGAAATGGGAAGAGGTGAAACGATTAAACCAGTGGTACATTGAAACAAGCTGGTTTAAACCCAGGATTAAAACAGTTACGAAACTACCAGATGCAATCAACCCAAACGCGTCTTCTGCGGTCGCATGTGACCAAACAATTCGATTGAGCCCCACTATGGAATTGACGCCACTGAAAACGAGTGCTATGCTGACTGCAAGGATGGCCATTTCTTGAATTCCCCAATTTAATGGCATTTGTGCGCGCCATATTAGGGCGGTAAGGCCTACCAATGCCAACGATTCCACCAGGTCGATCATAAACCAGGAAACATATCTGTGTGCTATGCGCGAGAAGGGACCCGCAAACAGATAGCCTTCCGGGATTTTTAATTTTGCCCAGCGCGGAACTAGAATGAATAACGTCCAAAAGATGGTATCAAGGTCGGAGAAGAATGAATGGTGACGAACATAGAGAAGATCCAGCCGGATTTTTTCAGGAAGAATGCTCTCATAATATTCGCTCATCGAACCCTTACTGGAAAGCAGTTTTTCTTCATCATGATAGAGGATACTTGCCGGACTCGTGATTCCAGGTCTGATCGATAAGATTGAGTGCCGGGCTTCTTCGGGCCATGATTTGGCGATCTCAGGGTCTTCAGGGCGTGGACCAACCAGGCTCATTTCCCCAATCAGAACATTCCAGAGTTGCGGCAGTTCATTGATTTTTGTTTCCCTCAACCAACTTCCCAGGGGAGTGATACGTGAATCTCCGTTATAGGTCAGGCGTGGACCGCTATAACTTTCTGGTCGTTCAAACATTGTTCGAAATTTAAGCATATTAAAATTACGACCGTTTTTACCAACTCGCTGACCCCAATAAAAAACCGGTCCTGGTGAATCGCGTTTAATCAATAGGGCAATGAAAACCAAAAATGGTGAAAGTATGATCAGGCCCATTAATGCAATAATGAAATCGAAGACGCGTTTGGATAAATAACTCACGCCCCTGATGATTCTTCCAAGTAACGATGCTGGTTTATATTCTTCGTATGACGTTGGTTGACTTGCCTCTATTTGTGTACTCATATTCCGTCCCATAAAATAACCAGATAAAAATGTAAACCGCTACTTTAATAATATATAACGAGCGCTGGATTTTATCATTGCAGGGTAATTGCAAATCCTTGGCCTTTCAATATTATCGACCGCCAAGGCTCGAACAACCTGAATTTTCGTCAGATCAATTGTTTATGACTTGAAATCCCAGGGTTTCCAGACCTACTCAGCAAGTCAAGACTAAATGTCATGTTTTCTAATACCCAACGTCCCAGGTATTGTCCGCACTGACATAGATCCAGTAACCCCATCCCGGAGCCAGCTGGGTCAGGTCATTGCCAAATATGGCCGACCGGTTATAGAGCTTCCACGGGCCACCGGTATCGTCGGCGTGATAGGCGTAGACCAATGTGTAAGCAGTGCCAACACCGTGGTCTCTGAGCACATCCGGAAGAGCAAGGTTTGAAGCCGACGGGTACCCAACCAGGTTCCAGCCGCCAGCGTTATCGAACAACGAGATGCTTGACATTGCAGGCAGGCTGCCGAACACGTCCAGGGTGTCAGGGACGATCATGTGGATCCAGAAGGCCATCTTTTCATTCAGATTGGTAAGGGTGTTCCCAAATCCGCGGTTCGGGTCATAGATCATCCAGTTGCCGCCGCCTGAATGCCCACCAGCGGCATCCCAGGCATAGACCAGGTCGTACTTGCCGGTAATGCCGGAAAGCACGGTTTCAATGGTTGTTGGATCAGGGTGCAGGTTGAACGAGACCAGGTTCCAGCCGATATAAAGATCGATACTGTGGACGTTCAGGGTGAAGGTGGCTGTGACGGACTTGACTGCGCTCATTGTAACCACACAGGTACTTGTACCTGAGCAGCCCTCCCCGGCCCAGCCGGTGAAGCTGGAGGTAGGTTCTGCGGCGGCAGTCAGCGTTACAATCGTGTTGGCGGCGAAATCTGCCGAGCAGGTGGCTCCGCAGGCAATGCCCGCAGGGACGCTGGCAACCGTTCCAAAACCGGTGCCAGCCTTCGAGACGCTCAGGGGATACAAAATTGGGGTGGAGGTAGTGGTGGGTGTGTGGGTGTTGGTCACAGTCGCAGTGGCAGTGTAGGTATTGGTCGCTGTTGCAGAGGGCGTGTGGGTATTGGTTGCTGTTGAAGTGGGTGTGAAAGTGTTGGTAGCCGTCGCTGAAGGCGTATTTGTCCCGGTCTGGGTAGGAGTGGGTGTAAATGTTGGGGTAGACGTGCCGCACCGGTTGATCGTGTATGTGTCGAATTGAATTCCAGTCTCAGTAATTGCATTCAGCTGCAGCTGGCAGTCATTCATGGTTACATCCAAAAATTCGTTCCCATCCGTGCTGGCGCGCGTGAACCAATCGGGTCTCGGAGGGGACGTATATGCCCCCCCGCCACCGTTGGTGAAATAGACAACCCCCCCATTCGCGATGGTTGTGCAGGCACCATTAAGGATCGGGCAGGTGCGCTCGTAGTCATGATCATGACCGTTAAAGACAACATTCACTCCATAGGTTTCGAAGAGCGGAACCAGGTATTGCTGGACATCAGGATTGCTTCCGCTGTCACCGGAACTATAAGCCGGGACATGCATGAAGACAAACTTCCATGGCTTTGTGGTCGCCTGCAGGTCGTTCCTCAACCAGAGGTATTCAGGGTAGGTGGTGTCCAGGACCTGATTTGTATCCAGAGATATAAAATGGGCATTCCCCCAGTCGAAAGAATAAAACTCTTCCACGTGACCGCCGGGAGCATTCCCTGGCAAGCTGAAAACACTTTCATATGCCTGGTATCCGCAACCGCCGTCGTTTTTCACCTCATGGTTTCCAACTGCGGGAAACACGGGGATCTTCCCCAGCATGCCCTGGTAGACATTGAAATAATTGCGAACATATTGGCTCCAGGGACTGGTATTTCCCGTACAAGCGGAGGCATCAAAGATCATATCCCCAGTGTGGAGGATCAGGTTGGGGTTTTGCTGGCTTATCTGAGCTGCAACGGCTAAAGCTGCCGGATATGGAGTTGCACTGGCGCTTTCGGGCTGACTATCGCCAACAACTGCAAAGCGGTAACTGGTCCCAGTGGCACCTGGGGAAGTGGTAAAAGTTACCGTTGGCCAGGGAGACATATTAAAACCATTATTGAAAATTTTATAGTAATAAGTGGTATTTGCGACCAAGCCAGTAATCGTGGCGGAATACCAGTACCTGTCATCCTGGAAGTAGCTGGTGGCGCTTTCAACGTTCCCATAACTTTGATCCTGGCTGTAATGTACTTCACCAGTCCCGGAATTGTCCGTGACCCAGGAAATGACGACAGAACTGGTAGTCGTATTCCCGAGGTAAGGGTAGACCAACAGGTTGCTTCCGCTTGGGTTCGGCGTGTTCGACGGTGTGAGAGTATTTGTCGGCGTGGGAGTATTGGTCGGGTCTGGCTGACCAACCAGATAGGACAAGGCGGCATCCCAAACTATATCGGTACTGCCCGATGAATCGTTATGCACATCAACAGCAATAGTATTATTACCCAGGACCAGCTTATCGATTTGTGAAGTCAAATTGATCGTCTCGTAAACCTGGTTCGATTCATGGCTGGTGCTGGATGCAGTTGTATAAGTGTAAGAACCAACAGGCATGTTTAGCCTGGCTACTTCCTGCCCGTTTATGTAAATTACATTCCCATCATCGTAGGTAGCATCAAGAGTAAAGGAAGTGATCGTCGCTGGGTCCTGGGACAGATTAAATGTTTTGCGAAAATAATAGGTATATCCGTTATTTTTGGTGAATGTGGTCGTCAAATAGATTTCCCCGTAGCCAAGGATTCCGTTTCCAGAGTCCCAGGCTGAATCATCATATAGCGGGGAATAATAGGGGGTTGGGATTGAAAGCAAGTTCGTATTCAGGGAGTAGTATTTCCAGTTTGAGTTCCTCCCAAAGATGGTTACCGTGCCAGGGGATGTCGGTGTTGCAGTAAGTGTGGGTGTTGATGTGTTTTTTTGTGTGGGTGTAAATGTACTTGTGGGCAAGGTGCCGGTAGGTGTAGGTGAAGGTGTAGGTGTTGGATCTGCATCGTTGAATGTGTGTGACCAAACTGGCAGGGTCATACCAGTTTTGTACAAGCTGACAGTGAATGAGTCGCCGCTCACGGTGATGTAGCCAAAACCCTGTGCTCCAGCCATATCAGGATAGTAATAATCCATGCGTGCAGGGTATATATAATTGTTGTAAGTATATCCACCTGCAGGACTGGTAAGAAACTCCTCATAACTATGGGTTAATCCTGATATCCTGGAACTGTCCATGTGAACCCAACCCAATATATGTTCATGCCCGTGAAAGGTAGCTGAAACAATTGGGTGGTTGTTGATGATGTTGACAATGGTCGAAGGTGTACAGCTGGAGTCGCTCACAGAAGAGCAGTTACAATGATTACTTTCTACGCAGTATTCTGGGGCGTGAAAGAAAATGAACGCATGAGTCAATCCAATGTTTTCCGCATCCGCCAATCGGTTGTCCAAGAATGTTAGTTCGGCACTTGTTGGAAGGGGGCTGTCTCCTGTAATATCCAGCCCAATAAAGCGAGAGTTGCCATAATCAAAGGAGTAGTTTAAATAGGTGGAGTTTGAGTCCAAAGCAGTATAGTTGCTCACTCCTGTTGGAAGCGGCCTGTTCGCTGCTGCCAAATAGTTTTCCCAAAGAGTATCGCTGTCAGAATTAATATTGTCATGGTTTCCTCGAACAATGAAAGTGTTATTGAACACTCCATCGACGGCTAATACGCCAACCATACTATCCATTTCACTGGTTAGAAAACCAGCGTCCTCTAAATCCCCATTATGGAGAATAAGTGCTGGGTTAAGTCCGATCAGTTGATTGATTGTAGTGGTGAAATTTACTATATTGTCTTGCGAATCACCCACCGATCCAAAACTAAAGGTTGCTGTAGTGGGTGTTGGTGTGATTGTTGGTGTTGGGGTATCTGTTGATGTGGCGGCATCATCATATATGCCACGCACAACCTGGATCGTCCCTGGATACAGGGATAAACCAGCAGTTTGTCCGGTCACGGTAACTACCGTGATGATGACGATGAACAAGGTAACTGCTGCCAAAGTAATTAGTTTCATCATTTATTTATTGAGCCTTGGTGATAAACGTCTTTACCCAGCATTGTTGAAATAATTGGAAGACTCACTGCCTGCATGAGCTCCCCAAAATTAAAGGCAGTATTTACTTTTTATAAGGTCTGGAAAGTAACCCCAGGAAGTGCCCGTCGTCTAGAATAAAATATAACTGTTATTGTTGAATTTCTTAATAATAGTAATAGGTATTCGACGAATAGCAGTTAATCATGGCAGTGTACTGTTTTTGATATCATAAAGCGACTTGGAGGCAGTTAAGGCACGCTCATAGCTTTGAACAATCTCCAATGCACTTTCCCCGACCATTAGGGTACCATAGCTTAGGAAATGTTACCGAATTGGAATTTTTATTCCTAGATAAGGGCTCCCCAGAAGGTAGAAGGCCATTGGCTTGATCGACTGGTAACCTTCCAGAAAACGCTTAAAAGATATCCATCCTGAAAGAAATACCTCCAACCAGGAGCAACAGACAAGAAAAAATGAAAGGAGGATTTTTTTCCAAAAGGTATATTAGGAATAAATATTTGTTGTAAGCGTGGTCATGTCGTATATACGAAGTGAAAATAATAATAAAGATTTTGCCGTTTAAATTTATTGATTAGGGATGCCCCCCTTCAAGCGCAGTCTTGTATGGTAACCTAAAAAAATTATTGACAATTCTCGTCGTGTTATTTTGTGCTCCATCCTTTGACCAACCGCTAACGATGAATTATTCCACACAGCTACATGTGAAACAATGTTATTGATATCGCTCCGGTTCTCGCGCAAATACTTATTTACCTCTTGAACAATAAAGGGAATAACCCTATTCCCGCGATATTTTTTAAAAGTCCAACCATCGAATTGATAGCATTCATTTGCAGCTAGTTTATAGCCTGCCTCCGAGATTGCTGGGGGAAATTCAATCCAGAGATAACCCGTGAATTGTTCATCAGTATACGCTGCGAAGCATAAATCACCACGACCAAGTCTTTTATTGAATTGTTCCAATCCGTACTCACCGCGAATTTTGAAAATCTCTTGCCATCCTTTTATTTGGTGGACTTCGTCTCGACTTGAATAAACTGTAATAGTCAATGGTATTTTAGGAGTAACAGTGAGCTTTTCATTGCTGACGTTTTTTTCGAAGCGATACATGACTTCAACCCATAAAATGTTTTTAACTACAATTTTGAGTGTTCCTATGACACCATAAATCGGAATGAGTGCCTTAACCTTTCGAAAACCTTGCAAGGCATTCCGATATAGACCGGCGGGAATTCGCTTGAATTTATCAAACAAAGTCATTTTGTTATTTCCCACTAAGTTATTTTTAAAGGGTCTGTCCATCAAATATGACAATCCCCAATTAATAAAACCTGAATTTCCTTTGGCTGCTAAAGA
The DNA here is from genome assembly GCA_963830585.1 of uncultured Chloroflexia bacterium. Lineage (GTDB taxonomy): Bacteria > Chloroflexota > Anaerolineae > Anaerolineales > Villigracilaceae > UBA877. Next base: position 1,042,063 of record CAWHNA010000003.1, on the reverse strand, counting down.
AAACTATTGATTACTCACGACAGGGATGATCATCCATACCTTTTTTCTATTAGTGTGGCAAAGATGTTTTTCTATCCTTATAATAAAAAAACCCCGTTATCCAAGTAAAGTAACGCGTTTGATCTTTCATGTAAATATCCAGCAACAGCTAGGTGGTTATCGCTAAAGCCACCTGCACCACAAACAAACGCGCTTTTCATACACTGATTTCCAAAACTGCTTTTATACCGATCATTCCATGCTTACTACCTGGCTTTCCCAGCGATGCCAGTTTCCATGGTACTTCTCTATGATTTTTGCTCCTTCACCAGGAGAGTCTAGACCGATCAATTCCAAGTCAGCATCCACCATGATACGTACCAAATCCTTAAAGAGAACGCGAGGTTCCCAATTCAAAACCCGGCGAGCTTTTCCTGGGTCCGCTTGCAAAAAATCCACCTCGTTTGGCCGATAGTAACGCGGATCAATCTTAACAAATTCCTGCCAATCCATGCCTAAATACCCAAACGCCTCTCCAAGAAATTCACGCACTGAGTGAGCTTCTCCTGTGCCTATCACAAAATCGGCTGGCTCTTCGCATTGGAGCAGCTTCCACATAGCCGCCACATAATCGGGGGCATAACCCCAGTCCCGACGTGCATCCAGATTGCCCAGGAATAATACATCCTGGGTTTTCGCTTTGATACTGGCGAGAGCCCGGGTGATCTTGCGTGTCACAAATGTCTCCCCCCGTCGAGGAGATTCGTGGTTGAAGAGAATACCATTGGAAGCAAATAACTTGTACCCTTCCCGGTAACTACGAGTCACCCAGTAAGCATACACCTTGGCAGCCGCGTATGGGCTTTGTGGCAGGAAGGGGGAAGATTCATTTTGTGGAGGCTGGGCACACCCAAACATTTCACTGGATGAAGCCTGGTAGAACCGGGTTGTTATGCCACTTTTACGGATCGCTTCAAGGAGGCGGATTGTCCCCAAAGCGGTAACATCGCCAGTGTATTCAGGCAGATCAAAACTGACCCGCACGTGACTTTGCGCTGCTAAATTGTAGATCTCGTTTGGCTGGATGTTGTAAATCAGGTCAAGCAGGCTGCCCATATCTGTCACATCGCCATAATGAAGATAAAGATTAGTGCCACTATTGTTATGTGGATCTTTATAAATATGATTAATCCGTTGGGTATTAAATGAGCTTGAGCGACGAATTAAACCATGAACTTCATAGCCCTTATCCAGTAATAGTTCTGCCAGATAAGATCCATCTTGACCTGAGACACCGGTGATGAGTGCTTTTTTCATAGTAGACTTTTTTGAGTTTACAATCACTGCCTTTATCAGTGAGAACCGTTATAACCTTGTTACATGAGAATTAATAAAGTTTTGATAACAACCCCAACTTGTCCTTGACCCTTAAAAGTAATGCTCAACGAGGAATCATTAAGGTTTTGCAGCTTATCCGATTGCACATCGTAAATATTTATAACTCGCATCGATATTATTCATCCTCCAAGGTTGTTCAATCATGCTATTGGGAAGGCGTGATATCCAACATTATTTTTTCTATTTGCTTTGCTCCGGATAGAGGAGAATGGTTATTTTCAGCCCATATGCGACCATTTCGTCCCATACGTTCGCGAAGTTCCGGATCGTTCTTAAGATTGAGAATAGCTTCAACCAACGCCGACGGATTCTCAGGAGGAACACATAATCCCGCTTCAGCTCGGTCAATAAGATTCCTTGTTTCGCTTTTTTCGTCAACACATACAACCATTGGCCGACCACTCGAAAGGATTGAGTAAGTTTTAGAGGGCAGGGAGCTAAACCCAATTCCGCGTTGCAGAGATACCAATGAAATATCGGCACTTGCGAGGACTTCTGGCAATAGTTGGCGCGGTTGGAACGGGATAAATTTCACGTTATTTAACCGGCGTTGTTCAGTTTCAGCGACAAGTCGTTCACGGTTTACCCCGTCGCCCACAAATACAAAACAAATATCCGTGTGATCTTCAAGCATCCGGGCTGCGGTGAGGACATGCTCCAACCCTTGCGATAAACCCATATTCCCAGCATAGAGAATAACAAATTTACCTGTAAGGCCATGATCGCGGGCAAATGCGTTGTCACGGGGCATTGGATGGACCAAGTCTGTGTCCACCCAGTCGTAAACCAGGATCATTTTTTCCTCAGGTACACCCATTTTCCGAAGTTCCGGCCTGAAAGAGTCTGAGATAATCCGTATTACGGTTGCATTATTAAGACAAAAACGTTCCATGCTCGATATCAATGCAATCAACCACTTGTGTCGAAATATGCCTAGAGTTATGCCAATGCTAGGATATACATCATATATAGAATAAATAGCAGGTTTTCGACGAAGAACGACAAGGTAGGCAAAGGGTAACAAAACTGTAAGGGATGAAGTAGAGGCCATGACAACATCATATTGTTTTGACAACCCAGCCCAAGTGGCACCAATTTGATAGCAAATGAATTGCAGCATGCGAAGGTGAAGCTTGCTTCTGTCGACTGAAGGCAATCCAACCCGTATAACGTTTACGCCATTTTCCTCGGATTTAAATAACAACTTTCCTCGGAATTCTGCTGAAACATTTCCTGTTGGATAGCTGGGGACCATTGTGATCATTGTAACTTGGTGACCAAGACGAACTAGATTCTCACATAACATGGTAAACAAGGGAGCACTTGGCCCGAGATCAGGTTCATAGCACCCACCAATTATTAGCACGCGCATCAGATTATGCTCCAAAGAGATAGTTGAAGATGATATCGAAATCAGGAAAACCAACCACGGTGGTCGGGGCGTGCCCCAATCTTAGGTTGCTTCTCGATAAAACCGAATGATTCCTTCACCTTTTCGGAACGTATCACTATCTGGCCGTAAAGCAGATACATGCTGGATAATTTTATAAAAAAAACCGCCAATAAATGGTCGAACCAGAGGATTAAAAACAATCGTTTGCTTCATGGGTCTTCTCCGAAAACCCATTCGGAATTTAAACGTATCCAGAGATTCAGGCGCATCTAAAGACTGAGGGCCGTAGGAAACTGAATTTACTTCTCGCAAGGCAAGCTTATGTTTCGTCACATAAAAAACCAAGGCATTATTGGGATATAGAGGCAAATAATTCGTTGCTGAACTATGGTGCAAGATGGTGAAATGGTCCTCCATCAGAAATGTCACCATAAATGAAGCCAGATATTTTCCAGAAAACGCTCCCCAGGCTTCAAACCCCTCCAACCCATTGGCAGCGGAGCAATAAAGCTGCCACTTTTTTTCCTCGTATATATTTGGATTTCGCCCTTGCCTCACTAAGGTATCGTAGTTAAGGCTGTTTCCGAGGTTAGCCAGCTCTTTGAATTCCACTTGCCGGATAATGAAGTGTTCCAATCCCCTACGTGTCTGCCGGCGGGCGTAGTGCGCATCAACCGATGTTATATCGTAATTTTTATCGGAACATACAATTGTAAAACTAGCTTTACCAACTTGCTCCATTGGCGTGAAATATCTGGCACCAATACAAGGGTTACCCCATAGAATACGTTTCAATTCTTCTTTTTCAGGTGTGATTAGCTTGTGATATGGAAAGTAGAAATAGAATCCCGGTTGGGCATCGTACCAATAACAACTTTCTGTCTTCACAATTCGATGACCCTGTCTTGCTAAAAATTCTAAGAATATTTCAGGTTGCATAATTTTCACATCCGTTTAAGAAGCCCATAGCAGTAAACAAATCGCTCCCAAAGGTCGGTAGTATTGTGGAAAACTGAAGACCACCAATTCGCAATAAATAGGTTATGAAGTATTTAGTTCATACTAACGACCAGCATGACGCTCACCTCAGGGCTGCAATGTAAATGCTGACCAATCGGGGCACGAGTTTCTCTATGTCATGTTGATCAAATGCAATCCGGTAACTATTTAATTGCATCGCGATACGTTGATCAGGATTGGATATCAGGTTTTTTAGAGCACCCACAAGTTGATTGGCGCATCCCGCGTCCACCAATATACCGTTAATCCCATCAATAACCAGATCGGGCAGTCCCCCAACCCTGGTTGCAATGATAGGCAAACCACAGGCCATGGCTTCAATAACTGCAATTGGCATCCCTTCAGAGTATGAAGGATAAACAAATATATCTGCTTCACGAAAGAGGTCGAGCTTATTATCTCCCATTACCGGTGGAAGCAGGGTCACAACATTCCCCAGCCCAGCTCGATCGATTTGCGTCTGTAGTTGTTCTCCGTCTCCTTTTGATAACTCTTCACCAACCAATTTGAAAATTATTGGTAAATTCTCGGAAACTGCTTCCCTTGCTACCTCAACCAGGTCGTATGAACCTTTTGTCTTTCCAAGGTACCCCAGATAAAGTGCCATGAAATGAGGAGGATTTTTTACATCTACCCTGCGTTCCAGTCCCACGGCACGATATACCGAAAGGTCTATGGCATTCGGTAGATAGTAAACAGGACATCCTGGCACTATGGCAGTTAACTGATTCCACTCGGTTGAGAGTGATATCACACCATTGGTCAAACGGATGATCTGACGGAAGAACCACTGCCACCATCGCGATCTATCTCCATAAAGAGCTTTAATGCTGCAATGCGGATGAAGTAAAACGCGACTTCCTGAAAAACGAGCAATAATGACGCAAACACTGTGTTTAACGAATGACAGGCCAAACGCAGTAGCAATATGAGTTAGTTGCGGACGGAACTTTATAACAGCCCTGGTAAACCGGCCACAATCATGGAGAGCAGATATTAAATTTGAAAGTGTGAATCTACCGCTTTGGGATAATGTTCTCTTCCGAGAACTTGTCTGAACAAAACATAAATCAATATGTTGAGGAAGGGAAGAATTCATCAATGATTGATAAAAGGTGGCTATACCTCCCATGGGCGGAGGAAGGTGGCCTGAAATGAGAATTTTCGGTTTCCCTTTATCTAGTAAATGTTGAGTCATATGATTGAGTAACGATCGAAACACTTACCTCATGAATCCTGGGTGTAATAAGGATCTATATTAATATAGACACCCTTGTTCGCTCCAAGTTAATCTGTCTCAAAGCAAATAATTAATATGGACGGAATGGCTCAACCCCCCCTTGATGGAGCTATGGGAATTTCCTTTTTTTGGTATAAGCATCAATGATTCGGAATTGTCCTTCGATCCCATATGTATGCGTGGCTAATATCTTCTTATCCCAATTTGGCCTTACTACAACGGTGGTTTCTTCCTTATATTCATTTTCAGAAAGAATTACTATTTTATTCAAGTCAAATCCATATCCATAAGTTTTAGAGCAATCCTGGGATGGCCTGAATAACTTTCCGTCTTTGGCGAATATTCGGCCGGCAGGTCTGGCTTTTGTTACATCTGAAACGATTGGATTAAGTGGATGCGAATTCCAATCCTTGGAAAATAAATCATCTGAATAGAAAAGGAATAATTCAACTTCCGGAAAAGAACCATCATTTTCAGATATTCCCGTGAAAAGCCACCATTTTCCATGATAAAAGAGTAACGAAGTATCAACCGCTTTTATGTTTTCTTTCAGTGTCATTTTATATGTCCACTTGTACGGAAACTCAATACACTCATAAAGGTCTATTGTGTTGTTCTCAACCGATTCGGGCACCATGTAATAACGACCATTCCATACAAAAACGTACGGGTAAGATAAATGATACTCTTCCTCTAAAATTCGCACCGGCATTAAATGTTTTCCAGATTGATCCATTTCAAGAACTGAAAGGTGACCCTTCTTGGTTTTTTGAATATATTCTTCAATAAAAATAAAAAACCGATTATCCTTTTGAATAATGTTCGGATCTGCCCAAAATCTACCTTTTGGAGGAACAATACTATTAAAATCCTTAAAAGGGATCGATCCATCCATTCCCAGATCGAACATTAAAAACCATCCATCACAATAGAATATTCTAGAGAAAATTTCGTTGATGATTCTTATCAAGAACTTTGCTATGAGCCATAAGGAATGTAAATTGGATGGGGGAGCCTCTGGTCTCTTTTGAATGTGAGGACCCTCATCCTTGCGATACTTTTCTGTTTCAACCAAAAAATCCTTTTCACCCAGCAAGTAAAGGAGAGCAATTTGCCTTGGCAAAAATGATGAAGATTTCCATAGGGAACGATTCTTATTTTTTGCAGGGGAAAATGGATAAGTGAAGGCTGAAGAACTATAGAGGATTCTGCCTGTATTAGGCTCTTCTTTTACTTCAAGCAAATAGCTTCTTGTTTCGGGCTGCCCTTTTACCACTTCCCAAAAACCGTGAGGTCTTCCTTGAAACCAGTAAGCCCACACACCATACTTTGAAATAGTTAATATATCGCCTCGAAGCGTGTCAAATCCTATCTTAATAATAATATCCAACTCATATCCACGTATTTCATCAATATCCGCTGGCTTGAAATAGTCATATACCCCTTTTTTAATCGGTTTAACTTTGATAAAGGGCACACCGGATAATAATTTTTCTGCGTTAATGATCTTTAACGCATTTTGCTCCCTGATAAAAATCCTCTCGTCAATTTTATTAAATATCTGGTAAACAATTGTTCTTTTATTTTCAAAATTCTTGCTATTCTCGTATTCGGCGGCATTATTCTCGTTTAAAATAACCAGTGAAAATTCGGAATGGTTGGAACTAGCCACTCGTTCGATGGAATGATGTACCCATGCAGGTAACAGGTAAGAGTCGAGCATGATTCCAAGTCGCAACTTTCGCTGATTCATATAATTCGCTTTATTATTCCAATCTTATCGACATCATCATTACCGCCTGAAATTACTATACCAACCATTTAATTCCATAGCTGTTGGGAGTGATCGACCATTTTCAGTTTCAGATGCCGTTTTTTCAATATCTCAGTGCGGTATTGATCGCGTATTGCTGCCCCCTCGATAATCACTAAACTAAAGAACACCCAGGTGGCTTTAGTGGCCTCCCAGCTCAGAGAAAGAACCCCGACAACCCAAACAAAGATAACCGTGAACCAAAATCCAGAATATCCTTTGGGCAATCTTGCTGCCTGGTTACCAACGATTGCAAGGATGCAGGTGAATAATAAAAATCCGATAATGCCCGTTTCAGCAAGAACTGATAAAAATGTTTGGTGAGCTGCTGAACCGATAGTTGTATATATTGTGCCACCGCCGATTCCTAAAACCGGATGATTTTCAAATACTGTGAGTGCTGCCTTCCATAAGTTGACCCGGCCCCCAAAATCTGCAGTACTGATCGAGGTGGAAGCAGTTGCAAGACGAGCAATTACTCCTGCGGGGAGTAAGACACGGATAACCAATAATGAGATTACCAGGAATATTGAAATAATTATTAATCTACCAATGTCGAGCTTCTTTGGCCATAGGATAAAAATTAAAGCTGGGATAATTGCAAAAAGTGATGTTCGACTTGCGGTGAGCAATATCGAAAAAATTGCCAGCGGTATATATAAGACATTAATGATTTTTAGAAGGCGGTTCTTTTTATTATCTGCAAGAAGGAATAAATGCCATGCAAGAGGGATACCCAACAGAAGAAGGAGGGCAAGATCAACAGCATTCACCCCTGTTGCGCTATAACGCACCTCCCACTTCTCAGCCACAACACCGCTAAGATAATTACTTATTGAGCTGGCGATACAAACATACGAACCCAAAATATATGCCTGAAGCCCAGCAATTATATCAATTGGTTTTTGAAAAAACTCCCAGATAATAAGCATCAAGATAAAGATCTGTCCGTAGGTAATTATTCGTAGAACTGTCCTATCAGCGTTTACGCTCCACATATAGCTGACAATATTCCATAAGAAAAAGAGTAGAACAAAAGCATGGAAAATGTGAGGTTTGCGAAATCGACCTTCGGTTAGGATTGTAAGAAACCATAACCCGGCAACAACTAACCCGATAATTTTTGTTAGCGAGCCTACGGAAGCTATTGACAAACTATCTTCCCAGGGAACAATAAAAATTAAAACCAGGGACAACCAAAAAGTTATTTTTCGCAAGATTTTATTCCAAGCAAAATATTAATATATTGGTCTACCACACAGTCAAGTTCAAATGATTTCCAGCTTTCCTGGGATGGACGAAAAGTTTTTGTGGTCAATGTGGTTGTGATCGCGGCAGCCAATGCATGTTGGTCATCTACAGGTACCAATTGCCCATATTTGCCATCAGCCAGGATTTCACGCGGCCCACTCGGACAGTCGGTGGAAATAACTGGGCGTGCCTAGAGACATCGCTTCAACAAGGACAGTAGGCAATCCCTCCCACCTGGAAGATAATATAAATGCTGCAGCATGAGCCATGTAAGGATATGGATTTGGTATAAACCCGGGCATGCTTACATCTTGTTCTAGCTCATATTCCCTTATCAATTCTTCCAGGGCAAGACGTTCTTCGCCTTCGCCCAATATCAAAAGCCGCGCCCGATGATTTTTTCTCACTTGGGAAAATCCCCGGATCAATACATCAAACGCTTTTTGTGCTGTCAAACGACCTACTGCCAATAATACGGGAGGTTCGCCATTCTTAAACCAGGGATGCTCAATAATTGCTGTGGATTTTTGAAAAAGATCTGGTGTCACGATCGGATTGTAGATGACTTGAATCCTCCCGAGCGGGATATTAATAAGCTGCGCCAGGTCGATTGCTACACCGTTCGAAACAGCAACAATGCCATCAGCCCAGGGGTAAAACCATCTGGCTAACCTGGGGAATAGACGCCAACGCAGATCATCAACACCATTTGCGACGGAAGAAAGAGTATTATGTTCGCTTAAAATGACGCGCAGGGGGATCCCTGCCAAACGCCCAGCCCAAAGGGCAATAATATTTGCATATAGTATTGAAAGCAAGGCCACTGGTCGTTCATGGCGAAGGTAATGCACCAATTGCAGGTGTGCAACTAATTACCCGGGAGGCATGCAAGTCTATCAACCGAACCGAATCGGGTACTTCGTCCAAAAAAGGTCCTTCGGCTCGCGCTAAAACTAAATCCACTGCATAGCCTCGGGCGCTAATCCCTTTGGCAAGATTAAGCATTATACGTTCAGCCCCGCCATCATATAGACCAGGCAAGAAAAATGCCAATCGTTCCTTCGCTACCATATTGTATGTCATGATAAATTGAATTCAGCTAATAGATTGTCCACTAATTCTCTTGGTCTCTTGACGCTTGTTTCGAATCGCAGAACCCGAAGTCCAGGTGAATTGGCTTCCAACATTGATAGCACATAATCAAAGGCTTTACGATAACGCGCCAGGAACTCAAAAATCTTTGGGGCTGTTTCGTTTTTAACCACATGCTCTTGTTGACGAGTTCTAATTCGTTCCATCAAATCTATATCCTGTGCATCAAGCCAGACGATCATATCCAAAGTGCTCGCCCATCGGCTAAACAATTCCAGCCATAGTTTTTCCGCTTGCTTGCTTTTAAGATATTCAGGACCGAACTCCCTCATTTCAGCCAATAAATAAACCGGGCCTTGATCCAGCACAATTACCTTGTCAGATTTCTTCACATCCTTTTGCAAAACAAACGGCCATCCATTTAAAATTGACATCCAGGCAAATTCGCGACGACTTATGCGCCTGCTGGGGTGCTGGTGCAATCGAAGGAAGGTCGGAATTAGCTGTAGTCCATACCAAATAAAAAAAGGAGCGTCGAAAATATTTCTGACATTGGGAAAATTACCCAATCGAATTTGTCCAGGATAATCTGCGAGTGCTCTGAAAAGTGTAGTCTTTCCTGCGCCAGCTGGGCCAATGATTTCCACTACGCGTGGTGTTTTCTGAAAAGACCTATTTACTGCGGATTTGTTATTTATAGATTGGACCATAACAAAGCCATCAGATTAGAGAGTACTTCATTTTTTGTCTGGCTAGCATCTACTATGACAGCTGGAGTATTGGTCCAGTCTACATTCCATACTTCTCCAGCACGCGAACGGACTGACTCCGCAGTTTCATCTGTTTTACGTTCTACGGAGGTATCGGGGTTAACACGAAGAACAATCAATATATCTGGTAACCGAATCTGATCATAATATTGGTTTTCAAGTCTCCCCAGAACCTTAATAAGTTTATTAGGATTCATACCGCGTGTTACCCTTTCAACCTGAGGACCATCCATGATTTTAATTTCTGCCAATGGATAACGATCACATATAACCAAACTACCGTTCGTTGCCAAGCGTCTGGCAGTAATATAAGTGAGGAAACGGTCACGGGCAGTACAGACCTCGCGAATCAACCATGGATAGCCGGGAAACATTGGCAAATTTGTATCGATGTAATATTCACTACCTTCAATTACAAAAGGATACAAACCTAAAATTCTCCCAATTTTAATAATCCCTCTGATCAGGATAGTGGTCCATGACCAGAATGGTTTTCCCATATGGACCTTGGTTATTTCAAATTCTTCCCTCAAACGGTCATAGATCCCATTAATAGCTGTTGTTTTGCCTGCACCATCTCCACCAACAATAGCTATAAGTAAGCCTCCATTCGTCATCCGTTTTTTGTGGATGTGCATATGCAAACGAGACTGAATTGGGAGTATAACGCGTAACGAGAATTTTAATAATATGTCTGTGATTTGTGGACGTCGCGCACAGGATCTTAAATTTTGCTGTAGTTGGTGACCAGCATTGATTCGCTTCCAGAACGAACAACCTGGTTGTAGCCCCTGCAAGCTTGCCTCAAATAAATGGAAATCAATAAATGGTAGATGCTTTTCAAAAACTGCCCGCAATTTATCAATAGATGTTAGGGATTGCAAATATTCCAGCTCTCGATGTTCAGAAGCAGACAGATCCCCGTGAACCATTAAAATCGTATCCAAGGTCGAGTGCTTTAAAACCATTCGAATGACAAATATTGCCAGTTCAAATTCTGGTGCGGGGATTTTAAACAATCCATGTTGAGCTGAAGATGCTAGGTATGGGGTTTCTATGGGAATATGGTAGTTCTTTGACAAATCATGCCCTAATACCAATTGAAAATGAACATGGGCATGAATTACCCGGTCAGCCACCTGGTCATACCCATAAAAATCCCGGGTACCGGGCAACTGCTGCCCATCCGAAGAGTAAGCTTCCTTAAACTGAAGCTGTATTAGGATTTCGATAAATCGCTGGGCATCCCCCCGACTTACCAACAAATCAAGGTCGTTTTCCCCGCTGGCAGAACGATCGATGGCAGCATTACTCTTCCAATGACAGTAGTTAATTTTTTCATCGTTTAGCGTATTGCAGAGCCTGATCACAAGCTTCGACGCCGATCGCTCCTCGATTTTTGTCATGGTTGCCGCGCCAAAAGTTTGGGAAAAGCCATTTGCGCTATTTCTACCAATTTTGAAAACAAGGCTGGGCGAATCAGGCGGATTGACAATAAATAGGTTCCTCCCCCAGCTAATATCAAAATAGCCAAACGTATAAAATGTGGAAAATTCTGCCCTAACATAAATTTAAACCCAAGTACAACAACAATCATAATCAGAGAACTTAGCAGTGCAGGGGTATATTGTCGTAAATGAGAACGAATGGTGACATGGATCAAATTCCGGATCATCAAGAAATAAAGCGGCATTAAAAAATAACTTACAAAAACATAAGATATAGCAACAGCTAAGATCCCCATCCTAACCACGATGAGAAAACCGATCACATTCAGCGCTGCTGTTAGTGCATAAATCCCAAAACGCCAGGAGGGTTTGCCGGCTGAACGGAAAATACTGCTGTAGAAATATGTCGCTGAACGGACGATACCTATTAGCATTAAAATTTGTACAACCGGAATACTGGCTGTCCATTCAACTCCATATACTGCTGTAACGGCTTCAGGTGCTACTACCACCAACCCTAAAAAGACCGGAAAAGCCAAAAGACTTTGCAATAAGGTGACTTCATAAAATGCAGACTTTAACCTCTCGGGATCATTCTGTATTTTGGAAAAAATGGGAAATGCCACCAAATTCGGAACGGAAACCAAGAGATCAGTCAACACAATTAGCATATTGTAAGCTAATGTATAGTAGCCTAGTGCAATTGATCCTAAATAATATCCAATCAGAAAATCATCCGAATGAACACTTAAAAAATCAACGAAATTTCCACCGACGATATTGATGCCAAAAGAAAATAACTCTTTAAAATGTTTCAGAGATAAATGTAAACTTGGTCGCCAATCACTCACTTGCCAGAGTGCAATGACATTCACCGCGCCATCCACAATTAACTTGGCCACCAGGCTCCACACTCCAAATCCAAGGAAGGCCATGATTACAGCGATGATGCCGCTAGATATCGTTGCGATCAACGAACGCACCGTGAGGCTTTTAAAAGCTAGCCTGCGGCGAAGAATGGACTGTTGTACACTGCTGAGTGCACTCAAAATAAAAATCGGCGAGAGCCACCTTATAATCAGCCCTAATCTTGGCTCACCGAAGATTGATGCTATCGCATTGGATCCGGCAATAGTGGCGATTGTTAGAATGGTGCCAGTTAGAAGACTTACCCAGAAAGCCGTATCGAGATGCTCTCGCTCCAGATTTTGGAATTGCACAATTGCGTCACTGAAACCTTGGTCGACAAAAATCTGGGCAAAAGCAGTAAAGACTGTTGCATAGGCCACTAATCCAAAAGATTCGGGCAGCACCAGCCGGGCTAAAATCGCAATCACGAGGAACGAAATTATCCGAACTCCCCACTTTTGAACCGCTGACCATGTGACGCCTCTGATGGCTTCTAGTTTTAGACTCATTAATTACCTGTCAATCATAGGATTAATTCCATCACTCATAATTAACCTGCCGCATGATTAAAGATCTGTGGAAAAAGAGGCAGTCGCCCTTGCTAATAATTAGAACTAACTGGCGAACTTAAATTTCCCCTGCGTTCTGAAAAAACTTATGCTCCGCCGCCCTGACATTCATTTATGCCAAGTGAATTATCGTTATATATCGGCTTATCCTTTTCCTATTTGGCGAAGGATTAAAACCGTTTTTTGCGCTCAATTTGATCTACCGGTAATTCCAATAGATACTTCCGACCCTTAAGAAATTCTAGTAACACCCTGACCCGTTTGGTACCAGACAAACGTGCATCAAAGATAGCGTCATACCCATGGAAAGGCCCTTCTCGAATAACAATAGGAACCCCTGGTTCCAACCCGTCGCATGATTCAACGGAAACATTGTTGATCCTATCAACCTTCAGTTTAATTTTTTGGATTAACTCATCGGGGACAACCGCTGGTTCATCCCCAAAACACACCAGGTCCATTGCACCGGGCATCCACCGCAGACTGGAAGTAATCTCCCGAATTAAATCCACGCAAATGAAAAGATATCCCGGAAAATATGGCTTGATCTTATGGGCACGAGGATTAATCGGTTTTACCCGGATACGCGGATAATACGTTTCTATTCTCCGCATACTTAACTGTTCACAGAGTAAAGCCTCTTTTTGTGGTTTGCTATGAACCACATGCCACATTTTCATCTAGATATGAGCGACCCTGTTTTCACCTTCAAGACATCTGCTGCTTTGCGTAAATTACTTAAATAGACATCATTATCCTTAAAATCATTATATTCGTCGTAATCACCAGACCAGATCTTTGCCGCGGTCGGTTCACTGCAGCCACGCTTGCGCATCTCTCCGATAAACTCGTCGTATGTCATGCCAACATTGGCTGCCAGTTGTTTAATATGTCCGCTCATATTGCTCCTTTGTGATACGTGAAAATCGTATGTCGAGAAAGATATGGACAAACCGGGCTTGGCTTTCCAAGCTAAAAATGTGCTTCAAAATAGATTTATAAATCTATTTAAGAAAAAAAATAAAAAAAAATAAACCTAAAAAAAGCAAAAACTATGATCAATCTATTATTGATATTTCAAAATCAACCAATCTGTCAAAGGGAAACACAAAATCATAATATCTCTTCTACCCAAGCATGAACTTTTATTAATGTTCGGGTGCTTTTCATAATAGCACTTTAAGAAACCAATGTCAATATTGTGTATTTTGCATATTTTGATAATTGACTGTGCGCCTAAATGATCGGGATTTTTGGGGGATAGGGAATAAGCTCTGCAGCCAGATCGTGGAATCATCGACTTTTTACCTAATTATCTCTTCCCCCTAAAAAAATAACTAAAATAACAATTTTGTTAAGTGACGGAAATCACTTACGAATTTGCAAGCTGCCTAACATATCTGTTGTTCGAATTTTCACAATTCTCGTGTATAAACATTTCAGCCATGCTTTGTTTGCGCTAAATTATTTATTTTTTATCCCCTGTGCCAATAATTCAACCTTTCTATCGGGAGGAATATCGAATGCGTAATATGTTTTCAGTTGCAATGGCACTAATAATGAGTGTGCAAGCATGGTCACTCAAGTCATCCTATTCACTAACTGAACCTGCCTCGGGGAACCCGAATATTGTTGCAGTTTCTGGGTCTACCACTTTATCGAAGGTAGTTACCCATTCTTCCAGTTTCCCGTCAACAGGAATTATAGACAACTTCAACCGGGTCAACGGAACCATTGGCACCAACTGGTCCATTGACAGGTCCCAATTTATGATCGCGGGCAACCAGATGAATGTCAGCTCTGACGGCATGATCATTTGGAATCCTAAGTCATTTGGGGCGGACCAGGAAGTGTATATAACATTTGTAAATGTAGATGCCTCTGCTTCCAACATGGATTTGCTGCTTAAATCCAAGGATTCAGAAAGAAAGATAAGTTTATTGGAAGTATCGTACAACCCGGCCGAAAAAAACATCGTTATCGCTTCTTACACGGCTGGAAAAGGATATACCGAATACTGCGAGGACATTCCAGCGAGATTTGCTAATGGAGACCAGTTTGGAGCCCGGGCTTCAGCCGATGGAATGGTTTATGTTTATAAAAACGGGGCTTCTCTGGCAGTCTGTGATGTATCATCCTGGCCCGGTCACTCTCAGGGAGGCTTCGTTGGCCTTTTGGCGTGGAGCGCACCCAATGCGATCTTTGATGACTTCGGAGGCGGAACGACTGCCGGGACTCCCCCTCAGCTTCCTTCTGCCACAACCAGACCCCTGCCAACTCGGACACGTGCGAATACGCGCACCGCAACCGTAACGAGGACACCCAGACCAGATTCCACGGCGGTTATCGTCTCTGCACCCACTGGAACCAAGGTCCCCACGAAATTGGCAACAAATACCGTGGCCCCAACCACTGCGATTCAGAATGTCCCCTCTGCCACGGTAACCTTAACCCCCGTGCCGAGCGCTACAGTAATTAAAATAAACACCCCGACCTCAACAGTGGTACCTACCATAGCTGCAACGAACACCCTGACACCCACCGCAACAACTCGAAATTTACCCACGGCCACCGTGACTCAGACCCCTTTGCCAAGCGCGACGGCAACGAGCAATTTCTCCCCCACCCCGACAATTACGAAATCTCTTGTCCCATCTGCGACCAGATCGAATACCCCTGTTTCAACGCCAACCTTCACGTTAACACCGACTCCCACCAGCCTGGCTACGACAGTCCCAACATTTCCTTCTGTAAACAGTTTTACGTTTGCATCCTTGGGGGACCCACAAGAGGGTTCAGGCGATTTATTAACCGCGTCCAACCGCATTGCGGGTTTAAATCCCAGTATCGTTATCTTCAATGGCGATTTGATGGATTCAAGTACGACGGTCTCTGAAATGACTTCCAAGACGAATTCTTTCAAAACCGCCGGAATATTCGACAGGACATTTTTCGTCAGGGGTAATCACGATGCCGAATCTTCTGGAGATATAACAACCTGGGAAAATTTCTTCTCAACCAGTCCAAATATTAAAGTTCTTCCTGCTGGAGTAACAGATTATGTGGCTATAAACAATAGTTCATATTATCTGACTTATAGTTTTGAATATGGAAACTCCATGTTTATTGGTATCGATTCTCCGGGTGATTCAGACTTAATAACATCTGCTGAATATACGTTCATGGACACTCGTTTAACCCATGCTGAAAGTATAGGGTTAACTCACGCCTTCATATATTTTCATGGTGGTGAGTATCCCATTGAAAGTAACCATTCCGATTGCTCGGCAAAAGCGGATGGAAGTTGTACGCCCGCCTCGTTTGTAAATCTAATAAATAAACATCCCATTGTTTCCGCTACTTTTCACGGGCACGAACATATTGTGGCTTGGATCCATATGGATAGTTCCAGGGTATCAGCAATAACTCATCCATATGAAGAATTCTTTACTTCTCCAGCTTCTTCGAGTAACTCCTACAACTCATATATATATCCGGCTAGAGTGGATTATTATGATACCCATGCAGGGATAGCCTTTGCCACTGTTTCAGTGGATGGCTCTTCCTTTACGGTCAATTTTTATAGAGTTGGTATAACTGCGCCGGTCTGGTCAAAGACATTCACCAAGGGAGCAGTTGCAGCTGTCAATACGCAAATTGCTACCCCAATCTCAAGTACCCCTGTCCCAACCCTGGCTAAAACTTCAACGCGAACTCCAGCAGCCACTCCGACCATTACTAAAACCTTTCAATTTACATTTACTCCAACCATTACTCCTGCAGTGACCAATACTCCTGCGATTACACCTGCAGCAGGAACCAGGATCCAGAAATACTATATGGTGGACAGGGTGATCAATAACAGCGATTTTGCAGAACTGGCGGGTTGGGGCATAAATACGGCGATGGTCGATTTTGATGTGAATGGTGATGCTGCCACCTGGAGGGCGGTATTTACTGAAGCCGCAAAGTACAACATCAATATTGTAATCTGGCCTTCAGACTGGAACAATCCTCGTCCCAACTGTGACTGGGAAGCACCCTACCCGGTGAGCGCTAACGGCGACATTACCAAGGTAAAACCACTGCTCGATGTGGCGACTCAGTATGCCAATTTCATTGGGATCATCAATGCGCATGAATCTTTTTGGACCTGCACAAACATGACCTTTAATGAAATGGCAGGATTAAAAACACAACTTAAAGCTTATGCCTCGTCCAAGGGACGGGATATAAAAGTCTGGAACTATATCAATGGGTTATATTACGAAAGCATGTTACCGACTTCCCAAATATCCAGGATTATGGATGTAGCATTAATTTGGAAGCATTGCGCTGGGAATGTGGAAGGTTATTGTGATTATGGAAATGACTCTGCCCTAGCTCAAATCATTAGCGACCGGGCAAGGTTGACCAGCGCTGGTCTGGATGGAAAGGTCGATCTTGTCTACATCATCCAAACCTTTACAACAGGCAGCGGATATACCACGAAGTTCTATTTACCTCAGCTCACATACTATAGCTGTGAGTTCTTGAACACATCTGCTCTGGACGGGTTTGGATACTATACTTGGGATGCAGGTTGGTGGGGAGACTTGCATAGTTGGACTGATCTTCAGCCAGCTATCCCTTACGTTCATGATAATTGTATACGGTCTGCACCATAATTCTTCGCAATTTCCCCTGGTGAGCTGAGCCACCTTGCTCGTTTACAGTCAAAGTGGGAGCGGGTCTGGACCGACCTTGATTTTCGTGCCCTATAAATGCATCAATGAACACAGCGATGGTTTCCAATTGGAAACCATCGCTGTGTTCATCAAAATATTATTATGATAAAACTGTCAGCAAGTCATATATTATGAATATATTTCATTAAATTAGATCGGATAGTTGTGTTATCATCCTAAAGATTTATTTATTTTTTATTGATGTTGGAATTTATGGTAATGTTATGGATAGAATCTGATTAAGTTAAATATTATCGAAGTCTCTTCATACCTCTTTTCCCATCATCGAAGAAGATAACATAAATCAGGAGGGCAAATCGCCGGAAAAGGAGTGCTGAATGCGTAATTTGTTGGCATTTGCCTTGGTACTCTTGATTGGTATCCCAACCAGTTACTTTCAGCCAGCTTTATCTGCCAATAATTCATCTTCAGGCAATATTTATTATGTTGCCTCGACAGGCAATGATTCGAACCAGGGTACCCTTGCACAACCCTGGCGAACGATCTATAAAGCGTCTACTATGGTTCGCGCGGGTGATACTGTCTACATTCGCGGGGGAGTATATCAAGAAAGCAATACTTTTTATGCCAATGGAACTCAAGGAGCTCCGATCACCCTTGCCGGATATCCTGGTGAAACCGCCATAATTGATGGCAACTCTTATCAGGTTCCTTCTAAGAATTCCGGGAATGCCCTGGTCCAGGTTTACGGAGACTGGTACGTTATTCTCGATCTAACAATAACAAAGTCGGGCGACCAGGGAATTTCAGTCCATGGCATCCACGATACCATTGATAAAGTGTATTCTCACCATAATTGGGGTTGGGGGATCATTATGACAGGGAATTATGATATCGCGCAGAATTCTCAAGTTTGGTCGAACAGCATGATGAATGAAAACCATGTTATGACCAGCGGCTGGTCCGGAGGAGTGACTTGTGCCCGCTATCCCGATTATTGCATCATCCGCAATACTAAATCCTGGGAGAATTGGGGCGAAGGAATAAGCACCTTTGAATCATTGCATACCATCATCGATGGAAACACTTCGTTTGACAATCAACAAAATATCTACATCTCTGATACCAAATATGCCTTGGTAAATGGAAATTTTAGCTATTGCACTCCCGGAAATAAAAATGATCAAAATGAACTGCAAAATGGAATATTGGTATATGAAGAGCTTGGCGTCCCCATCCCATTGGGGCCAAATGGAACAAGAAATAAATCGTCTGATAATACATTCCTGAACAATATCGTCAGTGGATGTGATAATAACCTTTTCGCTACCATGAACCAGGCTGCCAACAATCTTTTTGCTTACAATACATTTGTAAATAGTGACATGGATCAACCGGGCTACGCCGCCAATATTCAGTTTGTATCTGGACGAGCAGCCAATCAAAGGTTCATCAATAATCTGATTTATCAAAACAATGCCATAGCGATTGCACAGATCGATACCCCTGGAGTAATAGCATTTTCGAGCAACCTTTGGTCGAAAACGCCCCCCTCAATTGTCTCAGGTTCGGGTGACGTAGTTGGAGAACCAAAACTGGCGATGGCAGGTTCTTCATATTCGGCCGACTGGTTCAAATTATCGGATTTGTCTCCGGCAATAAATTCAGGGAAAGTAATTGCCGAGACGAATTTGGATTATTTTGGAAACGTTCGTGACAGTTTGCCGGATATTGGAGCATCGGAATATACAGGGTCGACGCCGACATTCACAGATGTACCAATAACATATTCAGAAACCCTGAATGGGGTAATTTTTTTGCTTTATCCATATATCCAGGTGTTATACGATGAAGGCTATACTGCCGGTTGTAATGCGAATCCTCTCCGATTTTGCCCGGATAGGACCATGAGTCGAGCTGAAGGAGCTGTCTTCATGCTGCGCGCGAACTTTGGTTCGACCTATATCCCGCCTGCAGAACCGTGGGGCACATTTGCAGATGACTGGAGCATGGGTCCGTGGGCAGAGAAGTGGGCGGAAGGGATGTGGGCGGAGGGCATGACTGCTGGCTGCCAATATCCTCCCGAGAATCCCACGAAAATGTTCTGCCCTTGGGATCAATTCCCCAGAGTCCAGGCAGCAGTGTTTGGGCTGCGAATAAAATACGGTATGAGTTTCACACCATCCGCTGCCAGTGGGACACTGTTCGCCGACTCCAGTGAGATCCCTGCCTGGGGCACCAGTTGGGCAGAAAAGTCTTATCTGGACGGACTCCTGCCGTCCTGCGGAACGCAAGGCGGGAAACCGCTTTTCTGTCCGAACATGCTTGTGGATCGGGCCTGGGCTGCTTATGTGATAGTCAATGCAAAAGGTTTATTACCATAATTTTTGAATGTTGCGAGATTATTCCTCTTGCAAGAAAGGGAGTTATACGATTAGGAAATTGGCACTTAAAGGAGTCTCAAGGTGGTTATCGATCATTTTAGTATTAATTATGACAATCCCTCAAATATCCTGTTCGATCCTGACCCCAGATCTGAAGGTCACACCGATTCCGAATCCTACTCCTATTACCGCCGAGGCCACCTCAATTATTGCAGAAACATCAACATCTGCAATTAATCATACCGGTCCGGGTTTTCCACGGCTCGGGATGTGGTGGCCAAATGGTTGGCATCAAAATCTTGAAGATATTGCCCGCTACGATTGGGTCATTCTCGGCAATTGGCAACCTCAATTCATAGACCCGTTGCGGGAAATTAATCCAGGCATTCTTTTACTAACCTCTACCGATGCCTGTGAGCTGCATTACGATTACAATGACCCTGCAAGCAACCAGGAAATACTAAAAATTCCCTATCAGTGGTTTCTAACACAGGTTGGCTCAACTCTAAGTGCCGATGTAGATAGCACGCAAAGGATTTTACCGGTCAACGCTCTTACCGCCACTAACGGCAATAAAACAATCGACCTGTTTCTCCCCGGAGATTATGTTTTAATTGAAAATGAAAGTGTTTACATCGAAAGCGTTGATAAAACAAATAAAACACTCACAGTTAAACGCGGATACGTACGCCCCCAGTCGGCTCATAAAGCTGGAACACGGATAGCAGCCCACATCTACACCTGGCCAAACACGTGGATGCTAAATGTCAGCATGCTCTCGCCTCGCGCAATTGCAGATCCATCCATAGGTTCGGAAATTTGGCCCGAATATAATGCTCGACTGGCAGAACATTTACTAGATGATACTAGGTGGTCAGGCATATTAATTGATCGTTCTGATACTGACCAATCCCGATATATCGATGGTTCATTCATTCGCAGTATTGATCCTGACCAGTCCAACCAGCTGCTCACTGATTACACTTCTTTTGATACTGCGTGGAATTCTGGCTTAGGCCTTTATCTGGACAATCTTCGTAAGGCCATTGGTCCCCAACGGATCATCTTTTTAAATTGGGGTGTAGAAGACTACGAGACTGTAAATGGGAACAATTTCGAGGGATTTCCCAATGATGACGGAGGATTAGGGAACAACTCCTGGCACAGTGTAGTGATCGGACCATTCCACCGCGGGAGCTATTTTGACTGGATTAATAAGTCATCCCAACCAAATATAACGATGATCGAAACTTACGAAGACAACAGTATTCCATCAGGTACATACAATAATCGTTGCGAGCAATTTGGTTTCCACCCCAATTACCGAAAGATGCGTTTTGGTCTAACCACCGCATTGCTAAATAATGGGTATTTTAGCTATGAAATGAATACTGCCGGTCACGGGTCACTGTGCCTGATGTGGTTTGATGAATACGACAATGCCGGAACAGGTCGCGGTTACCTTGGCTATCCTTTAAGGGATGCCTATCAGGTTGAATCTTCGCGGATCACGCCAAACCCCGGGGAAGCGGATATTTGGGAAAGAGATTATGAGAACGGGATCGTTCTAGTAAATGCTACTTCCACGGCGATCACCATTTCCCTTGATGGAATTTTTCGAAAGATAAAAGGCAAGCAGGCTCCCACTGTCAATGATGGCAGCTTGGTCACCGAAGTGACAATAAAACCAATAGATGGGATTATCCTGCTCAGGCCATGAAGGGTTTTCTTCTGGGGCAGGACAGTTCCTCTAAAATAACGATGGTCAAATTTTCGATACCCTTGGTCTTCTCCATAAAGTAAGCAGATGGTTTGAATGTCCTGGTTACCAATTCGCAGGATTACCTCCTCGACCTGCCTTCCAAGGGAGGGTTATGGGTCAGCCACGGAGTAGGTCCAACGAATAGAGATCACTCCAATGAGATCCTGTTCAGATTATTAGGTATATGGCTAAAGATCATTTTTAGCCCTCCCAAAGTGGCCTTTTCCATATTGGATAAATACTTTGAAACAGCAGGTTTGCTTCATCATATTGACATGGGTTTCTAAAAGTGCTAATATGAGAGAGAGATTAACAATAACATAAAAACACGACTGGGAAAATTTATCAAAGAAACACAACCTTCCTGTGCTTATTTTTGGAGTCTTCGGAATGTCGATTAGGAGTTCGGGTGAAAACCAAGTCTTTTAGAATGTTATTTATTTTTTTTTCGTATTTTTCAAAATGGATTTATAAATCCATTTTGAAGAGTATTTATAGATTTGTATGACCAGTAGTGGTTTGACCATATTTTCCTGGGTTGGTTTTACTCCTAACTTTTAATACCGATTTAAGCTGTTAACAAATGTGAATGGCTGCCCAATTGCCTCATCTACTGCTGATGGAAAATTGAAAAGGTGTTGTTCAGTTAGATAAGGTTAATCGTCAGTGAAAATGAAAATGGGCCGGGTAATAACCTTTGGTTTCAAGGAATATAGCAGGTATGGCTGTTTCCGCTTTTAATTCATTGAGCTGCTCCAAGAGGAATTGCATTTCTTGTTTGAGAACGAATCAATTTGTGCCGGTTAGCCTGATTGATTAAATAATAAAAGAAAAAGATGGTCGGGGAGTCAGAGACTGGACTACCCAACCGAAATTGAATTAAGATTTCTGGCGAAATAATCGCCAGACGTGATTATTTTTCTTTGTTGCCAATAAACGCTAATACCATCAAGGACAATTAATCAATTTAGGTATTATCTCTCGAGGGAGAAGGATATGTTCACTAATTTTTACAAAACCCTAAGTGCACAATTGGGCCGGTTCTGTTCGTTTCTTGTGATCCTGGGTATGCTAATCTCTTCGGTCGGAATAAGCCCAGTCAGCGCCGACGACACATACCTCTTGAACGTGACGAGGAACGGCGCAGGAACAATTACCAGCGAACCGGCGGGGATAGACTGCGGGGTGACCTGTTCTGCTTCCTTCGCGCAAAACACACCTGTCTTGTTGAGTGCCGCGCCTGATCCTAGCTCGACTTTCACAGGTTGGAGTGGGGAAGACTGCACGGGTACAGGAACCTGCCAGGTTACTATGGACACGGTCAGATCCGTTACCGCGAACTTCACTCAGGATCAGTACACATTAACGATCATCAGTGAACATGGCACGGTGAACATAAATCCAAACCAAACCACCTATTCCTATGGCGATGAAGTCACCTTGGATGTGACTGTCGATCCAGGCTGGAACTTCACAGACTGGACCCCTTCCCTTACGGATGGCAAGATCACCCTAAACAGCAATACCACTGTTACAGCCAACTTCACAGAGATCATTCCGCCTCAGTCTGGCGACGGGGATATAGATCCTCTGGACAACATTGCGCCGACAATAACCGGGCAGAACACGCTATTCACCCCGAAAAATACTCCCCTGGCAATTACTCTTACCGACTTGATCGTCACCGATCCGGATAACAGCTATCCGACCGGTTTCACACTGACGGTGATGCCGGGTAACAACTACACCTTTGTTGATACCACGATCACTCCAAATAATGACTATGTCGGTTCGCTGACCGTTCCGGTCATAGTCAACGACGGTTCGGCGGATAGCAACACTTTCAATCTATTGGTCACTGTAACCGCTGCACCCATAACTTACTATGTTAATAATCTGAACCCATCTTGTTCTGACGTTGGCGCTGGAACTTTGTCCCAGCCGTTCTGCACGATCGGGGAGGGTGCCATTAAAGCAACCGTTGGTGGGGACACCGTGCACGTGGTCGCTGGCACTTACGCAGAAACCGTGAGACCAAATTCTGGCTATGCTGGTCATCCGATCACCATCCAGGCAGACCCAGGGGTGGTGGTGACCGGACTCGCTGGCAACTCGACCACGGGGGGAGCATTCCGATTATCAACCAAGAGCTACATCGTTGTGGATGGATTCACGGTCACTGGTACTGCGGACTTTGGGATCTATGTCGAATTTTCGAACCACATCACGATCTCGCATAACACCGTCAGCTACTCGGGCAGTCCGTCGATCCACAGGATTGGGATCTACCTATACAATACAACTGACTCCACCCTCAGCGGGAACACCACGGATCACAACACGTTGGACGGGATCAGGCTTAATACCAACTCCAACAACAACACGGTCAGCAACAATACATCGTTTGGCAATGCGGAGGGAACCTCACGCAGTGCGTGCGGGATCAATGTATACAACAACAGCAACAACAACACGATCATTCATAACGTTACCTATGCCAATGAAGACACGGGGTTGAATTTCTACACGGGTTCAAATCACAACCTGGTGATTGGGAACCTCAGCTACGGCAACGGGGACCACGGCATTGACAACAACGATGCGCCGAACAACGTTTTCATTGGCAACACGGTGCACGGCAACGTGACGGCGGGCATCAACCTGGAAGGAACGGGTGGGTCGGGATCGAGTGGTGGGACTCTCATCAACAATGTCAGCGTCGACAATGGGCTTCTACAGCAGGTGGGAGGGGGGACGGCCTCCGGTAACCCGGGGAACATACGCGTCGATACCCTGTCCCAGGTGGGGACGACCCTCGACTACGACGTGCTCTACCTGAACAGCGGCACCGTCCAAATCATCTGGGGGACCACCAGTTACACCTCCCTGGCCGATTTCAAGGCAGCAGTGTCCGGGCAGGAGCTGAACGGGCTGCAAGCCGACCCACTTCTGGGCGCGCCTGCCCCGATCGCGCAGCGGCCCGCCGCGGCGCCCTGGAATGTCGCCATCAATGCAGGCGATTACCACCTGACAGGTGGGTCTCCGGCAATCGACAGCGCCAACACGAGCAATCCCAACAATCCAACCACCGACATAGAGGGCAACCCCTGGGTGAATGATCGCGGGGCGTACGAATACCAGCCGGTGACCAATACCCCGCCATCGATCACGGAAGGTGCCACGATCAGTCGCACCATGAGTGAAGATGGTGCGCCGACCCCGTTTGGCCTGACCCTGAATGCCACCGACCCGGATGGTGGTGATACGCTCACCTGGAGCGTGACCATGGCCATGCACGGCAGCGCCACGGCTGCGGGCACCGGTTTCTCCCAGGTTATCGGTTACACCCCGATCGCCAACTACAACGGGAGCGATTCGTTCATCGTCCAGGTATATGACCACAAAGGCGGCATCGCCAGGATCACGGTCAATGTGACCATCACCCCGATGACCGATACCTACTACGTAGATGATACGCCTCCTTGTTTGGATTCAGGATCCGGCACCTTGATCCAGCCGTTCTGCACGATCGGCAAGGGAGCCAGCGTCGCATTTGCGGGTGATATCGTGCATGTGGCAACAGGCACCTATGCAGAGACGGTAACGATACCGAACAGCGGTGTCGACGGGAATCCGGTCACCTTCCAGGCTGTCGCCGGGGTGGTAGTTAGTGGTGCGCCTGGCAATTCGACCACAGGGGGAGCATTCCGAATAATTTCCAAGAGCTACATCGTTGTAGATGGATTCACGGTCACTGGTACTGCGGACAGTGGGCTCTATGTGGACACTTCGAACCACATCACGATCTCGCATAACACCGTCAGCTACTCGGGCAGTCCGTCGAACCACAGGGTGGGCATCTACTTATACAGAACGACTGACTCCACCATTAGCGGGAACACCACGGATCACAACACGCTGGACGGGATCAGGCTAAGTAACAACTCCAACAACAACACGGTCAGCAACAATATTTCGTTTGGCAATGCGGAGGGAACCTCACGCAGTGCGTGCGGGATCAATGTGTTGACCAGCAACAGCAACACCATCATTCATAACATCACCTATGCCAATGAAGACACGGGGTTGAATTTCTACACGGGTTCAAACCACAACCTGGTGATTGGGAACCTCAGCTACGGCAACGGGGACCACGGCATTGACAACAATGATGCGCCGAACAACGTTTTCATTGGCAACACGGTGCACGGCAATGTGACGGCGGGCATCAACCTGGAAGGAACGGGCGGGGCGGGATCGAGTGGTGGGACTCTCATCAACAATGTCAGCGTCGACAATGGGCTTCTACAGCAGGTGGGAGGGGGGACGGCCTCCGGTAATCCGGGGAACATACGCGTCGATACCCTGTCCCAGGTGGGGACGACCCTCGACTACGACGTGCTCTACCTGAACAGCGGCACCGTCCAGATCATCTGGGGGACCACCAGTTACACCTCCCTGGCCGATTTCAAGGTAGCAGTGTCCGGGCAGGAGCTGAACGGGCTGCAAGCCGACCCACTTCTGGGCGCGCCTGCCCCGATCGCGCAGCGGCCCGCCGCGGCGCCCTGGAATGTCGCCATCAATGCAGGCGATTACCACCTGGCAGGTGGGTCACCGGCCATCGACAGTGCCAACACGAGCAATCCCAACAATCCAACCACCGATATAGAGGGCAACCCCTGGGTGAATGATCGCGGGGCGTACGAATATCAGGTGGTGACCAACACTCTGCCGGTGATCACGGAAGGTGCCACAGTAGGCGTCACCATGAGTGAAGACGGTGCACCGACCCCGTTTGGCCTGACCCTGAATGCCACCGACCCGGATGGTGGTGATACGCTCACCTGGAGCGTGACCATGGCCATGCACGGCAGCGCCACGGCTGCGGGCACCGGTTTCTCCCAGGTTATCGGTTACACCCCGATCGCCAACTACAACGGGAGCGATTCGTTCATCGTCCAGGTATATGACCACAAAGGCGGCATCGCCAGGATCACGGTCAATGTGACCATCACCCCGATGACCGATAATTACTACGTGGATAAAAACGGTGCGTGTTCTGATTCGGGAGCCGGCACCTTGATCCAGCCGTTTTGCACGATCGGCAAGGGAGCCAGCGTTGCATTTGCGGGAGACATCGTGCATGTGGCACCCGGCACCTATGCAGAGACGGTAACGATACCGAACAGCGGTGTCGACGGGAATCCGGTCACTTTGCAGGCAGACCCCGGGGTGGTAGTGACCGGACTCGCTGGCAATTCGATCAATGGGGGCGCATTCCGAATAATATCCAAGAGCTACATCGTTGTAGATGGATTCACGGTCACTGGCACTGCGGACTTTGGGATCTATGTGGACACTTCGAACCACATCACGATCTCGCATAACACCGTCAGCTACTCGGGCAGTCCGTCGAACCACAGGATGGGCATCTACCTGAGGATCACGACTGATTCCACCATCAGCGGAAACACGATGGATCACAACACGCTGGACGGGATCAGGCTCAGCAATAACTCCAACAACAACACGGTCAGCAACAATATTTCGTTTGGCAATGCGGAGGGATCGCCACGCAGTGCGTGCGGGATCAATGTGTTGACCAGCAACAATAACACGATCATTCATAACATTACCTATGCCAATGAAGACACGGGGTTGAATTTCTCCACAGGTTCAAACCTCAACCAGGTCATCGGGAACCTGACCTACGGCAACGGCAACCATGGCATTAACAGCACCGATGCGCCGAACAACGTTTTCATTGGCAACACGGTGCACGGCAATGTGACGGCGGGCATCAACCTGGAAGGAACGGGTGCGCCGGGTTCGGGTGGTGCGACTCTCATCAACAATGTCAGTGTCGACAATGGGCTTCTACAGCAGGTGGGAGGGGGGACAGCCATCGGTAATCCCGGAAACATTCGCGTCGATGCCCAGTCTCTCGATGGGACGACCCTTGACTACGACGTGCTCTACCTGAACAGCGGCACTGTCCAGATCGTCTGGGGGAGCAGCAGCTACACATCCCTGGCCGCTTTCAAAGGAGCAGTGTCCGGGCAGGAGCTGAACGGGATGCAAGCCGACCCACTTCTCGCCGCACCTGCCCCGATCGCACAGCGGCCTGCTGCTGCGCCCTGGAATGTTGCCATCAATGCGGGGGATTACCACCTGACGGGTGGTTCGCCGGCCATCGACAGTGCCAATTCCGCTGCGACTGGCGAGCCGCTCGTCGACCTCGAGGGGAACGCCCGGGTGGATGATACGACCATAACAGACACAGGTGTGGGGGTGCGCACATACGATGATCGCGGGGCATACGAATATCAGCCAGTCGCCAACTTTCCCGCCGTTGATCACGGAAGGTGCCTCGATCAGTCGCACCATGAGTGAAGATGGT
The DNA here is from genome assembly GCA_963830585.1 of uncultured Chloroflexia bacterium. Classification (GTDB taxonomy): domain Bacteria; phylum Chloroflexota; class Anaerolineae; order Anaerolineales; family Villigracilaceae; genus UBA877. The sequence goes on along the minus strand of CAWHNA010000003.1, from coordinate 1,013,947 downwards.
GCACCGACCCCGTTCAGCCTGACCCTGAATGCCACCGACCCGGATGATGATACGCTCTACTGGAGCGTGATCACGCCGCCCTTGCACGGCAGCGCCACGGCTTCGGGCACCGGTTTCTCCAAGGACATCGGCTACACCCCGACCGCCAACTACAACGGCAGCGATTCGTTCATCGTCCGGATTTCAGACCACAAAGGCGGCTTCGCCTCGATCACGGTCAATGTGACCATCACGCCGGTGACCGATACATACTACGTTGATAATACGCATTCATGTTTGGATGCGGGGGCCGGCACCTTGATCCAGCCGTTCTGCACGATCGGCAAGGGTGCCAGCGTTGCATTTGCTGGTGACATCGTGCATGTCTTGTTCGGGACTTATGCAGAGACGGTAACGATACCGAACAGCGGTGTCGACGGGAATCCGGTCACCTTCGAGGCAGATGCCGGGGTGGTGGTGAGCGGGGCCGCTGGCAACTCGATCAATGGGGGCGCATTCCGGATAGTATCCAAGAGCTACATCGTTGTAGATGGATTCACGGTCACTGGTACTGCGGATAGTGGGCTCTATGTAGACACTTCGAACCACATCACGCTCTCACATAACCACGTCAGCTACTCGGGCAGTACCACGGACCACAGGTTTGGTATCTACCTGAGGATCACGACTGATTCCACCATCAGCGGTAACAATATAGATCACAACACGATGGACGGGATCAGGCTCAGCAATAACTCCAACAACAACACGGTCAGCAGCAATATTTCGTTTGGCAATTCGGAGCCAACCACGGGGAATGCCTGCGGGATCAATGTGTTGACCAGCAACAACAACACGATCATTCATAACATCACCTATGCCAATCAAGACACGGGGCTGGATTTCCAATCAGGTTCAAACCTCAACCAGGTCATCGGGAACCTGACCTACGGCAACGGGGACCACGGCATTGACAACAACGAGGCGCCGAATCAAACGATCGTTGGTAATACAGTCCAGGGCAATTACACTTCTGGGATCAATCTCGAATTGAACTCGACTGGTGCAACGGTCGTCAATAATATCGTCCAGGACAATGGACTTGCTCCAACCGGTGGGAGGAAAAACTTTAATATCTATGTTGATATCACCTCCGTGACCAATACCACCCTTGACTATAACCTTTATCACCTGACCGGAACATACTTCATGCAGATCAATTGGAACGGGACCGGGTACGAACTCGGTGACAACATTCCATAGCGCAGTACCTTTGCAGGAAACACATGGGCTGCAGGCTCACCCGAACTTTGTATTGCCCGCGCAGCCTGCGACGAATCCGCTTACCTTACCCATAGTCACAGGCGATTACCACTTGTCGGCGGGATCGCCAGCCGTAGACAGCGCCAATTCCGCTGCGACCGGCGAACCGGCTCTCGACATCGAGGGTCACGCCCGGATGGATGACCCGGCGGTCACGAATACGGGCGCCGGCACGCGCACTTACGATGATCGCGGCGCATATGAATTCCAACTGTCCACCCAGACCCTGATCGTCTCGAAGACGGCAACGGTTCCGGAACGGTTACCAGCGACCCCACAGGCATTGACTGCGGTGTCACCTGCTCGGCAGACTTCGCCGCCAACACGGTCGTAACGCTGACTGCCGCCGCAGAACCTACCTCCAGCTTCACCGGCTGGAGCGGGGAGACCTGCTCGGGCACTGGCACCTGTGTGGTTACAATGAGCGCAGCCAGGTCCGTCACAGCCACCTTCACCCTGAACGTCCACAGTATCGATCTTTATATCGGCTGGAACCTGGTTTCGTTCAACCTGCACCCGCGGATCACCACCATCACCACCGTGCTGGCCGACATCTCCGGCAGTTATGACCTGGTCTATGCCTGGGATGCGAGCGGTGGGCATGCCGGCGGCGGCAACTGGATGATCTATGACCCGAACCGTGTATTTGGGAACACCCTTACCGATCTGGATGAAAAGATGGCCTTCTGGATCCACATGACCACGCCTGACACCCTGGACGTGGTCGGCAGCCTGCCTGCGACGACCAACATCCCACTGTACGATAACGCCGGCGGCTGGAACCTGGTTGGGTATCCCTCGGCTGCAAACCTTGCTCTCCCGGATGCCCTCAGAGACCACGGCGTTGGCACCGCTTACACATTGGTCTACGCCTATCATGCCAACGATGGCGGCGGTCCGTGGAAGATCTATAACCGGTCGGCGATATTTGGCAATGACCTGACCCAGCTGGCTCCGGGATGGGGCTACTGGATCTACGTCAGTGCGGACAATACCTGGGACGTTGGATACTAGCAATTTGTAAATTTGATCCTGACTTCCGGGGGAGGTTCCGATAGACCTCCCTCGGAAGAAGGATAAAAATATTTCGCGTTGCAATGGAGAGATGAGTGAGTCGCCTGGTTCGAACTGGGTTTAGTTTATTGGTCATCTGTGCCGCCCTGTTTGCCGTCCCTTCATCCGTGCTGGCGATCCCTGCCCTGCCGTCCAGTTTCTATGGCACGGTCAAGCTGAACAGCGCCAACGTACCGGATGGTACCCTCGTACAGGCATTCATTGGCGGGCTGGTGATCGCCCAGGGGTATACCCAGCTGTTCCAGGGAGACTCGTACTACGCGCTGGATGTACCCTCGGATGACACCGCCACCCCCGCCATCGATGGCGGACGGGAGGGTGACACGATCGCTTTCAAGGTGGGCGGGATAACGGCACATGAGACCGGTACCTGGCACAGCGGCACCGACGTGCAGCTTAAATTTAACCGTCACCGCTGCCTCCACACCCGTGCCGCCGCAGGCAACTCCGACCGACCTTCCAACCCAGACTGCGATCGTCGTCATCCAGCAGGCAACCAGCGCACCAACATCGACCCCGCTCGTCGTTAATCAGCAGGCGACCAGCACGGCAGCACCGCAATTATTGGCAACCAATACTGCAATTATCCAATCCTCGGATACGAAAAGTCCGGATCTTCCAACGATAACCCCCGGGCAGCCTGCCCAGTCGTCGCCCGTCCCGGGCGATCAAGCGTACCGGGCAGCACCTCGGGTCCTGGAACGTCCATTCCGATCATTGCGCTTGGCATTGATCGTGATCGTTGGAGCAGGTATTATTTTTTGGATGCGCCGCAATAAATAATAATTATGCGAGAACTGATTTTTATACAAAAAGCAATTAAATAGAGGAGTAGATTATGAAAACCCGTCGAATGTTCCTGACCATTATCCTCATCCTTGTCCAGCTTGTCTCGGTCGTGTCACCCGTGTATGCGGGACCTCCGGCGAGTACCTTCAAGTTTCAGCGGTACGGTCCTGGTGGGTGGTGCCAACGTGCCGGATGGAACGGTCATCAGCGCCTGGATCAATGGAGTCCAGTATGCCTCTACCTTAACCACGACAAGTGGTGGCGTTAGCGGCTACGGCATTCTGTACCGGGTGACGACCCGTCAACACCGGGGGTGAACGAAGGTGGTGTTGAAGATGACCCGGTTCGTTTTTGTATCGGCGAACTGGTTGCCAATCAAACCGGATACTGGCAATAGTGATACGTTCCAATATACGTAAATTTGACTGCGACCGCCTCCTTCCCCAAGGCGATCACGGCCTTCAGCTTTAGCAGCCCGGCAGCCACGGGTGTGATCAACATGATCGACTCACACGATCTCGGTCATTGTTCCCAACGGGACGAATGTAAGCGCGCTGGTGGCGACCTTCACGACCACGGGGTCCTCGGTCAAGGTGGGCAGCACGCTCCAGACCAGCGGCGTCTACCGCGAACAACTTCACCAGCCCGGTGACCTACACGGTGACTAGCTGACAGACTTATCTACCCAGAACTATGTAGTCACGGTCTCGAACCCCCCGATGCACACGGTGACCTTCATCGCCAATGGCGGCACAGGTTCAATGAGCCCGCAGACTGCCAACGTCCCGACAGCACTGACGACTCAACACCTTCACGCATGGAGGGCTTCTCGTTCAGCGGGTGGAATACCGACTCCAGTGGTACCGGCACTGCCTATGCGGACGGCGCGACCTACTCATTTTCAGTGGATGTCACCCTGTATGCCCAGTGGACGGCGCTGACGAACCACACCGTGACCTTCGATGCCAACGGCGGCTCGGGTACGATGAGCCCGCAGATCGCCAACGTCCCGACGGCATTGACAGCCAATACCTTCACGCGCACGGGCTACACATTCAGCGGGTGGAACACGGCCTCTGGTGGTGGCGGCACTGCCTATGCCAACGGCGCGACCTACTCCTTCGCCGCGGATGTCACCCTGTATGCCCAGTGGGCAGTGAGTCTACCCATACCGTGACCTACGCCAATGGCGGCGGCACGGGCACGCTGCCCACTCAGACCCCTGTCGCTGAAGGAGCCACCTTCATCGTGGCTTCAGGGGCGACCCTCTCACGCGCCGGCTTCACCTTCACCGGCTGGAATGACGGCACCAACCCCTATGCGGCTGGCGCCACCTACACCATGGGTCTCAGCAACGTTACCCTCACCGCCCAGTGGAGTGCCAACCCAACCCATACCGTGACCTACGCCAACGGCGGCGGCACGGGCACGCTGCCCACTCAGACCCCTGTCGCTGAAGGAGCCACCTTCATCGTGGCTTCAGGGGCGACCCTCTCACGCGCCGGCTTCACCTTCACCGGCTGGAATGACGGCACCAACCCCTATGCGGCTGGCGCCACCTACACCATGGGTCTCAGCAACGTTACCCTCACCGCCCAGTGGAGTGCCAACCCAACCCATACCGTGACCTACGCCAACGGCGGCGGCACGGGCACGCTGCCCACTCAGACCCCTGTCGCTGAAGGAGCCACCTTCATCGTGGCTTCAGGGGCGACCCTCTCTCGCGCCGGCTTCACCTTCACCGGCTGGAATGACGGCACCAACCCCTATGCGGCTGGCGCCACCTACACCATGGGTCTCAGCAACGTTACCCTCACCGCCCAGTGGAGTGCCAACCCAACCCATACCGTGACCTACGCCAACGGCGGCGGCACGGGCACGCTGCCCACTCAGACCCCTGTCGCTGAAGGAGCCACCTTCATCGTGGCTTCAGGGGCGACCCTCTCTCGCGCCGGCTTCACCTTCACCGGCTGGAATGACGGCACCAACCCCTATGCGGCTGGTGCCACCTACACCATGGGTCTCAGCAACGTTACCCTCACCGCCCAGTGGAGTGCCAACCCAACCCATACCGTGACCTACGCCAACGGCGGCGGCACGGGCACGCTGCCCACTCAGAGCCCTGTCGCTGAAGGAGCCACCTTCATCGTGGCTTCAGGGGCGACCCTCTCTCGCGCCGGCTTCACCTTCACCGGCTGGAATGACGGCACCAACCCCTATGCGGCTGGCGCCACCTACACCATGGGTCTCAGCAACGTTACCCTCACCGCCCAGTGGAGCACCAACCCAACCCATACCGTGACCTACGATGGCAACCGGTCGACGGCCATGCGTACCACCAGCCTCACCCGCCCAACTACACCTTCAGCGGCTGGAACACGGCTGCCAACGGCTCAGGCACCGCCTATGCCAACGGTGCCACCTATGACTTCGCAGCGGATGTCACCCTGTATGCCCAGTGGACGCAGGTCAATCACACCGTGATCTTCAACAGCAACGGCGGGACCGGCTCGATGAGCAACCAGGTTGCCAATGCACCGACCGCATTGACAGCCAACGCCTTTACTCGTCTGGGCTACTCGTTCAGCGGTTGGAATACGGCTTCTGGTGGTGGCGGCACTGCTTATGCCAACGGCGCAACCTATGATTTCGTCGCGGACGCCACCCTGTATGCCCAGTGGACGGCGCTGCCGAACCACACCGTGATCTTCAACAGCAACGGTGGCACCGGTTCGATGAGCAACCAGACCACCAACATCCCCACGGCTCTGACGCTCAACTCCTTTACTCGTCTGGGCTATACCTTTAGCAACTGGAACACAGCTGCCAATGGCTCAGGTACCACCTATGCGGATGGCGCCAGCTATCCCTTCACAGCCGATGCAACCCTGTATGCCCAATGGAGCACGCTGCCAAACCACACCGTGACCTTCAATGCTAATCTCGGCGCAGGTTCGATGAGCCCGCAGACTACCAACGTCCCCACGGCTCTGACTCTCAACTCCTTTACTCGTTTGGGCTACTCATTCTCCGGCTGGAATACATTGGCCAATGGCACGGGTACCCCCTATGCCGATGGTGCCACCTATCCCTTCACCGCGGATGTCACCCTGTATGCCCAATGGACAGTGCTGCCGAATCACACCGTGACCTTCAACAGCAATGGCGGTACCGGCTCGATGAGTTCGCAGACCACCAACGTCCCGACCGCCCTGACGCTCAATACCTTTACTCGTTTGGGCTACTCATTCTCCGGCTGGAATACCATTGCAGTAGGTGGTGGGACCGCCTATGCCGACGGCGCCAGCTATGCCTTCACCGCGGACGTCACCCTGTATGCCCAGTGGACTGCGCTGCCGAACCACACCGTGACCTTCAACGCCAACCTTGGGACCGGTTCGATGAGCCCGCAGACCACCAACATTCCCACAGCTCTGACGCTCAACAGCTTTACTCGTTTGGGCTACTCATTCTCCGGCTGGAATACTTTAGCTAACGGCACGGGCACCGCCTATGCAAACGGCGCAACCTATCCTTTCACATCTGACACAACGCTCTACGCCCAGTGGACAGCACTGCCGAACCACACCGTGATCTTCAACAGCAACGGTGGCACCGGCTCGATGAGCAACCAGGTCGCCAACATCCCGACTGCGTTAACGACCAATGCCTTCACCCGCACCAACTACACCTTCAGCGGCTGGAACACGGCTGCCAACGGCTCAGGCACTACCTATGCCAACGGTGCCAGCTATTCCTTCGCAGCAGATGTCACCCTGTATGCCCAGTGGACGCAGGTCAATCACACCGTGACCTTCAACAGCAACGGTGGGACCGGCTCGATGAGCAACCAGGTCGCCAATGCCCCGACCGCGTTAACGACTAACGCCTTCACCCGCACCAACTACACCTTCAGCGGCTGGAACACCGCTGGCTAACGGCACAGGCACTGCCTATGCCAACGGCGCGACCTACGATTTCGTCGCAGATGCCACCCTGTATGCCCAGTGGACGCAGGTCAATCACACCGTGATCTTCAACAGCAACGGCGGGACCGGCTCGATGAGCAACCAGGTTGCCAATGCCCCGACCGCATTGACAGCCAACGCCTTCACCCGCACCAACTACACCTTCAGTGGCTGGAACACTTCTAGCTAATGGCTCAGGTACTGCCTATGTCAACGGTGCGACCTACCCCTTCGTAGCGGATGCCACCCTCTACGCCCAGTGGACGCAGGTCAATCACACCGTGATCTTCAACAGCAACGGCGGGACCGGCTCGATGAGCAACCAGGTTGCCAATGCCCCAACGGCCTTGACAGCCAACGCTTTCACCCGCACCAACTACACCTTCAGCGGCTGGAACACTTTAGCTAACGGCACAGGTACAGCCTATGCCAATGGTGCTACCTTCCCCTTCACAGCGGATGCAACGCTCTACGCACAGTGGACGCAGGTCAATCACACCGTGACCTTCAACAGCAACGGCGGGACGGGTTCGATGAGCAACCAGGTTGCCAATGCCCCAACGGCCTTGACAGCCAACGCTTTCACCCGCACCAACTACACCTTCAGCGGCTGGAACACTTTAGCTAACGGCACGGGTACAGCCTATGCCAATGGTGCTACCTTCCCCTTCACAGCGGATGCAACGCTCTACGCACAGTGGACGCAGGTCAATCACACCGTGATCTTCAACAGCAATGGCGGTACCGGCTCGATGAGCAACCAGGTCGCCAATGCCCCAACGGCATTAACAGCCAACACCTTCACACGTACGGGATACTCGTTCATGGGGTGGAACACGGCTGCCAACGGCTCAGGCACCGCCTATGCCAACGGCGCGACCTACAATTTCGTGGCGGATGCCACCCTGTATGCCCAGTGGGCCAGCCAGGCCAAGGCCATCACCGCCTTCAGCTTCACCAGCCCGGCAGCCACGGGTGTGATCAACCAGGGTGCCCACACGATCGCGCTCACGGTCCCGTTTGGAACGAACTCCTAATGGACTGATCGCGACTTTCACGCTGTCCACGGGAGCCTCGGTCAAGGTGGGCACTACTGCCCAGGTCAGTGGCGTCACTGCGAACAACTTCACCAGCCCGGTGACCTACATAGTGACCGCCGCTGACTCATCGACCCAGAACTACGTGGTCACGGTCAAGGTTGTCACCTTTAATGATGTACCAGCTACCTACACGGAGACACTTGGTGGAATTCCATATAACTTATATCCTTACATCGAGGCTCTCTACAGTGCTGGATACACCGCCGGGTGCCAGACCCCTGGGAACCCGCTCAGTTATTGCCCCACCCGCACCTTTAGGCGCGACGAGTCAGCCGTCTTTATGCTGCGCGGTCTGTTGGGTGGAAATTACGGAACCCCAGCCGATCCATTACCGGCACCCACCGGGATCACTATTTGACGATATGACCGATACGGCCTATTGGGGTACCGCCTGGGCGGAATCAATGTTCAATCATGGGCTGACCTCTGGTTGTTGGGCCAGTCCTCTGAGGTTCTGTCCTGCGGACCAGCTGCCTCGTGACCAGGCGAGTGTATTTGGCTTGCGCCTGGAATATGGTGTAACTTATGGGACCCCTGCCAATCCATTACCGCCTGCCACCGGGACTGTATTTGCCGACATGACCGATACAGGTTATTGGGGTACCGCCTGGGCGGAGAAAGCTTACGCGGATGGGTTGCTGCCTAACTGTGGTTATTCAGGTCGGTGGCCCTTACGACGGTAGGCCATTATTCTGCTCGAACGATTTGGTGGACCGGGCCTGGGCAGCCTACATGGTCGTGACCGCAAAGGATCTGCCATTACCTTAGAGGCTTCCTATATCCTGATATCATGAAACCTGCAGCTTCGAGGTATTCGATCACGATCTACTCTCCGGACAGTCACCTGTTTTACGACCGCCCCCGCCTGGACCAACAAGGGGTTGGGGGCGGCGCGACTGTCCGGACCCGCATGGCTTACGCCCTGGCTGCCCGCGGGCATCGGGTTCGGTTGCTTGTCAATTGCCCGAAGGAACGCACGGAAAAAGGCGTGGAAACGCGCCACTTTTCCACCCTTAAGCATGACCATTCGGATATTTTCATTGCCAGTACCAGCGGCGGGCAGTTCGATCTCGCTCCTTTGGACGCGATCGAATTGAAGAACCGGGTAAAGGTTCTGCTTGTCCATGGCATCGCCGCGCCCAACGGATTGTCCTCGTACCCCTATGACTTCGTCTATGCACCCAGCAATTTTGTGCGCAGGACCGCTGTCACAGGTTGGGGCGTTCCCACAGGCAAAGTCTTCGCCAGCCACCATGGTGTCCAGGAGGCAAATTATCCCAGCCGGGATCGTCGATCTCCGGGGCGCAGTCCATATTCCCTCCTGTATGCCGGTCATCCCTCCAAGGGTCTGGAAACGGCCATCGCCATCCTGCGTTCCCTGCGAAAGACCGACCAGCGCTTTCATCTGCATGTTTATGGAGACGCCGGGTTATGGGGGGAAACCGGGCAAACCCCGCAGCCCGAAGTGGGTATCACATTCCACGGTACAATCGGGCAGCGTCAACTGGCACGCGAAATACAAGGCTGCAGCTTTTGTATTAATCTGCAGCACCGCCAGGAACCATTCGGGATGGCGGTCATTGAAGCCATGCGCGCAGGCTGTATCGTGCTGGCCAGTTCGGTGGGTGCCTACCCTGAGATCGTCACTCATGGGTGGGATGGGTTTCTTTTGCGAGGAGACCCCTTTAGCGAGCATACGCGCCAGGCCGCAGCCAGCCTCATCCTGGCACTTGTCCGGAACCCGGAATATGTCAGTTTTCTGCGCCGGAATGCGATCCATACCCCCTTGACCTGGGACCAGGTCGCTCGGACCTGGGAAGGTCATTGGGAATGGTTTCTGGCTGGCGCCGATCGAAATGCCCCTCCCGCCCACCCGGTTATCGGTGGCTGCACCGAATGCCGGGGAGCATTGCTGCCGCTGGCAGACGGTCTCCACTGTACCAGTTGCGGAAATTATCAAACGAGTTCTTTACTGCCGGATCTATCATGAAATACTTTTCTTGTAACCTGAAATAATTAATTCCAATTTTCAATACGGAGGAGAACATGCACACCACCCGCTCGCCCTACGCTCTTTTTGTCACCCTTGTCTCGCTGGGGATGCTGGCTGCGTTCTTATTGACCGGATGCGCGCCCAGCACGATTGTCGCCCCCACTCTCACCTCTGCGCCCCTTGCCACCCCCTTGCCTGCCCATTGCGATCCCATCAATGTCAGCACCGATGGTGGTCAGTCTATCCTGACCTTGGCGGATGGAACCCAGATCTACCTGGCTGAAAATACGAATATTGAAATCATCCCGGCCGGATACTGCCCTGGAGATGAGCAGCATTACATTTTGCTCAACCAGGGTCATGTAGCGGTTAACTCTACGCTCCCCGCAGGTAAATGGGTCGTCATCACCAGCCCGAACGGCTATATCGCCCAGGTGGGAAAAACCGGCCTGGTCACCTTCGACCCCAGTTCAAACAAACTTTCGCTGGATTGCACCAACGGAACCTGCACTCTGGCCGCCAAGGCAGATAAACCCACCTCGGTGGGCTGCGGGGAAAGTGCTTTCCTGGATACTTATGGTAATTTCAACGGACCTTTCAATGTCGACCCGGCCACACTGGTTTCATTCGGCGATTGGCTCCAGCCCAGGTGTGCTCCAGCGAAAACCAGCACTCCCAAACCCGCTACTGCCACGCCGGTTCCGACCGGGACTCCGACCCCCGATAAGGGTGCTACAGCCACCGCATACTGTGGCTCCTTCAACAGTCAGTTCCCATTGACACCCTGCCCGACCTTAAAACCATAGCGTATTTGGCTTTTTCTTCCTTGATTAGAGGACACATCGCCGCAATGACCAGTACTATTTCTCGTGTGGATGGCAGACTGAAAATTGCCAGCCTGCAGGTCGCTAAAAGCGCTGCTGTAATCATCCTGGCTCATGACGAGGCGGGTGTAATTGATTCGGCCGTCCGGTCTGTTTGTCGCGTGCTTGACCCTCAGGATGCTGTCTATGTCATCGCAGACAATTGTCGCGATGCCACCGCCGACCGCGCCAGTGCTGCCGGAGCCTACGTCCGGGAACGCCATACAGGAAGTCCCGACGGGAAAGGAGCAGCCCTGAAATGGTTCGTCGACCAGGCCGGTGACCTGCTCGAGCGCTACGACCTGGTGGTGATCCTGGATGCTGATAACCTGGTGCCGGAAGGATTCATGCGGGACGTCAAGAAAAGCTACCTGGGGGAAGGTATCATGCAGTGTTTCGTCCATCCGGTGGGTTACCAGGGTTCGCCGCTTGGCACGCTGATCGCTCTTTCCGAGATCCATGAACAGAAGACGATCGATGGCATCCGCGCCTTCTTTGGCTGGCCGGTCCGCCTTCGAGGGACCGGGATGGTGATGACCCCCGGCATGCTCAAGTTCGTCGCGGACATGGTCGCTACCGAAGTGGAGGACATTGCTCTAAGCCTGTTATATAGTGCGCGCGGCATCCATGTCCAGAAAAATATGCAAGTCTGCGTTTACGACCCAAAGCCGCGCGAATCCGTTCTCGCTTCTCGCCAGCGGGCACGCTGGTTCCGCGGCCAGTGGGTGGCTTTTTGGCATTATCGCTGGGACGTGCTGGAACTTGTAAAAAGGGGCCTTCCCGGCTGGTCCCTCCTGAGTTCGCTTTTCCTGAAACCTCGCTGGCTGCTGGACCTCATATTTCTATTACTGGCATTTTCCAGCGCCTGGTTCTCCTGGCTTCTCGCAGCTTTTTTCCTCTCCCGGGTCCTTTTCGACTTGGTCTGCCTTGGTTGGACGATCCTCGCATCCGAAGATCGTAAGTGTTATTTATTAGCCGTCCTGCATGTGCCGGCATTCATTTTTATGTGGGTCCGCAGTTTTCTTCTGGCATTCCAAAAGTCACCCTGGCAGCGGGCGCGCGAGTGAAACCTGGAAAGGACCGCCCCGGGAATTGGGGGTCGTCGATCCGCATCGCATCGGCGCTGTTCATCTTGTTCCTGGCGCTCTACGGCCTTTCCTTTTCTGGGCACTTTTCCACTGACGACGAACATATCCTTGCCTCCCGCAGCCTCAGCCTGGCCTTCGAAGGGACTCTTAATGATGACAGGGTCTCCGGCAATCAACGAATAATTGCCTACCAGGCATTGCCCGCGGCACAATCATCCCCCAGCCTTGAAATTGAACCCATCCAATCAGTTGTGGGAGCTGGATTGGTGCACCTCGCACAGCTTACGGGTGGCGGTTTAGTCCAGACCTTGTTCCTCTTAAACATCCTGGCAACCGCTCTGGCGGGTGTCTGCGTCTTTGCATCAGTCCGGGTGCTGGGTTATCCAGACCGAACCGCATTTGTGACAGCCCTGCTCTTTGGAGCGGGGACCCAGGTTTGGCCCTATACGCGTACCTTTTTTCGTGACCCGCTGGCTATGCTGTTCCTGGCATTTGCCTGGTTGTGTGCCCTCTGGCTCAATCAGTCCGTTTCCAGCCGCAGTCGGATCTTGTCTGGAGTCGGGATGATTGTTGCCTTGCTGCTCGGTATCCTGACCAAGAATACGGTCACGGTCGCTGTTCCGGCAATTGCGATCCTGCTTATCCCCTTTTGGAAGAGTCTGCGCCAGGCAGGGTTGCCCCGCAAGCCTGGGCATATTCGACTGGCCATTTTCCTGCTGGTGGGGATCGCAATGCTGGGAACTATTGTTTTTTTGTTGAAAGCGCGGGGAACGCTCGCACGCTTCTCTCTCAGCTATTACGTCCAGCTCCTGGTCTTTTTTTTCAGCGCTCCCCACCCACATTTTTTACAGGCCTTTTTTGGACCGCTGGTGAGCCCGGGTAAAAGCTTGTTCCTGTATTCCCCGGTCCTGCTCATTTCTCTGGTGGCGGTGGTTAATAAACGGATCGAAACGGTCGCAGCCTGGGCATACGTACTTCTTCTGATCGTTGCCCAGGCGCTTTTCTACGATGACCTCTGGTGGGGGAATGTCAACTGGGGGCTGCGCTTCCTGGCTCCTGCCATTCCTCTTTTAGCGGTTGCGGCGGCGCCCCTGCTGCAGCGAATACTGGATCTTCCCAAAGGCTGGGTTTGGATCGGGATTCTGGGTGTCCTTTCCGTTTTGGTTCAATTAATTGGTATTTCTGCCCCCTTGGGGGAATATTACCAGGCGATGCTGAGCCTGACTCCCCAGGCTACCGCGCTGCAGCAGGCGTGGGATCCGGGATATTCTGCTTTGGTTTGGACTGCAGGACGGATCCTATCCGGAGCAAAGTGGGATCTTGCCGTACTGCGGGCTGGGCTGTCTGGACTCCTCATCGCGGCTGGATTGGTCGGTTTGACCTGCCTGGTCTGGCTGCAATTACGATCCTGGTCAAATTGGGTGATCTCCATCCTGGTGGGATGCATCACCGTTGCGATCCTGTTTCTTCCAAAAGCTTATGCGTCTGACCCGGCCTATTATGCAAAAAGGGCTGATTTCCAGGGGGCAAAAGCTGATATCCAGAATATGACTAATCCGCAGGATGTCCTGGTGGTAAACAGCTACGCTTCCCCAGCCTGGAATTTTTGGATGAATTGGGGCTCCGCTGACCCGGCCTGGGTTAGTCTGCCCTTCGGCTTATACGACTCCTCCGGACTGCCCGCCTCGGTCCAGGCTATCCTGTCTTCGGTCTCTCATTTGCATAAAAGGATCTGGTTGCTCCTTCCTTGTGATTCCCCCTCGTCTGATTCGCTTCTGGCACAAAAAAACCAGCTCCCGGCAATGGGACTTGTCTCAGAATGGACTTACCTTGAAGGGGCGTGCCAGACCAATCTTTTATTATTTCAGTCGCGCTAACCCCCAACTGGTCTTATGGTTTACGATCCAAATAACCCAGCAGTTCATCGATGCGGCTGGACCAGTTGTGACGTTGGATAAATCCCGCCATCACTTCTTCGTCCAATTGGTCCCGTGAAACGCTCCCCGCCATGCGTGAAAACTCTTCGCGGGAGATGCAGGCAAAGACTCCCGGCATATCCCTCAAGGGCTCGAGGCAGGGAGTAACCACAGGCAGGCGCATGGCCAGGTATTCATAAATTTTAAGAGGGCTGGTGGCCTGCGTTATGGCGGTCACTTTCCATGGCAATAACGCCGCGTCTGCATGTGCCAGGTATGCGGGTAATTCTTTTTGAGCTTTTAACCCCAGGAAGTGGACGTTCCCTTTCTGGAAAGGAGCCTGCCCTCGATAATCTCCGATCAGGACGATTTGTGCATCAGGGAGGCTATCGGCAAGATATTCCAGCAGGTTCCAGTCGAACCACTCCCCCCATAAAGCACCAACGTACACCAGGATCCGCCGTCCCGCAGGCAGGTCAGTGGGGCGAAGGTATTCCCGACTCGGGTCGAACAGGTGGGCGTTCACCGCGTTTGGCAGAATTAAGGCTTCTCGCCCGCTGATATTTTCCAGTCGGCTCGCCAGTCCCGGCAGCGTTGCCACCAGGTGAGTGCTCAACTTTATGATCTGTTCTTCCATTTCGGGAAGATACCATTTTCCTCCCAGGGATGTTTTCCAGTCATCCAGCAGGTCATAGACTATCGTCGCATCATAATCGTCTCGCAGCTGTTTTGCCAGCGATAGGTAATCGGGCAAAGGGAATTCGATCAGCACCCTGATTTGATTCTTCTCGAGCAGGTTTGGATGTTGCCCGACGAACTTCTCCAGGTTGAAACGGTCGATTGGCGCAGGGAATAAATTCGGGTGAAGGTTGCGTAATTGAAGATTCAGGGTCTCATCGCGTTCGAATTTGTGCAGGAAAACAACTCCCCAGCCGGCTCGCAGGAGTTCCTGGGCGATCTGGGTTCCGCGTGCCCCGCCGCCGCTGTCATCAATAGGGACTCCTGACAAGATAAAGAAAACGCCGGTCAAATCACTAATTCTTCTCCTGTCTACCTCTTTCCGGTTACGTGCCCCTTTCAGGAAACCCAGCACCTGTGCGGCACGCCCAAGTCCTTTTTGGAGCAGGCGCTGTGGAGGCAGCTTTTCTTTTATAGGATAAACCAGCCAAGGCGCCCAACCAGGCAAGGCAGCACAACACCTGCCCACAGCAGGGTCGGAGCTGGCTTCCAGATCAGCACGCCGGCCAGGATTACTGCGACCAGCAAAGAGAAAACCAGCCAGATGCCAAGTTGCTGCACATACCGCCAGTAATAGCGGGCATGCACGCCCGATTCTCCATCTCCGCTTGCCCACTGATACATTTTATCGAGATAGGCGCTCAGTTTCTCGGGCGCCAGCCATTTAACCTGGGCTTGCTGGAACGAATGCCCACTTTCCACCCAGGCGTTTCAACTCCAGGTCAAGATAGGTGTCATCTCCAGTCCTGGTCAGCCATTCCGGATGACCCCCGACCTCATCCAGGGCTTCTTTCTGGAATGCCACCGAGCGGCTGGATGGCAAGAAAGCTCTGCGGGTCGAGCTGTTCCAGCCCTGGCCAGGTTCCGTTCCCGCTCAGGACTTTTCCCGACCGGCTGATACATTCATAAAAACCAGCCGAAACGCGTGTCTCCGGCTCAAGCTTAAAGGGCTGGATAAGTTTTTCGAGCCAGTCTGGTTTCGGCTCACAGCCGAAATCGGTAATTGCAATGATGGGGTAGCGCGACTCGCGAATTGCTATGTTTCTGCCGCGCGCAATATTTGACCCGGGTGCCCGGATCAACTTTAGCGGCATATGTTCCCGGTTCCCCCATTCCTCAAGGAGTCTGTCAGTCCCATCTGTTGAACCGCCGTCCAGGATCACGATCTCATCGGGAAGACGAGACTGCTTATTGATGCAATCCGTCCACTTTACAACGTTCTCCGCTTCGTTTTTTACCGAGGCAATTAGTGAAACCTTGAGCCCGTCCCGAATAGTGTTGCTCAGCGGCTTGCGCGCTGGATACCCAGGGAATAAGAGTGGGTCATCCGTGTAGAGTGTGACCTGGCTGTTATCTTCAACAATATAGCGGTCGTTGAAAGGGAAGGGTGGCTGGGAGGTCCCGCTGGCCTTAAGAAAAGGGTTGTTCCGCAGCTTGTGCCATGCGGATCTTAGCGCTCTTTCCAGCCAGCTGCCGGTCGGAATGATCCGCTTGCGGGCATTCCATAAAATCAAATTGAGTTTCCAGGCCCGGCTGCGATAGATGTCATTCAACTGGGTGGTTAAGGCTTGCACTTGCTGGTCAAGGTCCTGCAGCTCCTTTTTTTGATCTGCGATTTGGTTGGTAAAAACATGGATTACTTGATTTTTCTCTTGAATTTGGTAGGCTAACTCGCTGGATGTTTGTTCCTGCTTCAATAGCTGAGTCCTGAAGGTTGTCCCCGCGAATTTTTTGTTCCAGCGAAGAAATTGACTTTTGTAGAGCGAATTCCTTGATGAAATGATCGACATCCGCCTCGGAAGATATCTGGGAAGATCCGGTTGAGAGCAGCTTTCGGATGGCTTTGGGATTACCCGCTGCCAATTTTTTCAGGGTCGCAACCCTGCTGACCATCTTCTTTCGATGGAAAGGACGGTTCTCCCAAACATGTGTAAGATGTGAAAGGAGGACGGTCCCAGAAAGGTCTGTGAGGCGCAGGGTCTCTTCTTCTAATCCAAGGGAAGCCATTAATTGCGCGACTTTCGGATCATACGCGATGGCAATGGGTGGAACACCTGCGCTGGCTGCAAAAACGATCGAATGATATCTCATTCCGACGACCAGGGCGCAGGATGAAAGGATCCCGGCAGTGACAGCCGGATCTTCCTGGGTCGGAACCAGGAAACAGTCCTGCCTATGCTTCATTTGCTGAATTACTGCCTTGGCGGCAAGCGAATCCTGGGTGAGTGGTGAAGTTGGATGGTCTTGAAATGGGATGAAGATAAAAAAGCAGCCAGTCCGATCAGCAAATTCATCCAGGCCCGCAGCTGTCTCTGCCTGCCAGATGGACTGATCGATCCCAACATCCCAGTTCCTCAAGCAGATTCCTATCAGCGGAATCCCGGGATCGACTGGCAAACGCCTGAGAATTTCCTCAGCTCGGGCGGCATCCGGCTCCAAATTAAAAGTTGGGTCAGCGGTTACCTGGATTTTCTTGCTGTGCACGCCGATTGAACGCAGCACTTCCAGGGAATCGCCATCCCTCACGGTGCTGAGTGGTCGCAGAATTAAAGGAGAGCCTCGTCAGCTCTTTCGCTTCGGCACTGAAAAATGGTCCAGCCCCAACCGCGTAGATGAGAACGGGTTTATCCAGTAACCGGCCCAATAAGGGCAGGCTGCAATAGAATGGAAGTCCGGCTTGTTCGCTGGTAAGAACTGTATTGATTTGTGCCCCCCAGTAATCCTGAAAAATCCCCCCTCCGCCAACAATCAGGAGGTCGCTGCGGCGTGCCTGTTCGATGATCCCAGCGACATCCCCATGGGCTAAAGCCTCCACACCAAAACAACGCCGGGTAGATTCAGGATCGCCTGACAAAACACAAATGGATAAATCCGGATCGACCCGTCGAAGGTCTGAAAGCAGTACGCGCAAAATGGCTTCATCCCCGCTATTCTGAAAACCGTAGTAGCCTGCGATCAGGATATGCTTCTTCATAACTCAGTCAATATCTGCTGATACACCCTTAAGACTCACCATGTGACAGGATCATTCCTTCCAGGAGTGGTTTCCCCTGGCAGGATGATTATACACAAACTATCATTTAAAATCCCGTGGTCGAGCGGTCTAAACTTGTGTCTCCTGGTTTTGGGGATGCACTATAATTAAGAAGACTATCAGTCATGGGTAATGGAATAGGAACTTCGCAAAACCCCTGGTCGTCGCGGAATGGAAAATTTATCCAGGGCTATCCCGAAACTTAATGACCGTACTGCCGGAATATACAGGTGAGGATATCGGGATTAGCTTCTGGATGGGTTCGCAAGAAACAAAGGTTATTGTTATCAAACAAATATTTTGAATGGGCGACGAGATCCATGGTCGACAACAAATATTGATTAGGAGAACCTGAATGACAGGCAAGGCTGATCATAAAGTACTGATCATTTTTGGCACCCGCCCTGAGGCGATCAAGTTGATCCCGGTGCTGAGAGAGTTGCAACGCAGGCCGGATCAGTTTGTAACCCGGGTATGTGTCACCTCCCAGCAGCGTGAAATGCAGGACCAGGTATTAAAGCTCTTTGAGGTCCAGCCCGATTATGATTTGAATATTATGACCTCAGACCAGACATTATCTCAAATTACGTCACGGATGATTGATAAACTGGAAAGTGTTATATCCCAGGAGCAGCCGAATATTGTGTTGGTGCAAGGGGATACTACAACAGCCTTTTGCGGCGCATTGGTGGCTTTTTATCATCACATGAAAGTTGGACACGTGGAAGCGGGCTTGCGGACCGGGAATAAAAATGCACCCTTCCCGGAAGAAATAAACCGACGTCTGGTAAGCCGCCTTGCAGATTATCATTTTGCACCAACCGAACACGCAAAAGATACTCTCTTGCAAGAAGGTATTGCTCCATCTTCAATATTTGTTATTGGCAACACTGTGGTCGATGCATTGCTTTGGGTGCATGAACGCATCCGTATGTCACCTCCTGGTTTACCGGGGGGTTTAAAAGAAATGCTTGAGGGTCACAGGGTGATCTTGGTTACTGCGCATCGGCGTGAAAGTTTTGGGGAGGGTTTGAAAAATATATGTTATGCGATCCGCCAGGTGGCGGAGGAATTTAAGGATGTAATATTTATTTTTCCCGTTCATCCCAATCCGAACGTGAGTGGACCGGTTAACCAAATCCTCGGTCATCAGCCCCGCATTCATTTAATGGAACCCTTGTCTTACGAGTCATTTATTTGGTTGATGGATCAATCTGAAGTCGTTTTGACTGATTCTGGAGGTGTTCAGGAGGAGGCGCCCGCTTTAGGAAAGCCCGTGCTGGTCATGCGGGAGGAAACGGAACGACCGGAAGGCATTCTTTCCGGTAATGCGATGCTGGTTGGCATTCAGCAGGAACGAATTGTAAAAGAATTGTCACGTTTCCTTAATGATCCTGAAGCACGTCTGGAAATGACGAAAGTTAATCACCCCTACGGAGATGGTAAAGCTGCAAGTCGCATAGTTGATATCCTTGCCTCAATTTAGGCTATTTAAATCGACGTCAGCGTTACCATATTTAGGTTGTAAAAGTGTATTACCTGTCACAAATCTTTTCAATTATTAAATGACCAAGAATGATAATATGGCGAATATTATATTGAAGATTAAAGTTTTCACCTTAGCATTCGAATTTCATATCAGTAAAAATAAATCTGATGCCAAACGATAGTTTTCTTAGATTTTATGTTTATTCAGTAACCCAAAATATTAACCAATAGAGTTTAATTTTTCCGACATGCAAGATTATCAGACACTTAATATTGGGAAGAATTAATAATACTACATGCGAAATGGTAGAAAAGAAAGACGATGCATTTTGGAGTAGGTGTTTCTAAACCTCATAGAATTGCAATTGCAAACTTCATATTAAAATATCTTTAGAGTAATAAAATTTCTTTTCCATCAATGTTTATAGTCCACTCTTCTCAACAGATCAGTCCCAAGTGGTTTGTCAAATCCTTGGCAGCCTTGGCCTTCTTTGCTCTAGCCATTCGGTTAGCCGCAATTTTGTTAATTCCCACGCAGCCAGTTTCAGATTTTTGGTCTCTATTCACAAGAGCAATAAACCTTCATGATATTGGCATTTACGAGGCAATTACAGGTCGTCCTGATGCTTCTTTTCCCCCACTTTATCCCATCGTTCTCTCTGCATCATTCTCAATCCCGGTCGACCGTCTGTTCCTGTCGAAACTTTTCAACGTTGTCCTTGGTACCATAGCAGTTGTCCTAATTACAGAGCTTGTAAATATAATCGCAGGTCCCAAGGTAGGCATCACTGCTGGGTTGATACAAGCTTTCTATCCTCGATCGGTTCTTATGCCAGTCCTCCTCGCCGCTGAAAATCTGCTAATCCCTATCCTTTTCTTGTGGACAATACTTGTTGTTCATTACTTTCTCCAGAATAAGAATAGCATACCAAGCCTTATTGTCATAGGTATTGTATCTGGTTTCCTAACACTAACTAGAAGCATCACCTACCTATTATGGCTAATTATTCCTCTCATCACACTAATAAAGGGACGACCTTTTTCTACGGTTGTCAAAGAGTTCGTCTTACTCGCCTTCATCTCAAACCTAGTACTTTTACCATGGGGAATACGCAACCTACATGTTCTTGGTCGATTCACACCCCTTAATTCAGTTGGTGGGGTCGACTTATTCATAGGAAATAATCCTAATTCTACCGGGGAATACTATGCTTGGCAGATCGATATCCTTCATCAAGATCCACTATTCTTCCAGCGAGGTATTCTTGATCAGGATGCTGAGGCAAGTCAGTTTGCTTTGCAATGGATTAAAGATTACCCCATAAAAGCAGTGCATCTATATGTGATCAAGTTCACCCGTATGTTCTTTGACGAGCGTTATGTCGAAGACTTTGCTATCTCTTATGGGTTAATCGAGCCTCCCTGGCCAGCTGCTGCTCCTCTTCCATTGGATCACCCACTGAGACAGTATAGTAAGGAAATTGTAATAGTGTTAAATTCAGTATTCTACGCTGTTCTGCTTCTCGAGTTGGCTGGAATTACCCTGGTGTTCTTCATCAAGTGGACACGTCCATCTTTGAGGCTTCGTTGGACTTTTATTGCACTTTTAATTGCTGGATTTTACTTCCCTGTTCTTTCAGCAGTATTCCTTGCCGTGACTCGCTACCGTTGGCCCTTCACAGACATCTTGATTCCTTTCGCAGCATATGCGATTATTAGCCTTGAATCAGTATTTGTTAGATTCTCTTATTCGCTTCAAAAAAAGAAAATGATGTTAACTAATAAGTATTAATTCATATAATGTTTGGTTATTGATTCAAATCCAACTTTACTTATTGTTTTCCATCAGTTGGTACTCAAATTACTATCCAGGGAACCGGTTGCCATACGGGTATCCCCGCATCGAATATTGATGGTCCGTGCTTTAATTTCTGGAAAACCATTAATTATCTCAGCCATCAGAAATTGATTAGAAATCATCTATGATACGATTAATTGAATAATGCCCAATCACCTTGCAAATTCAACATCCCCCTACCTTCTCCAGCACGCTCACAATCCCGTCGACTGGTACCCCTGGGGCCCGGATGCCCTTGATAAAGCCCGCCGCGAAGACAAACCGATCTTCCTGAGCATCGGATATGCTGCCTGCCATTGGTGTCATGTCATGGCGCATGAATCCTTCGAGGACCCTGGAACCGCCGCCTACATGAATGACCACTTTGTCAGCATCAAGGTTGACCGCGAGGAGCGTCCCGACCTTGATGGCATCTACATGTCCGCGGTGGTAGCCCTCACCGGTCAGGGCGGCTGGCCGATGTCTGTTTTCCTGACCCCGGATCTGAAACCATTCTACGGTGGGACTTATTTCCCTCCCGAGCCTCGCCACGGTCTGCCGGCCTTCAAGGATCTTCTGGTTGCTCTTTCCCAGGCCTGGCAAAACCAGCGCGGAGAGGTCATCCATACTGGTGGTCAGGTAGCGGCCCAGCTGATCGAACAATCCACTGTCGCTTTGAAGACAACTGCATTTACTCCTGAATCATTGTCTGCTGCCAGCAAGTCGTTGATCCAAAATTACGATTGGGAGCATGGCGGCTGGGGTTCAGCCCCCAGGTTTCCTCAACCCATGGTAATTGAATTTCTCCTGCGGCGGTACACTGGTGGTGAGACTGGCGCCCTCAAGCCGGTGGTTCACGTTTTAACAGCAATGATTCGGGGTGGGATGTATGATGTCATCGGCGGTGGGTTCGCACGCTACTCCACCGATGACTACTGGCGTGTACCCCACTTTGAAAAAATGCTTTACGACAACGCTCAGCTTGCCCGGGTCTACCTGCATGCCTGGCAGGTGACCGGCGAACCCGCCTTCCGCAAGGTTGTCGAACAGACCCTGGATTTCGTCGCCAGGGAGTTGCTCTCACCAGAAGGTGGATTTTTCTCGAGCCTGGATGCCGACTCTGAAGGAGAGGAAGGGATATTCTACGCCTGGACACTGGAGGAACTGCGCGAGGCATTGGGAGGATCTGCAGAGTTCTTTGAATCCGCTTATGGTGTCACCGCTTCGGGGAATTGGGAAGGAAAAACCGTCTTGCAGCGTGCCTTGGATGATGCCGCCCTTTCCACGCGCTTTGATATCAGTGAGCGTCCAGGTAGGTGAAAAACTGGCGGACTGTCACTCCAGGCTTCTGACTCGCCGGAACATGCGTGTCCGTCCTGCCACCGACGATAAGGTTCTGACCGCCTGGAATGGGCTTATGCTGTCAACCTTTGCTGAGGCTGGAAGAGTGTTGAGTAACTCCCGGTATGTCGAAATCGCCGCCCGTAATGCAAATTTCCTTCTGACCTCCCTGCGCCCGCAGGGCAGGCTGCACAGGGCCTGGCGCTACGGTCATGTCAGCTCGGAGGTTTTCCTCGAAGACTATGCCTCCTTGATCCTGGCGTTGATCGAACTATACCAGTCTAATTTCAACAACCGCTGGTTCGCAGAAGCCCAGGCTCTTTCCACGGAAATGATTTCACGCTTCAGCGATTCTTCCGGAGGTTTCTTCGATACACCTTCAGACGCGGAGACCCTCCTCACCCGACCCCGGGATCTTCAGGATAATGCCGTTCCTTCCGGGAACGCTTTGGCTGCGGAGGCTCTTCTCAAGCTGGTCGCCTATACCGGGAATGGGGACTGGCGCCGCATGGCTGAGCAGACGCTCGCTCTGGTTTCCGCTCAAGCGGTACGCTATCCTACCGCTTTTGGTCGCTGGCTTTCCACCGCAGACTTTTCGCTGGCCGACGTTAGGCAAGTTGCGATTATTGGACCGTTGGAAAATGATCTAACCAAAGCTTACCTCGCAGAAACCCGCGCTGCCTTTCGTCCCAACCTGGTGGTGGCGCAGACCAAATTCCCTCCACTGGATGGAGTTCCACCGCTGCTGGTTGACCGGCCTATGCTGGATGGCAAGCCAACTGCCTATGTTTGTGAGGGCTTTGTTTGCCGGTTGCCGGTGAACACTCTGGAAGAGTTTCGCAAGCAGCTCCGTTAATCAAGTGTTTCCAATAAGACAATCAATGTCTCGCCTTTTACCTCCCTTTGAATTATCTGGGACGCTGATCTGTTCCGGACAAAGGGACGGTTTAATATGGATTTGGAGTAAAATATTAATATAGTTGATAGACGCCTGAGGGGGCCGCTGAGCGTATTTTACGGAGATCAATGGAAAATAATGCTAATCCTGCAATAAAGAAATTCCGTGCTGTTATGGCTGCCTTGTCGGTTTTCCTTGTTCTGGTAGGGCTAATTCTGGTTTATGCTGTACCGATCCAGGCAGAGACCATTATGCCAAGTTCTTTGTGGTTGAGTGTGGTTGGAGCAGTCCTTTTTGTTGCCAGTAACTTCGTTCAGCCTGGTCGTCGCCTCCGCGGCTGGATCGAACGCCTGCCCTCCCTGAATTCAGTCTATTGGATTGTGGCAGCTTTTTTACTAACGATCCTTGCCACCGTCAGCATGGTGGCATTCAGTAAGGAAAACCGGGTAAATTATGTCCCAGTAATCACATTCTGGTTGTCAGCAGGAATTTGCTATTTTGTAGCTTTAGTAAAGGATCCCATTTCGCTGCATGACTTTTGGGACTGGATAAAAATTCATCGCAACGAATTGCTTGCCATCGGAGCTGTGACGCTTCTGGGGGTGGTGCTCAGGTTTTACAAATTGGGGCAGATCCCTTTTGTCATCAACGGCGATGAAGGCAGGATGGGGGTTACGGCTCAGTCCACGGATTCAGGCCCTCTTTCCAATCCCTTTGCCCTTTGGGAAAATTTTGGTTCCTTATATCTTCAATTCATCAATTTATCCATTAAAATTTTTGGCAACACGGCCTTTGCAATCCGGCTTATACCCGCCATTGGAGGCACTCTGGCAATTCCCTCGATCTATTTATTCGCACGCCAGATCACCGGTACCCGTATCGCGTTGATTTCTGCAGCCCTGCTGGCAATTTCACATACCCAAATGCATTTTAGCCGCACAGCCGCGGTTGGTTATATCCAGGCTACCTGGCTGGTTCCCCTTGAACTTTTCCTGTTGATCAGTGGGATGAAAAAGCATAGTTCATGGAGGGCAGCCTTGGGTGGGATTGTCCTAGCAATCCATTTCAGTATTTATATTACCTCGCAGATCGTGGTGGCATTACTGGTCGTTTATCTGCTAGTTTTGCTGATCTTCTTCAGGAATTGGTTGAAAAGTTCGATAAAGCAAGTGTTTGCTTTCTGGGTGGGCTTTGGGATCATGATCCTGCCGGAAGCTACCTTCGTTCTTCAACAACCGCTATCATTCACTGAGCGTCTGACCATGGAAGGCACATTCCAATCGGGGTGGCTTTCCCAGCAAATTGCCATTACTGGTTTGGGAACGCTACAGATCCTTGGAGAGCGCGTTTTGCATGCTTTCCTCTCGATCATTTATTATCCTGCAATTGATTTTTACGGGTCTCCCATCCCAATGATAAGTATCGTAACGGCAGCTCTTTTTCTTCTCGGTTTGGTTTTCCTCATGGTCCGTCGCCAGACTCACGAAACATTGCTTCTTAATGGGTATTTCTGGTCATTCATCTTGGCAGTTGGACTTTTTTCTATACCTCCTTCCGCTGATTCATACCGTATGCTGATGGCTCTGCCGGCAGTGCTTATTATGGCTTCCGTGGGTCTTGACCGGATCCTTGAAGTTTTAGGTCTGGGATGGGAGAAATCCCGGAATGCCCACGCAGCTGTGACCACTGTGTTACTCGCCAATCTTTTAGTCTTCAACCTGTGGACTTATTACGATAACTTCAACGGGAAATGCTTGTACGGGGATGATCTCGCTGGAAAATTCGCCTCGTATGTGGGAGATTTCGCTCATTCACTGGATAGGGGCTCAACCATTTATATATTGAGTAATGATATATATTCTTACGGCACCCATGCATCAGCCCAATTCCTCGGGGAGGGCAGGAACATCCTCAATTTTCCGGACCCGGTCGATCAATTGGCTCTTGCACGCGGGGATACCATCATAGCCAATCCTGACCGGATCACAGAATTGGATCAATGGGCTTTCACTCAATCACAAGGCAACCTGCATCCTGTCTTCGACTGTACCAATGAAATCATGTTGATTTTCCGATATCCGTAGGAAGTGGCTGGATGGAAGCGCATGAGTATGATTTAATGTATTACGCTGAAGACCATCATTGGTGGTATCTTGGAATGGCAGCCATTACGCGGAAGTTGATCAGCCAACAATTGGATCCAGGCACGTTACGCATCCTGGATGCAGGCTGCGGTACCGGGGGCGCTATGACATCCTTCCTGGCGGAATTTGGGCATGTCACCGGAATCGATATTTCTTCCAGAGCATTATTCTTTTGCCAGAAACGCGCACTCCAGGCACTCAGTCGGGCGTCGATTTCTTCCATACCATTTCCCGCAGGGAGTTTCGACCTTGTTACCAGCTTCGATGTTCTCTATGAAAGTTCTGTGGAGAACGATGTGCAAGCGTTCCAGGAGTTCTACCGTGTTCTGACCCCGGGTGGCTTTCTGATCTTGCGAATTCCTGCTTATGATTGGCTCCGGGGTCATCACGATTTGGCTGTTCATACTTCGCGCCGTTATACGTGCGACCAGGTGAGAACCTTGTTATCGGAGAATGGATTCAAGGTTCGTATGGCTTCTTATGCAAATATGTTTTTATTTCTCCCCGCTATGATTAAAAGGCTTGGTGACCGATTCGTACGGTCAGGCATGCCTCATTCCGACCTGGAGATACAGGTAGGAATATTCAACTGGCTCCTATGCGCCATTCTTTCGTCGGAAGCACAGTTGATTTCCTCTCACAGCCTGCCATTTGGACTAAGTGTGTTTGCTATGGGACAAAAAACCCTGTGAATGCTCTCGGGCATAAGCCTTTATCCAGTGTTAGCGCGGTTCTTCCTGCTTATAACGATGGCGGGACCATCGCCAGCATGATTCTGGCAACGATTACTGCCTTAAGGAAGGTCACGGATGATTTTGAGGTTATCGTGGTGAACGATGGTAGCCAAGATCATACACCGATTATTTTGGAGGAAATGGAACCTCGCTGTCCCGAGTTGCGGGTTATTCGACATGATCTAAACCTCGGCTATGGGTGTGCATTGCGCAGTGGGTTTTCAGCCGCCTCAAAAGAGTGGGTTTTTTACACGGATGGTGACGCCCAATATAATCCCCTTGATCTTACCCGACTGGTGGACTGTGTTACTGATGGCGTTGACGTCGTGAACGGTTATAAGATTTCACGCGCTGACCCCATTTACCGCAGGCTGGTTGGAAAGCTTTATCACCATTTCACACGGCTAGTTTTCGGATTTCATTTACGCGATGTTGACTGTGACTTCCGTTTGATTCGCCGGTCGATTTTTGACCGTGTGCCACTTGAAAGTGATTCCGGCACCATTTGCGTTGAAATGGTCAAGAAGTTTCAGGATGCTGGCATGGTATTTGTAGAAGCGCCTGTCCACCATTACTCTCGCCCATATGGAATGTCACAGTTCTTTGTCCCTGGTCGCCTGTGGCGCATGGCGGGACAACTTGCCGTTTTATGGTGGAGGTTGGTTATCAGGAAAACTCACTTGAAGGATGCCTATGATCGATTCTGATATGGAGCGAACCTTTCGGGGCAAATACGTTCTCATTACCGGAGGGATTGGGTTCATCGGCAGCAACCTCGCGCGACATCTTTTGCAGCTCGGGGCGTATATTACACTTGTTGACAGCCTTTCCCCTGAATTCGGGGGGAACTCATTCAATATCCAGGGTATTAAAGAACAAGTCCAGGTTTATATCGGGGATATGTGCGATGAAGAAACCATGAAACTCATTCTTCCAGACCAGGATTTCCTCTTCAATCTGGCTGCCCAGGTAAGCCACGCTGGCAGCATGGGGAATCCGATGGTCGACCTCGAAATAAACGCTGTCAGCCAGATAAAATTGCTGGAAATGTGCCGGAAATTGAATCCCGCTATCCGGATCGTCTACGCTGGGACTCGCCAAATGTACGGTCGTCCACATTATCTTCCGGTGGATGAAATGCATTCCCTCGAGCCGTTGGATTTCAATGGTATCAGCAAAATGGCGGGGGAGTGGTATCACCTGGTCTGTCACCGTGTATATGGGATGAGGACGACCAGCCTGCGCATGACCAACGTATACGGGCCGCGCATGCGGGTACGGGATGCCTACAAGACATTCCTGGGTCTTTGGATTCGCCAGATTATTGATGGTCAGGATATGATCCTTTATGGAGATGGCAGGCAGGTTCGTGATCTAAACTATGTCGATGATGTGGTTGAAGCTCTGCTTGCCTGCGCAGCTAACCCGCAAGCTGAAGGACAAATATACAATCTCGGTGCAGAACCAGTCAGTCTTCTTTTATTGGCACAGACTCTGGCGGATGTCAATGGCAAGGGAAACTATCGACTGGAACCTTTCCCATTGGAAATGGAACGAATAGACATCGGCGATTACTATGGGGATTTCTCCAAGATTCATTCCCAGCTTGGTTGGGAACCTTCCACTCCCCTGCGAGATGGACTGTTTCAAACATTGAATTATTATCGCGAAAATCAGCTTCATTATTGGCCATGAAAATTCCCTTCATCGACCTTAAAACCCAGGTCAAGTGTATCCAGGCGGAATTGAACACCGCTATCCAGGGCGTCATGGAACGGGGGAATTACATCCTTGCTGAAGAAGTCGATGCATTCGAAAATGAGTTTGCAGCATATTGTGGGGTGGGTTATGCGGTAGGTGTAGCCTCGGGGACGGATGCGCTTCAATTATCATTTCTGGCAAGTGGTATTCACCGGGGAGATGAGATTATTACCTGTGCATTTGCTCCAGTAGCGATAATCGCAGCGATTGAAATTGCAGGTGGGAAACCTGTCCTCGTGGACGTTGATCCTCTGCGCTATACCTTGGACCCGCGCTTGGTCGACTCTGCTGTTTCCGCCCGCACACGCTTCCTCCTGCCTATCCATCTATTTGGATGCCCAGCTGATCTGTCACAACTACTAATTCTGGCCAATGATCACCGCCTGGTTGTTATAGAAGACTGCGCCCAAGCTCATGGGGCCCGCTTTGGTGGGAAGCATGTGGGAACTTTCGGTCAATTTGGAGCATTCAGTTTTTACCCATCGAAAAACCTGGGCGCTTTTGGAGATGGTGGTGCAATCATTACCAACGATTCTGCGATGGCAAAACGCCTCCGCCAACTTCGTCAATATGGATGGGATCTAAACAGGGTGAGCTGCGTCAAGGGTTTCAATAGCCGGCTGGATGAACTCCAAGCTGCAATCTTGCGCGTCAAATTGAAGCACCTTACCACCATGAATGCCCGCCGCGCTGAACTGGCAAGGTTCTACCATTCCCATCTCTCTGGTAGCACCTTGGGATTACCCCCTGAACCGCCTGGATGCGAGCCAGTTCATCACCTTTTCGTTGTCTGCTGCAAAGAGCGGGATGCATTGCGCGCTTTCCTTTTCCAAAGGGGGATTCAGACGCTGGTACATTATCCTGTTCCAATTCACCTTCAGCCAGCTTACACCGGTCTGGGTAATCAGGCGTGGAGTTTTCCAGAAACCGAAAGACTCAGCCAGGAAGCTCTAAGTTTGCCCATTTACCCCGAAATGACGGATGAAATGGCAGGGGAAGTATGCCAAGCCGTCTTGGATTTTTATAAGTGAATTCCTGAGCTTGATGGTAGCAATTTTGGTGGTCATCCATATGTAATTGGTTTCCATATCTGGGTTCTAATGCCGATCCCGTAAACCTTATTGCATCTCTTGTCCGCTTGGTGTATAGTATTGAAGATAGTAAATGCCCAGGTCGATGGACTACATCCCCGATTTCAATGAGCTGAATCCATGCCCTTAACCCTTTCCCAGGCGCTGCAAACCATTCCCGTACTGTCAAAAGCCAGGGTCGTGGCTGGTTCCAAAAGCCTCGACCGGACCATCCGTTGGACGCACATCATCGACCACCCGGATGTCGTCCCTTGGGTGAAGGAAGGTCATCTTCTCCTGACCACCGCCTTCTCTCTCATGCTCCATCCTGAGGAACAATCTGGTCTGATTCGCTCCTTGAACGAAAAACACCTGGCGGGCATGATGGTCAATATTGGACGCTACATGCTTGAGATCCCCCCCGAGATGATCGAAGCAGCCGAGTTGGTTGGTTTTCCCTTGATTGCTCTCCCCTGGGAGGTCGATTTCTCCGAGGTTACCCTCGCTATTCACGAGCTGATCTTGCAGGAGCAGTACGCCCTGGCCGAACAGGCCAATATGATCCATAAATCCCTGACCCAGATTGTTCTCGATGGAGGCGATCTTTGGGAGCTGACCCGCAAACTGGCGGAGATCCTCCATTGTTCGATAACCATAGAGGATTCATCCCTTCACCTTCTGGCACACACCACCATCGAACCCACTGACGAGGTCAGGAAACGCAGTATCCAGTTAGGGAAGTCTCCCGACGAAGTCATTGAATATCTGCGCAAGCATGGCATTTTTGAGCACCTGCGCAAGAATCCCAAGCCCTACCGCCTCCCCGCCAACCCTTCCATCGGGTTCACCCTGGAACGGATTGTTTCACCGATCCTGGTTGGCACACAGCTCTTCGGCTACATCTGGATCATCGCCACCGACCAGCCGCTCACCGAATTGGATACACTTGTGATAGAACGCGGTGCAGTCGTGGCAGCCCTGATCCTCAGCCGGCAGGAAACCATCTATGAGACTGAACAGCGTCTCAAAGCCCAGTTGTTTGAGGGGGCACTTAACCCCGCCTCTGATTTCCCTCTAGCCGGACTGCCGGAAGGCGCCTGGCGTACAGGCCTCCAAAATGGATTTGCCGTGCTTGTGATCAATGCAGGCAGCTTGGACCGCCCATCCCGGCGCCGTTTGACTGCCCTCGTGGAAGAACACGTTCACTCTGAAGATCTTTGGGCTGCTGCGATTGAACGCGGGCAGCTGTTGGCAGTGTTGGTGGGAAGTATGGATATAGAAAGGTTGCGAGTTATGGCGGATCATTTCTTGCCAGTCGCCGCTGTGAAGGGTTTCCAGGTCACTATCGGGATCAGTTCTCCTTCCAAGGAATTCGCTTCTCTCCGGCAGCATTACCAGCAGGCTGCAGATGCCTTGTCCGCAGCAACCGCCCTCGGGGATGGCGTCCGCCGGGTATGGGCATATGATGACCTCGGCTTCCTAGGTGATCTGTTGGGGCGGTCGCCTGATTCGCGCATAAACAACCGCTATACGGCTGTTCTAGAAAAGATCGATCAACACGACCGGGAGAAGAAAACCCAATACCTGCGCACGCTCGAAACTTACCTCGATAACCTTGCCAGCGTCAACCAGGCAGCCAAGGCTTTATACATCCATCGTAATACCCTTTACCAGCGCCTTACGAAAATTAGCGACTTGTGGGGGATTGACCTTCAGGACCCGCTCGTCGTGCTGAACATGAACCTTGCCATCAAGGATTGGCACTTAAAACAAACCCGCTAATCCATATGTTATATGTGCATTTGCCCATTCCAAGGGGGTAAGTTCAGGGCATATGACACTTTCATTGGCTTTCTCCATCGAGCTATACTGATTTATACGAATCCTTATCTTTCGGGAGGAAGATTATGACCATAGAGTTGGAAACGCTCGAGATACAAGACCGCTCCAAGGAAATTAATTCGTTGGAGACGCTCTACCGGTCACGCACGGTAGGGTCAAAGAAATTGTACGAAGAAGCATGCAAGGTTTTACCAGGCGGAGTTGCAGCCAACGGTAAATTTCTACCACCCTATCCGATCTATATGGTCGGCGGTCAGGGCGCGGAACTGGTCGATATCGACGGTAATAAATACATCGACTTGTTGATGGGCGGTGGTGTTCACATTCTTGGACATTCCCCCGAACGGGTTCTGCGCGCTGTCCATCAGCAGATTGACATCGGCGTACACTACTACATCCCTGCTGAGGCAGAGGTCAAGCTGGCTGAAAAGGTCACCCAGTTGATGCCTTCAGCCGAGATGGTTCGTTTCCTGAACAGCGGCTCTGAATCAACCCTCATGGCGATCCGGGCCGCGCGCGCTTACCGCCGCCGCTCAAAGATCGTCAAGTTCGAAGGTAACTTCCATGGACAGCATGACACGGTCCTGGTCAGCACCCTGGCCGTGGAAGGGGACGGGAACGTGCCCATCCCACACACCGACAGTGCCGGTATCCCCCAGAATGTCAAAGATAACCTGCTTATCCTGCCATACAATAACACCGAATATGCAGTTGAGCAGATAAAGAAGCATGCTGATGAACTGGGTGCAGTCATCGTTGAACCTATTTCCGCCTTCGGTCTGGGCGTTGTCTCGGCTGATCTTGAATTCCTTAAAGCGCTCCGTCAGGTCACAACTGAGATGGGTATCCCTCTCATCTTTGATGAAGTGGTGACGAACTTCCGCCTGGCCCTGGGCGGCGCAGCCGAATATTTCGGAGTCATGCCCGACCTGGTCTGCCTTGGCAAGATCCTGGGCGGCGGGTTCGCCATTGGAGGTTTCGGCGGCAAACGCGAGATCATGGACAAGGTGGTCACCCCCAAGGTGGGGCTGTGGGACCTATCAGAACAGATCTTCCAGTCCGGGTGTTTCTCCGGCAATCCGGTCTCGATGGTTGCGGGACTGGCTGTTCTCGAAGAGCTCGAAAAAGGCAAAGCTTATCCGCAAATCAATGGTCTGACAGATACTTTATGCAAGGAAATAACTCTCATTGGGGAACGGTTGGGAGTGCCACTTCTTGCCAACCACGTTACCTCCATTTATCAGTTCCATTTCCATCCTTCCACTATCCGCAACAAGCGCGATGCGTTGAAAGCCAACAAACAAGCCGCCTACCTGTTCCACCTCGGCTTGCGTGCCAATGGGATCATGGGCAGCGCCCACCCATTGTTCATGTCCACCGCCCATACCCAGGCTCACATCGACAAGGTCCTGGAAGTGTCCGAAACGGTCCTTAAGCAAATGCTCAAGGATAATCTTTTCTGATCTTTAGGAACATATCGAAGGATGAATTACTGATTTTTTATCTTGCTTTTTTATGGCCCTAACGGATCTAATCCAGGCCTGGATAGGAAAGGAGGCAGGGCAGACGCAAAGATGTGGTTCATGATTTGCACCTTTTGAACCAGTCAATAACGGATGATTTCGTCCCACTTCGAGCTACCATTTCATCCAAAAATATAAGGAGAAGATAATGTTCAAGAATAAGCTTTTGTTTATGGTGTCGACACTGATAATTCTTTCGGTCCTGGTCACCTCCTGCGGTGCGGCTCCAACGGCTGCACCAGCCCCTGCTACACCCGTGGTTCAAACATTGATCCAAACTGTCGTCGTTGCTCCAACATCAGTACCAAAGGGCGGCGATACCCTGACATTTGCCCTTTCCTTGGATCCTGAAACCTTGGATAACACCAAGAGTACCTCAGAAACCGTGGCAACGGTTTTGGAGGAATTCGTTTTGGAAGGTTTGGTGTATTTTGATCAAACCGGCAAGATCAAGGGTCAGTTGGCAGAATCCTGGGTGGTCAGCCCCGATAATTTGCAGATAACATTCACCTTGCGCAAGGGCGTCAAGTTCCATGATGGCACCGATTTCAATGCCGATGCGGTTAAGTTCCAATTTGACCGGATCATGGACCCCGCCACTGCCTCCCCAGCTTTGGCATATATCCCCACCCTTACCGCTGTTGACGTAGTGGATCCCTATTCGGTCAAATTCACCTTCTCAAGCCCGGATGCCAGCTTTTGGGTCATGCTGACCTATGCATATTTCGGCATTAACTCACCAACCGCAGTCAGGGCAGCAGGCGATCAATATGGTAGGCATCCGGTCGGCACCGGTCCATTCATGTTTGATAGTTGGATCCCAGGTTCCCAGATCACCCTGGTTAAATATCCCGGTTATCAGCAGTGGCGGGATGATACGATTAACAAGGGACCTGCACTGGCAGATAAAGTCGTGTTATATGTGATCCCCGAAGCAGGCACTGTTGCTGCTGCCTTGCAAACCGGTGAGATCCTTGTAGCGAATTTGACTGCAGATATCCTGCCGCAGTTTGTCTCCGATCCCAACTTCAACATCTCCATTAACAAGCAAGCCCAAAGCATGCAATTCCTGGAGTTTAATAACAATAAAGCTCCCTTCAACGATATCACCTTCAGGAAAGCGATCGCCTACGCCATTGATCGCCAGTCGATTGTCACGAACTCACGTGGTGGCTATGCTGATGCAAGTCTCGGGTTGATGGCACCTGGGATCCCCATGTACGATCCTGCCGCCGGTACTACCTACGGATTAGCATACGACCCGGCGAAAGCCACCGAACTTCTGACCCAGTTGGGGTGGGTGGCTGGAAGTGATGGAATTCTGGTAAAAGATGGCCAGAAAGCCAGTTGGACGATCAAGAGCTACTCTGGTTACACCTATGTAACCCGCTCGTTGGAAGTGATCCAGCAAAACCTGGCAGATGTCGGCATCGAAGTCAAAATCGAACTGTCTGATTGGAGCGCTTTCTTCCCCAGCTTGCTGGATGACAGCATGGATATGGACATGATGCGCTGGAGCTGGAATGATCCCGGGGTTCTCACCGTCCTTTGGCGCTCACCTGGCTATCGTGGTCATATGCCCGTGGATGCCACCCAGGATTCCCTCTTGGACAGCCTGCTGACCACCATGGATCCTGCCAAGCGTGCTGAGATTTCCTCCCAGGCTCAGACGCTGGTTCTTCAAAATGTGGTAGCCATTCCACTGCAAGCTAACTGGATCATTTCCGCAGTCCGCTCGAATGTCCAGGACTACCATTTGGATTTCTTTGGCTTACCGCTGATTGTGGACGTTTGGCTGACCAAATGAAATAGAACAAGATTGGATTCGATCAAGGATGGGCTAATTGTCAGCCCATCCTTGAATTTCTTTTTTGCGCGCGAGGGAACGCATGCTTACCTATATCATCCGTCGAATTCTATTGCTGATCCCAGTCTGCCTGGGCATCTTGATCGCAACCTTTATTATCAAGTCTTTGATTCCCACAGATGTGGCTACGCAAATGTACATGGGCGTTATCTCTGATCAGAACGCCGCCGTTGCAGTTGCTAATATTCGCCACATGTTTCACCTCGATCAGCCTATGATTATCCAGTTTTGGTATTACCTTAAAGACCTTTTACATGGAAACTTGGGGATATCGGTTCGTACCCGCCAACCCGTAGTTGACGAGTTGATGTATCGTTACGTAAATACAATTAAATTAACAGTCTGCAGCCTGTCCATCGGGATTGTGGTCGGGGTAACAACCGGGATCATCTCGGCTTACTTTAAAGATACCTGGATTGATTTCACGGCAATGATCGCTGGAATGTTTGGGCTTTCCATGCCGGCTTTCTTCTTTGGAATTATTCTTATCATCGTTTTTTGTGTTGACTTAAAATGGCTTCCGGTGGTTGTGCTCGGAGAGGGGAATTGGAAGCAGTTAATTTTACCTTCTTTAAATCTCGGCTTGATTCTGGCTGCCAGTCTCTCGCGCATCACCCGCTCCAGCATGTTGGAAGTGCTCAATCAGGACTATATCCGCACCGCTCGCGCAAAAGGACTGTCAGAGAAGGTGGTCGTCTTCAAGCATGCCCTGCGTAACGCCCTCCTGCCGGTGGTAACGATCATTGGCTTGCAGGTGGGCGGCTTGCTGGGAGGCGCCTTTATTATTGAAAACGTGTTTGCGTGGCACGGGATCGGGGAATTAGGGGTAAATGCCATTCGCTGGAAGGACTTTACCATAACCCAGGGAATTATTCTCATCAGCGCCGGCACCTATGTGATCGTGAACCTGGTCGTCGATATCCTATACAAATACATCAACCCGCGTGTGCGTTTGACAGGTTAACCAATGGCTATCCCAACCCTTACACCTGCAATAAAAGAATTGGATGCCCAACCGATTGTTGCAGGAATTAAGAACCGTAAAGTAACCTCGATCGTCCTTCGTAAGCTGTTTAAAAAACGATCAGCCCAGGTCGGTTTTGTGATCATTTTCGTGCTACTTGTTTGCGCAATTTTTGGTCGCTGGATCACTCCCTACGACCCTTTTAGGATTACTTCTACTGAGGTTCGCCTATCCCCCCCCTCGCTTCAGCATATATTTGGCACTGATGAACAGGGTCGCGACCTTTTCAGCCGGATTATTTATGGTTCCCGTTATACCGTCATGGTCATGCTGGTTACCACTTCGGTGGCTTCAATAATTGGGCTGGCAGTTGCTCTCCCGTCTGCTTATTACGGCGGTTGGTTTGACACGCTAATGATGCGCATCATGGACGTGATGCTTGGATTTCCATATATCATGTTGATCCTGGCAATTGTCGCAGTCATCGGTCCCAGCCTGGTAAATGCCATGATTGCCATTGGCATCGCTTATATCCCCGACTATGCCCGCTTGGCTCGTAGTGCCATTATTGCTGTAAAAGAAGAAGAATTTGTTATGGCAGAAAGAGCTCTGGGAGCAAGCAACCTGCGCATCATGCTGCGCAGCATCTTACCAAATATTCTCTCTCCCATCATCATATTTCTCAGCTTGAACATGCCCACTGCTGTCCTCTCTGCCGCTGCTTTGAGCTTCTTGGGACTGGGAGCTCAGCCTCCCGCTCCAGAATGGGGCGCTATGATGGTGAATTCCCGTGATTTTCTAACAACAGCCACTTGGGTGGTATTGGCACCCGGTCTGGCTATTTTTGTGAGCATTATGGGGATCAACCTTTTCGGAAATGCTTTGCGGGATGTCCTCGACCCGAGAGCGATAACAAACAAATAAGATGGGTGATTTCTCACCCTAATCGATAGAGCAATAACACGAAAATTCCGGGAGGACTGTAGGTTCTGATTATTGTTGGGAACGGGTATCAG
Organism: uncultured Chloroflexia bacterium; assembly: GCA_963830585.1. Classification (GTDB taxonomy): domain Bacteria; phylum Chloroflexota; class Anaerolineae; order Anaerolineales; family Villigracilaceae; genus UBA877. Next base: position 977,597 of record CAWHNA010000003.1, on the reverse strand, counting down.
TATTCTGCTTAATTCGTCATAAGGTCTTATACGAAAAGTCTATAAATGAATGGGAAATTTGGGAGTGGACATGGAAGTAACTGAGACCCTGGTTGGGACAAATCTCGAAATTGGACGTCAGCGGGGAGAAGCCCTCCGACCTTTGGTTTGGGAACATGTTGAACGGATGAAATATCTGGCAGTTGAGTCCAATCCCTCTCAGGGGATGAAGGATATCTTTGATCGTTTCATTGCCGAAACTGGGCATCTCCAGGCAGCGGAGAGATGGGCGCCCTACCTTCTGGATGAAGTCAAGGGGATCAGTCAGGGTTCCAATGTCCCTTTTAATGAAATATTTGCCATGTGTTGTCTTGACGAACTTTGGCGCTACTCCCAGGCGCAGTCTGGCAAATCAACCCTGTCGTGCAGCTCTGTTGGCTGTTTCCGTGAGGAGTACTCTCCGGCATTACTGGGTCAAAACCTGGATACGGATAATATTTCCAAAAACCTGGCGGTGGTCCTGCACATGAAAGGCGTGGACCAACCCGAGGCCTTTATCGTCTGTCATGCCAGCAATCTTGGTTGGCTTGGGTTGAACAGGACGCCTCTCGGAGTTTGTGTAAACACTTTGCATCTGAAAAGTAACCGCAATGGATTGCCGGTTCAGTTTATGGCAAGGGAGATCCTCCGAAAACGGTCTCTTGTTGAAGCCACCGATTTTCTCTCTCATGTAAAGCAAGGCGCGGCTCAGAACTTTATGGTCGCTGATTCCGAGATGGTTGTTGATTTTGAAGGATCAGCTCGTGGAGCTGAGCAATACATTCCTTATGCAGGCGCTCGGCGCCTATATCACACCAATCATCCGCTGGTCAATGATGACTACATCCCCATGTATCCGGTGATTTATCAAAACACCCTTGACCGATTTAAGTACCTGGAATATCGGCTGAAAGACCAGTCCAAGCCTATCACCATCGAAAATATCAAGGGCATCCTGAGTTCTCATTCTGGTCCGATCTGTGTTCACAGCACTAACCAGGCTGGCGCTTCCTCAACCTGGGTCTCAGTGATCTATTCCCTTTCCACCCCACCAGAGTTATATGTTGCCAAAGGCAACCCCTGCGACGTGGGCTATACGCGCTATACATTTCAGGATTAACCAGGAGAAAAGCAGTGAATCCGACCGAAGAGAAAGTTCTGGCAAGCGTTGAAAGCCTTAAAGATGATATGCTGGCATTTCTTCAAGACCTGGTGCGTCACCCCAGCACGCTCGGGATTGAGAATGCAGCTCAGGAAGTCGTGTTCCGCAAGATAAAATCGCTCGGTCTGTCAGCCGAAATTTGGGAGCCAAGATTTAGCGACCTTGCAGCCCATCCCGCATTTGGTCCCGTTGAGTGGGATTACACCGGACGCCCAAATGTGACCGGGACCCTGCCAGGTCAGGGAGGCGGTAAATCCCTGGCGTTGAATGGGCACATTGACGTGGTCAGCCCCGAACCCTTGCGAGGTTGGACCCACGATCCATGGGCTGCTGATATTGATGGTAACCGTATGTATGGTCGGGGTGCATTGGATATGAAATGCGGAATTGCCATGTGTGTTTTGGCGATCGAAGCATTGCAGAAAAGCGGGGTGAAATTAAAGGGGAACCTGTATTTTGAAACCGTGCTCGAAGAGGAATGCGGAGGCAACGGAGCCCTCGCCTGCCGCATCCGCGGACATGCTGCCGGTGCAGATGCGGCAATTGTCGCAGAACCAACGGGTCTTACGTTGGTAAATGCCGAACTGGGCGTCATGTGGTTTCGGGTTCGGGTGCGCGGTACTTCCGGGCACGTTGCTGTGGCACAAAAAATCCCCAATGTGATCGAAAGTTGTTATCCACTCATGCAAGCATTGCATAAGCTGGAAGCTGACATGAACAAGGAGCTGACCCATCCGCTTTATTTAAAACAGGATCATCCACTTAATTTGAATGTTGGTGTGATCGAGGGCGGGCATTGGCCCTCATCGGTTCCCGTGGACTGTTCTTTTGTCTGCCGGCTTTCTTATGAACCCGGAGTTCCCAACCGGGAAATGCGTAAACGGGTGGAAGCATGTCTCTATGAAGCCTCCCATGGGAATCCTGAATATTTACAAAATCCTCCCGAAGTGGAATATTTCGGTTTCCAGTCCGAAGGTGACTGTACCGATATGAGTCAGGAATTCGTAAAAATCCTGGGGGCTGCCCATAAAGTCATTACGGGGAAAGAGATCATACCTTTGGCGATGACTGGCACGACTGACATGCGCTCGTTTAACTTGTATTCGCATACTCCTGCCGCGGTATTTGGCCCCAATGGTCAGAATCCCCATACGGGGGATGAATTCGTGGAAATTGATAGCATAGTGACCAGTGCAAAGACACTGGCTTTGTTCATACTTAATTGGTGCGGAATTGCGGAAGGATAAGCTCTACCTCCATTTATTAATGTCGTCCTGTAATTCTGTTATTCTAACCAGTGAATATTGGATATCTTAATGAATGAATTTCAACCCTCCCAAATATTAACCCTTGCGGGTCCTGCCCGCCTCCGTGGAAGAATCCATGGAGAAACAATGCGCCTCAAAATCCAGCAGCTGATCGGATCCTGGAAAGACTGGTTGATTAAGGAAGGGCGAGGCCCCTCTTATCAGTATTGCCAGGCACTCGTTTGTGAAACGAATTTCATGAATGCCATCCAGCAATGGACTCCCGATTTACTCGAGGAAGTAAAGGGGATCGCTGAAGGATCTGCGTTGGATTTTCCAACCATTTTCGCCTTTCAACTCCAGGATGAGGATTGGTGGTTTGGTCAGGAAAGACTGTCGGTGCAGCCAGGGCAGCCCAGGGGTTGCAGCTCCATTGGCTGGAAAAAAGACCCCCACTCCCCTTCCATCGTGGCACAAAACATGGACATGCCGGATTTCCTGGATAATTACCAGGTGGTCATGCATATCAAGGATGATCGCTCAGAGGTCGAGTCCCTTGTATTTAGTGTGTGTGGGCTGCTGGCTTTAAATGGGATCAATAATCACTCCCTCGGCGTTGTCTGCAATAATTTGAGCCAATTAAATCATTCGAAGGATGGTCTCCCGGTTGCTTTCATCCACCGGGGTGTGTTGGAAAAGAGCACTTTCCAGGAAGCTGAATCTTTTTTGAGAAGCATCCGGCATGCTTCCGGGCAAAACTATATGCTGGGAGATCCTGCCCAGGTGGTCGACCTGGAATGCTCAGCGAACCAGGTTGCCGAGTACATCCAACCGGCTCACGATCGCAGCGTTTGCCACACGAATCATCCTATCAAAAATACCGATTTGCGTGCCGCCCCTGCAGGGCCTGATGGCGATGACCCTGAAGGAGGCATCTCGATCGGGAGTGTTGACTCGCGTACCCGCTTCGATGTCCTTTACCATCAATTGGATGGCATCGACTCAGTGCAGGAATCCAACCTGGTTGCTGCCAGGCGGTTGTTAAGTTCCCATGATTCAGTTTCACATCCGGTCTGTCGTCATCCTTCCCCAGGATCAAGTTGGATGACATTGGGAACCTCGATCATGGTTCTCGATGAACATCCCCGGTTGCATGTGTGCCCTGGACCTCCTTGCACATCCAGGTTTACCCAATTTTCTTTTAATTGACCGGTGCTTGGCAAGTGAATGGATACTCGAATCGTTGGAATGAATGTACTCATAAAATCGATAACCTGGCAGTGTATTTAATTCTTTTTTGCGGAGCAGTGTGGTGCAGCCGAAAACAATGAAGAAACCGCTACTGGAAGTAAAAAACCTCAAGACATATTTCTATACAGAAGATGGGGTGGTAAAGGCTGTGGATGGGGTGGACTTCGAGGTATATCCCGGGGAAGTGCTGGGCTTGGTGGGTGAGTCGGGCTGCGGGAAAAGCGTCAGCCTGCTGTCGGTCATGCGGCTGATCAGCCAGCCTGGGAAGATCATCGAGGGGGAAGTGATCTTCGATGGTCAGAACCTCTTAAAATTGACCGAGACCGAAATGACCCATATGCGCGGCAACCGCATCTCGATGATCTTCCAACAGCCGCAAACCGCACTCAACCCGGTCTTCAAAGTCGGTGATCAAATTTCGGAAGTCCTCAGCATCCATCAAAATTGCGACAAGGAAACCGGCAAGAAACGCGCCATCGAGTTGTTGACCATGGTGGGCATTCCGGAACCCGAAAAGCGGGCAGACGCCTTCCCCCACGAACTATCCGGCGGCATGGCGCAGCGCGTCATGATCGCCATGGCGCTGGCGTGTGTTCCCGAACTGCTGATCGCGGACGAACCGACCACCGCCCTGGATGTGACCATCCAGGCTCAAATATTGGATTTGATGCGCGATTTGCGCAACAAAGTGAATGCCTCGGTGGTGCTCATCACCCATGACCTGGGGGTGGTGGCTGAAATGGCAGAACGGGTGGCGGTGATGTATGCCGGGCGGATCGTGGAGCAGGCGGATGTCAAGTCCCTGTTTGCCAACCCGCGCCACCCTTACACCCAGGGACTGATGGGCTCCATTCCCGTGTTGGGAAAAATAAAGGAACACCTGGAAGTGATCCCCGGCACGGTTCCCAACCTGGTTAATCTGCCTGCCGGCTGCCGGTTTGCCCCGCGCTGCAAGGCGCGCCTCGAATACAAGCTGCAGATCTGCACCGAGCTGGAACCCGACCTGATCCCAGCCTCCTCCGACCACCTCGTTCGCTGTTGGCTCTATCAGGAACACGCCGGTCACCACGCTCCCCTTGGAACCGCGGTTGCCGCTTCCTGATCTGGCAGGTGCTTCTGAAGCAATAAGCAGTTATTTATTGGAATATATTTAGAAAATAACATTACGCATCTAAAAAATCATGAAGCCCACAGATTTCATGAAGACCAATCACTTGTTTATGGTAGCAAAATAACATTCACTTGGAGCAGTTCTCGATGACAATGCAGCCGACAAACAAAGCGATGACCGGAAAAGACCTGGTGGTGGTGAAAGACCTGGTAAAGTATTTCCCCGTCCGCTCAGGGTTGTTGCAGCGCGTGGTTGCCCAGGTGCAGGCAGTGGATGGCGTCAGTTTCACGATCCACGAAGGCGAGACCCTCGGGATGGTGGGGGAATCCGGCTGCGGGAAAACCACGGTGGGGCGCTCCATGCTGCGCTTGATCGAACCGACTTCCGGTTCGGTGATTTTCGACGGGACGGACGTGCTGCGCCTGAAGGGCAAGGCATTGAAATCCATGCGGCGCAACATGCAGATCATCTTCCAGGACCCGTATGCTTCGCTCGACCCGCGCATGCCGATCGGAGAATCGGTGATGGAAGGGTTGAACGTCCACGGCATCGGTACCCACCGGGAACGGGTCGAGATCATGATGGAGACCCTCAAGAAAGTCGGACTCGAAGATTACCATGCCCGCCGCTACCCGCACGAGTTCTCCGGGGGGCAGCGCCAGCGGATCGGGATCGCGCGTGCATTGGCCCTGCGCCCCAAGTTCATCATCTGCGATGAGCCGGTCTCGGCCCTGGATGTGTCCATCCAGTCGCAGGTTCTCAATATCTTGAAAGACCTGCAGCGGGAATTCGGGTTGACCTACCTGTTCATCGCCCACAACTTGAGCGTGGTGGAACACATCTCGGACCGTGTCGCTGTGATGTACCTGGGGAAAATGGTTGAATTGACTTCCCGTGAAGATCTCTATCGCGAGCCGTTGCACCCTTATACGAAGGCATTGTTCTCTGCCATTCCGGTCCCTGACCCGGGTTACAAACGGGACCGCATTATCCTGAAGGGCGATGTGCCCAGCCCGCTCCATCCGCCCAAGGGCTGCCGCTTTCACCCGCGCTGTCCCGTGGCGATCGACATTTGTTCGGTCGAAGAACCTGCCTTCAAAGAATCGAAGAAGGACCATTGGGCAGCCTGCTGGTTGGTGAAATAGATAGGTTGGGACATATATGCCCTGTGAAGAATTTCCACAAGTGGATAATCCAACCAGACCGAGAAGCTGATGAATTTTATAGCATTGGGTAAAGCATTTGCTCTTCTGGAAATCCGCAGTTAGCAAAAGGAGATTTACATGAAAACGATCTCAATTTTCTTTGTCCTGATCCTTCTCCTCACCGCGCTGGTGGCATGCAAACCTGCCGAACCGGTCCTTGAGGATGTCCCCGTCCCGTCCGGTGACGCCTTCACTCTGCGGATTGCCGAAGACCCCGAGTCGCTTGACAATGTTCGCACCACCTCGGGAACGGCCGAATCTGTCATGGCGACTACATTCCTGGAAAGGTTGATTTACGTCGACCAGGATAACGTCATCCATGGTTGGCTGGCTGAGTCGTGGACCGTCAGCACCGATCAGCGCGAGGTGACCTTCAAACTTCGCCAGGGGATTAAGTTCACCGACGGTACGGATTTTAATGCTGATGCAGTTAAGTTTCATTTCGATCGTATCCTTGACCCGAAAAACGCCTCCCCGGTCAAAGCCTATTACGGCACCCTCCAGCAGGCAGTTGTGGTTGATCCCTACACGGTCAAACTGGTCTTCAAGCAACCTTTCGCTGGGTTGTGGAATGTGCTTAATTATGCTTACTCGGGATTCAACTCCCCCACCGCTGTAGAAAAATGGGGCGACAAGTATGGTCGCCACCCGATCGGCACCGGTCCGTTCATGCTAAGAGAGTGGTTGCCCGGCTCCAGCCTTACCTTTGTCCGTAACCCCAATTTCACCCAGTTACGCGATGACGCCATCAACAAAGGTCCTGCTTTGCTCGCTCAGATAAAATTCCAGGTGATCGCGGAGGATGGCACCGCCATGGCGGCTCTTACTACCGGCGAACTGGACGCTTCCATCTTGAATGCCGATACCTTGCCGCAGGTGCAGGGTAACCCGCTTTTCAATATCTACACCAACAAGAACTCCACTTCTCTTCATTTCATTGAATTTAACGACGAAAAAGCTCCCTTCAACGACCCGCAGTTCCGTATCGCTCTTGGCTATGCAGTGGACCGGGATGCCATCGTCCAATCCAGCCGCGGAGGATATTCGAGCGCCATTTATAATCCGCTGGCACCCGGCTTGATGGGGTATGACGCTTCCATCGGCGAGCAGTATGGCACCCCCTATGACCCTGCCAAGGCCAGTCAAATGCTCACCGATCTTGGCTGGGTGGACACTAACGGGGATGGTATCCGCGAGAAAGATGGGCAAAAAGCCAGCTTTGGGATGTGGAGCTATTCCGGCTACACCTACGTCATCCGCACTCTCGAAATCCTGCAGCAGAATTTCAAAGCCGTGGGCATCGAGATCAATATCAAGCAGAGCGATTGGGGCGCTTTCTACCCCAGTCTTAAGAAAGATACCCTCGACATGGATCTCATGCGCTGGACTTGGGGTGATATGGATGTCATGACGGTGTTGTTCCGCTCGCCCGGCGATCGTGGTCACATTCCTCCCGATCCCGAGCTGGATTCCGTCTTGGATTCTCTCGAAACCACCATGGATTTAAACCAGCGCATCGATCTGGCTCACCAGGCCCAGGTTCTCCTTTTACAGCGCATGCTCATCATCCCGATCCAGGCCGACTGGACCATGTTTGCCCTTAAGGCCAGTGTGCGTGACTTCCACGGTGATCATTACGGCTATATCATCCCCGGAGATATCTGGTTCCAAAAATGATGATTGTCATTCATTACCACCAGGAGTGAACCCGGTTTGTTTTCTTACATAGTTCGCCGCATCCTCTACCTCCTGCCCGTCTGCGTGGGGATCCTGCTCGTGACCTTCCTGATCAAGGCAGCCATCCCCACCGATGTGGTCAGCATGCTGTACAGTGGTCAACTAACAGAAGCGGATTCTGCCGAAGCAGAGGCCATCATCCGGGCTGAGTTTCACCTCGACCAGCCACCCCTCGTCCAGTTCTACTATTACGTCTCCGATGTTTTGCACGGGAATTTGGGTATTTCGGTCCGCACCCGCGAACCGGTCGCGGATGAGATCGGTTATCGCTACCTGAATACCATGGAACTGGCACTCGCCAGCCTGATCATCGGGGTATTTATTGGAGTTTCCACCGGGATCATATCTGCTTACTATAAGGACACGATATTTGACGTGGTCGCCATGACGGTCAGCCTTGTTTGGCCTGTCCATGCCGTCGTTTTTCTTTGGGATTTTGTTGATCCTGCTGTTCTCCGTTTCCCTGCGCTGGCTGCCGGTGATCGGCGATGGCAGTTGGAAGGGATTGCTTTTACCGGCTTTTAACCTGGGGTTGATCCTCTCCGCCAGCCTGGCGCGCATCACCCGCTCTTCTATGCTCGAGGTGCTGGACCAGGATTACGTCCGCACTGCCCGCGCCAAGGGACTGGATGAAAAAATGGTGATATTCAAGCATACCCTCAAAAACGCTCTCTTGCCGGTCATAACCATCATCGGTCTGCAAATTGGCGGTCTGCTGGGTGGTGCTTTTATCATTGAAAATGTGTTCGGCTGGCACGGGATTGGTGAATTGGGCGTCAAAGCCATTCAATGGCGCGACTTCACCATCACCCAGGGCATTATCCTGATCAGCGCCACCACCTATGTGGTGCTCAACCTCGTCGTCGACATCCTTTACCAGGTCATCGACCCGCGTGTGAAACTGGCCAAATGAGCCTCTTATGACCTCTGCCCAGTTATCGTTGCCAACCCCGTCATCTCCCGCAGCTGCTTCACAATCCCCCAGCCAGGCTCAGCGGCTTGGTCGTCACCTTTTGCGCAAGAGATCTGCCCAGATTGGCGGATTGATCTTCCTTATCCTGGTTTTCCTGGCTCTCGTCGGGCAGTACATCACACCTTATGACCCGTTCGACATAAAGATTGGCGAGCGTCTATCTCCTCCCTCTGCCGGGCACATATTTGGTACCGACGAACAGGGCCGCGACTTGTTCAGCCGCATCATCTACGGCGCCCGCTACGCCCTGTTGATCATGATCATTACCACTGGGATTGGCGCTGTTGGCGGTCTTGGTCTGGGGATTCCTTCGGCTTATTTCGGCGGCGCTGCAGACATGCTGGTCATGCGTTTGATGGACGTCATGCTTGGGTTCCCATACATCCTGCTCATATTAGCCATCGTTGCCATTCTGGGACCCAGCCTTGGTGAACGCCATGATCGCGATTGGCTTTGCCAACATTCCAACCTTCGCCAGGTTGGCACGCGCCTCCATCCTGGTGGTCAAGGAACAGGACTATGTGACCGCCGAGCGCGCCCTTGGGGCAGGTCCATTCCGGATAATGTCGCGCACCATCCTGCCCAACATCCTTTCGCCCATTATTGTGTATGTATCTCTCACCATGCCCACCGCGGTCCTGGCTGCCGCTTCGTTGAGTTTCCTTGGGCTGGGGGCGCAGCCGCCCCTGCCGGAGTGGGGCACCATGATGGTCAACGCGCGTGATTTTATTGTGACTGCCCCCTGGGTGGTTCTTTCACCCGGCCTGACAATTTTCGTTGTTGTCCTGGGAATTAACCTGCTTGGGAACGCGTTGCGCGACGTCCTGGACCCGCGTGACTCCGCCAGCAGGATGAGCTGATCTTATCGAAATTTTTGGAGGAAATTATGACTGAACAATTCGACATCCTGATAAAAAACACCCGCATCGTGGATGGAACCGGGCTGCCCTCGTATATCGGCAGCATCGGTATTCGCGGCGACCGCATTGTTGCCTTTGGCGATGTCGATGGCTCTGCCGATCGCGAGATCGACGGACGCGGCATGGTCACCTGTCCCGGCTTTGTCGACCCGCATTCCCACGCGGATGTGACCTTTATGAAATATCCGCTTGCTCAAAACCTGCTGATGCAGGGGATCACCACCGTCATTGCTGGAAATTGCGGTATGAGCCTGGCACCCATTGACGCGGATAGCGACTCTGATATCACCACCGCAATGAAGAACGCCTTGGGTGGAAACCTCGATATTTCCTGGCGCAGTTTCAGCGAGTGGCTGTCGGTGGTGGAGCAGTTCGGTATTTCCATCAATTACGCCCCACTGGTGGGACACAGCATGCTGCGCACAGCCACCATGGGCATGCAGACTCACCAGGCTGCAAGCGAATCCCAGATCGATAAAATGGAGCATTTGGCTGACGAGGCCATGCGCAGCGGCGCCTTCGGCCTGTCTGCCGGGCTGGACGGTTCTTGGCCGGGCGCTTATGCCAGCCGTGCTGAACTTGTCCGCCTGGCAAAAGTGGCCCAGGCTTATGGTGGTTTCTACGCTCCCCACACCCGTTTCCACCAGAACCAGTGGCCAGCCAGCCGCCCGGATGAGCATGGCTATGGGATTTACCACGGAGCGACAGGGGAGATCTTCGCTGGTCGTTACCACGGGCTGCAGGAGACGATCGAGATCAGCCGCCAGGCAAATCACATCCCGGTCAATATAGCCCACTTCATGCCCGCATTACATTGTGCCCCTGCCCCAGCCTGATTACCTGGCCGAAGCCATTGCCCGCGCCACCCTTGAAGAATGTATCGACCGTGCCTGGGATGCGGGGCTCAAGATCATGTTTAATATTGTCGCCTGGCAGCATCATATCGGCGGTATGGCTCCCATCATCGACTCGTTCTTTTCCTTCCAGTTGTCCCTTCCCAAGTGGCTGCGTGATATGAACCGCGAGCAGTTCTCAGCCGCTTTACGCAAGGACGATTTCCGAAAACAGGTTAAAGACCTGGTCTATTCGGGCACCTTCAAGTTCAACATGGTCAACCCGGTTGCCGAGCCTTATTGGATGGACAATAGTCGTATTTTGGAATGTACTAATTCCGAATACGTTGGTCGGACCATTGGGGAGATCGCTCGCGAACGGACACCTGACTCGATTGTCGAGGCAGTCTACGATACTTCCCTGGATGTCCTGTTCGACATCCTTGCCGAAGATCCGCGCGCCCAGTGGGTCCATTTCCGTGACATGCGCCACGACCGTGTGTTGGCTACCTTCCTGAAGCATCATGCCGCCTCTCCCTGCACTGACGGCTTTGCCCTGTCGCCCGATGTGAAATATGAGGACGGCTTGTTCCAGTATGGGGTCTGTCCCAATTATTTCTCCATGTTCCCGCACTACATCCAGGAATTTGTGCGCGAGAAGGAGACTTTCAGCCTCGAGGAAGCTGTCCGAAAAGCAACTTCCGTCCCGGCCCGTGAAGTGCTCGGTCTCACCGACCGGGGTGTTATCGAAAAAGGTGCCTTCGCCGACCTGGTGGTCTTCGACTACGAGAACCTGCGCGGCAACGACGACTACGCTCACCCAACCCGCCCACCGGAAGGCATCGCACATGTTTTGGTGAATGGCAGGGTGGCGTTCGAACACAAACAGCATACCGGGATCAAATCCGGGAAAGTCCTTCGTCACACCTAAACAGTTGTCTCATCTGAGGCGGGAGATTGGTATGGAACCTTTCAAGATGCACCTGGTGGAGATCAGCGGACGGGCGCGCCAGCGCGGCCGCATGCATGGCGAGCAGATGCGTCCTCAAATCCAGGTCCTGTTTGCCTATGCCCGTGAGAATCTCAAGGCGGCTGGGGGTCCCCGGCTGGAAGACATGTGTGCTCTCTTCCTGAGATCCACCGGTCACCAGGCGGCTGCCCAAAAATGGACTCCCGACCTGGTCGAAGAGATCGCCGGGATAGCCGAGGCTGCCGACGTTGACCCGGCTGTGCTCTGGATGTTCCAGTTGCAGGACGAATCGTACTGGTTCAGCACCGGTCAGCTCGACCATTTCACCCGCAGTACCGACCCAAACCGTTGCTCGAGTGTCGGCATTCCCGGGCAGGACGGGCATCCTGTCCTCCTGGCTCAAAACTTGGACACTCCCACTCTTTACAACGGGTATCAGACTCTGCTGCACATCCACTACCCTGAATCGGATCGGGAAGCCTATGTGGTCACTGAGCCCGGGCTTGTGGGTATCTGCGGTTTGAACAGCAGCCCGCTCGGAGTGTGCCAGAATACGCTGGCGATGAAGCTGAATTACAACCCTGACGGCTTGCCAGCCATGCTGGTGGCGCGCGCTTTGATCGACCAGCCTGATATGGATTCAGCCCGATCTTTCCTGCACCATGTCCCGCACGCCTCTGGGATCAATTACATGCTCGCCGATGAAAACACGGTCGAGGATTACGAGTGCTCCACCAACCAGGTTCGCCGTTTCCTGCCGGAGAGTGGCGGGAGCTGCTTGGCGCACACAAATCATCCTCTGGTTAATACTGACCGGATCGATCCGCAGGGATTATCAGATGGGTTCCGAAAACTCTTCTGGGCAAGTAACGAGCATTCATTCACCCGCCTGGGCTGCCTGGACCGGCAGTTATCCACCCGGGAAGGGCCCGTGGATTTGGCTCGCCTTAAGCAGGTTCTCAGCTCGCACGATTCGACCGAATTCCCGGTCTGCCGCCACCGCCAGCCCGACTCAGACCCCATGCGCGGCATGACCAATGACAGCCTGGTTATGGTCATGTCCCAGCCCGCTGAACTGCATGTCACCTCCGGTCCGCCTTGTTCATATGAATATAAGACGTTCAGTTTTTAACGGTTGGGGCACCTCACGAATTAATGACTGGCAAACTGATCATTAAAGATTTGCGCTGCGGGATTGTTGAACTTATCGGTTTATTTGAAATCTGGGGCTGGGGTGCGTATCCTGGGGGGATATGTCCCAGCCCGAATTCCCGTCGGATAGGATCTTTGAATGCAGGATAAATATTTAAATAGTCCAATATTTACCTATACGAAAGTTGAAATCGACATTGCACCATCACCGGTAACTTGGAGAAATGATCATGAACCAGGACATCAATTGGAAATTGGCCTCTGAGGAAACGGTCCAGCATCTTTCGCGCCTGATCCAGGCTGAGACGGTCAACCCTCCCGGGAACGAGCTGCCAGCCATCTTGTTGATCAAGGAGATCCTTGAGAAGGAAGGGTTCAATGGCGGGGACTTTCAAATTCTCGAATCTGCCCCGGGACGCGTCAACCTGGTAGCCCGCCTGCGCGGCGATGGCTCTGCCCGCCCCTTGATGCTCTCCGGTCACGTGGATGTGGTGCCGGTGGAACGGGAACACTGGAGCCATGATCCGTTCGGCGGCGAAGTGATCGACGGTGAAATTTGGGGACGTGGCGCTCTGGATATGAAGGGTTTCCTGGCCATGTACCTGCAGGTATTTTTGCAGGTCCGTCGTGGCAGCCTGCCCCTGAAACGCGACCTGATCCTGGCCGCGGTCGCCGATGAGGAGAATGGTTTTACGCACGGATCCCGCTTCCTGGCAGAACAGCACCCTGGTTTGATCAATGCGGAATACGCCCTCACCGAAGGCGGAGCTTTCCCCGTTTACGTTGGTAAATCCAAGGCATATATGATCCAGGTTGCGGAAAAGGGTATGTGCTGGCTGCGAATGACTGCCAGCGGGAAACCCGGTCATGGGTCGCTGCCCCACGATGATAATGCCGTGCAGCACCTTGCCCGCGCAGTTGACAACCTTGCCCGGAGTGGTCATCTGCCTGTGCACATTACTCCCACATTCTCCAATATGCTGAAAGCAGCTTCCAAACAGGTCCGCTGGCCCGTGGGTGCCCTGGCAAGCTTGCTGGCTAACCCTGCTCTGGTTAACCTGGTTTTAAGTGCAGCCAGGGGTCCCATGCGTTCGATGCTTGTTGCCATGACCACCAACACCTGCACACCCACCGTTCTTAAGGCTGGTTCCAAGACGAATGTGATCCCTTCGACGGCTGAGGTGCAGCTGGATTGCCGCAAGCTGCCCGGTCAGTCACCGGATGATGTTCAGCGCGAGGTCATGCATGCTTGTGGTGGTGGGGTCTCGCTTGAAACCATTCTGGCAACCGATGGAGCCGAGGTTTCCACCGGCACATCTCTTTATGCGACTCTTGAGCGCTGCACCCGGAAAATGGATTCGGAAGGGATCATTATCCCATTCCTCATGCCGGGCGCTACGGATGCATCCCAGTATCAGAAAGCTGGCATCCAGACCTATGGCTTCACGCCCGGACTGGTACCGCCGGAATTTCCAACCATGACCCTCGGTCACGGTCACAACGAGCGCTTGCCGGTTTCTTTTATCGAGACCGGTCTGCCAGTGCTGTGGGAAGTGATCAATGAAGTTTGTGTAAAGTAATGATTAACAGGATAATAATATTATTATGTGGATTCAGGAGGTAACATGACAAACGAAACACAAATAAGCTCACAGGTCTGGCGCCTCAGCGTACGCACCCGCGCCCTGCAAAAGGAAACGGTGCCAGCTTCCTGGGAACGCCTTGGAGGTCGCGGGCTGATTGCGCGCATCCTCTTGGATGAAGTACCGCCGGAGTGCGAACCGCTCGGCCCGAAAAATAAGCTTCTATTCTGCCCAGGCTTGCTGACCGGGCACATGCTATCTTCGATTGACCGTCTTTCAGTGGGCGGTAAATCCCCCCTCACCGGTGGGGTCAAAGAATCCAATTCTGGCGGCTCCACTGCCCTCCAGATGTCTGCCATGGGCATCAAGGCTCTCATCCTTGAAGATTGGCCTGCCGCGCCAGGTTTGTCCGTACTCTATTTGAGCCTGGAAGGTGCTCGCTTCGACCCTGCCGATGACCTGGTTGGACTGGGTGTCTATGATTCCGCTGAGGTATTAAAGTCCCGTTACGGGAAAAAGGTCGGGATTGCCATCATCGGTCCGGCGGGAGAGCAGAAACTCCTTTCGGCGGGGATCCTCAACCTCGATAAGGACGGCTTCCCCACCCGGATCAATGCTCGCGGCGGGTTGGGTGCCTTGATGGGCTCAAAAGGTCTGAAAGCCATCGTCTTCGACCCCGCCGGAGGTTCCAAGCCTCCGCTCGTGGCACCCGAAGCTTTCCGCGCCACCCAGAAGATCTACAACAAGTTCCTGATGGACCACCCGCAGACCCATACGTATTCCGATTACGGGACCCCTGCCATGGTCCATATGGCGGATGGGTTCGGTGGGCTGCCCACCCGCAATTTCTCGTCGGGCACCTTCGAGTTTGCCGACGACATCAGCGGTGAACATTTGCGTGAACTGATCCTGGAGCGCGGCGGGGAAGGTAACACCACCCATGCCTGCATGGCAGGCTGCATCATCCGCTGTTCGAATATCTTCGCCGGGGAAGACGGCAAAACCATCGTCTCCCCCATGGAATATGAGACGGTCGGCTTGATGGGTTCCAACCTGGGCATCCGCGAATACGACTGGATCGGTCGCCTGAACTGGCAAGCCAACGACCTGGGCGTTTGTTCCATAGAGTTGGGAGCTGCCCTGGGTGTCGCCGCTGAAGCCGGTTACATGCAGTGGGGCGACGGTCCGCGTGCAGTTGAGTTGTGCGGCGAGATCCGCAGGAATACCCCGCTGGGAAGGATCATCGGCTCTGGCGCAGGTCTCACCGGGAAGATCCTGGGCATTGAGCATGTCCCCGTGGTGAAGAACCAGGCCATGTCTGCCTACGAGCCGCGTGCCATCAAGGGCACCGGTGTGACCTTTGCCACCACGCCCCAGGGCGCTGACCACACCTGCGGAGCCACGATCCGTGACAAGATCAATCATCTCGATCCGCAGGGACAGGTGGAACTATCCCGCAAGAAGCAGATCGCCATGGCCGGGTACGACTGCCTGGGAGCCTGCATGTTCTCTTCATTTGGCTTTGCGGTGGCTCCACCCGAGACCATCCGCGATTTCATCCATGCCCGTTATGGATGGGAGGTCGGGACGGATTTTCTCCAGGTCCTGGGAAAGGAAACCATAAAACTCGAACTGGAGTTCAACCGGGGAGCCGGGTTCACCAAGGCAGATGACCGCCTGCCTGAATGGATGACTCGCGAGCCTCTCCCGCCTCACAATGTTGTCTTCGACGTTCCATCCGAAGAGATGGACAAGATATTTGACTGGTAATAAAAGCCCCCGGAGTTTCGAAAACCTCCGGGGGCTTTTTGAGCATCCCATTCACTTATAGATTAATTAATCAATCGCCCTCCTTTACCATGCAGTTGGTGATTATTCAAGCGAATTTCGTCCATTTATCTCGTTCGCTGGAGCTATTAAATATATTAGTGGTTATTTATGTTGTTCGGGCGGGGTGGCATGTCCGACTCCGATCCGGTTGAATATCTTTGCCTTGACTTGGGTGTCGAAGACCTGCCATTTCAATTCCTTGTAATTTTCACTAAGGTCGCCTGCCAGGAATTCAATTGGGATGTTGAAACCACCTGCCAGGTGCTTCCCGCCGCCATAAAAATGACCATCCGAACTGATCCCAAAAACCTCTTTGATGAATTCGTCTGGGTCGAAGATTAATTTCGAGGTGCGCAGCGACCCGGTCAGCACTTCGGTCTGATTCTCATCCTTGACGATCCCGTAAACGATGGCTGTATGGATGTTGTCTTCGTTCACCAGGAAATCCGCAGCCTGTGGGATCGCATCCCGGTCTTCCGCCCTCAGGTAGCCAATACCGGCGATTGAATTGTTTTCCACCACGGTCCGGTTCTCGAGCGCCCGCATGATGACATCCATCACCTGTTTGGAGCGTGTCTGGTTCATGATCTGCTCGAGTAGGTTTGGATCGGAGTATCGGCTCAGGAACGCCGCGGATTGAAAATCCTCTTCATCCGCATGGATAAAACCACCGGTGTCGGTCAGGATTCCGTGCATGAGGGCTGTTGCCATGGCAACATGGTCTTTTTGGCCTTTTTGAACCGTCAGCAGGCCCTGTTTCAAATAATGCGCGTAGATTGTAGCGGTGGACCCTGTTTTCTGCAGGTCGATCCACTCTGCCTTGACAGCCTCCTGTGGTTCGTGGTGGTCGACAATGATCAATACAGGTACACCGGCAGCTTCGAGAGCCTTGACGATCTCGTTGGCATTCGTGCCTTGGTGATCCAGGAAAACTGCGCCCTGGTATTGTTTCAAGTTCATTCCGGTTTTGAAAGGGATCAGGTCGATTCCCAATAGTTTCACCAGGGTGTTATTTTGTCCATGCGTGATCTTCCCGGAATATATGATATCTACCGTTATGTCGAATGCTTCAGAGACGAGCTTATGAGCAAAAGACGACGAAATTGCATCCGGGTCGGGGTAATTATGCAATACGATCAGGTGTTTCTCGCCCCGGTGCTTTTCAAGGATTTCTGCGATTTTTAATTTTCGTGCCATTCCGAATTCATCTCCTCACTTGTCCCCTGCTCGCTTATTTCGTCGAGCAAACGGATGAATTCCAGGGCTTGGAGTGACCCCCAGCCATCTATCGGGATCGCACTGATTCTTTCTTCCGCCATGACAATCATGCGCAGCGTCGGAATGAAAGGTTGTGTGATATTCCTGTCAACAACCGAAATACTTTGCTGAGTCATTAGGTCACCTCCTGAACATAAGTTGGAGTGTCCACGGTTTTGAAGGAAAGGTTTACTTCCATTATTACATCGGTTGGTATTATTTGGATAAATTATACTATATTAGGGTAAATTATCATCTAATCAAAGGACTAGTTTATAGAAGTTTTAAGACGTTATTGGGGCGCTTCGCCGCTCATACCCAGGAAATGATGTGCGATCGACCGGAAATATTTGAATACTATCACCCACAAACCGGGGCGAAACCTCCTGAATCTGCTGAGATCTTTTGCTGGTCATCCGCAGTTCATGGACCAGGCGATCCAGGAAGCCATGAAAATATAGGCAAGCCTGCAAATAATTAGGTACTCACTTTTTTTCCACGTATCTTGAAATACCAGGTGACTAGTGCAAAAAGAGCTGATAAAAATGTAATTTCCGACATAGGGGAAAACCAGCAACTAGAAATAAATGCATCCTATCGGTCATCTTGTTTGAAATAATAAAAATAACCTAGATGATTTGCCAATTTACTGGCTATTCATCTTTGAAGACCGGCTGGCGTTTCTCAAGAAACGCCTTTAATCCTTCCTGGGCATCTGCACTTCCGGTGAGTGCAATGATCTGCTCAGCTTCATATGACAAGACCGCTGGATTTCATCCAACTGTGTGCTCATTCGGATGGAATCCATTGCTGCTCGAATTGCCAGGCTGCTTTTCCCGGCAATCTTTCTTGCTAATTCTTTGGCAGCATTCAATACTTCCTTTCGTGGGACCACTTTATTAACCAGGTTGAGCCGCAATGCTTCCTGGGCTGAAATGCTTTCCCCGGTTAGGATCAACTCCCTGGCCTTGGCATCCCCGATGATTTTTGGGAGCATTTGGGTCCCTCCCCACCCGGGGATGATGCCTAAATTTATTTCAGGCTGGGCCAGTTTGGCACGATCGGCAATGATCCGGATATGACACGCCATCGCCAGTTCCATCCCGCCTCCCAGGGCAAGTCCATTGATTGCTGCAATGACCGGTTTTGAACAATCCCGGATCTTTCTTAAAATCCCCTGGCCCCGTAATATGAAATCTCCAATATTCCCTGATGCATTCATTTCTGAAGCCTCGTTGATATCTGCTCCCGATATGAAAACCACCTTGTCCCCTCCTGAAATAATGCCCACCTTGTAGCTCGGGTTGGCTGTGAATTCATCCACCGCGCGTTCTAATTCTGAAAGGGTTTGCATGTCGAGCGTATTAATGGGTGTGTGGTCGATCTTGATCAAAAAGATATTGCCCTCTATAGTGGTAAATACATTTTTTCGTTCGCTCATTGTCTCTCCGCTGATTGAATGGATTTTGTATTAATAAGAGAATTGGAATACAAAGCAAGGTTTACAAGACTTCTCGCTTTGGTTAATTCTTATGTCAGTTTACAGTCTTGGAAAAGAATCGTCAACAGTTCATCCTCAAGTCTCCTATAAACCGAGCCGCATAGACATCTTGGGTTGGGCTGCCCTCTCCTCGTCCAACACTCCAGCTGATACCGCTTGGATTTATTAACACGCTTTTGGGTATCAAGTATCTCTACTAATCTCAAAGATTTATTGACAATTATTATCCTATTTATTATAATTCACTCGTTATATGTGTCCGAGGATTTTGTTGATGCAGCTAGCTATTTTTTCCTTGATGGCAGGGTGTTCGAAGGTGTGGGAATTTTTTGATTCCGGATTGTCATTCCCGGGATCTTTTTTTGTGAGCTGACGGTTAAAGGAAGTCATAAGCTTGGGCTTGATTGATTTCGTATCAGAATCCAATAATAATGAAGGGACTGGGAAAATGAAAAAAAATATGATCACCTCAACTCTAAATTTGTTCGGATTATTCCTGATGGTTGTTTTAACCGCATGTTCCTTTTCGCTGCCTTTTTCAATTCAGGGAAATTCCCAGACCACGATCACTCCCTTAATTCCTGTCACAGGGGGGAATCCCTCAGTTACAGTCAACGATCAGCAGTATGACGGTACGTCGGTTATCGTTGCGGATGCCTACAGCCAGGGTCCGGGATGGATGGTGATTCATAATCAGATTAATGGGACCGTGGGAGATGCGATTGGTGAGACTCAACTCAATGGTGGGGATAATACAAATATTGTCATAAAAATTGATCCTTCGAAGGCTTCACCCGTTATGTACGCCATGTTGCACGTGGATGCTGGCACCGTGGGGGTATATGAATTCCCTGGACCAGACGTACCCGTCCTCCTGAACGGTGACATGCTGTCACCTGCATTTAATGCCACCCTTCTCACCCAGGCCTCGGGGACCCCCACGACTGATTCAAGCTACATGCCAATGACAACTCCTTCCGCTGGGACCTCAAGTCCGCTGGTGAAAGTCTCCGACCAGGCCTTGGTCGGTAACTCCGTAACGGTGGATGATGTTGTCAGTTCTGGTCCAGGGTGGATCGTCATATACACCACGGATGCCTATGGTTCACCTGACCAGCCGATTGGTCATGCACCGGTTGTGGACGGCGATAATCAGATGGTGAGCGTGTCTGTGGACCCGGCCAAGGCGCAGGGGACGCTCTATGCTCAACTACAAGAGGACAAAGGCACGGTCGGTACATATGAATACCCGGGTCCTGACGCGCCTGTAATGCTGGGGGCACAGATGATTTCAGGCACATTTAAAATTACCACTGGGCAGTCAATAGGTGGGGGATCTTCTACTCCTGCTGTCCTTCAACCTTCCATCACGGTATCAGATCAGGCTATCCAAAACGGAACGGTGACGATTGGACAGGTTGTCAGCAATGGGAATTGGTGGCTGGTGATCCACAGGCAGAATCCGGATGGAACCATGGGTGAATATATCGGGCAAAAACTGATCAAGAACGGGATAAATACCAATGTTGTCGTTAAAATAAATATGAACCTGGCCACTCCAGTTCTCTACGCCATGTTGCACGAGGATCATGACCCAATTGGCGTTTTGGATTTTCCCGGTCCCGATGTCCCCGTCATGGTGGCTGGGCAAATGGTTGCGCCTTCGTTTACTGTGTCAGGTCTTTCACAAGATACCACAATTAACGTCCAATCGGTTTCAGGTTCCGTTTCTTACCTGATCGATGGTCAGGGCGATAGTTTGTATCTCTCCTTGAGCGACGCTCCCGGTAAGAGCAACTGCACCGGGGATTGCCTCAAAGTGTGGAAGCCCCTCCTGGTTGGCGGGAGAGTCATTGCTGGCACTGGTCTTGTACTAGCGAACTTTGGAGTGATTTCGCTTCCGGATGGAACTCACCAGGTGACCTATCGAGGAGCACCTCTTTACACTTATTCCAGGGATATAAACCCGGGAGATACCAGCGGGCAGGGGATAGGTGGAATTTGGTTCCTGGTGACACCTTGAATTGATGGGTAGGATGGTCATTTTCCATATCAATCAATAACCTGAAAAACGCTGAGGAAGATTTCAAGTACCTGTCAATCTTGTCTATAGGAGAGAGGCGCAAAATCATGTCAAGTCTGATTGGTCAATCGCTCGGGCGCTACCAGGTCCTCGAGCAGCTCGGCGAGGGGGGCATGGCTACGGTTTACAAAGCGTTTGACACAACCCTCGAGCGTTTTGTTGCCATCAAGGTCATCCGCACTGACCAGTTCGCGCCGGCTATGCTCGCTGAAATTATGAAGCGCTTCGAGCGTGAAGCCAAAGCCCTTGCGCATTTATCCCATCCGAATATTGTCCACGTGCACGATTATGGGGAATTTGAAGGTGCACCTTACCTCGTCATGGAATATCTTCCCAGCGGGACTCTTAAAGAATCCGATGTACCCATGCCCTGGCAGCAGGCCTTGCACATCCTGCTGCCGATTGCTCATGCTCTGGCATATGCCCACGAACATAATATTATTCACCGTGATCTCAAGCCTGCTAACATTTTGCTTACCGAAAAGGGTCTGCCGATGCTTTCGGATTTCGGTATCGCCAAGATCCTGGAAACGAACAAACCCGACACGCTCACTGGTGCTGGCATGACCATCGGCACGCCCGAATATATGGCGCCCGAGCAATGGAACGGGGAATCCTCGCCGCAGTCGGACATCTATTCTCTCGGTATCGTCCTTTATGAGCTGGTGACCGGACGCAAGCCATATGAGGCCGATACACCCATGGCAGTTATGTTAAAGCAGGTAAATGATCCCCTGCCCTCTCCCAGACAGTTCGTTCCCGTCCTACCCGAAGGTTTGGAAGCTGTACTCTTAAAAGCATTGGAAAGGCAGCTAGAAAATCGTTACCGTACTATGAGCGATTTTGCGGCCGCACTGGAACAGTTGACTGCCGGGCAAACCCTCGGAGCGGTTAATAAATCGGAAAATGTGTTGGCAGACAAAACGATGTTGGCTACCGGAGAGCCTGGTCAGGAACCAGGTCTATCTCCTGTGTTTACGGGTGGTCAAAAGCAGATCGGTGTTCAGGTCAACCCCTGGAATTAATAATCCCCCTGAATCCCCCCCGCAGCCGGCTTCTAAAAGGTCAAGGCGTTGGATTCCTGTTACGGTTTTGGTGGTGCTGCTGTGTCTCGGGGGCGTTATAGTTGCTGGCTTATCGATCAAGAGCTTGGCAGGCTCATCCCTCCTGGCAGGTTTGATTAAAAATCCAGCCACTTCAACCAATGTCTCCAGTCCAACACAACTGATCACTCAAAGCTTGAACGATCCCCTGGCCCTGGTTCCCACCCCCTCCTTATCTGCCGCTCTACCCACCCCTGGCTCCCAGGTCAAGGTTCTGTGGGATGTTTCCCACGGACCATGGGCTAGTTCCGATGGATCAACATTTTCACCGGATGGCATGTATAAATCTTTGGTTGAGGCATTATCCAGGGAGAAGATTGTAATTACCAGTGGAGATCTGACCAATTTAAATTCATATGATATTTTGGTTTTATCGGCATCCTCCACGAAAACGCCATACACCAGTTCTGAGGTCGACAATATTGAGCAATTTGTTCGCGTGTCTGGTCATGGTCTCCTGATTATGAGTGATACACCTGAGTTTGAGAACCTTTCAGATATTGTTGCTCGCAGGTTTTCCATAAGTTTGGGGGAACTAACCTCAGCCGGTCCGGTCAGCAATTCGAATGAACCCTTTTTCTCCGGCGTAAATTCATTGCAATTTATTAATAGCGGCGGGGTTTTCCTGGTTTCATCGCCCAGCCAGACCGCCTCCGTGGATAAAAATGGAAATTCAGTGATTGCTTTTTGCCATTGTGATACCGGCAGGGTCCTGGCTGTTTCCGATGCCAACCTGTGGGACAACAACGGCATTATCCAGGCTGACAACCAGCGCTTTGCAATAAACGTATTCTTATGGCTGGCAAAAATATTACCTTGATGTAGCTGCATTCCCCTGCAGGGGTTCTGGAAGAATGTAGTCTGAATCATTCGGTTTGTTTGTACTTTTAGTTATTCGAGTGATTTGGGATCGACATTGCAGGACTGGTTTACTGAAAGCCGTGTAAAGAGGAGATGCTCTTTATGAACAACCATTCTTCTTTCAAGCTGATAATTAAGGCGGGTCCGAAAGCTGGGGATGTATTTGATCTTCCTCAAACAGAACAGGTGATTGGTCGCTCGAGCCCGGCTGATTTCGTGATCAGCTTCCCTGAAGTTTCACTTCGGCACGCCCGAATTTATTTTAACGACGGGCTGTTCTATCTGGAAGACCTTGGAAGCCGCAATGGTACCTTTCTTAACGGTCAGGCTGTTCACGATCCTCAGGGTCTCAAACCGGGGGACGAAATAAACCTGGGTCCCCACGTGATCCTCGAATTCAGCGAAAATGGACAGGGCAAGATTGAGTCGCTTGAACAAATAGTAGCGGGAAAAGATGTAGCAGGCTCTCACGCTAGTCCAAAAACAATCCTTGATGAAGCGCTTATGGAAGTGGAAGGTTCATCATCCATTCCTGCAATTCCTCCTGTTTTACTCGTCACGATCGCGGGGTCTGAACCGGAAGAGCACACGCTTCTTAAGGATCATATTAGCATTGGCCGCGCTGAAGATAACGATATTATCGTAAATTCATTGCTTGTCTCCCGCCATCATGCAGTCCTGGCATTGACTCCCCGCGGGTATGAGATCCAGGTATTACCAGGTGCCACCAACACCCTCACCTGTCAGGGGCGCCCGGTTTCCGAAACCAGGTTGCTGGCGCCAGGAGATGTTCTCCGCCTCGACAGTGTCTTCCCTGGCATGATGGTAAGCATGACCTACCAGGCACCCTCCCAGGCAGGTGCAAAAGTTCCACAGACTATTCAAATAGGAGATAAGGAAAAGCTGACCATGGGGCGGAATGCACAAAATGATCTCGTTTTGGACTTGCCCAATGTCTCAGCTTTTCATGCCCAGGTCACTCGCGTGGGTCGTCGCTACTACATTACTGATCTGCACAGCACGAACGGTACCTTTGTAAATGGTCAGCGTACTCAGGGTGATGTCTGGCTCAATCCCCAGGATGTCATCCAGATCAGCTCCTTCCAGCTGGTCATGGGCAAGGATCAATTTACTCGCTTGGGTGAAGAGGCAGGCATGCGGGTGGAAGCCCTGCACTTAAATAAATGGGTTCGCAGGAACCTGAACCTATTGCAGGATATTTCGCTTATATCCCAACCGCGTGAGTTCATTGTTCTTGTGGGTCAAAGCGGCGGTGGAAAATCAACCCTTCTGGATGCTATTGCCGGTTATCGCCCTGCCACGCATGGCAAAGTGCTCATCAATAACCTCGACATTTATAAGAATTTCGATGTCATCCGCAATGAGATCGGCTATGTCCCGCAGCGCGATATCATTCATATGGAATTGACGGTTTATCAAGCTCTTGATTTTGCCTCCCAATTGCGCATGCCGAAGGATACCACCCGGGAGGAACGCCATAAGCGCATCACGGAAGTGCTGAATGAATTGGATCTCCTTCACAGGAAGGATGTCCAGGTCAGCGGTTTGAGCGGCGGACAGCAGAAGCGCGTTTCGATTGGGGTGGAGTTGCTCACCCGCCCGGGATTGTTTTTCCTGGATGAACCAACTTCGGGCCTGGACCCGGGGACTGAAACGTCTTTCATGCATTTAATGCGCCGCTTGGCTGACCAGGGTCGCACCATTATCATGGTGACCCATGCCACCAAAAATGTCATGCTGGCTGACAAGGTGGTCTTCATGGCTCGTGGAGGTTATCTCGCCTGGTTTGGTCCACCGGACGAGGCTCTTGCTTACTTTGACAAGGTTCGCAGTGATAAAGATCGGCGCATCCGCCCGATGGAATTTGACCAGATCTACTCCATCCTTGACGACCCCCAGCTGGGAACTCCGAAGGATTGGTCGGATCGTTTTATGGCCGACCTTGCATTTTCCAAATATGTCAGCCAGCCCTTGGGCATCCAAATGACACCCGTATCCCAGGCGCCTGCCCAGCCGGTTAAAAGGATGACACACGTAAAACCCCGCATTTCCTCAATTCAGCAGTTTCTCGTACTTTCCAAGCGCAATATTACGATCCTTACCAGGGATCGGTCGAGTCTGATCTTGATGCTGGCTGCTGCCCCGCTCGTGGGTTCTCTGGATCTGCTCCTGGCAAGTACGATGGGACGGACTCCTTTTGCCTTCAAGGGAGGGAATGCAGCCACTGGCGCAGTCACTTTGTTCTTAATGACCATTTACGCGCTGCTTGTAGGGGGAATGTCGCAGATGCGTGAGTTTGTCAAGGAAACAGACATATACAAACGCGAACGACTGGTCAACCTGCGCATCTTTCCTTATGTAATGTCCAAGGTCTGGGTGGCATTGCTCCTGGCTTTCTGGCACGCATTGGCCTACGCTGTTCTCCATTACATTGCCTTCAAGATGCCGGGTGGATTTATTGATTTCGTTGAAATCTATATCACGCTCGTCCTGGCTGTGATGACAGGTATGATGCTGGGTCTGCTCGCCTCCGCCGTTGCACCCAACGCAGCCTCTGCCCCCCTCACCATGATCCTTTTCATTGTCCCGCTGATCGTGTTGAGCGGTGCCCTGGCACCTGTCTCTCCAACGGTCAGTTCGATCGCTTCAACACATTGGGCATTCGAGGGCTTGATTGGAATAGTGGGGGTTGGTTCTGATGTAGCTGCCGATCCGTGCTGGCAGCTTGACAAGGACTTGCGCGATGGCATGACTCTGGACGATAAAGCCCTCCTGCAGTGCCGTTGCATGGGCGTCCAGATTTTCAACCAGGCCGCATGTAGCTTCCCGGGTGTTGGGGATTATTATGTGAGTGCCATCTCGGCCCAGCCTCCCACGCAGCCAGCCGCTCTTACCGCACCGCCCGCTGCACCAATCCTTCCTACCGCGCCTAACCCTCCCACTGACAAATATAACCAGGTACAGGTGGTTGAGTACTTGAATGCTTTGAGTGCCTACCAGGACAATGTTAAAAACATTCAAGAAAACTACAAAAACCAAACAGACCTTTACCAGGCCATGTCTAATATTTACAAGGGGGAAATGACCAAATACCAGGAAGACCTTGCGCTCTACAATATTCAGCGGGTTTCAGCGGTTAAGATCGGCGAAGGGATTATTGAAAATGTCACCAAGCAATACGGATGGGCATGGATCAATAAGAAAGATCCGAATGCTTACCTTCCATGGCTTTTCCAGGTGTGGATTGCTCAGGTCATAATTGTTATTGCTTATCTGGGCATAATCCTGTTTTTAATCAAAAGGAAGGACGTGAAATGACCAGGCGGGCAAAGGGTTCTCTACTGGTAATGGTGTTGATTTTCTTGATTGTGGTGGGCGCGTGTGGATCGAATGCAAGCTTGCTTTCTCCCGGGTTTCAAACCCTTACCCCTCTTAGCGCCTCGGTCAAGGGGACCATTACCGCCCGGGCGGCAAATGCCAACTCCAGCAATGATCTTGCCGATGCCATCGCAACTGCCACTTCCGAGGCGAATCTCTTGTACTCCACCCAGACCGCTCTCGCGGCTCTTAACGAACCCTCGCGGCTTGCGACTGCCACTGCCATCGCACCCGCTGTTGCCGAATTGCCGCTCTATGGGGTTGACCCTTCTCAGGGATATGTCGCCTGGGTTCACCCACCGGTTTCGATCGATTTGCAGGGCTATCACCAGACCGGGTTCGCCAATAATTTCCAGAACATTACCGCCGCTGATTTTGTCATGGCTGCTGACATCACCTGGCACACTTTCGACAGTGCCTCGGGCTGCGGCTTTATGTTCCGCTCAAATGGTGACAAGAATCAACCCAGTCAATACAGTGTGGTCATCACCCGCGTCGCCAGTGGTCAAATCGCGTTTCTTGGAATGGTTAATGGTAAGCTCGCGAATTTCCATTCCTTTTATCCGAAAACCAATGATAAGTCTTTTAACTGGTTCAATGACGCCACCAATCACCTTGCCGTGGTTGCCCATGGAAAATTGATCGACCTCTACACCAACGATGTTTTAATTGGCGAGGTGGATGTGACCCAGCCTCCTTCGACCCCGCTATCCACTCCTCCGCCGCCTGAGCTTCCCGCGGGTGCAAGTAATTCTCAAGTCCAGGATTATAACAACCAGGTTGGTCAAATGACAACAGGGATGGACCAGTTGACCGGAGAATTGTCTCAAGCAAAGCAGAATTTCTCCACCTCCACTGCAGTCCTGACCGACGGCTTTCTGGGGTTCATCGGTCTGAGTGAGTCGGGTAGCACGACCTGCAAGTTTGAAAATGCCTGGTTGTTTATCCGGGTGAAGTAGATCTTGTCCATTCCCTCCTTCCTGTACCTCACCGCAGTTATATTTTTCCGTGTATTGTTATCTCGAAGGAATGTTCTTCATCGTCAGAATACTTTTTACCATCCCAGCCGCACCGCTGAATTCCAGATTACATTCCAAATAAAATGAGACGCCTTTCCAGGCGTCTCATTTTTCGTAGTTGTTGTGTGGCTTACTAAATCACATAAGGAAGAACTCGTAAACCTGGATCATTGGGTCTCGTGAGCAATCCTCTATGTGACTAGATAAGCAGCTTCTGCTCATTTATCGGTTTCCATCAATCCGTCTCAATCCCGACTTCAACTCCCAATGTCACCAGTGATCCCCAAAATACAGCTGCGGTTATCGTGTAGACCACCAGCAGACCTGTCTTAAATCCGAATATTTGCAGCAGCACTTGTACAAGTGTTTCAAGCAGGAAAATGCCTAATACCCATCTTCCGGTCCGGAAAACAGGGGGCCGGTTGCCTTGCGTACGCCAAATCTGGATGAACATGATCACGATGAGCAGGATGCCTATTCCGGATAACAAAAGCCGAAAGATATTCCCTGCCCCCAGCGTGTCCAATTGAAATAATTGCTGACTGTAGATCGGCCAGCCCAGGCAAGCCGTGATCGAATTCTTGCCCGCAACCAGGATCCCGCTCACAAACACTGCATATACCACCGCCACCGCTGCCAGGACGAGCCTTGCAAAGGGGGTGCGAAATGAAATCCGGTCCCGGAACCCGGGATGGTCCTGTCGGGCTCGGGCGATCACGGCAGTGGTGATCATTAGCGCCACGACCAGAAGTGCCGATCCCACGTCCACCGCCGCCCATCCGGGGGCAAGACCCTGAAGGACCACTCTTGCGCCAAAGTAACTGACTTCCACAACCAGTACGCATGCCACCAGGGGGGGAATCACGATCCACCGCTGCCGGCGCGCCAGCACCAGCCCGGCAATGGCAGCACCCAGGACGAGCAATCCACTGCTCACCGCCAGGAGGCGATGGGTATATTCCAGGATGGGGCTTGTTTCCAGGGGTGGATAAAGCTTGCCGAAGCAGCCCGGCCAATCTGGGCAGCTCCGGATGGATTGAGTGACGCATAACACGCCCCCCATCGCGATCAGGAGCACCGTGAAAACAGCCGCAACCATCAATAAATTTCGATGCCAGGGAGCTAATTTCACTTCAGAAATGGTGTTCGTATTGGTCATTGACATCCCCTCCTCGGGTGAAATGATCTTTTTAAAAAGTGTGTTCCCTTGGACCTTGATACCCTCGGGAGGCGCTCAAGAAAAGTGAAGGGTTCACGCGATTATCTTAGCATGGCTAATGAAAGCAGCAGCATGGCAACCAGCATATAAATTGAAGAGTATTTATTAAGCGCCCTGACTGCCTTCTCGGAAGAGCCCCACCAGGCATAAAAGGCTAATCCCACCAATCCGAGACCGCTGATGCATAAAATGGCAATGACCGGTATTGAAGCGCTAAGCCAGCCGAACGCGGTAGCCATCAATAAAACCGTAAATAATGTTGAAAGTGCCACAGCAGCACGTGCCGCGGTAGGTCCGTAAACATTGAGAAAGGTGGGGATGCCGGCCTTTAGATAATCTCCCGAGTAAAGCATGCTCAGCGTCAGATTGTGGCTGGGTATCCAGCACACAATGGCAAACGCCATGATTAATCCCACTACATCAATCCTGCCCATCACCAGGGCGCGCCCGGCGAGAATGGGCATTCCTCCCGAAAGACCACCCCATAATATTGACCATGCTGAACGGCGCTTGAGCCAGAGGGTATACACCACCACATCCAGGCTCGCTCCTGCCAGGATTAGGAAAAAATACAGCCAGGAGAGCGTCAATGCCCAAACCAGGCCTAGACCAATAAGTGCCCCTCCCAGGAAAGCCGCAGCTCCTGCATTGACCTGCCCGGCAGCCAGGGGTCGCTGGCTGGTGCGTGTCATTTTACGATCAAGGTCTCTGTCGAAAACCATGTTTAGCACAGTGCAGCCGCTGATCGTGATGAAAAGACTTCCCAGGAGTCCTGAAAAGGTCCACCAATCCATTCGGGCTCGTAACTGGCAAAGGTATCCAGCTGCCCCGGTAAGCGTCAACATGAATGTCTGGCGGCTTTTGATTAACGGCCAATAATGATCCTTCAGGATATTGGCTGCCGAGAATAAAACGCCTTGGCTTCGCATAAAGAGAATGATACCCCAGCCAATCTACAAAGTGGCAGTGATTTACTTCCTTATTCGATTCTCTCGTTTCTCATGGTAGGTTGGGTTGCACTTGCCTTGCCTCCGGCTTCCTAAAACCACCTCCATAAATCAAAAAGACGCCCTCATGGCTATGGGGCGTCTCAATTCATTTATTTGGTAGGTTATTCTCGAGGTTTCACATGGTATGCTCAATAGCCCTGGCATTATTTCCTAAATCTACTATTTATGTATCTTTCGATAACCTGAAGGTTTTTGGCGTGGTTTTATCCACCCTCAACTCTCGAACGCAACGCTCCCCGTCGCGAGTCTCGAGGACGTTGCTGGATAGGCCGATCTCGATGTCGAATTGCTTAAGCGACCGTATTTGGCTCACATGAAATTCCAGGTAATTATGCTCGGTATTTATTTCATAATTCTTGTAACCGGTCTTTTGGAAGAACCGCTGCACAGGGGCAATATCCTCACCAAAAACTTTGGCACTTTTTAGAAAATAATCGGTGTTGGAAAAAAACATGGTTTTTGGAAGAGGACGGATAGAATTCTGCTGGTAGATCTGCCCTGTATTCTTGTTTTCGAGAGAACAATAATGTACCCCTAGGTTTAGCTTTTCGTCCAACGCGTACTCGATTAAATCAAGGCATTCAATTTCGCTGTTTGCAATAGGCAGGCTTCCAGCATACCAATAATTGTATAAAACCCGGTATGGTTTGGATTTGATCCGGAACCCTTGCCTCTGAAACGCTTCCGCATTGTGTAGTGGAAAACAAAACTCCAGCAGGTTGATCCCAAAGATCTCCAGCCTATCCAATTCCGTCAGGACTTTTTTCATTTCCTCCAGCGAGCCGGGTAGCACTGGCATTTCGACCATCACCTTGGGGATATATTCGCGCGCCAGCGCGATTTGGTCATAGGTATGCTGCTGCGCCTTGATTGAATCCTGGATCCGCAGGCTAAATCGGATCTCGTCCATCCCTGCATCTTTCAACGCTTGGAGTGTCGGGCGGTCCAATTGATCCCCGCAGGTATATAAACGGGTATAAACCTCGGGAAAATTCTTGCGTGCCTCCTGGAAAAAACTGATCGCCTCTTCTTTGTGCAGCAGCGGTTCACCACCGGTCAATCCTAGGTGATTGACCTTTGCACCACTCGCCCGCATGGATTCCAGTTCTGCCACCACATCTCGCACATGATCGCGGAAATACTCATAGCCTTCCTGGTTTGGGTTGAAACAAAAAAAGCAGTCCCGGTGGCATTTCAACGATATAAAGTAGGTAGTGCTCCCCACCCCTGTCTGGCATGCCAGGCATGCTGAGGAAATCCTCTTGGTATATATGCTTTTGGAATCATTCCTTACCACCGCCCCCTTTTTGCGTAACGCCTCCACCCTGGTAATAAATTTTTCGTCATCGTTGTTTGATTCGATTTCCAACCCACTCTGACGGGTATGCTCCATAAAGTCTTGATTGATCCGAATATACCGCTCAGCGTAAGAGCGGAAGACCGGATTGCTAATTGTGGCAAGTGTACTTTCGTTCACATCGGTCTTCATTCAAGTTCCTCTTTTACTTTCATTGGTCTGATGCCTTTACTACCACCTGGTTGCCTCGACCAAAATGAGCGCGCACACTGGGATCTGCATAACTGGAAAATAAAATATTGACCTTGCGAATAGTTCGTTGGTTCCAGTGCATCATGAAATGATTTCTTGCAGCAAATGGGTCGTTGTCCACTCAAGGACACAACGCTAATTGGTTTGCGGTGATTGGATCTCGAGGATTTTAGCCAGGGAAAACAATGATCCACGGACAAGCTGTGCTAATCCCCGGTAGAAATCCGTGTTGGCTTTTTCCTCTACCAATTTACACCATTTCGGAACCCACTTGAGGGGGTGTTCAAGCGTGAATCGGCGCTGGGCTTCGACGATTTCCTCAAATTTATTGTCATCTTTCGCTTCGATTGCCTGGAGTCCAAGCATTGCGAGGTGGGCAATAAACGATAGTTCAAGACCAATATGGTCATCCGGTTCCTTGTGTAGTTTTTCGGTTTCAACTCCAAAGCGGCGAAACCAATCGCGCACCTGCAGGGTCTGTTCCTGGAATACCATGCGTCCATCGTTAAAATATACAGATTCCCATGGCGCCGCCAGTACCCGCCCGACGCCCACGAATAAGCTTGTGTAATCAGCGCGCATCCCATCGAAGGATTTGTCGCTGAGGCCAGCGCTGTTTTCGTGGGACCACTTTTGCAGCAATTCCAGGCCCGATGTGGTCTCGCTCAGTTCCCCCCCAAATGGTACCTCCGAGAAAACATCCTCGTCAATTAGAGACTCCAGCCAGGCTTTGTCAAGTTCGGCATACAAAATTTTCCCCAGCAATCCAAACAGCAATTTCTCTCCAGCCAATATCGTTCCCCAATCCTTATTTGTATTTTTTTGATTCATGAATTTAACCTCATGTAGCCTGTTAGTATGGTTCGCTTGTGAAATCAAGCGCTGTAACTATGATCCCTCAGAAGCATAATGGATGTGAGTAATTACGGATAAGTGATAAATGTAACCAATTTTGTAAACTAAATCCTAATAATTACAAGGGCAATGGATAGACACATTTGATCGGTGTATCAGGTTCTGGGAAATACTCCTCAAATGTGGAATGGATTTTTTTTGCATCCAGGCTATTAAGCGGTACTATCCAATGAATCCAATAGGGAATTTCGAGCAAGATGATCGATTCATCCCGCCATTCCAGGAGGCGGATGCTTCAAAACACTTTCCCGGGGAGGCAATTTGGTGATTGCCTCCCCGGGAGTTGTCTAAAAGTTGATTGGTCCGCTTGCTAAAGCGTTATGCCAACATGACTGGAATAGAAAACGAATCGTCCCAGTACTTCGGCAATCAGCACCAAAACGAAAGCAGAGTAGGCCATGTAGCCCATGATCTTTTCGCGGCCTGCGCTTTGGGCATTCTGATACAGGAAGAACCCGAATACACCGGCACCAACAAAAGCCAGGATCATCCGGATCAGGAAGAGCGGACCTAACGGGCCGGCAATCAACTGGGCACTTGCGACTGCCTGCGGGACTCCGGTTGCCAGGGAAACCAGGTAGACCGGGGTGACCACGAATTCTACACCCAGCAGGATCACAGCAACTGCCGCGATCCAGCGCATGGTGCTGCGCAGCAATTGGCACTGCAGGTCAGCGCAGTCGGGGTTTTTCTTCGCAACATACGCAAAGTTGACTACGAACGCCACTCCCATCGCCAGGGCACCTAGCAGAAGTGTCGTGGTAAAGAAGGAAACCGGCGTTGCCAGGTTATTCCATGACGGTTGGGACGGCAGCACATAATAAACCATGGACATGCTGTAGACAAGAACGATCCCAACCAGGGCTGCCAGCCAGGAGATCACTGTCCGCAGGGTTGCTGGACCTACTTTGAACAACTGCAGCCCGGCATATAGTGCTCCCAGCACAAAGAAGATCGACCCGCTTAGGATCTCACGGCTCAGCCAGGAGCCCCCTAGGTTGTTGATTGCGCGTGGCGCGGCGAGCGGGCTGCCCAGGTGAAAAAGTGAGGCAAGCAGGCCCAAGCCTAGCACTGCGATGATCGCGATCAATGAAAGGTCACCCATCCGGTCGGCTTCAACAACTCCTGCCTTGCGGGCAACAAAAAACTTGACTACGACCAGCACCAGGAAAGCGCCTACGGACATTTGCGCCAGGATGGTGAATGTTACCAGGATTACTTCTCTCATATCCATCTTACACCTCCTCCAACTTGATGATGTGACCGGTTCCCTTCCCGCTTGCTTGGGAGTGTTTGTGGGGAGTGATCACGATCGCTGGATGGGTAATATCAGCAGCCGGCAGTGGTTCTATGGCATTTACCGTCCCATGTGCCTGCTTCAAAGCCTCCAGTTCACCAAAGCCCAATGCACGCATCGGGCAGGCGTCAACACAGGCCGGGTTGAGGCCTTGTGCCTGTAAATCCTGGCAGAAATCACACTTGGTCATGACTCCGAGAGCTGTATTGAACTGTGGCGCTCCGTATGGGCAGGCCCATTCGCAGTAGCGGCAGCCGATGCATACATTAGCATCGATCAACACGACGCCATCGTCACGTTTTGTAATGGCTTTTGCCGGGCATGCTGCTAAACAAGCTGGATTTTCACAATGCATGCAGGACGTTGAAGTGGAATATACAAATACGTTATTGGGGATCATGATCTCTGGATGTGTAGCATCCGGGTTCCAACCACCACCGCCGTAATCATATACTTTGCGCCAGTTGACTCCAACTGGGTTATTGGCGCGGTCCTTGCATGCTATCGCGCAGGCTTTGCAGCCCGTGCATGCACTTGCATCAAAATAAAAAGCTAATTGTTTCGCCATGGCTATGCCTCCTTAAGGGGAATGCGCTGAGGCCAACGGGAATCTGGCGCTTGAGCTGCTCCATCCCATTTTTCTACCTGGACGATTCTGTGAGTTGAAGCCCATGTTTCCCTCACCAACTGGCACGCCAGCCTCAATGTAATTATCCGAGCCGGCTTTGTCTACACCAAGGGCATCGTCAAATTCTGTCCACGCGCCGTGTGGCAGGATCGTGACACCGGGCATCAGGCGGTCGGTCACGATTACATGCCGGATGGTGCTTCCTTCCGTGCTGGTGACCTTGACCATGTCGCTGTTCTTGATTCCACGTGCTGCAGCATCGATCGGGTTCATCACGAATTCTTGCGGGAACGCTTCCCGAAGCTGAAGTACGTTGTCGAATTCAGTGTGGCTTCGGCGCCAGTAGTGTTTGTTGTACATCTGGAGAGGATAGGGACCCTTGACTTTATTCGTCCAGTCACTGAAAGTGGCTTCGTAGCCGCGTTGCGCCGGGATGTACTCCGGGATCGGGCGGATGGTTGAGAACCCAATCGCCTTGATATCAGCAGCAAGCACTTGAGAGTGTAATTCAATCTTACCGCTCTCTGTTTTTACCGGGTTCGCCACAGGATCTTCGCGGAAGCTCTTTAAGGAAATGTTTCCGTATTTGTCGCCTTCCTTACGCGGTACCTGGTAGCTGCCTTTCTGCTTGAACTCCATGATCGGGATGACCCCGGTTTGCGGTTCACCTTCAACGCCCATGGCAGCCAGATCCTCAGCGGTGATGGTCACGAGTGTTTGCTTCGTTTTGCCATCTGCAGGATCTAAGACTGTCGCACCGGCGATTTTGTTGAAGGCTTGCTGTTTATCCGAGATCTCTACCTTGGTGGGATCATATACACCCAGCGCCAGCCCGATCTGCCAGTCGATCCAGGAATCGTCCTTGGTCTCGAACAACGGATCGATGACCCGGTCAGCCCATAATAATGCTTCACGGTTCGGGCTGGTAATGTAGTTGTCACGTTCCCATCGGGTCGTTACCGGCAGGACCACATCCGCATATCGGCAGCCGGTCGCCATGTGGAAATCGGTGGCTAAAACAAACTCAACCTGGCGGACCGCCTGGATACCCTTGGCCTGTCCTACCATCGTTTGCAAGTTCGAGCCTTTTGTGAAATAGATCATCTGGATATTGAGTGGGGTCTTCTCATTAAAAGCCGAAGTGTACTCACCTTTCAGGAGGGCGCCCCAGGTCTCATTGTTGTTAACTCTCATTTTTATCGGGTTAGCAGCAGACTTAAGTACCGTTTTGGCACCTCCCGCGCTGACCAACGCCGGACCGATATTTCCAGCCGCCGAGTGCCTTGTTTGACCTGTACCGCCACCGCTGACACCGATCGAGCCGATCATCGAGGCGATCGCCATAAATGCCTGGCCAAATGTCTGTGCCCCATTGATTCGGGCTGACGCATCACTTTCCATGAATGCCACCGGCTTGGTCTGGGCAATCTCAATCGCAAATGAGCGGATCTTCTCGGGAGTTACTCCGGTGATCTCGGATGCCCATGCAGGTGTCTTGGCAGGATAATTTTTGTGCCCCGCCGGCGCTGGGTTGCCATTGGCATCTAGGCCGAGCACATAATCATGGTAGTTCTCTTCCGGGTCGGCACCTTCTGGCAGGGTGGTCTTGTCAAAGCCGATCGTATTGTTATTGACAAAACCCCAGTCGATCAACGGCTTGGTTACTGGATTGTCCTCTGTAATTAGGACGTATCCCATGGCTAGCAGCATGGCTGTGTCGGTACCGGGTCGGATCGGGATCCATTCATCCGCTAATACTGTTGCTGAGGGGTTGTAGTAAGGATCAACAAAGATGAATTTAGCTCCGGCTTTTTTCGCCTGCAGGTAATGGTAGGCTGGGCTGCCGCCGCTGACTTGGATCGGATCGGAACTCCACATCACGATCAATTTCGCCTTGCGCATTTCCAGCCGGTCATTTCCCATTGCTTCATAATTATCCGACCACGCGTGGTCCGGTGTAAGCCCAGGTCCCCGACGAAGTCGAGCCCCAGGTGCTAACATATCCGCCGAAAGCCGCAATGGCATTTGTGCCCCACAGTCTGGATGTCGGACCGTAAGCCGCGTCGATGCGCTTGATTTCCGAAGTCACGATACTGAGAGCTTCATCCCATGAGATGCGCACCCATGAATCTCTGCCGCGCAGCGATTTGTCGCCGCCGCCAGGAGCCCAATTCGCTCGTTTCATCGGGTATTTAAGGCGATCAGCTCCATAAACGCGCTGGCGCTGTGAGCGCCCGCGCGCACACCCGCGTTGCTGCGGGAAATCGGGGCTGTCGGGGTGGGTATCGTCGGTCTTCTGGCGGGTAACCACACCATCAACTACATAAGCCACGTTCAAACATCGCCCGCCGCAGTTTCCCCAGCAGGCACCTGGAACCCATTTACCCTCTCCGGCTGCTGTTTCGGCAGCGGCTTCGACGGCTTTTAACCCGTATCCCATCCCCCCGACCAACGCGGCTGTCCCACCCAGGGCTGCGCTCCACTTGATGAAGCTGCGCCGGGTGATAACAGAGTCGGTCAGGGCTTTGGTGAGGAAATTCTTCTTTGTCATATTTTTCCTCCAGATTATTCAAAGGAATGTTGGACTTGCTCGCTCAATGCAAAGCCTTGAGATTCAGTCAAGATGAAGAGTTGTGATCGGAAATTTGTAATATGGGGTCTCCTTGTTATGATGAATTAGTGATAAATTGTGGAGTTTTTCACTAATCAAGGATACCCCTCCACGGCATGTCGACCATCCCCCCTGAGAGTAATTTGGTATCACTCTAATGGGTGATATTATTTTTACCTGTTCCTGGGTGAAACCAACCCCCGTTCGAATGCATAGGAGGCTGCTTGAGTCCGATTATCTAAATGCAGCTTTTCCAGGATGTTTTTCAAGTGGCTTTTAACAGTGTTAACTGATATGGATAGCTTCTCGGCAATATCAGAATTGCTTGCCCCGCTGGCAACCAGCCTGAGTACTAACAATTCCCGCTCAGTCAGGGAAGTCTCCCCCCTATCGTCCGAAACCAGGCGATCCGCGACTCCCTTAAGCAATCGCGAAGCCACTGCACGCGTCATGGCTGCCTCTCCGTGTGAAACGCCATTTATCATGGAAAATAGCTCTTCAGCGTCCAGGCTTTTTAATAAATATCCCGAAACGCCGGATTGAACGGCTTCATATAAATGTCCATCCTTTTCGGACGAAGTCAGGATGACAATGGCGATTTTTGGAAACAGTTTATGGATTTCCTTGGCCGCTTGCAAGCCGTCTAATTGAGGCATGTAAATATCCATCAGGATTACATCTGGAGTTAATTGCTTGGCCATTTGAATGGCTTCTACACCGGTTTCCGCTTCCCCCACTACCTCTACCATTTCCCGGCGCGTTTTCATCAAACTGATCAGTCCTTGGCGGAACAACTTATGGTCATCGGCGATAAGAACTCGAATTGTCATCGAATAACATCCATGAGTTTAGATTCCTACCCGTACATGGATTGCAAAGAAAAGGAATCGCCCCACGATCTCAGCAACCATTACGAATAGGCATGTAATAAAGGCCTGCAGTATCAAACTCTCTGCTGCCAGTTTAATTTGATGATGACGTACTGCTACATAACCGAACCACCCTGCTCCCATGAACATAAATAGCAGGCGAATAATTAACAGGGGTTCATAGATGTTAACGAGCAAGTTCAGGCTTGCCTGGGCAGCTGCATTTCCTGAAAAAAGGAATGCAATTTGAAGAGAGATGATGGTGACCATGATGATACAAAGCGTAACTGCAAAAAGTGCCAATTTACCCAAAGATCGGTCGATCAGTTGCGAATTAATTGCCGCGCTTTCCTGGCCTTGGGCTTTTTTGAAAATTAGATCCATCGTAAAAAGTAATGGGACCGTCAAAACCCCCAGCAGTAGCGTGGTCGTCAGGAAAGAGATCGGGGTTAATAGGGAATCCCAGGCCGGTTGGGATGGAAGCAGGTAAATTCGGGACATACAGTATTCTGTGATTATCCCACTTATGATCGCCAGCCATCCTAGGAAAGTTTTCGTATTCTTTCGGGTTTTCACCGACCAGAGAGAGATCAATAGGAGCCCGAAGAAGGTTGCATAGATCAAATTCGCAAATATTTCTCTGCTCAGCCAGGAAGATCCTATGTTCCGAAGTGCCAGGAATGACAAATATGGCTTGCTTAAGTGAAAATGGGCGAAAATGATGGCAAAAATGGCAGTGGAAAATAAGATCAGTATTGGGATTTTGATGGCCTGATCGATCTTTTCTGATACCGAAATTCACAATGTATAACGCTCTGATAACCCATATTACCAGGAGTGCCCCAACAGATAATTGAGTCAGGATGGTATATACTGGTAATGTCCATTCGCGAATATTCATTCTAAATATCTCGGTCCGTGAAAGTTATATTTTTCCATTAATTATGTAATTATTGTCTGTCTATTTTTCATTTTTTCTTGATCAAGACAGGGCAGCCAGCACTCAACTTTAGTACCTTTTCCTTCCCCCGAAAGAACATCCAGCTCCCCGCCCACACTACTGGCTCTTTCCTTCATGGTGGTAAGACCGAAATGACGTTTTGAATCGTATTTCAACAATCCGACCCCATCATCCATGATCTGCAAATAGATATAGTCGCTTTCTTGGCGTTTTTTCTTTGTAACCAGGACACTTACCAGGTTGGCGCAGGCATGCTTGCGGACGTTTGCCAGTGCTTCCTGCAGGATGCACACCAATTGAACTTCAGCAATCGAAGAAAGTCTGAGATTATTTTCCACTTCATTTGTGAAATGTGTTTCGATCTTGGCTTGTACTCCAAACTCTTCCAGGTACTCACCGATCGCCGAAACAAGTCCCTTTTCATCGGCCAGCGTGGTTCGCAAACTGAGGATGTTTTCCCTAACATCGGCATTCGCTACTTTAATGGCTTTCCTCATTTGTTCCAATTCCATGGCGAGATCTTCTTGTTTTCCTTGTTTGAGCAGTGCATCCAAAGTTTGAACTTGCAGGTTCAAGTATCCCAACACCTGTGCCAGCCCGTCATGCATATCCCGGGCGATCCGGGCCCGTTCCTCTGTGATCGAAAGGGATTGTAGCTGTGAGGTCATCAACCCGTGCTGGATGGCGATCACCACCTGGTCTGCCATGCATTCCAGCCAGATCAGATCTGTCTCAGTAAATAATATTTCATCGGTTCTTGCAGCCCAAAAGACCCCGATTGGACGGTTATCCAGCTCGAGTCGAACAATGCCTGCCTCTCTGGGTGGCTTTGCGAGTCCATAAAGGTTATTGTTAAGCATGCTGGGTGATTCATCCGCGGAGGATCGATAAGAATGCTTGGTTTGCATGGTTTCCAGGATCCAGGGGGCTTCGACCACGACCGGTGATTGCACCAATTTAACATTGTCTTCAATGGAAAAGCACTTCAATTCCAGGCAGGCAGGATCATTGGACAATAGGGCTAGCCCAATAAAGTCTGCCCGTAGTAATTTCCTTGCATTTTCCACGACATATAGCAATATACTGTCAACATCTTCCAGTTCCGTGATCCGCCGGTTGATGCTAACCAGTGCTTCCGTCCAATTTTCCGCAGCTTCCCTGGCTGCAATTTGGGCATCGAAGACTGCTTTTTGAGCTTGGGAACGTTCATCCTGAAGTGCTTTGACTTGCCGCTTGCGCGTGGCTTCGAACACGCCTAATCCCCGCACTACGAAGAAAGTAACAGTGAAAGCAGAAAGCATCCGCCAGAACGATACGGGTAGGCCGGTAACGTCCAATATTTTCTGATAATCAAGCCAGGATGTTAATCCAAAAAACCCGGTTAGTCCCGCCTGTTCCCCAGTGAAAGCATTAAAAACAACACGGTTATAGTTGTAATAAGAAGCTGAACCACTCGGGGCTGCCGGCACCACTAATCCGACGATGAACGCTTCGAAAAGGAACGCAACTCCAGCTCCCAGCATCAGGTTGGCAACATCGGAAAGACCGAGTTTCCGTTGCATTTTCCACTGGCGCAGGAAACCGGTCCCTGCCAGGATGGCTCCTGGAAGATAAAGCAGGTAGCGTGACCAGATATCGATGGGAATTTCAATGGGGGAAGGTGTGACGAAAGTGGTAGCTGCGTAGGTGATCACATAGGCGATCGGAACGATCAATACCCCCGGAATAAAAATAGTCCATGCTGGTAAAGGGATTTCTCTCAAGATTTCCCAGCCAAAGATAAGGAGCAATAAACCTGTAAGGGGTTGGGCTATCATTCTTATAATATTAAGTGCATATATATATTCCGGTGTTCCTCCACTGGAAAGGAACATGTCGATCCAGTTGGTTACCCCACAGACCAGGCCGAACGCTGCCAGCCACTTAAGATGCTTGTTTAAGGACAGGTCGCTTCCCTGGCGCTGTTGTAAAAAAGCAGCCAGGCCTAGTCCCTCAAATGCAAGTCCACTTAAGAAATAGATCATCGTAGTCATGACAATGCTTGCCCTGGTTCCTTCAAGTCAAAAAAATACGCAGTCTATTGAACAGAGTACCCCTATTTTTGATAATACCCTCAAAAAGGCTTAATCTCAAATGATGTTTATCCTCACAATCTGATAAATGTCACCTATATTCTAATGATTATCGTTTACCCCCTTTTATCACGTTCCGTAGCTCTACATCAGACCCATTCGTTGCGCTTTTGTACATCAGTATTGTTTATCCATGTTCTTCAGGGGTCCTGTGCCTGCTCCCTGGAATAAACTATCCCGCCTTGACTTAATAGAATTTTTGTTCTATAATACGATTGGTGAAAGTTTCATCGTTTCTGATTGTCTGGTAAATTTGTACGTTAACAATTGAATAGTTGAAATTGAGGGCTGTTTCCTTATATTGATATCTCTCCTTTCACCCTGGCGTGGATTCATCAGGACTCTTCCATCCTGATATTTCCAAATCGAATGCAAAACCACCCAAAATTCCGAATCATGCTCAAATGACCAGCCGGTGGAAAATGGGTTATCCTGCCGGCATCATTTTTTGCCTCCTGGAAAACTGTCACTCTACTAGAGCT
The DNA here is from genome assembly GCA_963830585.1 of uncultured Chloroflexia bacterium. Taxonomy (GTDB): domain Bacteria; phylum Chloroflexota; class Anaerolineae; order Anaerolineales; family Villigracilaceae; genus UBA877. The sequence goes on along the minus strand of CAWHNA010000003.1, from coordinate 936,709 downwards.
GACATTGTCCCCTATGGGTAGGCATCGTTCGCGACATCCTCCCCGACCGAAGCGAGGGGGAGCTCCCGCGTGGGAGATAAGCCGCCTTCGCAGAATACCTCCCTGGGGTCAGCCGCACATTTGTATCGCACTTCCGGAAGGGCACTTGGACGGTTTGAGTTTGGTGCCGTGTGAGTACCCTGGAGTAAATGTTTCACACAGGCATCATCTAAAAATAATGCCTCAAAATCAGTCATTCGTTTTGAGCCGAGGCGGCTTCAAGCCGCCATCGGCCACATCGACGACTTGAGTCGTCGATGAGTGCTCTTAGCTAAATGTTTCACACAGGCATCATCTAAAAATAATGCCTCAAAATCAGTCATTCGTTTCTAGTCGTTCTCGCGAATTACTGTGCCCAAATGACAATGTTTCACAGGTTGAAGAGGAATTAACACACCTGATCCGAATCCCTTTTCCTCGGGAAGCCCCCTGGTAAAGCAAGAGACACCCCATGGCTATGGGGTGTCTCTTTCATAATAGTTGCGGGGGACTGGACTCGCACCCTCCCCCTGGGGAAACCAGCAATCTTCAGGTTATGAGATGCAATCTCAGGCGGCTTCACCGCGGACCTCAAGAACCCCCGATTTTGGTCAGCCGCGAGTTCCTTGGTTCAAGAAAATCATTAGAATTGTCAACTTGAACCGAAGACCAAACTTCAGCCTATAAACCCTGATCAAGAGTCTGAAAAGTCACGACTGTTGATAACAGTCCTCAGCTCACTGCTTTTTTCACCAGCGCGGCGATCCTTGCCTCTTCGGTAGCGGTCAACTCCTTCAACGCGTAACGGACTGGCCACATGCCCCCTTCATCGAGGTTCGCCGCATCGTTGAAGCCGAGCTCTCCGTACCTGGTGTTGAACTTCGCCGCGTATTGGAAGAAGCAGACGATCTTGCCGTCCTTGGCATACGCGGGGAAGCCGTACCAGGTTTTCGGCGTGAGGGTCGGTGCACTGGCTTTGATGATCGCGTGCAGCCGCTCGGCTATGGAGCGGTCCGAGCCCTTCATCGCCGCGATCGCCGCAAGCACGGCCTTTTCGCCTTCCTCCCTGTCCTTGGAGGCCCGCGCTTCTGCCTTCAGTTCCAGGGCACGAGCCTTCACCGCGGCTTTTTCCTCGTTTGTGAATCCTGTGGACTTCTTTGTTGTGCTGGTACCTGTGCTCATGAGAATCTCCTTTTGGCTAATCTTACCGGTAAAATCCTTGCATGTCCGTACAGTGCGTGCAAGCGACAATATAGATTTGTGACTGGAGAGCTCACGTATCCTGAATAAGCCCAATGATGTTATCGTCAGCGTCCCTTACACTTGCGATCAACCTTCCGCCACCGACATCTGTTATTTTCCGCAAGGTTTGTGAGCCGGCCTCCTGGAGTGATTGCAGGCTTTGCTTGATATCATCGACATGGTAAAAGGCCGTCATTCCAGCTTCGGGGCTGTTCGGAACCAATCCAATATCCTGGTCTCCAACCTTGAAGCCAACATAATATGGCTGGTCCCCATATGGATCGACGCCCAGGAGTGTGCGGAATTGCGTCTTCGCCCGAGCCATATCCTTGACAGGATAGATGATTGTTTTGACACCTTTGTTCATATGTAACTCCTTTACTTGTAAAATTTACCATTTAGGTATATAATGAAGATACTCCAAAATAAAGATATTGTCAAGAGGCATGGCTATGGCAGACCCCAAAAAGATTGACCTGATCATCCGTACCAATGTGGCGGCCAGGGAGTATGGCATTCAGATGACGTTGTATCGCAATATAATTTTCGAAAAACTGGGCGTCAATGGGACCGACATGGAATGTCTAGGGTTTTTATTATCCAAACGCATTTCCACTCCCACCGAACTTGCCAAATATACTGGCCTCAGTTCTGGTGCGACGACCGCGATGCTCGATCGGCTCGAAAAAGGGGGGTATATCGAACGCCAACGCAATCCGGATGACCGCCGCGGAACACTCATCGTTCTGGCGAAATCAGGAGCTGCCAGAGTGGCTCCGTGGTATGCGCCCGTGGGAAAAGCACAAGAAAAGCTCATTTCAAATTACTCAGAAGATGATCTGCAATTGATCTCGGGCTTCTTTGAAGGCTATGCAAAAATATGGGAGCAAGAACGCGGAAAACTCCAATAGTCATAGAGAAAAAAATTACAAATCACTGTGCATTGAACAGAGGTCAGGCTTCTGGCCATGAATTCGATCGAGGAGATCATGTGCCCTCGCGAATTATGAAGGTCAACACGAAATTCACCTGCACGTCGGTCCCACCGACCAGGAAATTGTTGAACGTCATCTGGAATGGCAGGTTCGTTTGCCAGAAGGCGGGGCTGGACGCGCGACGTCCCCCCGGTGAAAAGTCCCCTAATGGGAAACCAGCGACCTGAATAATAAGACGCCCTTTTGGGCGTCTTATTCAAGAAAATTGCGGGGGCTGGGCTCGCTATGTCCCCCCGGGGGAAACCAGCGATCTGAATCAAAAGACGCCTTTGCAGGCGTCTCATTCAATAAAGTTGCGGGGGCTGGACTCGCTATGTCCCCCTGGGGGAAACCAGCGGCCTGAATCAAAAGACGCCTTTGCAGGCGTCTCATTCAATAAAGTTGCGGGGGCTGGACTCGAACCAGCGACCTCCAGGTTATGAGCCTGACGAGCTGCCACTGCTCTACCCCGCGTCGGTTACAACGAGCCGCTATTGTATCACCCCCCCGAAAGCAAGTCAAGGCAGGTCAAGGATAGAGGTAAATTTCCCGGCTGGATAGGTACATCGTCCCCGCGATCCGGTCGTCGGGCTGGCTTACGCTCACCAGCGCCCACATCCCGTACTGGATTATATAATGCATGTCCACCTGGAACGGCACATAGCTGTCATCAGCGGCGGGTGAAATCGCTGTAACCTGCGTGGCGATCACCTTCCCGTCCCGCCCGGTTAATTCCACCTCCAACGGCAAACTGTTAAATGGACGAATCACCCCCGCGATTGTCACTGTTCCTCCCGAATTGCGCCGACCAGCCAGCGGCTTCTCGATCACGCAGCGCTCCTTCACGTTCCCCGGTGCATTGGTGATCGACATCCCCTCCGGCAGCAAAATGAGGTGGACTGAATTCTCGGCTGTAAATCGCCCATATTGGTCCTGGGTCGTCATCGTCAGCCGTCCCAGTTCCCCGGCTCCGTGGACCTCGAAGGTGAGTATCCCGTAAAAATACGCCCACGTGAATGCGGTATTCAACTGTAAAAGTTTGGTCGCCATCAACCGCCCGTCTTCCCCGTAAAGGAACACTTTTCCCAGGGCCGCATAACCGGGGATCGCGTACCCGTAGACCGTCATCGGCGAGACCGCCTTCGAAAGCGGACCTGGCCCGTAGAATTGGATCGCTGCCGAGCCAACCACAGGCTGCGGCAGGGTGGTGGCTGTCAGTATTGGCGTCTGGGTGGCGGTTGATTCCGGTGCTGCGGTTTCGGTGAGTGTCGGCTCGACCGTGGCAGTCTCTGACGGTGTCGCTGACATTTTCACGCTGGGAGAGCTGACCGGGAGGCTGGTTGCGGTTTCGCTGGGCAGCCTAGTTGGCCGGATCGTTTCTGTCGAAGTCGGGATTGCCGCCTGGGTCGGCATAGGGGTCTGGGTTGGAATTGCCGTTGTCTTTCCGCAGGCGGTCATAAATATCAGCAGGGTGCAGATCAGGGCAAAGCGGCGGCGCATTCCGAAATTATACCCGTAAACGAGAGACGCTCCTTTTGGAGCGTCTCCATCCTTCTATAGGCCGTAAATCTCGCTGTATTTTTTGGTGAGATAGCGTACGTACGGTGCTGGGTCGATCTTGGAACCGGTCACTTTCTGCACCAGTTCCTGCGGCTCGAACTTGCCTCCATGTCGGTGGATATTTTTCCGCAGCCAGCCCAGCAGGGTCTCGAATTTTCCCTGTCGGATTTGCTCCACCACGTCCGGGTTATCTTGGATCATCTTTTCCCACAACTGGACCGAGACCAGGTTTCCCAGTGCATAAGTTGAGAAGTAGCCGATCGAGCCTCCCGACCAGTGGATATCCTGCAGCACTCCCTTGGCATCATTGGGCGGTGTGACCCCCAGGTATTCCTTCATCTTAACGTTCCAAAGCTCTGGGACGTCTTTGATCGCCACTTTTCCTTCAAGCATGGCAATTTCCATTTCTAGCCGCAGCATGATGTGCAGGTTATACGTGGCTTCGTCCGCCTCCACCCTGATGAACGATGGTTGGACCTTGTTGATTCCCTTGTAAAACTTGTCAAGCGTCACACCCCTCAGCTGTGGGAAAACTTCTTGCAGGCGCGGGTAGAAGTGCTGCCAGAAGGGCAGCGAGCGTCCCACCAGGTTCTCCCACATTCGGCTCTGGCTCTCGTGCACTGCCAGGGACGCTCCGCCTTCCAGCCCGGTCCGCTCCAGTTCTAGAGCCACTCCCTGCCCGTACAGGGCGTGACCGCACTCGTGCATGGTTCCAAAGATCATCGAGTTGAGGAAATCTGGTGCCACCCGCGTGGTGATGCGTACATCCTTGATCCCAAAGCTGGTGGTGAATGGATGCGCGGCCTTGTCCTCCCGTCCGCAGTTCCAGTCATACCCAAACTTGGTGATCACTTCAACGCCGAAATCCCACTGCTTTTTCTCGTCGAATGGTTGGTGCAGGAAGGAATCGTCCACCTGCGGCTTTCCGCTGATTGCCTTGATCAGTTCCACCTGCTTGGGGCGCAGCCCGTCGAAAATGACCTTTACGTCCGCTGTTTTCATGTTGGGTTCGAAATCGTCCAGCAGGGCATCATAAGGATGTTCGAAATTTGGGAAGAACGACGCATATTCCTGTCGCAGCGCCACGATCTTTTCCAGGTGTGGGCGGAAGATTGAAAAGTCCGATTTGGATCGGGCCTCCACCCAGGCTTGCTGACCCAGGGTGGTGGCTTGTGCGAAATCGACCACGTGCTTGGTCGGCACCCGCACGGCTTTTTCGTAGTTGCGTGCTGTCACTTTAACCAGTCGCGCTTCGTCTGAATCCGGGTCCAGGCTGGCTGCGTATGGTTTAAGCTCGTCAAGCAATTTCCCTAGTTCCGGCGTTGTGGAGCGTTCGTGTGCCAGCTGTCCGATCAGCGCCAGCTGATTGCCCCGCCCTTCCGCGCCGCCAGGCGGCATGTAGGTCTGCTGGTCCCAGCCGAGCACGGCTCCCACGGTGTTCAGGTCCGAAATCTCTGCCAGTTTTTCTCTCAATTGCTTCATCTTTTCTTCCATAAGTTACTCCTTGGATCGATGCAGTGTTTGGGATATGAATGCTGCGCCCGATTCCCTTCGCATTTTGATTAGGTCTCGAGCGCCAACCTGCCCATTATACTTGCCTTGGAATGCATCCGCGGTCGTCTCTTGGGTGTTAAAGGTGAATCTACAGATAAAGATACCAGTTCAACATCACTTCCTCCGCAACCGCGGGAACGGCTGCGTACCCAAACCGCCGGATCTCGCCCAGGCTGCAGCCCATGCGCTGATAAAATCGGCAGGCGGGCACATTGACATTTTGCGTTTCCACCTTCATTTGTCGGCAGCCCTGTTTCCTGGCCCATTCAGCAGCATACTTGAAAAGTGGGATCCCCACCCCTCGAAAGGCAGGGTCCACCCGCAGGTCCCATAGCACCGCCAGGTCTTTCCTGTCTTCGAGCATGATCACCTCGTTGGTATGGAAAGCCACTGCTGCCCCGCCCGCCAGTCTCTCTCCCGCCAGTCCCATGAAAAAACCCCAGTTGCTAACATCGAATTTCTTCGGCCAGTCCGTGGGGATTTCCCCATATGAATCGTAATCCTTGACGAATGGCTTCTCCACCTCCACCTGGTGCAGCAGCATGCCTCCCAATCCTTCATCCACCAGTTCGACCTCCAGCCGTTGTTTCACTTCCATCTTGATCGGAATGCTGGCATATTCCACGAGTCTTTCTGCTCCCACTTCGATGATTTTTGCCTGCATGAGCTGCTCCTGAAAGAAAACTCTGACATCAAGGTGATGCCAGAGTTTATTTTACTGCTTCCTGTCAGCCTTCCTCGCTTTATTCGTAACGCAGTGCTTCCACCGGTTCCAGGCCGGCTGCCCGGTTCGCCGGGTAAATCCCAAAGAATAATCCCACCGCCGCCGAAAACAGCGTTGCTAGCAGGATGGCGTTCAGGCTGATAGCCGGGTTGAAGGGATTCCCGGTGGCCGCCGCGATTCGCCCAACAATGAATCCCAAAAACCACCCCAGCAGGATTCCGATGATTCCTCCGATTAGGCTGAGCATGGAACTTTCGATCAGGAATTGCACCAGGATATCGCGCTTGCGTGCCCCCAGTGCCTTGCGCAAGCCGATCTCACGCGTGCGCTCGGTCACCGACACCAGCATGATGTTCATGATCCCGATTCCGCCCACCAGCAGGGATATCCCTGCGATCCCGCCCAGGAAAATGGTGAAGACCCCCGTCACCGTGGTTGCGATCGACAGGAAGTCCGCTTGTGAGAAAACTGTGAAGTCATCCACTCCCACGGGTGTCCGGTGGCGTTGCCGCAGGATTTGCTTGATCTCGTCTGTTGCCGACGGGACCGCCTTGGCGTTTGCAGCCTGCACGTAAAGTTGGTCCACCTCGTTTAGGACTGAGCGGTGGATCAGGCGTGTCTGCGCGGTTGTGAACGGGATGATCACCTGGTTATCCTGGCTTCCGAACGTGCCCCCGCCCTTGGATTGGAGCAAACCCACGATCCTGAACGGTTGCCCGCCGATCCGGATCGTCTCCCCCACCACCCCGTTGCGGCGCCCGAAAAGTTTATCCGCCACCCCGGGTCCGATCACCGCCGCCGAGGCATTTCCTTGCAGGTTATCCTGGGTCAGGAATTCACCTTCGATCAGGGAATAATTCTGCATGATGAAATATTCTGGTGTGGTCCCGGTGATGCTCACGCTCATCGTCTGCCCGCCGGCAGTCACGTCATTTCTGCCCTGGATGACCGGGGAAATGGCGATCACATCCGGCGCCGCGAACGGATCGGAGATTGCCTGGGCATCCCCCAGTGTCAGGGGTTTGGGGTTGCGGACATTCAATATGTCATTCCCTGAAAAGACGAACAGCAGATTGGTACCGATCCCGCTGATCGCGCCGGTGATGGTATCCTGGGCTCCCTGTCCCACTGCCAGCATGGCGATCACCGCACCCACCCCGATCACGATCCCCAGGATGGTCAGCCCGGAACGGAGCTTGTTTCCGTTCATGGTTTCCAATGCTTCGATGATGGACTGTCCAAAATTCATTGCTTCTCCTCCACCAGTCCATCCCGCAGGTGGATGATGCGCTGCGTCTGGGCGGCTATCGTCGGGTCATGGGTCACGATGATTAAAGTGGTCCCCTTCTCGCGGTTTAAGGTGAGCAGCAGATCCAGGATCTCTTTTCCCACTTTGGAATCCAGGTTCCCGGTTGGCTCATCCGCCATGATGATGGCTGGGTTATTGACCAGCGCTCGCGCGATTGCAACCCGCTGTTGTTGTCCGCCGGATAATTCCGTGGGTCGGTGCGAAATGCGGTCACCCAACCCAACTGAATCCAGGGCTGCCCGCGCCCGCTCTTTCCTGTTGGTTATTTTCCCGGCATATCGCAGCGGCAGTTCCACGTTACCCAGCGCCGTCGTGCGCGAGAGCAGGTTGAAAGATTGGAAGATGAAACCCACTTTCCGGTTGCGGATGTCCGCCAGCTGATCGTCATTCAGGGTTTCAACCGCTTCCCCGTCCAGGATATATTTTCCCGAGCTGGGCAAATCCAGGCAGCCCAGGATGTTCATGAGCGTCGACTTACCGGAACCGGAGGGTCCCATGATGGCTACCACTTCTCCCCGTTCGATGGTTATCGAAACCCCTGCCAGGGCGTTCACTTCCACCTGACCCATCTGGTAGACCTTCCTTAAATCTTCGGCGCATATGACGCAGTCCGAAGTCATGCTACCCTCCCCCAAAAATGCTTCTGGGTCCTCCGCCCCCGCCCGGCGTGAAATTAGTGGGCGGGTTCAGGACCAGTATGTCTCCCACTGCAAGGTCACCTGTGACCACCACGCTCATCGTATCGTCTGAAGCGCCCAGCGTGACTGGGATCTCCATAAGTTGCCCGCTCCGCAGGATATATACCACCCGTTGACTGTTGACCAGGTGTACCCCCCGGTTCGGTACCAGCAGCACATTTTCCAGGGACTGGATTGTGATCGTCACCGAGGCAGTCATGCCTGGTTTGACGTCAGCATCCGGGTCGGTCAATTCGACCGTCACACTAAAATTGACAACGCTTTGCACGGACGTCCCCACCCGGCTGACGTCGACCACTTTGCCGTGATATTCCTTGCCAGCGACTGCATCGAACGTCACCATCGCTGACTGGTTGAGTGCCACGTTATTGATGTCCACTTCTGACACTTGCACATCCACCAGCAGTCGCGACAGGTCGTCCACCCGGAACCCCGCTGTGCCGGGAGCTACCTGGTCGCCAACCATCGGGTCTGCTTCCGTCACAGTTCCTGCAAAGGGTGCAGCCAGGCGCGAGTAATTGAGCGTCGCCTCGGCTGCATCCACTCTCGCCTGGGCTGCCGCTACATCGTTCTGGTCCGGTCCATTTTTTATGCGGTCCCATTCTCTCTGGGCATCCGCCAGTTGTGCCTGTGCCAAAGCCAGTTTGGCGCGTGCCAGGTCGATATCGCTTCCGCTTGGGACCAGCAGGTAATAATTCAAATTGCCTTGTGCCCGCCATAGTGCTTGCTGTGCATTGTAAAAGGAAGTGTATGCCTGGGCTTTCAGGGTGTCGGTATCCGCCCGGTCTTTAACGCTGTCGTAGAAATTCTTTGCTTGATCATAGTTTTGCTGGGCCAGTGTCAACTGGGCGCGTGCATAGGTGATATCCGCGGAGCTGCCACCGTGATTGGTCGCCAACAAGCCGCTCAGTGTATCGGTGGCACTGTTTGCACTTTTTTGCGCATTGGCCAGGTTGAGCTGTGCCTGGGCGCGCTGGGTGTTTGAATTGAGTACACTGGTCCAGGTTCTGTTGGGCTGCAACAAGGTCCGCTCGCGCCATCACCACATTTTGAGCCAGGGACGTGGTCGAAAGGGAAGCCAGGATGTCGCCCGCCTTTACCTGGTCGCCCACTACAGCGTCCACAGCATCCACCGTGCCGCTGGTCTGCCAGCTGATGATCGCCTTCTGGTTGGCACGTACGTTCCCCGTTGCACCGATCGTGGCATTCAAATTCCCTCGTGCAAGCGTCGTCGTTTGATAGGAACTGCTGGCATTCGCGTTCGCCCTCACCCGGTAAATCGCGAAAGCTCCCGCGGCAACTACCACCACCAGGCCAATGATCAGCCAGGCTCTTCCACCTCGACTCAACCCCTTCTTTTTCCCGGGGTTCATATCATTTTCAAGTTTCCTTGCCATTCCGTTCCTCCTAAATATATTTAACCGTCCCGCGTTTAGCTGGGGCATAATAAAAGGAATTATTGTTTCATGCCCGCTTATTGTGAAACTCGGGACATTCCAACCCACTGGATTTTACCTTGCATGTGTCAAAGCGGATAGCATGACATAAGCCGGAAAACTAGCCATTTGATACCCCTTTACATTGTGATTATCGTCACCGGCAATGGTGACATATAAGCCTGTATACCTGCCAAAAGATTGAGTATGATACATATCAAAATAGGTTGAGTTTGTCTTTATCGGCGGAGAGTACCAAATGCAAACGATTCCAAGTGAATTTCTCGAAATTGACCGCAAGGCCCGTGTCTACATGCCCTATCAGGACTTGTCACTCCGGCCGCCCACGGAACGCGTCTGCGATTTTGGCGATGTGGTCATCCCGCTCGATTCCGACCGCGCCATGCTGGAAGCTTCCCGCTGCATTCACTGCCCCGACCCGGCACCCTGCATGCTCGCCTGCCCTTGCCACAACGATATCCCCTCGGCCATATGGCTGATCGAGCAGGGCCGCTATGTCGAAGCCGCCCAGCTCTACCGCCAGACCTCCTCGCTTCCCGAAATTTGCTCACGCGTTTGCCCGCACGAACAACTCTGCCAGGGCTCCTGCGTGCTTGAATAAGACCCATGAACCTGTGCTGTGCGGCTCATTGGAAACATTCGTTACCTGCTATGAACGTAAAACAGCCGGGGTTGCTATCCCGGTGGGAAAACCGACCGGAAAAAAGGTTGCCATCGTTGGTGCCGGCCCTGCCGGTTTGGGCTGCACCGAAAAACTTCTCGAACAGGGTCACTCGGTGACCATTTTCGATGCAAAACCTGCTCCCGGCGGATTGCTGGTCTATGGCATCCCGAATTTCAAACTTGCCAAGGAAGTCTTCTTCTGCCGTTGGAGTGATTACGAAAAAGCTGGTGTCAAGTTCGTCGGCAACACTTTTATCGGCAAGGATAAATCCATTGATGATTTATTTGGTCTGGGGTTCGATTCGGTCTTCGTTGGTGTTGGCACCGGCATCGATGCCCGCATGGAAATTCCTGGCGAGGACCTGCCTGGCGTTTATGAAGGCACCGACTTCCTGATGCGCGCCAACACCGAGCTGAACCTGCTCCCCGAGAACAAGCGCGAGCGCCCGGTCTTGGGCAAGCGCGTCGTGGTGATCGGCGGCGGTGATACGGCTTCTGACTGCCTCCGCTCCGCTTTGCGTTTGGGCGCTGAAGAGGTGACCTGCCTTTACCGCCGCACCGAGAAGGAAATGCCCGGTGGACGCAAGGACCGCAGGATGGCGAAGGAAGAAGGCGCCAAGTACAGGTTCCTCACCCAGCCGGTCAAGTTTATCAATGGGGACGATGGTCATTTGGCTGCCGTTGAGTGTATCGAGATGGTCCTCGGTGAACCCGACGCAAAGGGTCGTCGCAAGCCGGTTCCCGTGGAAGGTTCCAATTTCTCCATCGCCGTGGATACCGCCATCAAGGCCCTCGGTTACTGGCCCGACCCCGTCATCGGCAAGACCACTCCCGGTCTCGACGTCCACGATTATGGTCTCATTACGGTCACCGATAAAGAGACCGGCGCCACCACCCGCCCGGGTGTTTTTGCCGCTGGTGATGGAGTCACAGGTGCCGACTTGGTGGTTACCGCCATGATTGGTGGGCGCAAGTCGGCAGCAGCCATTGGCGAATATTTACAATCGAATTAACGGTCAGGTTCATCCATGGTTTCACCCCAAAGCCTGGCTTTGGGGTGATTTTTTTATTTCTATAGTAAGATCAGAATTCGTGATGCGGTTGCTTTCTGGACTCTACTTTTTCCTTGAGTTATAATGTCCAAATTGTATATAATGATTGCAGCAGGAGGATAGTCATGCGCAAGGTCATCGCATCGATTTTTGTCTCACTCGACGGCTATATGGTGGGTCCAAATGAAGACATGAGCTGGGTGATGGACAATTTCAACGACGAAATGGGTAAATATGCTGATAACCTCCAGCAATCGATGGATCTGATTTTGCTTGGACGGATCACTTACGAGATCATGAACAAGGTCTGGCCTTTCCAGACCGAATCCACCTGGCCCGGCGCGGAAAGAATGAATACTGTTCCCAAGATGGTCTTTACAAAAAGTCTCGACAAGGTTGAATGGGGGAAATTTAATAATGCCCACCTGGTCCGTGACATCCTCCCGGATGGGATCGAAAAAATGAAGAGGCGGCCTGGCAAGGATATGGTGATTTATGGAAGCGCCAGCATTGTCCAGGCATTCACCCGGTTTGATCTGATCGATGAATACCAGCTCCTGGTCCATCCTGTCATCTTGGGGAGCGGCAAACCGCTCTTTAAAGAAATTGCCAAACCGGTCAGTCTGGAATTGGTGAAGATGGAGAATTTTAAGAACGGGGTGGTGGTGATGTACTACGCCCCGAAGAAGAAGTAATTGCTTCCGGACTGATTCTTTACATTTCAATGCTAAATAAATCTCCGGTAAATTCGTTATGGTAGGCTTTCAGTTGTGGCAGCCGCTGCGGATATACCGGCGATTTCAATTTTTGGTCAAAGGGGAAATGTTGTATAGACCATAGGCGCTGTCTTGGTAAATTTCCTCCAGCTGCGGGCATGTTACCGGGAAGTCAACCGGCAAGATCACCTGGGTTACCCCCTCCTTGGATATTTCAGTAATTCTGTCACAAGCCATCCGCTGGTATAAAAGGCTTTCCTGCCGGAACCGACGGTCCCATTCCATCACTTCCGCACTCTGGTAAGGGATCGACAGGAAATCCACATAGACCGGGACCCCCGTCTCCAGGCGGAAATCGTATAGGTCGGAGGGGGTCATGATTACCTGCCCCGGTTGCTGGTGCGTCCTTACGTAAGCTTCGATGGGTCTGTATGCTAAAGCGGACCACTGGTTGTTCACCAGGTACGACCGGACCACTCCTGCCGCTGCCGCCAGGGCAATCAAGACCAGCCCCGTGGTTTTTAATACTTTTTCCTGGGTCGCGTTGGATCGTGAGCCGATCAGGACGACCAGTTCCCCTGCGATCAAGCCAACCGCAAGAGGTACCAGCCACGTGGACAGTCGCCAGGGGAAAATTAATGCCAGGGCATTGTTTAAGGTGATGACTTGCACGATGGTCAGCCCGACCGCCGCACATAATGGGATGAAAAGGACCCAAAAAAGCCTGGAATGACGTACCAGGAAAAGCCCCACTCCAATAAATCCTAATTTGACTAGTACCGTGGCATTGAACCAGTCGGAAACAACTGCATGGGGTGGTATGCGCACGTTGACCAGCAGGTTGCGCGCGGCTGCATCGATCTCAGGGTTATTCCCCCAAAAGTTGATGGTTGTGTATATCAAGATTGGGGCGATCGCTGCCAAAGCCAGCAGTCCCAACTGGAGTCCTGGCAATATTTTTTTCTGGTTTATCCAGGTATCGATCATGTATGCAAGCGTCAAGGCGCCCGCGCTGAGTAAATATGTGGGATGGAAAGTGGCAGCCAGGGCTGCGCTTATGATTGCCAGTCCCTGATTATTCTTAAGATATAAATAAATCGATAAAACCAGGAACACTCCGAAAGAGCTTGGCTGGAAGATTGGCCCAAGCAGGCGCTGCCCTGCCACCCCTCCCTCGAACAGGTATGGCCAATCCCCGCCAAGTAGCCTTTGCAGCAGGAATCGTAATGCCGCGCAGTGAATCAGGACGATGGCGGAAATGAATAATCCACTCTTCAATCGCGAAGAACGCAGCGGGAACACATGGTCAACGATCCCGTACAAGCTAAATAAGTACACCCCCATCAGCACCGCGTAATAGACAAAAAACAAGGCATCATTCTGGAACAGTCGCAGTGTGACTGTCACCAGGAAACTGAATACCGGGGTTGGGTCGGCTGTATTTGCCAGCCAGTCTTTACTTAGGTTCCCAAATCCCGCTTGGGCGTAGCCGTGCAGAAAATATTGATTCTGATTGGATGTATACAGGGGAGCCTGGTTGTAAGCCAGTGCGAAGATCGTCGTAAGCAATGCAAACCACACCATGCTTGTGAAGGTCAGCCTGGCGTTAATCCTTTTCTGGATGGTCGAAACCGGATTGTTGTTTATTACGTTATCCAAGGATTATGTTCCGCTGGAGCATTCCTGGTTGCAAGGAAAACCGCGCAGTGCAGGAGAAATAGTGAACTCGTCTTCTTTGCGCTTCGCGGTTCGGTTTAAGCGTATAGGATGTTTGCTCAGCCTGGTTGTTCGCTGAATCCTGCTTTTTTAAAAGTCGTTGATCGGTGTTGCTTGCGATCTTGGCTCCAGTTCCTTAAAAGGCTGCTGGGCGTTTGCTTGTTACGGCATCGGGTTGCTGGAATTCCAGTCCGACCCCAGCGCTACCACGATGTCTTCCGGTGCTTCCGGGTTGAAATCCACGAGTATTTGGCTCGAGCTGGTAACCTTCATCAGCGCCATCAGGTATTGGATCGCGTAGGGCTTTCCCGCATGCACGATGATCAGTGTGCTCCTCGGGAATGGGGAATAATACTTGTCGGGATAATCGCTGGTATTGCCGAAATTGGTTACGTTCATTCCCAGCATCTTTAAATAGTTGGAAGTTTTCTCGGCCATCCCGGCCACTCCGGTGCCGTTGATCACCACCACGCGTGCTGCTTCGGCTTGCATCTTCTCGTCCAAGGTGCCGGTTGCCATGGGATCCATGCTGCCGCCGCCAAAGATTTTATCCACCAGTTCACGGATTTTATCGGGGTAAGGTCTCAGGACGGCTAATTCCTGCCCGTTAAGATTATAATAACCGTCCTGCATCATGCTGTAGTCGATCACGCCGGTCTTGATGCTGTCCAGGGAGATATCCTTTGCCAGTAATGCCAGTCGCATCGCATCTTCCAGCGACAGGTTTGTATTAATGCCGCCCGATAACTCGCTGTATAGGGTGGGAGCCTGTCCCATCAGGTTCAGGAAGTTGCCGGGCGCCAGCACTTTATCCCTTACCGCCATGATTACTTGCTGCTGGTGCTGGGACCTTTCCACGTCGCCTTGCGCAACCCCCTGGTTTACATCCCTGGCTCGTGCATACCCCAACGCCACTTTCCCGCTCAGGCATTGTTGACCCGGTTCCAGGGTAACCGTTCCGCTTTCAAAAAGAACGCCTACCTGGATCTCACTGGCTATATCCAGGCAAACCCCCCCGATCGTGTCGATCATTTTGGTAAAGGCCGTGAAATCGATTAATGCAAAATACTGGATGGGTATCCCCAGGAAATTCTCTATGGTTTTCATTGCCAGTTCAGCGCCGCCCCCCGGCAGTTTATAACTATCACCCAGGAATAGTGCTGCGTTGATCTTATTATAGGTGTTTAGCCCGGGGATGTTGACCCACAGATCACGCGGCACCGAGATCATCCCGGCGGTATGGCTGACCGGATCGATGGTGAATACGATCATGGTATCGCTGCGGCAGGGGCATAACCGGGTGTTCGGGTCCCAATTTGATTCGAAATCGTAACCCATCACCAGGATGTTCACCCGGCTGGCGCCGTCCCACGGTGCAGGCATGGTTACCTGGGGTGCGCTGGTGGTTGGCACACCGGGTCCTGCCGTGGACCCGGGAACCGGCGTTCCTGGAGGGTTGACTGGCAGCCCTCCACAGCTCACCGGAGCGATCCCTGGCAGTGCCGTTAGCCGCCAGCATGTCACAAAACCTCTCAGGAAAATAAAAAGTCCTACTGCCGCCGCCAGTCCCATCCCCATCCAGATGAACTGTCCGGTGGTCGGTCGTTTCAGTGTGCGTGCTTTTTTCAGGGTACCGTCTTTCTTATCAGGCATTTCACTTCATGGGGGGCGGAACGGGCAGGTCTTTCTCGGCCACTCCGACCCACTTATCTCCTTCTTCGATGAGCATTACCGGAATGTCTTCCACGATCGGGTACTTGCGCCCGCAGTCTTGGCAGATCAGCCAAGCGTCTTTATATAACGTTAAGTATCCGTCTTTTTCACGCACGCAGTTCGGACAGCGCAGGATATCAAGTAGGTCTTTATTGATCATGGATCCTCCTCCGGGAATTGGCAAACGGCTATTCTACCACGGCTAGGGCTGGCATATCCCAAGTTGTGCCGCCAGGGCTTCAGGATTGTCCGTCCCCGGTCCATATTGACACACCATCCCATGCGGCACGTAATGCGTTTTGGTAGTGTCTGGCGGGTATAGTTGCTGACCGTCTCGGGTGATTGTGCGTACGACCGTAATGTCGGCTCCATCCGTCACCCACCAGTCGTATGGTGATAATTCCCCCGCTGAAAGAGCTGGGTTTTCCTCAAAGGCTGGAGCTGGCACCGGTACAACGTTCTCCAGACCGTGGTTTTGAACGTCGACTGTTCGCCCATCAGAGGTCGAGTAGAATTTCCAGGTCAGAGATTGATTGGCGGCATTAAAATAAGTCTCCATCAGCAGCCAGTATGGACGGTCGTTTGTGAACTTTAAATCCACGAGGGGAAAATAGACGGTGGCATCCAGCCCTGCAAACTGGGGGTCTGTGCCGGTTTTGGTTTGTTCATAATAGTAAACCCGGTAGGCATGCTCGTGCCGTTCGACGATGGGATATCCACCATAATAGGCTGTTCTGAACAGGGTGGTGCTTACTTGGCATACCCCCCCGCCAACACCGGTAATGGACTGCCCATTATAAATGATCAACGCTTCTGCGTAACCATTTTCCAGGCTGATGTCACCCATTGCAGTGCCCATGGAAAAAGTCGTGTTGGGTGGAATGAGTAAGCCGTGGAACTTGGCGGCAGCTGCCTTGATATTTTGGAGGCGCGCACCGCTCGAACCGCGAAAATAACTGATTTGCGAGGAGACCAGGCCGGTAATTCCCAGCGAGGCTGCTGTTGCATCACTGCCCACGACAGGGTTCGCGGTAACAACGATCAGCGGGAGGTCATGTTCTCCTGCCAGCAGACCGGTTTGCACCGCTTGGATTGTCGCCTGGATGTCCAGTTCACGTCCAACCTGGGCAGGCACCTCCAGGAGTAACTGGTGTGTATCGCTGCCTGGGTTATCGTCGAAGGTAAAACGGGCATTCACGGGGGTTTTGTTCAATAAGGGTGAAATATCGCTCAGGAATTGGGTGAGTGCCTGGTCGTCCATCTGCACCTGATATTGCCACTCTGAATCGATCTTCACCGGCACCAGCGACAGCATTCCTGCCAGGCTGGCAGGATCGATTGTCCACGGGCCTGGATCGCCCGCTTGCGGATTGTCGATGTGTAGGGTCAGCGGGGCGCTTAAGATCTCCCTCAGGCTGGCTGCTTGGGCCGAGGCTTCCGCCATTACCGGGGATTGTTCCTCTACCACCAGTTGTATATCACCACTCTGGAAGGTCGATAGCTTGTTAATCAGGGCTGCCAGCGTGGCATCCACGTTGAGCAGCCTTCCTGTCTGTCCTTGGATATAAACAACTTCTGTCCCGTTTAAATGCAGGTCGGTTTCTACCACCGGCTGGTCGATCTGCGCGCCAATATTCTGGAGGTATCCGTGCGCCACACGCTCGTCGAGCAGGATCACTGGTTTCAAGGTCCAGCCCGCCCTGCCAGGCATTCAGTTGTCCAGCCAGCTCTTTGAACAATCCTCCTTGCCGCCCAACCCCATAAGCCATTTGGATTGAGTTGCCCGCATCGAATAACATCCCCAGTTCGGCAGGAGTTGCCTCCCACTTTTTATCCCCGAGTTGGAAAACCACCTTACCGCTGGTTGGATAGGTTATATTCCGGCTCATGGCGGAAATCGCCTGCTCCGGCGTCATGCTGGTCAAATCCACCCCCGCCATCGTGATCCCCGGGAATATTCGACCTCTGAAGAGCAGGTTGTACCCTCCGCTGACCAACCCCACGATCAAAATAAATAGCAGCGGACCGCCGAATAGGACGGTCAGGATTCGAGCCGGTAATGGATTACGCGGGGGACGGGGGATGGTTACGAAAGACATTGGCTGTGATTATACACCGTGAGGGCGGATGCTCCTTTTAGGACGATCTTTCTGGGCTTTTGTTCCCCTTGAGGAATGGGATGAACATGGGCGTGACTGCCGAGTACTCGATATACTCCTGCCCGAACACCCTCCGCAGTTTGCGTTCTTCGAAGGTCGCCCCGATGATAACGTAAGCAGTCAGGGCCGCATTGACCGTCAGGATGTTTACCGTCATCAATGGCAGCAGCCAGATGAATGCCATCCCTGCTGTGTAAAGCGGGTGGCGAACGTAGTGATACAGTCCTGAAGTGGTCAGTTTGGATGGCTTATCAACCTCCCCAAGCTGGCGCAGTCCGATAAAATCCCAAATATCGGTTTGACGAAATGCGATTAATAGCACAGCCACCGCCAGCAGTTCGCCCCCTGCCATGAATACTGACCATGGCAGCTGCGCCAGGTACAGGGTCCGGTCTGGAACCAGGAACATGATCACCAGCACCGGTAGGAAACTCACCCCGGCAAATACGTTATAACCCAATCGGTAAAATCGCCCCAGGTGCTCCCCCAACGCGTGGCGTGCCCATTCCTTAAAATTGTGCCCTGCCAGCAGGGAATGGACCAGTCCCCACAGGAATACCGCTAAAACGATCCAGAGCATTTCTTCCCTTTCTATGGGTCGGACGGGGTTGTCCGTCCCTATTTGTACGCCGGGATTTCCAAAGTCTGATCACCCAGTATCACCTGGTAATATGGCAGCCAGGCCACGCCGAATAGGTTAACGTAAATGTCCGTCTTTTTGGGCAGCACCGGGATCTCGGTAATATTATTGACAGTGTCGCCCCATTTCGACCCGGCCTCGTCCAGGGCTTTCTGGCGGGTCTGTTCAAGTTGTGCCAGTTGCTGTTTGAAATCCGTGATCGCATCCACCGATTCGTCCACGTCCCCCTTGGATTGTGCGGTCATGCGGTGTTTGCTCATCGCTGCCGAGATCCTCCGGCTGCTTCTTCCACCCAGCAGGCTGAAGACCGTCTCGGCTCCCGAAACAAGTTCTTCCCGCTTGCGCTGCTCCAGTTCGGTCTTGTCTTGCTCCAGTTCGCGTTCCTCTTTGATCAATTTCTCATTCAAGACAGCGATCTGCTTGTCGATGCTTGCCGTGGCCTTTGTCATGGCAGCTTCCCGTGCCGTGCGGGCTGCTTCAGCGCATGCCTTCACAAAATCAGCCTGTGCCACGTCCGGTGTGGCGAACAGTCCGAGTGCCTGGTTGGCGCGCACCGTCATTTTGCTCGTTCGGTACACCCAATCGGTAAAATCCTTTTGCAGGGCGGTGAGGACTTTTCCATCCGTCAGTGGTGCATCCATGCTGGCAAAACGTGCCTGCGGGTCAGGAGCGGGGTCCATCCCGCTGGCTTCCGGCACCTTGGCGATGAAATCATCCCAGCGCACCACTCCCCGTTTATCCAGCGTCGTCACCAGGGTCGACCTCACCAGCTCTGCATCCAGGTTGTATTTCCGGTCCAGGAAGCGCACTTGCGCCGAAGCGATCAGGGCCGGGCAGTACAACACCCCTGCCGGTGCAGCGTCGGCTGGGATGGGTTGGCCTGACAACGCCGCGGCCTTTGTAAAGGATAAATTAAGTGGCAGGAAAACTTCCGCGACTCCGCTGGGTGCCGATGGGCGCGTCGCCGATGTTGGTCTTGCGCCGGTCACCATTGCTGCCCCTGCATTGGGCATCGTTCCCGCCGCAACTGGACGGTTTACTACTGGAGAGGCTGTCCCTTCATTCGACCTTTGGACGACAGCCGGCATGGGTTCAAATCCCACTGGCGTTCCTGACTGGGCGTTGCCTTCCTCTGCTTGCACGTTGGTGGTCGTCGCCTGCGTCCCCGCCCCCACCAGGGCATTCAATGCCGGGATCTGGGTGCGTGTCATGGGACCCGCCAGGAAGTTCATCGTCCAGCGCGTCTGGAAAACGAGTGGGTTCTTTTCGTGGACGTTCTGCATGATGAACACGCGTTTTCCCAGCCCGGAGATCAGCTTGTCCATGCTGCTGCGGTCCATCGCCCCGGGTGCTGCAGATTCAAGTCCGTCCAGTAACCGTTGTTTGTCCTGGTCGGTCTGCAGCTTGCCGATGAACCACGTCCCGGCATTTGAGAGTGCCTTGTAGTCCACGTCCACCGGGTTCTGTGTTGCCAGCAGCAGCCCCAGCCCGAATGCGCGCGCCTGTTTCAGCATTCTTAGCATCGGTTGTTTGGATGGAGGCACTGCCGTGGGGGGCAGGTAGCCAAAGATCTCATCCATGTAGAGGATCGCCCGCAGGCTCGTTGCGCCCGCTTGTGTCCGCATCCAGGTTTCTATTGCCGAAAGCAGCAGGGTCACAAAGAACATCCGCTCATCATCCGGCAGATGTGCCAGGTAGAATATATTGTGCCTTGGACGGCCGTCTGGGCTCCATAATAATGAAGCGATATCCAGAGGTTGCCCCACCCGCCACAGTTCGAAGGTTGGTGCAGCCAGGATATTGTTGATTTGTAATGCCAGGTCCATGCGGTCCTTGGGCGGGAAGAAAGTATCCACGGGGAACGCGCCCAGCTTGTCGAAGGGTGGGGTCTGGATCTGCAGGATGAGTTCGGTCAGGTCCAGCGATTTGTTCTGGCTCCATGCCGACTGGAAGATGTTGGAGAGCAGGATGTGTTCGCGCGACCGGATCGGGTCGAGTTCCCCGAAACCCACCAGCCCCAGGATGGCGGTTACTGTGCTGGCAATTCGCTCGGTCAGCACTTCCCGGTTGGTTGCCCAGTCCAGTCCGGGTGCCGCCAGCGACGACAGCACGCTCACCGGGATTCCCGCGTCCGACCCGGGGGTGTAGATGGCGAACTCGGCTGCATTCTTGAGTGCCGTAATCCGCTCTGGGGTGATGCCCCACTCTGCCAGCCCGTTTCGCCACGCCAGGGCGGCATCGGTGGCGGCTTGTTCCACGGTCTTCCCAGCCCTGCGCGCCATTTCAGCGTCCAGCCAGGGTTGGAAATCCTGGGGAGCGAGGTTGGGGAAGTGCAGCAGCAGGTTGGTCAGGTCGCCTTTCGGATCGATCAGGATGGCTGGGATACCTTGTAGGGCAGCTTCTTCCAACAATGCAATGCACAGGCCGGTCTTTCCGGATCCGGTCATGCCCGTCACCACGCCGTGTGTGGTCAGGTCTGCCGGGTCGTATAACAGCGGCTGGTCGCTCGCTTTTGCCTGGTTTGGATCGAACAAACGGCCAAGGTATAATTTTTCGGTCATCGGGAACCTCCGGAGGTGTGTTGGTACTTTACTCTATCTGTGGAAAATTGACAACCGCAATTTTACGGGTTTCAGCCTGCCTTGTTTTCTGATATCTTCGTCGATTACGGTTTCGCCTGGTTATAAACCCGCTGAAACTCGCTCATAAATTCTGCGGCTGCATCTGCACTATGGATGATGACCAGATTTTCATCGTTGCTGGTTTCAGCGCTGTTGCTGAAGTTATAAGAGCCTGTGATCACGATGGACCGGTCGATGATGATCACTTTGTGGTGCATCAGCCCGGAATTTCCGTCGCGTCGTACATCCACTCCAGCTTGCATGAACGGGTCGTACTCGCTCCCCAGGTTGGAGTTGATCTGCCCGTCATCCATCACCCCTGCCACGCTCAGGCCGTCCGCCGCGCGCTTCCGGATCGCGGCTCCCAGGTCATTGGCGGTAAAGGAATAAGCCAGGAAATAAATGCTCTTCTGCGCATTATTAATGAGGCTGAGCAGCCTGGCTGCTGCCCCGTCATCCGGTGAATAATATACTTCCACCAGTGTTCCGTTGATCATCACGCTCGAGTAAGGGGTGTCCGCTAATGTGTCCGTTCCAAAAAGGTTTTTCTCGAACATTTCATTAAATTCGGTCGTGTAATCTTCTGCCACCTGTGTGGATCGAATGCGGACGAGGTTGTTGTTATCCTCATATGTCCCGCTGGTGGTGAAATTCATCGAGCCGGTCCAGATCTCGTCGTGATCGATCACTACAAACTTATTGTGCATCAGTCCTTCGCGCTGATCTCCGAGGATCGTGATCCCTGCGTCCTGAATCTGCTGGATTTCCTTGTTATCCATGTTGTCGCTTTCCATTACCATTCGCACTGCCACTCCGCGTTGGTAAGCATGGATCAGTGCATCGCGGATGCTCCACAAGTTCAGGCTGTATGCTGCCATATCCACCGAAATGCGCGCGCTGTCAATTGCTGCTTCCAGGGCCACATCGGGACCGCCCTCGAAATTCGCTGCCCTGATCGCGCCAGGGTCCGTGAAATGGACTTCCAGCCAATTGGGATTGGGGCTGACCGCTGGCGTAACGTTACTGGGCGTAGGCAGGTCAGGTGTCCCCAGCCCGCACGCTGATAACATCCCCGTGATCATTATGATCATTATGAAATAATGCCTATGCGCAATCTGTGGGATAGTCATCAATTTTTCTTTGCCTCAGTCGCTCACATAATTATACTGCCTCCCGTCCATTTAGCACACAAGTTCCAATTATTCCTTCCAAATTGGTTTCACCACACTTTATTCTGTTTTTTCACCGCGGAAGACCATCTAGCGCGTTTGGTTATTGCCCGCTCTTTTGCATGCATTCTGTTTTCTCGAAATTCCTGCCGTATTTTCAGCGGAAGCCTCCCCGTTCTCCGGTGCATCCGCTGGGGTATAATCCTCGCTCGTGAGCGAATCATCCGGTCAAGCCAACCGCCAGATCGCCCGTGCCGCCGGCATTGTCATGCTGGCGTTCCTGTTAAGCCAGGTGGCTGGGCTGGTCCGGCAGATCCTTGCCACCCGCGCTTTTGGCACAAGCCCCGTTATGGATGCTTTCAACACTGCCAACATCTTCCCCGACCTGCTTTTCAACCTGCTCGCAGGCGGAGCCCTCGCCTCTGCCTTTGTGCCGACCTTCACCGCTTTCCTCGCCCGGGACGACCACCCGTCCGCTTGGAAATTGGCTTCCTCCATTGCCAACTTGGCAGTCCTGCTTCTGGCCTCCATCAGCCTGCTCTCCGCCCTGGTTGCCCCCCAAATCGCACGCCTGCTCGCTCCAGATTATTCTCCCGCCCAGCAGTCTCTAACAGCCCAAATTCTCCGGGTCTTGCTGATCACTTCCACGGTCTTTGGTCTCAGCGGGATCCTGTCCGGTATTATTAATTCGCACCAGCGTTTCCTGCTGCCTGCCCTGGCCTCTGCCCTCTATTGGACCGGGATCATCTTCGGTTTGCTCTTCTTCGTTCCCACCATGGGCATCTTTGGTTTGGCTTGGGGCGCAGTCTTGGGCTCTATCCTGCACCTGTCCATCCAGTTACCCGACCTGTTTCGCCTCCCCACCCGCCATTACACCCCGACCCTGGGTTTGAATAATCCCTCGGTGCGCGAGGTCATCCTGCTAATGGGACCGCGCCTCATCAGCGTCGCAGTTCTCCAAATTAACATGGTCGTCACCGGTATTATTGCCAGCGGTCTGCCCACCGGTTCCCTTTCAGCCATCAAGTACGCCTTTCCGATCATGACCATGCCCCTGGTTGTGATCGGATCGGGAATTGGTTTTGCCACCCTGCCCACTTTCTCGGCTCAGTTCGCCCGCGGCCAACTGGACGATATGCGTGGTTCGCTTACCGCATCCCTGCGCGGGGTGCTCTTCCTATCCATCCCCGCCACCCTTGGGTTGATCCTCCTGCGCGAGCCCCTGATCGCTTTTCTGTTCCAACGCGGGAATTTCTCCGCTGATTCCACTCAGATGGTCTCGTGGGCGCTGATGTGGTACACCCTCGGGCTGGTTGCCCACTGCGTTCTGGAGATCCTGGTGCGCGCCTTCTTCGCCCTGCACGATACAAAAACCCCGGCGGTGGTCAGTGCTGGTGCGATGGGACTTAATATCCTTTTCAGTATCGCCTTCCCTGTTTGGTTCGCGCAGATGGGCTGGATGCCCCTGGGTGGGCTGGCGCTCGCCATTACCTTGGAGACTGCCATCGAAACCACCGTCATGTTTTTCTTACTGCGTAAACGGATTCAAGGAATTCACGCCTTTTCCTTGCTGAAGGGTGCAGGTGCCGCCTTGCTCGCCGCCTTGTTCATGTCAGCTGCTCTGCTTGGCTGGAACAGGTTGATGGGTTCTCATTCTGCTGCTATTATCACGCTGGGTGGTGTTTTGATCGGGGGCGTGGTCTATGCAGCCATCCTGGTTGCTCTTCGTATCCCGGAAATTGGCAGTATCGTCCGTGTTGTAAAAAGTCGGTTGGCACGCTGAGTGTATTGAAAAAACATCAGCCCTCGCAAATGCGGGGGCTGATGTTTTCCTGGTATCAGGGTCAACTATTAATGCCACAAGAACCATAATCCAAATGCCACCACCAGGCCCAGCAGCACTCCCCCCATCGCTTCCAGTGGAGTATGCCCAATGGCTTCCCTCAGGTGTTGTTCGCTGATCGGGTGCCCTTTTAACAGTTCTTCAACCAGGATATTAATTTTCTCGGCTTGTTTCCCCGCCTGGCGTCGCACACCTGTTGCGTCGTAAACCACCACCATCGCCAGGGCAACTGCCACTGCAAAGACCGGGGAATCGAACCCAACATGCAGCCCCACGGCCGCGGCAGTCGATGTGACCAGGGCGGAATGCGAGCTTGGCATGCCGCCGGCTGCAAAGAACAACGCCCAGTTCCAGCGGTGTTCCCGCAGCAGGTCCAACGGCACTTTCAATATCTGTGCCAGGATCCATCCGACCATAGCGGTCCATAAAATATGGTTTTGAAGAAGAGGACCTAAGTTCATTGTTTTTCCTCGAAATCGGTTAGCTCTTCACCCGCCAGTTCTTTTACTTTCAACTCCGCCTTATCCAGCAGGTCAGCACATCGTTTGCTGAGCGCTTGCCCGCGTTCGAACAGGCTCATGGACTCTTCTAGCGGTTTTTCTCCCGATTCAAGCACCGCCACGATCTTCTCGAGTTCAGCAAAAGCCTCTTCGTAGTTCAGGTTTTCTATTAGTTTGATTTCATTTTTCGCCATGTTCACCTGTCCTCTTCCGACACCCGGGCACCAAATTCCCCGTCCTGCACTCGCACGCGCAGACCATCTCCATCCTTGACCTGGAGTATGCTCGCCACCACCTTCTTGCTTTTAGAAACCACTGCGTATCCGCGTTTCAGTACCGCTACTGGACTCAGCGCTACCAATCGGTTTTCCAATCCCATCCTCTTTGCCTCTGCCAGTTCCAGGCGGTGAGCCTGCGCTGCATTTCCCCGCCGGCTAATATCATCCACGCGCTGGCGCTCGGTTTGAACCCTCCTTAGTGGTGAGGATAAACGCAAACCGCCTTTCAATCCTTCCAGGAGAATTCGCTTTTGATCTATAAGGTTCTCCATGCTGCCGGTAAGGGTTAGTGATCGCTCAACCAATCCCTGCCGCAGTTCCGACGTGGTTACAGGAGTTGCCAGTTCAGCAGCCGCTGTAGGGGTGGGTGCCCTGAGGTCGGCAGCAAAATCTGACAGGGTGAAATCTGTCTCGTGCCCCACCCCGGTGATGACCAGAGCCTGTGACTCGCTGACTGCCCGCACTACTCTTTCGTCGTTGAAAGCCCACAGGTCTTCGATCGACCCTCCTCCCCGCGCCAGCAGGATCACATCCGGCTTTACCACCCGGTTCAGGTCCCGCAGCGCCTTTACGATTTTCAACGGAGCTTCCTCCCCTTGCACCGGCGTGGGTGCCAACACAACCTCGGCTAGCGGCATCCGCCGTCGCAGGGTGTTCAGCATGTCCCTCAGGGCGGCACCTGTGCGGCTGGTTATGATCCCGATCAGGCGCGGGCTCTCTGGGATGGCGCGTTTGCGCATTGGGTCGAACAGGCCTTCCGCTTCCAGCAGCGCTTTAAGCCTGAGGAATTCCTGGAAGAGCGCTCCTTCACCCATCGGGCGAATACTATCGGCATACAGTTGGTATTGACCTGCAACTTCGTAAATACCCAGGCTGCCGTGCGCTTCGATCGCCATCCCATCCTGCAGTGCCAATCGCAGGCGGGCCGCTTCCGTCTTCCACATCACGCAGCGCAGGGACGCCCCTGCATCCTTCAGGGTAAAGTAAACGTGACCGGAGGCTGGACGCGACAGGTTGGAGATTTCCCCCTCCACCCAGATACCTTGCAGGCCTGGGTCCTCTTCAAGCAGTTGACGCAGGTGGCGGGTGAGATTGGTCACCGTCCATCGAGGAGATGCATCGAACAGCGCCATTTGTTCCATTGATTGAGAATACTATTTTTCGGAAGGACTGTCAACCATTTTGGAAATCAGCTTTTAATTGATTCCTTGAGTTGGTCCTTCTATCCTGCGTTTGTAGATTCCCACCTGGTTATTTAAGGTTGAGCCATTAGCATTTACGTCAAAGTGTTATATCTTAAGTATCTGGTATTTGAATGGACCAACGCGATCCACTTCCGCTGGTTGGAAGAATAGAAAAAGTAGGGATGGGCATCCAGGCACCCCTGATGGATGCGCTTGATATACACAATAAATCTTTGCATCCCATATTTTGGTACAATTATAAATATGAAACGCCTTTGGGCTCCCTGGCGCACCAAATTCGTCGAGACAAAAACCTCCGGCTGCGTATTTTGCGATGTACAAAAAGATGCCGATGGTCCTGCCAATCTGATCATTTTCCGCGGGAAGCACTGTTTTGCGAATCCTGAACCGCTACCCTTATACAACCGGCCATTTGATGATCGTCGCCAACGCCCACCTGGATTCCTTCGAAGATCTTGACGCGGAAACCAGGGCGGAAATGATGGAAATGTCCACTCATGCCATTGTCGTGCTCCGCCGCGTCTACCATCCGGATGGTTTCAACGTCGGTGCCAACATCGGCGCAGCCGCTGGAGCCGGTATTACCGGGCATGTCCACCTCCATATCGTCCCACGCTGGACTGGTGACTCCAATTTTATGTTGACCCTGGCTGAAACCAAGGTGATGCCCGAGGCTTTGGAGGCTACCTATTCCCGCCTCCGCGCCGCCTGGATAATTCAGTAATGGTTGTCCAAAGAAAAAAGGTTTGGGGTAAATCCCGCCGCACTTCTCTCTATCGAAACTCTCAATAATTCCAATTCATTATATGAAGGGGGAAAGGTGGATTGGGATTGTTTTGTTCGGTTGCCAACTAAAAACTTTTAGAGATCTCGGCATGCAAATGATGATTATCCGGAATTTCTTCACGCGGTGATAAAATACCTCGTTGTCCACCCTTTCGCCAAAGGAGCAGACGTGGAGCAAAAGATATATGACTTTGTTATCATCGGTTCCGGCTTTGGTGGTTCAGTCTCCGCCATGCGCCTGACCGAAAAAGGTTACTCCGTCCTCGTTCTTGAAAAAGGCAATCGATTCTCAGATCTGGACTTTCCCAAAACCAACTGGGAATTCTGGAAATATCTGTGGCTGCCTGCCCTTCGCCTGCATGGCATCCTCCAGATTAGTTTCCTCAAAGGCGCCATGGTCCTGCATGGCACCGGGGTCGGCGGCGGCAGTCTCGGTTACGCCAATGTGCTCGAAGTCCCCACTCCGGCAACCTTTGCCACCCCTGCCTGGAACACGCCCCTCACCTGGGGGGAAGTGCTTCAGCCTCATTATGAGACCGCCCGGAAAATGCTCGGCGTGGCTCGCAACCCCAGGCTTTGGAAGGCTGATGAGCTCTTACGAGGGATGGCTGCTGAGGTTGGCATGGCAGACACCTTCCGCGCCACTGATGTGGGTGCCTTCTTTGGGGAGGAGGGGGTCACCGTCTCCGATCCCTATTTTGGAGGCGCGGGTCCCGAGCGGGCGGGCTGTAAACACTGCGGCGGCTGCATGGTTGGCTGCCGCTATAACGCCAAGAACACTCTTCCCAAGAACTACCTGTATTTTGCAGAGAAGAACGGTGCCCGGGTGGTTGCAGGTTCTGAGGTGGTGGATATTAGGCCTCAGTCTTCTGAAGATCAACTCTTAACCGGCAGTATTTCCTCCTCTGAATACGAGGTCACCTACCGGTCAAGCACTCACTTTTTTAAAGGATCTCTCCAGCGGGTCAGTGCACACAACGTAATCCTCTCCGGAGGCGTAATGGGCACTCTCAACTTACTCCTGCGCTTGCGCGACGTCACTCACTCTCTGCCGGGTTTATCACCCCGCCTCGGCGACATGGTCCGCACCAACTCTGAAGCCTTGCTCGGTGCAGTGTCGCGCAGATCAGACATCAATTATTCACAAGGAGTCGCCATCTCCTCCATATATAACCACGATCCGATCACGCGCATCGAACCTGTTCGTTACCCCGATGGCTCATCGTTGATGCGCTTTCTGGCAGCCCCACTGATAGACACCGATGTGAGTATCCCAGTGCGGATACTTCGTTTCCTGGGTTGGGCTTTTTCCCATCCGCTGGATTTCGCTAAGGCTATGTTCTTGCCCGGTTGGGCGCACAATGTCACTATCTTACTTGTCATGCAGCATGCAGATAACCGGATGCGCTTTCGAATGGGACGCAGTTTCTTTACTCTGTTCCGCCGCGGCATGGTTGCTTTGCCTGAACCGGGATACGAGATCCACGCCCAGGTGAAGGGTTCCCATGAACTGACCCGGGATTTTGCGAAACGAACGAACGGGATCGCGCTTGGATCAATTGGGGAAAATTTACTGAACCTGCCAACCACTGCTCATATCCTGGGTGGGGTGCCGATCGGACCGGACGCCTCATCGGGAGTAGTCGATGGGAACTTTGAAGTGCATAACTACCCCGGCATTTACATTATTGACGGCTCGATCATGCCTGCCAATCCCGGCGTGAACCCCAGCCTCACCATCACTGCCCTCGCTGAATACGCTATGTCGAAAATTCCGTCGAAAGATTAATGTCTAGAACCAGCAAAAATTAAGTCTGCTGGGGTTCTGGAGCCCCTCTCGATGTGGGATTACCAATCGCACTTTTTTTTGCATAATTCTCCCTTCTCCCGAACCAGGACTTCAATCGCAACCAATCCTTTAGAGAAGCCATCTTGAGAGCAATAATCCAAAATATTTAGCTCCCCTTTAAATCGTTGGATGAAACGAAAAAAAGGGTGCGGTTGGCAGCAATATCGCCACCCGCACCCTTTTCTTTCGATACAAGTACTTCTCCCCTCCCCCGAGCCAAGGCGGCGTCAAGCCGCCTTTGGCCGCATCGGCGCCTTGTGGCGCTGATGCCTGTCATCCTCAATCATGCTAGGGGTGGGGGCTTTACTTCTTCCTACTCTTCACATACACCTTCACCGCCTCACGCATGAACCCTGCCAGCTTTGGATCGATCTTGTCGTAGTTGGCTTTGAAGCGCGGGTCGTCATTGTAAAGGTCTGCCAGGCCGAGCAGCTGTTCGTCATTCGGACTCCAGAAGTTCTGCATGTGCTGATGCCAACGGGCAATGACGACCTGCACCTCCGGGCTTTCTGCTCCTTTTGGCATCACTGCCGCCAGGTCAGTGTAAATTGCCTTGCCTTCAACCAGGATATGTTCCTTCTGAGCAGTTGAATATGCCTTCCACTTTCGGTTGGAGGCTCTCACCGTTTCAGGGTCGTACATCTGCTCGGCTTCCTGGGCATATTTTTCCTGTTCTTCCTCGCTGAACCCTTCGAATAATCCTTTTTCATTCATGTCTTCATTTCCTTTCAAATGGTTGATGGTTTTGTCGACGGTCTGAATGAGGCGCTTCAGACGTTCAACTCTTCCCTGCAGGGCTTCCCGGTGGGACCTGAGCGCGGTTTCCACGTCGAAATCGGGGCGGCCTGTTACGGCTTTGATCTCATCTAAGCTCAATTCCAGTTCCCGATAGAATAGGATTTGCTGGAGTTTCAGCACGGCTTCTTCTTCGTAGTGGCGGTAGCCATTCTCGCCCAACGCTGACGGCTTTAGCAGCCCGATCTCGTCGTAATAGTGCAGGGTGCGGACGCTGACGCCCGCCAGTTTTGCCAGTTGTTTTACGGTGTACACCTTTACCTCTTGGCATAATATAAACCATGACGTAACGTTAATGTCAAGAGGAAAAAAGCTGCCACAACGAAGTAATTCCCGTCCCAACTGGAAGTGGTGCCTAACCGAAATAATGGGGTTGCCATCCTGCCTGTTAATGAGTTAATGCATGGAAATCCGCCGTATAATAAAGTAGTGGCTTTTCTAAAAAATGAACTATTGCTCAAGCGTCCCAATATGTGAATTATCTTTACTGTTGGAGCAAGACGCACTACAGTCCAATATTTTTCTCGCCAGTTTCATGACAATATCTTCCTTGGGAGCGCATCCAATGGATCCTACCTTCCCATCCTTTTTCCTAAGTCGCTGGACCAAGTATTTCCCCGGCACGGATCTCCCCATCTGCTATTACTACACGGAAAGCCCATTGGAAATGGACCTGAAAGAATCCGTCAACCGGGACCGCTGCTTGATCGGCAACCTTCCGCAGGTTCAGGATGGACATACATTCGTCTACGGTGCCAATACCCCTGGCTGCTCTGGCGGTAAGCGCTATAGCGGGTTTTCTACAACGCTCCGCCCCAATTTCGAGTATTTCTTATCTTGCGGGATCCCTGGTGAGCTCGAAGGTGAACGCTATAAAAAGACCCCCCTGTTGGTCGAGGCATACCTTAAAAACCATCCCCCCTTTGCTGCTCCTGGAAAATTCCTCGTCTTTAAACGCTTTGACAAACTCACTGCAGACGAAGATCCATTCGCGGTTATTTTCTTTGCCTCTCCCGACGTGCTTTCCGGTCTCTTTACATTGGCAAACTACGATCAGGCCGACCCGCACGGGGTCATGACCCCTATGGGTTCCGGCTGTGCATCGATTATCAATTTCCCCTGGGAGCAAGCACGGTCTGAAAACCCGGCTTGTATCTTGGGCATGTTCGACGTCTCAGCCCGTCCGTGTGTGCCGGGGGGCGAATTGACGTTTTCCATTCCTATGCAAAGGTTCGAGCAAATGGCTCACAACATGGACGAGAGTTTCCTGGTTACAAGGTCCTGGAAAACGGTCCAGGATAGGCTTAAGCAAACCGCCAGAGACTGATCTCCTTTCGTACTGTCAGACAATTTCCGATTCGCTAACGAGCATAGGATGCGAAAGGTAATTTATTCCTTGTCAGTTTCCCTCGATGGCCTTGTTGAATCTGCCGATGGAGACATTAGCTGGGCTGCTCCTGACGAGGAATTGCATAAACATTTCAACGACCGGGAGCGTGCAATCGATATCCATCTGTACGATGGTAACATCTACAGTCGTTCGCCATTCAAATGTATAGCCCCCACTTCAGGTCAGTTGTTCTTCAGGAGTTTGCATGTCCCGTCTTATTCCCGCAGTCGAACGCATCCAGCGTGCCCGTGAATTGATCCGGCAAGCCCGCGATTTTCCGCTCCCCGCTGAAGGCGGCAAGTATAACTTTTCCTACATTGCCGGGGTTAAAGCCCTCCTCCAGGACGCCCGCGACCTGGTCAAGTTCATCCCAAAAACCCCCAGCGCCACCGCAGAAATGAAAGCCCAGGTTGCTCAGATTTTCCTGGATGCAGACCGGGCCAACCAGGAGATTTTGCATTAATATGAGCGTATCTGCGCCGCGTTTAACTTGCCTGGTTAAATCACGGTTTCCTTCGGACTAAAGAGAGGATTTTTTTTACGAACTCGATATTACATTCCTGCTTTTGCTAGCCTCCGTAAATTGATCCCCAACCAGATGTACCAGACGGGTGCAGCGATTAATCCACCTCCTGCCGCGGTCAAGAGCAGGGGCTGAATTTTGAAAAAAGTTCCGATTGGAACGATGATATATAGGACCGCCACCACTAGTCCTACATAAGCAAATAGCTTTGAAAAGTCCGCTGTGCGCAAAATGCACAGGCTTACGCACAGCGCCCAGATCCCGATCGCCCCATATCCCCAAAAACCAAATAGGTCAGGGCTGCTCTTCCATGTCACTGCCAGCGCAGCTTGAACGGATGCATCTCCTTTTACAAACGCGGAGGCGATTCCGGGTAATCGCGCCAGGGTGAGGAAATATCCGATCGCAGTGACTGCGAA
Organism: uncultured Chloroflexia bacterium; assembly: GCA_963830585.1. Lineage (GTDB taxonomy): Bacteria > Chloroflexota > Anaerolineae > Anaerolineales > Villigracilaceae > UBA877. The sequence continues at coordinate 905,136 of CAWHNA010000003.1, read as the reverse complement.
CCCGACCGTTGCAAGGCTGCTGGTCCATTTCATCCAGCCCTCATTCTCATCAGTGGTCAGGATTTTCGCCAATGCCGGGATTACCGCTAGTCCAAATACTCCCACGATTGCCTCCGCCCAAAAGAGCGAATTGATCAAACCTGGGTTTTGTGCATAGGCTGGGAGGAAAATTTTCCCGGGCACGGTCGCGCGCTGATCCATGGGGATGATCAGGTAAGCGATTGCAGACCAGATTTTCGTGAGACCGATTAGGATTGCGAATAATCCCCCCACTAGGAAGAGGTTGTTCTTTTTCATAATCTGCTCCTTTTTACTTTCAAAGATGGCTTGGCTCGACCTGATATAGAATTATATGTCGGGAGGATGCTGAATACAAGCATGCATTCCCTATTCACATGCTCATCTGAGATTCCGTTGCGAACGACATTTTGCTTAGTGACTTATTTCTGATTGCTTTTGCTTTGTGTTGGGGATTATTCACCCGGCAGCGGGCAAGAATGACCAATACCTCGTTTTTCCTTGCAAAATCAGAACGTTTGTGCTATTATTGTGGAACGCAAGCCGGGTATTTAACTCCCCGGTTTCCATTGGTACCTTAACAATTTAACCTTGTCGGGATGATTGGAGTTCCAACTTCCTCCATCGTTTGCGGTCGCCCGTCACGCCCTCAAATTTATATGTTTCACAAGGCGGATCATCAATTTAAAGATGATAAAAATCAGTCAGTCGTTTGAAGTCGTTTTATTTGGCGCAGGTCCGGTTGGTCCTATGTTTCACATCCGCTTACTGCATTTCCCAGGGCTGGCAAATCACTTACCTGGTGAGCTGGAATAAAAAATTCTGGCACTGTACTGCGTCCCCGCCTGTGTTTCCCTGTGTTCATCTTTTTCCCCCATGAAATGAGCTTGATGCGATACAATTCATCCTGATCGCGCTGGGAAGCTTTTAGACAAGCCCCGGTTCGATGGATATTTTCCAAAAAAATGGTTCGTTTTATAAGGAGCAGCAGCCATGGGTGATAGTGGAAAAAAAGATAAAGGCAAAAAAGAACAAAAGAAAAAACCCGAGCATAATTTAAAGAGAAGAGAAAATTGAAGAACGAAAAGAAGCAGAAGGGTAAATTCATGCCGGGTTGATTCGATCGGAATCAAGAATTTCGATTTTATTAAAAAATTGCAGGGGGCATGTCATATACGCAACCATCCTTTCCATGGGGGTTACTATTTGCGTAAGGCGCATGGAAAAGTCACGCGTAACCTGACTTCTCGGCACGCGCCTGGATTGATATTCCTCTTTTGGAGACCTTCATGGATCCTTATTCCAAAACCTATGAGATTCGCTGGTCGGATATTGACGCCAACGGTCACGTAAATTACGCTGCATATATTGATGCTGCCGGTGACTTGCGCTACCATTTCTTCACTTCCCACGGCTTCCCGCCTGAAAGGTTTGATCAGCTTGGGGTCGGTCCGATCTACACCGCCCTCCACGCCAGCTTCCTGCGCGAGGTTCGCATGGGTGAAACCGTGACCCTCACTTATGCTCTCGCCGGTCTTTCTCCTCAAGGTGCACGCTGGAAAGTCCACCATGACGTGCTTAAATCAAATGGCAAAAAGGCGGTCAGTATTGACCTCGAAGGCGCCATCCTGGACCTGTCCACCCGTCGTCCCGCCCTTCCCACTCCTGAATTGCTTCACGTTTTCAATATGGTGCCGCGCACGTCCGTCTTTGAAGATTTATCCGATACCCGCTGGACCAGGTGAGCATTCTTAGAGGAGATGCACTTTGAAAAAAACCTTCCCCGTCATTCTTGCCTTTGCGATCGTCTTTTTGTTTTTGGTCCAGGCAGCTGGCACCCTGGTTGAGTCGATCTATATTCTGGATTTGATGAATACCAACCTGGATGCCAAAGTCCTCGGAGTATTATTCTTCTTTACGCCCATCCTGGTAATTCCATTTATTAAGAAATTTTCTCGCCAGTTGGTTTGGATATTATTTGCAGTGCTATTCCTGTCGCGCGGGTTGCTGCCTTACCTCGACACTTCCGGCCGGCTGTTGGCTTCCGGGTTTGCAACAGGAGCCAGTTTAAGCCTATTCTTTCTCCTGTTAACCGCAAAACCTCGTGAGGATGATCACTCCCAGGCTGGTTTGTGGGGGTCTGCTGGGTTGGCATTGGCGGTCGGTTTCTCGATTTTGCTGCGCACATTGGATTTTGGCATCGATTATTCCCTCACGGTTCCGGGCGGTTGGGCTGGCTGGGCTTTTGGTCTTTCTCTTGGCTGGATGTTGGCACATCTGGACACGGACGTCCAACCGGTAACTAGATCTAAACCGGCCGGGATAACTCCTGCCATCCTGGGATTCTTCCTTGTTTTTACCCTGGTCTGGTTTGCCTTTTCAGCCCCGTCCGTGATTGCCCGCTGGACGGAAGGCAGCTACCCGCTGATTGTGGTCCTCCTCAGTTTCCTTGCGCTTGCCTGGGTATTTGTTTCGCTGGTTCGTCCGAATTTCCTTGACCAGGTCGGTCCAACCCTTTTATTGGTCTGGAATCTGGCCTTCACCCTCTGCCTGACAGGGACGATCCTGGTCCATGCTGTTCCTTTCCCAACAGCACCGGAATCTGCAGCAGTGGTAGTCGGTTCACCACCCTTGTGGCAGGCAATTCCACTGGTGCTAATGCTGCTGCTGTTCCCGGTAATATTTCTCGACCTGCGCCTTTTTCTCGACCAGGTTCAGCGCGCCGCATCTTCCCCCAGTCGTCTCATTCCGGGCATCTTGCTTGGAACTTTTTTGCTCATACTGCTGATTTTCTCGACCATTTTCACCAATGTTTGGGGCTACGTCAAACCTGTCAGCTTGGTATTCCGCGGCAAGTACTGGCTTCCCTTTCTCTTATCGGCAGGTATCCTCACTCTTTTTGCTTGGCACCTAAAAAGGACCGGATCGGCTGCTGCGAAGGAATCCGGATGGAACATTAATTGGGCATGGTCCCTCTTGTTGGGTCTGGTTTTCCTGGGCACCCTGTTCCGCCTCCTCCCGGTTAAGCATGTCAGCCTGGATGCTGCAGGGAAAACTTCTCTTATGGTCATGACTTATAACATCCAGGGAGCGAATGACGGCTCTGCCCAGAAATCCTACGATCGTCAACTTGCCCTCATTCGCAGCGTTTCACCTGATATCCTCTCCCTTCAGGAGACTGATACCACCCGTATCTCCCTTAATAACAATGATTATGTCCGCTATTTCGCCGAAAACCTTGGTTACTATTCCTACTTTGGGCCGACCACCGTCGCAGGGACATTTGGAACGGCGATTCTTTCAAAGTTCCCCTTGCTAAACACACACACGACTTATAGTTATAGCGACACGGATGAGATCGGGACAGCTGAAGCAGAAGTTGAAGTGGGTGGACTGCGCTTCAGTATTTTCGATGTCCACCCAGATGGTTCGGATACCGCCATGCTGGTCTTCGCCAGGACACTCCTGGAAAGTTCAAAGAACGATTCCTATGTGATAGCGTTGGGCGATTATAACCTGCGGGATTATGAGGCTCCATACCAACTCATCAACTCTGTTTACACCAACGCTTGGACCAGTGTCTATCCTTCCAAGATTAGTGCTTCTGGAGTTGATATGTCAGGGGAAAACCGCATTGACCATATCTTTATCTCGAAGACGCTGGGCGTCCGGGATCCGGTTTATGTCCTGCCTCCCGCTTCAGCGACTGACCACCCAGTCCATTGGGCTGAGATCTTTTGGGGCAACCCATGATGCGCCTGCAGGACTTGCTTTGTCCGCAGATATTTGGAAAATTCATCGTATTTTTAACATGCTGGAGTAGAATCCGGGAAATGGAGGAGTTTGTATGAAGATTATGGATAATGTTTACCTCATCCCCGGTGTGGTCGCCAACCCTTATATTCTGGTTGACTCTGACGGGTTGACCCTTATCGATACGGGTTTACCTCGCAGCAGCCAAAAAATTCTCAACTATCTCGCTACTCTTGGAAAATCTGCTCACGATTTGAAGCGGATTCTTATTACCCATTCGGACCTTGATCATGTGGGTAGCCTCGCTGCCCTGCATAAATTAACCGGTGCCCGCACCTATGCCAGCCAGGTGGAGGCCAGCGCCATCGCGAATGGAAAATCATCACGACAAATCAAACCCACCCGTTTTTCGATGCGGCGGTTGATGTTTACTCTTCTGGGTCCTTTTATGAAGCCTAAGCCTTTCCAGGTGGATGAGATTCTAGCTGACGGTCAAGTCTTGCCCATCCTGGGAGGGCTGCTCGTGGTTGATACAGCCGGTCACACACCAGGACACCTCTCTTTTTTTGCGCCAGGATCTGCCGTTCTGTTTTGCGGGGATTCAATGGTTACTGATGAAAAGGGCATCCATGGTTCGCGCCCTGGTTTAACTTGGGACGATGCCAGGGCAAGGGAAGCTGAGCGAAAGCAGGCAGCCCTGGGGGCTCAAGTCGTCTGCCCTGGTCATGGGCCAGTTGTGAAGGAAGCCGCCGGAAAATTTCCGGTTTAATTTCGATTGAAATTTTGTGTGGATATTAAAAATGGAGAGTACTCTATGGACTGGAAACTCATTTCGTGGAATGTGAACGGTATTCGTGCCGCTGAAAAAAAAGGTTTCCTGGATTGGTTGGCTGCCAGCCAGGCTGACTTGGTGGCAGTTCAGGAGACCAAGGCTCACCCTGAACAAGTGTCAGAAGTCCTTCAAAAACCGAACGGCTACCTGTCTGCCTGGAACTCTGCTGAAAAGTTGGGGTACAGCGGAACGGTCACCTATTCCAGAAGGGAGCCGATGAAAGTTGTCACGAGGCATGGATAAACCACAGTTTGATACTGAAGGCAGGGTTCTCATCCACGAATTTGAACCTTTCGTATTTTTCAACATCTATTTCCCCAATGGCGGCCGCGGGCCTGAATATGTCGCACACAAGCTGGCTTTCTATCGGAGGTTCCTTGAGGTGGCTCAAGGGTATATGCGTGCTGGAACACCTGTGGTTGCTACCGGGGATTTCAACACCGCTTTTGCAGAAATTGACTTGGCACGCCCAAAAGAAAATGTGAACCACAGCGGTTTTATGCCCGAGGAACGTGCTGGGCTCGGTGAGTTTTTCGAAATTGGGTTGATCGACACCTTCCGCTATCTCCATCCGGACACGGTAAAATATTCGTGGTGGGACCAGGTGACGCGCGCCCGGGAACGCAATGTGGGCTGGCGACTGGATTATTTCATGGTTTCTCCTGATTTAAAGGATCATATTGTTTCAGCAGACATCCACGAGGAAATCATGGGTTCTGACCATTGTCCGATTAGTTTGGTTCTTTCTATGTGATTGTGACTCAATTTCCCCCAACCGTAATTTTCCTATTTCAATTTTTATACGAACCTTTAAACATGGCTTATACCAGGTAAAGAAAAAGTTCTGGTTAACCAGGCAGCCTGGTCGATTATCATCTGACCAGGCTGCCGGTTTAAAATTGCTTCAGGCGGACCCGACGGGATTCGAACCCGCGATCTCGGCCTTGACAGGGCCGCATGTTTGGCCGCTACACCACGGGTCCAGGAGCGGGCTGAATATACCATACGGGTTTAATGGCGTCAAGGAGCACCAGCTCCATAAAGCGATGGGTCCTCCGGAGTCTTCCCTGAGGGGTCGTAAACGTATACAGTGTCTCCAACATTGGCCCAATTATAAAGCCAGTGTGAATCACCTACCGATAAGTTAACGCAGCCGTGGCTCATTTTATATCCAAGCATAATATGCCAGTATTCTCCATGCAGAGCCCGTTCTTCATCGAAATACATCGTCCAGGGAACGTCTTCCAGGTAGTAATAATCCGATCGGTCAGCCTCTGTAGCTCCGCTCATCGTCTCTGCAGGTTTTTTAATGTAAATATGGAAGATCCCCGGTCTCGTCCAGAAGGAGTCTACCCCGGTTGATACCAATGTCGCAAAAACAAGTCGATTGTTATCATAAACGGATAACGTTTGCTCAAATAAATTGACTTCGATCCATCGATTTCCGGTTACTCCCTTTGGAGGTGTGGTGTGCGGATCCACCCGTGCTACTTGGCGAGAATCCAACCACTCGTTTGGACCGACCAGGTTCCAGGTCAGGTTGCTGGCGTCCTTCGTATCGTAAATTTGGACAATGTTGTATCGGTAAAACTTGTGGCTCGACTCTGGGCTGTTTAAACCGGGAGAAGTACGCGGGGTTGTTTCGCCCATCACCCAGCCAAATGGGCGCAGCGGCTGGGTGTTGAACGCCCTCCCTTGGAATACTGGCACAGCCTGGCGCGCGCCGTCCATGCCAATCAGGTAGCCCGATTGAAGCTGGTAATAGGAAGTCCCGTTCTGATCGGTTTGAACTCCCACGTATGAAACGAATAGCTCGTATCCAGGGGCAATTTGACTGGACGGCTGGTTATTGGCCGCATCCTCCACCGAGGCGAATAAAGGTGCCCCCTTGTCGGTTACTTTAAAATACCGGTATGGGATGTCGTTTAATTCAGCCGGAGGCTGGTAGCCCTGCATTGGCAGGATCGGATATGGAATGCCTGAAGCCGCGATTTGACCCAGGTACTCAGAGGGACCCAATGGAAGGCATCCATCCGGAGCATTCCCATAAACTCCGGGCGGACAAACCACCGAACCCGAGTGTGGCTCGACAACTGGAATAGTTCCACCTTGAGCCGCGGGAGCATTCCCGGATAATGGCAGGTTATTCAGCAGGAATATAAACGTAATTAGAGGAATCAGGATACGACGCATTTGGGATTCTTTATTGGATGGCGAGAAATTATAGCATGGTTTCACGACTGACTTTTTTGTAAACCGCCCACATCAAACGAATGCGAGGGACAACTTGACACATTATCCTCCCTGTGCTAAATTTACTTCAGGTTCCAAGGAGGCAAATTTGGCAAAGAATCGCATCCAACTCATGGTTGATCGCTTGCGGGAGCTTCAGGCATCTTCGCCCGATACGGAGGCTTCAGCCGTTGTTAGTGTGGATGGGTTGAGCATTGCCTCCGCACTTCCCCATGGGGTCGAAGAAGACCGGGTCTCTGCAATGTCTGCTGCGATGCTCTCGCTTGGCGAGCGGATCGCTACTGAATTGGGTCGTGGATCGCTGGAGCAGGTCTACATAAAGGGGGAGAAAGGCTATGTGATTTTGATGTCAGTCGGGCAGGAAGCAGTGCTGACTGCCCTGGCTCGCGGGCAGGCCAAACTTGGTTTGATCCTCCTTGACATGCGGCGTACCTCTGAAGATCTTTTGAAGCTGATTTAAGGCGGCGAAAACAATGCAGCAAATCCCAAAAAGCGGATTTTATAACACAAACAAGTTCGCCCGTATTGCATTACAAGCCTATGAAGAGGTGATGGGAAAAAATGGGTTGAATGCCATTCTGAACCTGGCAGGTTTGGGCAACCTTATCGACAATTATCCTCCCGATAACCTGGAACGCCAGTTCGACTTCGCTGATTACACAGCCCTCCATGTTGGCTTGGAAGAGTTGTATGGTCCGCGCGGTGGGCGCGGTTTGGCGTTGCGGGCTGGAAAATCCACGTTTAGCGACGTGCTTAAAGGTTATGGCGCTTTGGCAGGGGTCAGCGACCTGGCTTTCAAAGTGCTGCCCCTCCAGACAAAGCTTCGTATTGGCCTCCCGGCCGCGGCAAGGATTTTCTCTCAAGCTTCAGATCAGCTTACCAGTGTGGATGAAACGGATAATGCCTTCATATGGACAGTCCATCGCTGCCCCACGTGTTGGTCTCGCAAAGGTGCGGATAAACCGGTTTGCTATATCACCACCGGGCTGCTTCAAGCCATGCTAACATGGGTCTCAGGGGGGTTGGAATTCCGGGTGAACGAATCCAAGTGTTGCGCGGTGGGTGATACGGTTTGTGAGTTCGTTATCCAAAAAGAACCTCTTTCCTAAGTAACATCCCATGACCGAGGCGAAACCAAAGCTTTTGATTATTGAAGACGACCTCGATCTGGCCGATATGTTGACCGCATATTTTCGCGTCGAGGGATATGAGGTCATCACCGTGGACCGGGGGAGGAAGGGGTCCATGCATACAAATCCTCACACCCGGACCTGATTATTTTGAATATTCGCCTTCCTGATATCGATGGGGTGGAAGTTGCCAGCCGCTTGCGCGGTACGCACCGGGCCGCGGATATTCCCATCATTTTCATGACTGACAAACGCGAACTCATCGATGATCTAAAGGATCTTGAACTTGGAGTGGATGGTTTTATCACCAAGCCATTCGATGTCCAAGACCTTCGGTTGCGGGTGCGGAATGTTTTACGGCGGGCCAGCCAGGATAGTTTGACTAATCCTGTCACTGGTCTGCCGGAGGGTAAACTGGTCGATGAGCACTTGAGACAGTGCCTTCAAAGACCAGAATGGACTACGTTGATTATCTCCCTTGAAAATCTGGATAAATTCCGGGATATCTACGGTTTTGTGGCTTCTGATGATGTTATGCGGGCGGTAAGCTTGATGCTGCAGAATGCGATCAGGGAAACAGGGAGTCCCGAAGATTTTCTCGGCCACATTGATACCGCGATTTTTGTTCTGGTAACCCTACCCGAGCTGGCTTCAAAATTGGAAAAACGAATTTGCGGGCGACTGGATAGGTCCCTGGAGTATTTTTATCCCATCAAGGACCGGGAAAAATCTGCCCGGGATAACAAGCGTCTGGTCTTTAAAATAAACCTGTTGCAATCAAGAGACTCTCAAATTACCACCCTTGAAGTTTTCAAGGATTCCATCTGGCGAAAAAAATAACCGGAGCTGGTTTGCGAATTGTCGTCATTATTCCAACATTCAACGAATCGGAAAACCTGCCCAAACTGGTCTCCGCTGTGCTTGCGCTTCCTTTGGATATAAGCTTATTCGTCGTGGATGATAACAGTCCCGATGGCACGGGGCGTATCGCCGATGATTTGGCTGCCGTGTATCCTGGACGCGTACGCGTGATGCACCGATCTGGAAAATTGGGATTGTCCTCTGCCTATCTTCAGGCTTTTCGAACTCTTATAAATGAAAACCTGGATGCTATCGGTCAAATGGATGCCGACTTGTCACATGACCCCCTTGTCTTGGTTGAAATGGCAAAACACCTTGAAACCTGTGATCTTGTCCTGGGATCGCGTTACGTCTCTGGCGGCAGCACCGCTGATAACTGGCCCTTATGGCGAAAAGCACTTTCAGCATGGGGGAATTTCTATTCCCGCAGCATTTTGAAGATTCCATTGCGGGACGTAACAGGTGGATTTCGTCTATGGCGGCGTGAAACGCTCCGGGCAATGCCCTTGGAGCGCGTCAAAGCCAGCGGGTATGTTTTTATTGTCGAAATGGCTTACCTGGCTTGGTGTTTGCAGTTTGAGATCGGTGAAGTCCCCATTTATTTTGCTGACCGTCGTTGGGGGAAATCAAAAATGTCGTTCAAGATACAGGCGGAAGCAGCGTTGCGGGTCTGGCAGGTCTTATGGGCATACCGTGATTTACGCCAAAAGGGGAAAGCGGGTCGGGTACAATAATTTATATATCCGGCCATTGCGACTAATAATGGTTATTAATTTGCTTGGAAAATGGAACTGTTTTGCAACCACACATAATTGGATGATTGTTGCTTAAGCATCATTTTTAGTCGGATATATTCCCACCAATCTCCCCCATTCCTCCAAACTTAGCGTCTCTGCCCTTCGTTTTGGGTCAATGCTCGCAGTGGATAACAAGCGTTCTGCCTCCTCGGTGGCGATCCGCAATCCACCAGATAAGGCATTTCGCAGTGTTTTTCGTTTTTGTGAGAACCCAGCCTTAATAATGGAAAAGAAAATATCCAGCTTGTTTGTTGGTATCTTTGGCTGCGTGTATAGATTGATACATAGCACTGCAGAATCTACATTTGGCTTGGGGTAAAAGGCTCCCGCTGGTATGAGGTCTCCAATAAGCGGGCTTTCCATAAACCTGCACACTCAGTGCCAACAGGCTCATTTTTCCCGGATCTGCGCAAATTCGTTCTGCAACTTCCTTTTGCACTGTTAATACCACCCGGCTTGGACGCTGGTCAGCTTCCAACAGGTGGCGGATGACCACCGACGTTATATAGTAGGGGATATTTGCCACGACAACATAACCTGCTTTTTTAATAATTTCAGCCGGGTCGATTTTAAGAATATCCCCCTGCACCAGGCGGATATTTTTATAAGGCGCTAAAACGCTTTTCAAGGCTGGGAAAAGCTTTCGGTCCAGTTCGACCGCTGTAACAGAACGCGCCGAAAGTGCCAGGTACCGGGTCAGACTGCCCAGTCCGGGTCCGATCTCCAGGACCTCGTCCTCTGGACTGAGATCTGCCGCGTTCACAATGTTTTGCAGCGCTTGATTATCCTGGAGGAAATTTTGTCCAAGGCCTTTGCTGGGACGCAGGTCATACCGCCGCAGCAGTTCGGGGATGTTTAATGGAGGCAGCGCTAGTCCGATCATGGCAGGACGTAGACGATATTTTGAGGGACGGGTGCCAGGAAATATACGGTAGTCCAACCCACCATGGGCTGGTAATTCTCATCGGTCCAGCCCAGGTCAACCCAATATGGGTTCTTTGTGGGATCTCCCGCACCTACATCCCCGACTGTGGCATAACCATAACCAGGGATATAAAGTTTGTCAAATCCAAAAGCCAGGTACCAGGAGTAGACCATGGCGACTGTCCCTTGCTGAACAGGTAACCCGCTGGATGTACCGAAGAGACACCTGCCGTCCGGGGTGGCTGACCGACAGGGGGAATAGGATGTTGTATACATGTGCAGTGCCCGGTAATATTCGAAAGTCTGTCCGTCAACAGTGGCTGTACGAATGACGATTTTTGTCCCATTCCCCAGGATGCGGTCTTGGGGTGGTCGGACAACACTTTCTCCTTCAGATTGCTGCGAAACTTGCCTACCATCCTCGCTGCGGGTTCGTAGGCGTGTGACTGCGAGACCTGGCTCTCCATTTTGCAGCAAAGCTTGCTGGTCGATTTCCAGGTCCGCTGATAGTTCGCTGCGGGTATTGAATGGAATGGTTTTTTCAGTCAGGGCAATAGACTCGTTCACCCGGACCACTCGGATTGCCCCATCTTTAGGGATTTGAGCTGAGTCATCTGGCAGGCTGTAGTCCAAACCCACGAGCGGAAGGCCGGCTTCCGCAAGTGCCTGCCCCACGGTTTTTGCTGCAGAACGACTCTTGACCTGGGTTCCATCCACCGAAATTATTATTTCTTCTCCAGGACGGTAAGTTATAGTCATTCCACCTGTAATGGGGGTATCGATTGGAGGGTCGATCAGGTCGCCGGTATAAAGAGTGACGCCTGCCTCGGTCAATGCCTGTCCAACGGTGTTGGCAGATGATCGGATAATTCGTTGTCCTTCCGGACCCAGCAGGGTCAGCGGGACCGCTCTTTGAATAATCAATGTATAAGTATCATTCTCCGGGATTGCCTTATCGATTGCAACAGAATCGCCAAGATAAAGGACTCTGTCATCAGGTCCGACTACTATTCCTGCAGCATCCAGGATGTCTGCAGGGATACGTTGGGAGGTATTCAACTTAAGGACCTGATCATCTGCCAGGATGGTTACCGGGGTGGATTTTCCTCCACATCCAGAGAGCAGAAGCAGGACTCCCAGGACTGTCCAGATCCAATTTTTCATTGGGACAATTCTAACAGATTTCGATAACTGGAATTTTCAGCACCGATTGAATACTCCGGGAAATTTGATATCTGCCGCGAATATCATGGGACAGGGAAGTGGAAATCCCAATGCCCAGTAGATTATATTTCTATGATGCTGGTTTCCTTAGATCCCACAATTGCCGGGTCAATTGGATGTGGCCGGTGTGGATGGCGCTATGTTCAAGGACATGGGCCAGGCACCATCCGACCGTAAAGGTTTTATGGTTGCGGGGAGATTGGCGCAGAGTTTCCAGGTCTTTAATGGATAAGCTGGTCAGTGCCTGCCGTGTGAATTCCTCAGTGGATACCACCCGGGCTTTCAATTCATTGCTACTCAATCCCTTTGTCAGGAATTCACCTGCACGGTCACGTTCAGGCGGCTTGTTGATTGCTACACCAATCCAATAGTGTTCTGCGCCGGTCAAATGGGTAACCAGGACGGTAATGGAATTCATCTCCGGACCCGGGACCCAGTCAAGTGCATCCGAGGACAATCCGTCCAGGGATTTTCCGATTTCTGCGTGCAGCTCGGATAAGTGGTCCATTAGGTCGTTATAGAATATCGACATTTCAGCCTCCGCCAAAATTATAGCCTATTCGGGTAAAATCTATTCATGCCTGAACTCATTTCGAGCCATTCCAACCCACTCATTAAACAGATCCGATCCCTTCACCAAAAAAAAGGACGCCAGGAATCAGGTCTGTTCTTGGTGGAAGGGATTCACCTTGTCGGGGAAGCCATTATGGCGGGCTGGCATATAGAGACATTGGTATATGCCCCTGATCTTGCTGACAAGTGAATTTGCTCATCATGTGGTGGAAACTCAGACACGGGATGGCGTTCGCTGCCTTGCTCTGACCGGCGAGTTATTCGCTTCCATCGCCGCCAAGGACAATCCCCAGGGGATCCTGGCGGTCGCCCGCCAGCGACATCTGGAACTGGATAGTTTCTCACCGGACAATATTACCTTCGCTGCTGCGGCAGTTTCCCCCCAGGATCCCGGGCAACGTCGGGACGATCCTGCGCACACTGGAGGCAGTCGGCGCAGATGGGTTATTCCTTTTGGATGGTGGTGTCGAGCTGTACCACCCCTCAGTCGTTCGCGCCAGCATGGGTTCATTATTTTGGAAACCGGTGATCCAGGCTTCTTTTAGTGAGTTTGTCACATGGGTGAGAAAATATGGCTATCAACTGGTGGGCTCCTCCGCCCATGCCAGGACAGATTATCGGGATTTTCAGCGTGGAAATAAACCGACCATTTTTCTCCTGGGAAATGAGCAGAAGGGGCTTTCGCCGGACCAGATGGCCGTCTGCGATTGTGTAGTATCCATGCCTATGAAGGGACGGGTTAGTTCGTTGAATCTCGCGGTTGCGGCAGGAGTTTTGTTGTATCAGATGATGGAAAAATAAAAAAGGCGCTGAATAATGCGCCTCTTTCGAATATGTAATATGGCTTCGAGGGTCAATAAATTCTGATCGAATGGAATCAAACAATCCTCACGCTAGAATTCATCCTCGTCTTCTTCCCAGGTGTCATCATCCTCGTCGTCGGTCTCTTCTTCCTCCCATTCTTCCAATTCCTCTTCTTCCCAATTTTCATCTTTGGCAGCAGCTTCTTCATTGGGAGTATAAGTGGCACAGCCGGTATCGGGGTCCAGTTCGACCGCCGCGGCGCTGCAATAGCCGTCGTCCAGGAAAACACAATCAGTGTAATGGCAGCGGATGCGGGGCATGAATTCCTCCTATAGTGCAGGTTGTTTTATTAAACCGGATAATGGCAAAGATAAAGATCAAGGTGATGATGACAGCCGAAGCCACGCAAAATGGGCAAATGGCATGAATGACATATATCTCCAGCCAGGTGAGGTAGGCAGAAAAGGCGATGCCAGCCAGGCTGATCCCGAATATCGCTAGTGAGCCATTTTCCTGCGCGATCTTAAGTCTTGGTTCCAACAATAAGATTCCGGCAATCACAAGATAAGCAGCCATCCCAAAAACTGAGACCGGGATCCCGCCAATTTCCGAATAGGCGCTGAAATTGACATTGTGGCAGCCACCGGCTCCCAGGCACATGGAAGGAATGTTTGTAAGCTTATATATAAGTAAATATGTAGAGTCAAGGAAACCCAGGCAGCTTAGAACAAAAATGGCCCAATAGAAAGCAATGCTGGTTTTATCGGTTTGCGGGGGATTTATGTGATCGGCCATATCTCAACTTCCGAGTTTGCAAGCAGCGATTTTACCCCAGAGGGGACAATCAGTAAAGCATTGGCGCGCACTAAAGAAAAAATATTTCCGGAACTCTGGGAGCCGGTTAGCCGCGCCATCATCCTCCCGTTTTCCCACTCGACCACTGCTCGAAGATAGGATTCGCGGCCGTCGGATTCCACTGGTTCTACCAGGTAGGCGGTCGCTCGCGGGTGGGGTCTGACCTCTTGTCCGCTAAGTTTCTCAAGAGCGGGTCTTACAAATACTTCAAATCCAACGAAAGCCGATACCGGATTCCCCGGCAATCCAAAAAAAGGAATGTCGGCATATTTCCCAAAAGCCAAAGGTTTACCGGGGCGTAAATCGACCTTCCAAAAGTCGATTTCACCATTTTCTTCTATGACAGCCTTTATATAATCAAATGCTCCAACGCTGACCCCCGCCGTTGAAACAATTACATCCGCATTTGCCTTTACTGCACGCACAAGCCGCTTGCGGATATCAGCTTTGGTGTCTTTTGCAACGCCAAGCGGGATGAGTTCCACACCTGCCGTGCTTGCCAGGGCTGCCATGGTGAAAGAATTAGATTCATGGATTTTTCCTGGGGTAAGCGGGGCCTCCACGGGCAGAAGTTCATCTCCGCTGGAGAGCACGGCAAGTCTTGGCTGGCGGAACACCGGCACATTTGACTCGCCGAGCATTGCCAATAAGCCTATTTCCTGTGCCCGCAGCTGCAATCCTGCTGAAAGCACTTTATCTCCGGTGCGCAAATCATCGCCGCGTGAGCGCACGTTGGACCCCCTCCGGATGCTCTTTTTAATGGTTACCATCTTCGGGGCGCGTGAGCCCGGGCTGCGAATATTAAAGTCAGTATCTTCGACCATGATCACCGCAGACGTACCGGGTGGCAGGGCTGCTCCGGTCATCACCCGCGCAGCCTGTCCAGGCTCGATCGGCTTTTCGGAATAGTCGCCTGCACGGATGTCAGCGACCACGGTTAATGGGTGTGGGGAGTCTAAATCTGCCGCGTGCACGGCGAAGCCGTCCACGGCAGAATTGTCGAAAATAGGCAGGTCGGTCTTGGCTAGGATATCCCCCGACAGGATTCGTCCGGCCGCGCGTCTGAGCGGAACGATCTGCGAATCGACCGGTGAAAAAACTGTCAGGATGCGTTCACGGGCTTCCGATACACTTAGCATAAAAAAAGTCGCCGCTCCTATTGAAAGCGGCGACATTATACCATGCGGTAAAGAGAAGTCAACTACCCGTTCTTCTGTTGGAACTCTTTCATGAACTGTACCAGTTCCTTCTGCTGCCTCGATCGGCAGGGCATTGTAGAGCGAGGCGCGCATTCCACCTACAGAGCGGTGTCCCTTCAGACCGATCATGTCTCGCTTCTTGGCTTCGCTTGCAAATGTATCTTCCAGTTGTTCTGAGGGAAGGCGGAAGGTGACATTCATTAATGATCGATCAGACTGCGCGTGTCCTTTGTAGAACCCGCCGGATTCGTCAATGGTTTTATAAACCAGGCCCGCTTTGGTTTTGTTCCGTTTGGCAATTCCTTCCAGGCCGCCAATTCCTTTGAGCCACTTGAACACCAGCCCGACAATATAAATGGACCAGCAAGGCGGTGTGTTAAGTAACGAATTTTCTTCAGCAAGTGCCTTGTAATCCAACAGGTTGGGCAGGTTGGATGGAACTTTCCCGAGTAAATCCTCGCGAATAACGCAAACCACAACACCCGCCGGACCGGCATTTTTTTGAACTCCGGCATACAGCATGGCATATTTGGAAACATCGATGGGGCGGCTGACAAAATCAGAGCTTGTATCGCAAATCAGAGGCACGCCTGCCGGAGGTACCGGTTCGGTGGAATACTCTACTCCGTGGATGGTCTCGTTGGAGGTGAAGTGCAGGTAAGCCGCCTTGGGATCCAGGTTAAGGTCCGTCTGGGTTGGGAGGTGATTGAAATTATCCGCTTCCATATTGGCTGCGGCCTTGGCGATACCCAATTTTTGGGATTCCTTGAATGCTTTTTTGCTCCACGTTCCGGTGACAATGTAATCTGCTGATACTCCCGCGGGGCGAAAGTTCATTGGGATCATCGCAAAATGCAGGCTGGCGCCACCTTGTAGAAACAGGATCTTGTAGTTGGCAGGAATATTTAGCAGGTCGCTCAGGTCTGCTTGCGCTTCTGTGACAATGGATTCGAATTCTTTTGAGCGATGGCTGATCTCCATCACCGACATCCCGGTCCCCTTGTAATCTAGCATTTCCGCCTGGGCTTGCTGGAGCACTTCCACCGGCAGGACAGCCGGACCGGGGTTGAAATTATGAACTCGCTTGGTCATTTTTCTCTCCTATGAGTTTATGGATCGATTCAATGTTCCCTGCTCAAATTATAGTCCACCCGTGCTGTTTCGCACAATAATATTCAGCGCGGACGGGGGATGAAAATAATTGGTTGACAACAAATAAGGCCGTGATAAAATATTTTTGTGAAATACTTTGTTCCCCAAACCAGAGAGACATGGGCGTCCGCCTGTGTACCTCTGTTTTTAATCGACAATTCTGGAGGAGACAAATAATGAAAATCTTGGTCTGTGATAAAACCGAATCCGAAGCCATTGAAAAATTGCGCGTAGCCGGGCTGACGGTTGATACAAACTTCGAGATCACTGCCGAGGAACTACCCGGGGTTTTGCCCGGATACGATGGTTGCGTGGTTCGTTCCCGCACCAAGATTCGCCAGCCCTTGATTGACGTTTGTCCCAACCTGAAGGTTATTGTGCGGGGCGGTGTGGGGCTGGATACCATTGACGCAGACTACGCCCGCTCGAAGGGCATCACTGTAATGAACACGCCCCTGGCCAGTTCCGCTTCGGTTGCTGAACTGACGATCGGATACATGTTCGCTTTGGCGCGAAATCTTTATAAGGCCTCATCCACTGTAAAGGCGGAGAAATGGGATAAGAAAGCCTTTGAAGGTGACGAAATTAGCGGAAAAACGCTGGGTTTGCTCGGCATCGGCAATATTGGAAAAGAAGTTGCCAGGCGGGCAAATGCACTTGGGATGACCGTGATCGCATTTGATCCCTATGTGAAAGAAGCTGCCGGCGTAAAATTGGTCACCTTGGAGGAATTGCTTTCCCAGTCCGATTACATCAGCCTGCACCTCCCCAAGACGAAGGAGTCGGCTGATATGATCAATAAACCCATGTTTTCGAAGATGAAGACTGGAGTCCGTATCATCAACTGCGCCCGCGGCGGTATTATAAATGAAGCTGATCTCTATGAAGCGCTAACCAATGGCAAGGTGGCCGGTGCTGCAATGGATGTTTTTTCTGAAGAGCCACCCACTGACTGGAGACTGGTCAAGCTTGATAACGTCATTTGCTCGCCGCATATCGGCGCCGCCACTCGTGAAGCCCAGGGTCGGGTCGGAGCTGAAGTAGCGCAGAAGCTTATCGAGTTCTCCCGCAAGTAAATCTCTACCTCATCGAATCGGATGCTCCAGGCGTAGGTAAATTACCTCCATTGAACCTGGTTACTCTTTTACTTAGGAAACCATGAAAACATTCGCAGACATCGCTATACAAATCCCCAGGATCTACCTCCCGAGGAAAGGCACAGACCTGACCAAATGGGCGGTAATTGCCTGTGATCAGTTTACTTCCGAGCCGGAATACTGGCAGGATGTGGAAAAAATCGTCGGGAAGGCGCCCTCCACATATAATCTTATCTTTCCGGAAGTGTTCTTGGAAAAGCCTGGCGAGGAAGCCCGAATTAAGATTATCCAGGAAAAAATGCATCAATACTTGCTGTCGAACATCCTGGAATCCAGCGAGGGTCTCGTATATGTAGAGCGCTCCATCGCTGGAAGGACTAGGCGCGGCCTTTTGCTGTGCTTGGACTTGGAATGCTATGATTTCACCAAAGGTTCCACAAGTTTGATTCGTGCGACGGAGGGTACGATTGTCGAGCGTCTTCCCCCGCGCATGAAGATCCGCACAGGCGCTGAGTTGGAATTGCCCCACATTCTTGTCCTGATTGACGATCCGGAAAAGACCGTTATCGAACCTTTGGTGAAATCCAAAGGGACATTTAAAAAAACCTATGATTTCGAATTAATGCTCGGTTCAGGTCACCTCACCGGGTATGCCATCCCAGAAATGCTCGAGGAACAGGTAGTCGCCTCCCTACGCGGGCTGGCAATGCCGGAAAATTTTTCCAAAAAGTATGGCATCAGCCAGGATAAACCGGTCCTTTTATTCGCCATGGGTGACGGCAATCACTCGCTCGCCACAGCCAAGGCTGTCTGGGAAAGGATGAAACCGGAAGTGGGTCTAGACCATCCTGCACGCTTTGCATTGATCGAATTGGAGAATGTGCATGATGAAGGCTTGGTTTTCGAGCCAATTCATCGGATTCTTTTTGGAATTAAAAAAGATCTTTTTGCCAGTCTTAAAACGCACTTTGGCGCTCGAATAACATACACACAGTGTTCCGGTCCTGAGGAAATGGTCAGGTTGGTCGACGAAGCCAGTGGTGGAATCCAGGTCCTGGGCGTGGTCGGCGGTGGCAGGGACTTTGGCATAATCGCAATCACCCACCCTTCTTCCAATCTTCCGGTCGGAACATTGCAGGAATTCCTTGACGTGTTTATCAAGGAGGGTGGTGCTGGCAAGATCGATTATGTTCACGGGGAGGAGATTGTTCTCAAGCTGGGATCACAGCCTGGAAATGCCGGGTTTTATATTCCCAGCATGAACAAATCCGACCTCTTCAAGACGGTTATTCTTGAAGGGGCATTACCCCGCAAGACGTTTTCCATGGGGGAAGCCAGGGAAAAGCGCTTTTATATGGAAGCCAGAAAAATAGTCTAGCGATAATAATATAAAGAGCCGGTCAGACAGACCGGCTCTTTAGTGTGATGGGGGGAGGATCGCACTTTCTTTCAAAATCGGGCGGATTTTTCTTTTCCCATTTCGTTAGCCTATTTAAGCAGCTTCAGTTTTTCCACGGCGTCTCGAAAATCGTCGGGGGTCGGAGCGATAAATGTCAGCCGCTCTAGTTTGGTTGGATGCCTGATTGATAGGGAATAAGCATGCAGGGCCGGGCGGTTGATCAGGGTGGTATCCACGGCGCCGTAAAGATTGTCACCAAGGAGGGGGTATCCAATCGCGGATGCGTGCGCCCGCACCTGGTGGGTCCGCCCGGTGGCTGGAATGGCTTCGAGCAGGCTGAACCCATTGTATCTCTCCAAAACGCGGAAGAATGTTTCTGATGATTTCCCCATCCCATTGTCCACTAGAGTGCGATGTTTGTGACCCACATCCACGCGCAGCCGGTGACGGGCGATGTGCTTATCCCATCCGGGGTTTCCGCTAACGATGGCATGATAAATTTTCTTCACCTCATGTTGTTCGAATTGAATATTCAGCGAACGGTGCGCTTCAGCCGTTCGGGCAAAGACCATCACCCCGCTGGTGATTTTATCCAGCCGGTGGACCACCCATAGTTTTCCTGACTGCTCCTCGAGCATTTTTACCAGGAAGGGAGCATCCTTGTCCCAACCGTCAGGAAGTACCGGCAGCCCGGCAGGTTTATTTACGATAAGGATGTCTACATCTTCGAAAAGGATGAAATTTTGGTTGGCAATGGACTTCATACAAATAATTTTACCAGTAAGGATCATTATTCCTTAGATGATTTGCAGAAAATCACCGTTCTTAGACGGTGAAATCCCAAAAAGTGAATTTTCTATGAACAAACCCTGGGTGTTCCATGACAGATAGGTACAAATGACGCATATTTGCTATAATATTAATATTATATTAATGTGAAATCGGTCTAGAATTGGACAGAAAAGTATAAAAGTGAAGCAGCGCTTCGTTCGCAGGGGCATTTTTGACACCTTTCCTTCTCTGTAAGATTTGTTTTTATGCATACCAGAAAAAATGAATTTAAAAAATCATTGGGTTCTAAAACTGACCGGGAAATATAATCTCAAGGGCTGGGGGATTCATTTGTCAATGATATTCTCGGTTTTTGCATGTATGGCTGCATCCTCGATTAGCGTCACATCCGTCAATGCCGCCGAGAATTTGAATATCTCGAAAGTTTCCATTACAAATCCCACCTCAGGGTCGCAGTATGGATTTCAAGCAGCGGGCAAAGATATCGTATCTCAACAATCCTGTAACAACGATATTTATGAACCTGATAACAGCTATTTACTGGCAAAAAACATCTCCACAGATGGGATTTCTCAATCACATAACAACCATCCATCCACCGAGGAAGATTGGGTAACATTCCATGCCATTGGAGGAGACCAATACCAAATTGGCACTCGCCTGACAAATGACATTAACCAGGGCGATACTGCCGCCAATGATACCCTTTTATATCTTTATGGCCCGGATGGAGTCACCCAGTTGGCTTTTAATGATGATGTAGGAGACTTTACCTGGTATAACGGAAATTACCATTATCGTGAAAGTTTCATATCGTGGACAGCCCTGTCAACGGGAGACTATTACGTGCGTGAACTTCAATGGGGGCCGACACTCGGGCATACGGTCACAGATTGCCACACTTATGATCTGTGGGTGATAGACCTAACAACTACCCCCATTTTAGCCATATCGAAAGCCTCAACAACAGTCTCAGTGAATTTCGTAGGTCAGGTGATCCCTTACACATATCAGCTGACAAACGATACGAATGCAACCCTTACCGGTATCGTGCTGAGTGACAATAAAACGGTACCGAGTTGCCCGCAAACGACTCTCGTTACGGGTGGTTCGATGGTTTGCACATCCAGCTACACGGTCACCCAGGCTGATATGAACATTGGGAGTTTCCTGACGAATATTGCCAACGCAAGGTATGACCCTGATATTGTCATCACTACCCATCTTGACATCCCGATTGCGCTTATCAATACTGCGACGTATACGTACACACCGACCGAGACCCCAACCTTTACCTTTACCCCGACCAATACAGCGACATATACATACACGCCAACGCCTTCTGACACGCCGACCGACACCCCAACCTTTACCTTTACCCCGACCAATACAGCGACACATACATACACGCCAACGCCTTCTGACACACCGACCGACACCCCAACTAATACTTATACCCCGTCCAGTACAGCGACACATACATTCACGCCAACGTCATCTTACACGCCGACTGACACCCCAACCCATACTTATACCCCGTCCAATACCGCGACACTTACGTACACGCCGACCCCTTCTGACACTCCGACCGACACCCCAACCCATACTAATACCCCGTCCAATACCGCGACACTTACATACACACCAACCCCTTCTGACACGCCGACCGATACCCCATCCTATACTTATACCCCGTCCAATACAGCGACACATCCTTACACGCCGACCTTTATCCCGACCCTTTTCGATCCTCCCTTCGGAATAAAGACAGTAAATGCCTCTGGGCTGCCGGAGTTGACCTGGACAATGGTATGGATCAATGGATCGAATATCGTTGCTCTAAATGCTGCGGTCAGTGACCCGATCCCGCTGGGCACGGGTTATGTTGCCGGGAGTTTGAGTTGCACCCCTGCCTCTCTCCTGACAACGACGACGGTCTGCTTGTACGAAATCCCGAGTGTCCCCTATCCCGCGTGGGCGGGTTGTTTGGTCTGGGACAATTGGTCCGGATTTCGGAGCAACTGATTCGGCTTCGGCGAATAACGAACTGTACATTACATTCAGGGTAACAAAAAACTCCGCTGTAAACTCGGTACAGAACAACGCTACTATGGATGCAGACTTGAACGGGGATGGCGATACGACTGATCCCGGGGATCTTGCTGTCGCTTCCGCCAGTGCATCCTGGACCAGGCCTCCCAACACACCGACTCCGACGCTGCCATTCTATGGTTCTTTTAATCCCGGACACCGGTTTTGCTCCAGATCGCAGAGACTCTCCTCCACTCTCAAACTACGTTCTATGCTGATTTGGGTGACCTCTGGCTGGAAATCCCCCGCCTGGGTGTGCAGATGCCAATAGTGGGAGTCCCTGAGGCCAACGGAAAGTGGGATGTCTCCTGGCTCGGCAGCGATGCAGGCTGGCTGAATGGCTCAGCGTACCCCACCTGGAATGGCAACTCGGTCCTCACCGGACATGTTTACGATGCGGCTGGAAATCCTGGTCCTTTCGCTAGGCTGAATACCCTCTGGTGGGGTGATAAGGTAATTGTCCACATTTCAGGTGCACAATATATCTACGAAGTCCGCAGTGTTCAGCAGTCAAACCCCGCTAACTCTGCTGCGATGATGAAGCACGAATCTTTGCCTTGGATCACGCTGGTTACCTGCCGAGGCTACGATGTCTCCAGCAACTCCTACCTCTACCGCATTCTGGTTCGAGCTGTATTGATCGAAGTCAGGTAACCAGGTAATCTTAATTCCCCGAACTCTAAAGGTCCGGGGGATTTCTTATTTTAGGGTTATTTCGTGCCAATTCACCCTATTTAGTACGAAAAGATGAGATATTTCCTTCCCGACCCATCGCGAACTCTTGGAGCCGGAAATGGGAATCTTCGCTGGAGTTTACCCGCACAGTGCTCTGCGGTAATCGTAAACCCCAACTCTATCATTTTCATCCAGGACGCCAGGTTTTGGCGTTCAGGGTATGAGCTTCGCAAAAGGTACCCGTCCCTCTGGATTGCGTCAAGGAACCAATCGAACCTGGCGCAGTACATCGCCCCGGCTAGTTTGCAGCGTAGAACGTCCAAGAGTTTAATATAACCCTTCCCGGCTTGTAAACAGACCTTACTTCTTTCCACTTGCTCTTGAACCCAGGATCGGAATTCTTCACTATCAAGATTCCCGGTGCTAATTCCCCGCGCTTCTAAATCTTCAATGGGAATATTGACATAACCGGCTGGGACGTCTTCCCTGGTATCGCGCAGCATGTGCACGAGGTGGGCACCGGCCACCGCCAGGTTGCGGTCCATGCTTTTGGGGTAGGGGTATCCATTGCCGATAAAATACTGGATCCCGTCCATTACAGCAGTTGCCAGCCAGGCAGTGTAAACGTTCATCTCACTGCGGGTGACTAATCTTCCTTTTCGTAGTGCGTCGAACTCGATTACTGCCATGAAGTTATAGATGAATGAACGCAGCCCGCTGTTGGGACTCCTGTCATGGGCTACGAGATCAGCTACTATTTCTTCCTCTGGCCATAAATTGACGGGTCGCACTCCGTGGTAAAGGTTATTGATAAGCGTCTTTTCTCTGGTGATAAATGCGATCCGTTCATTACTGGTTCGGCAGGAGACATCGATCATGTCATCCGCCCAGCGGAAATATGCATAGCCGCGCATGCAGTCGTCCACCAGGTCATGGTCTGCAAGCAGCTGCGCCGTAATGTAGGATTGTTTGCTGCTCGACCATGTGATCTTGCGGGCCAATGCTGAGGTGTTGGTCATCCTCGGATTCTCCTCTTCCCTTCGCGATCCCTGGCAAGTAAAGGCTTTCTCATTTGCCCAAGTCGATCAGGATTCTTTGGGCTGTCAATCGAGCTGATACGAGCACCGTCGGCACACCAGTCCCGGGATGGGTGCTCGCTCCCACAAAATACAGGTTGTGGTAGCGTTTATGTCGGTTATGCGGGCGGAAATAGGCCATCTGGGTGAGTTTATGACTCAGGCCGTGCGCCGACCCTCGCGTAAGGTTATATCTTTGTTTCCAGTCCTGCGGACCGAAACTCGCTTCGACTTTTATGTGTGCTTCCAGGTCGGTCATTCCCAGTTGGGCAAGGCGGTTAAGAATGAAAGCACGTCCCAGTGCCTGTATGGCTGTCCAGTCCTGTGGATTCCTCTCATTGATGTGCCCCACTGGAATGGCAGCATATAAAGTGTCCCGGCCTGATGGGGCAGCGCTCGGGTCCATCCGGGCAGGCGCATGGATATAAAAGTTAGGCTCATCAGGCATTCGATACCCCTTGAAAATATCTTCAAAACCTTTTCGGTAATCTCCTGAAAAGAATAAATTGTGCGGGCCGAGTTGAGGATACTGTTTGTCCAGGCCCCAATAGAACACGACTGCCGAACAGCCGTATTCCTTCTTATCGATGCGTTTCGTCTCTCCGTCATCAGGCAGGAGCTCCCGGTAAACATATCCCAGGTCCGCATTCGCCACCACGATATCAGCGCTGAGTTGTTGTCCTTCAGATAACACTATTCCCGTCGCCTGGTCCCCATCAACCAGGATTTTTTCTACAGGAGTATTGTAAAGGAAACGGGCGCCCAGTTTCTCGGCAATGGCGGTTAATGATTCCGTAATACGGTACATTCCCCCAATGGGGAAGAATAAACCATCCGATAATTCAGTGTACTGCATGAAAGAATATGTGGCAGGCGATTCATACGGGCTGAGCCCCATATACATGTCCTGGAATGTAAATGCCATTTGCAGTTTCGGCGATTTGAAGAAACGGCTGGCATATTTGGCATGCTCCGTCATTGCCCTGAGGCGGAAAAAGATCAGGATCATGCGCGGGTTGATGAATTCGCCCAGGCTTCGGAAATCTCTGTCGATGACATTGGGGAGCGATAATTCGTAATGGCTCCGGCCTTCAGCCAGGTAATGTAACAATCGCGTAAAACTACCCGGTTCGATGCTTTCCACCTGTTCCATCATCTCGTGCAGGTCAGAGTTCAGGCGTAACTGGGAGTTATCCTGGAAGGTCAGATGATAGGTGGGGTTGATCCGCCGCAGGTCAAGCTGCTCATTCATATTTTCGCCAAGGGCTATATAGGTTTCTGCATATAGCTCTGGCATCATGAACAAGGTCGATCCGGTGTCGAAGCGGTGTCCTTCCAGGGTCATTTGACCGCAGCGACCCCCGGACTTTTCACATTTCTCCACTACCGTCACCTGGAAACCCTTCTTTGCCAGGCGCGCTGCCGTGGCAATCCCGCCAATTCCAGCTCCCACAATTAGAACAGTTGATTTTTTGCGGTTTATTTCCATCGATTATCCTTAACACGCAGGGGGTGGTAATGGATGCACCCCCTTTGTGAGGTGCATCACTTGGAATATACGCAGTTCGTATGGAGTTGGTATCATAGGTTTTAATAGCGAACGATAAAGGAATATTCAAGAAAAATTGAAGTCTTAATTTTTCAATTGGTTGGGTTTTATTTCTGTAGTCAATTCCTCGAAGTGGAAATATCTTCTAATTATGACATAATTTCAAGAAAAACATTAAACAGGGAATGAGGGTTGTCAAAATCCTTTATAATCGAGCCACTCGATTTCTTCATTGACCCTGGCTTAAAGATTTCCGAAACCTGGTTTTTTTCTATCGCGTGATATTACTTATTTGGAGTTTACCGTTGGAATTGATCTTAAAATGGACTCCTGCTGCAAAGAAAATTTGGCTGCATCTCACCGCTGGATTAATGTGGTCGGGAGTTGGCATGATGCTGGTTGTTTTTGCAGCTGGCTGGCTGGGTCTTGTTCACTCCTGGTCATTGGTGCTACTGGGCTTGGCTGGGCTGCTTCTCGCTGCTGCGATTTATTTCTTTGGGTTTTCGAAAATGGCCTCCAAAAATGTCCAACGGATTATTAAATACCCCCGGGAACGGGTCTGTTTGTTTGCCTTCCAAAAATGGACGAGCTACCCGCTCGTCCTGGTGATGGTCGCTTTGGGAATTTATCTGCGGCATTACTCTCCCATTCCCAAGCCTTACCTCGCCGTTATTTATTTGGGTCTGGGTGTCAGTCTATTCTTTTCAAGCTTCCAATACTATATCCAGGTCCTCCAGTCTGTCCATCATAAAGGAACCGGGGAGGTGAACCATGCTTGAGGATAAATTTGAAAACGTGACGGTTTTCAAAAAAGCAAATCGTTATTTCGATGGTAAAGTGACCAGTCGCAATGTCTTGTTCCCGGATGGCACCCGCAAGACCCTTGGCTTTATGCAGCCCGGTGAATATGAGTTCAAGACTGGTTCGCCTGAAATTATGGAAATTCTCAACGGCGACGTGGATGTTCTTTTGCCCGGTCATACGGACTGGCAAACCTTTAAAACCGGTGAAACATTTGAAGTTCCCGCCAACTCGGCGTTTAAACTCAAACTCAAGGTGCCGGTGGATTACTGCTGTTCTTACGGCTGATATTCCGTTCTCCAGAGTAATTAATGCATCGGTGGAGTTTGATAAATATCAAACTCCACCGATATTATTTCCTAACGTTGAGATTGTCGAGCTGGGAAAGCTGGTTCTTACAGTTTGGTCAGCCAGCTTAGGCGTACCCAACCAGCCGGTTTCTCGATTCGAGCCCATTCTCCCTGGATCTCCAGCACGTTTACACGCTGGTCTTTCGTAAGACTGTCGATCAAGCGTGCGGTCGTTTCATTCGGAAGGTTCCGTACCCAAAGGTGGGAGCCAAGAAAAATGTATGGGTTCCCGGTAGGACCAGGGACAGGCGGCGCTGGTGGGTTGATCGGGCTGGTGGGCACTTCCCCAAGTTGCTCCATGAAGGATCGCTGGAAAACGCTGACATCCATCGACTTGCGTTTCAACCCCAGCACGTCCTGGTATCCGCCCGGTAATATGCACCTGTCACCTGTGAATTGGTGCCCCACGATGTTCTCTTTAACCATCCCGGTATCTTTATAGATCGGGTCGTAATCTGGCAGCCACTTGTCCTTAAGTGTTTGCCAGGTCATCTGTGTTGCTATGGCAGGTTGTTTACCATACGCTGCAAACCAGATCTTATAATTGCCTAACCAGTTTTTCATGGTTGGAGCATAGGTTGTAACAAACCCACGCCCGGTATAAATTCCGGTGATCGGCCATAACCTTGCCAGGGCTTCAACAAACGCTTTGCAGTGGCTGTCAAGCGCCCATGGTTGAAATGTCGGTACCTGTCCCCAGGGCAGTCTCCCCAGCCGTGCTGCCATCCATTTATTCCAATCGCTCCACCATTGTTCCAGGTCCGCCCATAAAGAAAGGATCGGTAGGCCGCTTTTCTTCAATGTTTGTACAACGAAATTCGCTTCCGCATTCCCGCCTGCGATGGGGTCATCCCACCAATACGCGTGCAGGCGCAGATATTTGGAATATTTCGCCACATTTTCGCCGTTTTTCTGAAAACTAGAGTCCACCCCCATGCCTGACCCCGCCTTAAGGATTACGTCCGTCACCCCACCGTCAATGAGTTCCTGGGGTTTTAGCATCACTTCCCAGTGACTGTGGTCCGTGACCAGGACCCGATCGGTGATCATTGTTGCAGGCATTTTTCCTCCTTATAATACTTACAGGGAATCCTGTACCCCATTAAATTGTTCCACCACAGGCTTTAATATACAAAAAATTATAGCATGCGTACCTTTTGCCCCCCATCCATGAAATAGGAATTCCCCAGCCCATAAAACTACCCTGTTCCGGCAGGGGGTTTCCGGCAGAATCGCAAGAAACAGGTTGCAGCCTGCCTGGAAATCGGTAAAATAAGCTCATGTCAAGTTTTATCCAGTTATCTGAAGATTATCAGCGCATTGCACAGGCCATTGGTTTCCTGGAAGACAATGCCCGTCGTCAGCCGGAATTGGCCGAAGTGGCTGCTCATGTTGGGTTGAGTGAGTTTCACTTCCAGCGTCTATTCTCGCGCTGGGCAGGTATCAGTCCCAAGCGCTTCCTGCAATATCTTACCAAGGAAAATGCCAAGGCGTTGCTCAATCGCACCTCGGTCCTTTCAGCCGCTTACGAAGCCGGGCTCTCCGGGCCTGGTCGTTTGCACGACCTTCTGGTCGAATGTGAAGCAGTCACCCCTGCTGAATACCGCTCAAAGGGAGCGGGAGTGAATATCTCTTACGGATTCCACCCCACCCCTTTTGGCGAATGCCTGCTGGCTCTCACCAGGCGAGGTATTTGCTATCTGGCTTTTGTGGACGGCAATCGTCAGTTTGTTTTGGAACAGCTCAAGCTCGATTGGACCAATGCAACCTTCCATGAAGACCCGCCTGCCACTCGTCAGGTGGTGGACCTGGTATTCGGCTCCTGGCTTCCGGGTTCCCGGTCGGTCGGCGAACCCGGGAGTGTTACCTTGCATTTACACGGCACGAATTTCCAGATCAAGGTCTGGGAGGCCCTGCTCCGCATCCCGCCCGGTGCAGCCATCAGCTACGCAGCCCTTGCAGAACAGGTTGGTTCTGGGAATGGCGCACGTGCAGTTGGGAACGCCCTGGCTCATAATCCCATTGTCTGCATCATTCCCTGTCACCGGGTATTACAGAAGGCGGGTGGTTTCGGCGAATATCGCTACGGGTCGGCTCGAAAAAAAGCCATCCTGGGTTGGGAGTTGGCCCGGGCGGAAGAGTAATTATTTTCGGGGGGATAGCCAGTGTGATCATAGGGCTTTAACGTTACGTTAACCAAGGATTGGTAAAATAAGAGCATTAAAATAGTTTTCTGTGTGTATTTTATAGGTGTCAACCATGGAACGAAAACTAAAAAATGTTGCCGTACCATCCTCCGAGATCACCTCTCACAGCGCATATCTTTCCCGTCGTGGTTTTTTGAAAGCTGCAGGGATTGCCAGTGCTGCGGCTTTCCTGGCGGCCTGCGGTGTTAATGTTACCTCTTCTCCCGGCACCGGTTCAACGACCCCAACCGTGACTCAAAGTCCGCCGGTCCCTGATAATGCCCAGGGTCTGACTGCCGATGAGTTGGGCAGCCCCCTTAACACTCTCGATGAGATTACCAATTACAACAATTATTATGAGTTCTCCACCGCTAAGCAGCCTGTAAACCCGTTGTCCAGGGATTTCAAGCCCACTCCCTGGTCAGTGGATGTCGGCGGCATGGTTCAGAATCCAAAAACCTACGGTCTCGAAGATTTGCTCAAGTTCGAGCAGAAGGAACGCATTTATCGTCTGCGCTGTGTGGAAGCCTGGAGCATGGTTATTCCCTGGACCGGGTTCCAACTTTCCGACTTGCTGAATGAGGTTCAGCCCATGACCAGTGCCAAATATGTTCACTTTGTCACCTTAATGGACCCATCCCGAATGCCCGGAGAAAAGGATCCGCTTTATCCCTGGCCATACAGCGAAGGCCTTCGCCTCGACGAGGCCATGCAGCGGCTGACGATTATCGCCACCGGTCTTTATGGCGAGCCCCTCCCCAATCCCGATGGTGCGCCGCTTCGCCTGGTGGTGCCGTGGAAATATGGATTCAAGAGCATTAAGGCGATTGTTAAAATCGAGCTGACTGATCAGCAGCCCCAGACCATGTGGAACACAATTTCACCCATGGAATACGGTTTCTACTCTAACGTCAACCCTTACGTGCCTCACCCTCGCTGGAGCCAGGCCAGTGAACGCCGCATTGGCGAATTGGATCGTAGGCCAACGTTGTTGTTTAATGGCTATGCCGACGAAGTGGCCAGCCTTTATGCGGGGATGGATCTGCGTGCGAACTACTAAAAATGCAAAGCTAAAAATTACATGGCTTCAAATCGTTATTCATATTCTTGGCTGGCTTCCGCTGGCATGGATTATCTTTGATTATTTTTCACATAGACTATCAGTAAACCCGATTCAGGATATCGAGCAGCGGCTGGGGGATATCGCCGCATATTTTTTAATTGCATCCCTGGTTTGCACACCAATTAATACCCTCACAGGCTGGCGTGAACCGATCAAACGCCGGCGCGCCCTGGGGCTTTATTGTTTCATGTATGCCTCATTGCATGTGTTGACCTTTATCGGTGTTGATTATGGATTCAACTGGCAGTTGATTATGGGGATAATTTTTCAGAAACCGTACGCCATCGTTGGCGTTGCCACCTTTATTCTTTTAATCCCGCTGGCTGTCACGTCCTTCAGATGGTGGATGAAGAAACTGGGACGCAATTGGCACAATCTCCATCGACTGGTTTACCTCGCTGCGGTGCTCGACATTCTCCATTATGCCTGGGCGAAAAAAGGGAATTTGTTCACTTTAAGTGGTGACATCCTGCGCCCATTTATATTGGGGGTACTGCTCTTGTTTCTCCTGGTGGTACGCATCCCTCCGTTGCGTCGCAAGGCAAGTGAGTTGCGCCAACGCTGGACAAGCAGGTTGCGCCAAAGGTTCTCCCATAAACCTGGTTGATCCTCCAATAGACTATGTTGAGTATCCCCTCTCTTTGGTTCACCTCAATCTGGGCAATCTCCTCGGTTCCGTTTGACTCCTTCCCTTTTCTGCTATAAGATAGACTCAAGCTGGGTGTTTTTTTGCAGCCTTTCCAAAGGAGAAGAAGCCTGTGAATCCGACCGACTCGATCTACTCACACCCTGCAGAGTTACTCCAGGATCTGATCCGTTTCGATACCACCAATCCCCCTGGCAGTGAGCAGGCTTGCATCGAATATATCAACAGCCTTCTAAAAGATGCTGGGATTGAAACCACCTTGGTTGCCAAAACTCCCCAGCGTCCAAATATCATTGCTCGCATAAAAGGCGCAGGTAAAGCTCCGCCGCTTCTTCTGTACGGACACGTGGACGTGGTAACGGTTGAAAGCCAGAAATGGCAGCAGCCGCCTTTCGAAGCCAATATCGTTGATGGGTTCTTGTGGGGACGCGGGGCTCTGGATATGAAAAGCGGCGTTGCGATGATGTTGGCTGCCTTCTTAAAGGCTAAAGTAGAAAAAGCTGCCCTGCCCGGTGATGTGATCTTTTGCGCGGTAGCCGACGAGGAGGCCGGTGGGGATTTCGGCAGTCGCTATCTGGTGGATGAACACGCCGGGCTGTTTAAAGATGTCAAATATGCCTT
Organism: uncultured Chloroflexia bacterium; assembly: GCA_963830585.1. Taxonomy (GTDB): domain Bacteria; phylum Chloroflexota; class Anaerolineae; order Anaerolineales; family Villigracilaceae; genus UBA877. The sequence goes on along the minus strand of CAWHNA010000003.1, from coordinate 874,355 downwards.
TGGCGAGTTTGGCGGTTTTAATATGAGCATGGGTGGAAAGCGAATGTACCCGATCATGGTCGCTGAAAAACAATGCTGTTGGATGAAAATCACTTTCCATGGGCGTGGTGGTCATGGTTCCATGCCGGTTCATCATCAGGCCATGGCTAAACTTGCTCGCACCATTCGCCTGCTCGACCAAAACCGCCTGCCCTACCACCTGACGCCGGCTGTAAATATGATGCTGACCAGTATTGCTGCTGCGTTGGGGGGTGCCACTGGATTGGCTGTGCGCACCATGAACAATCCCCTGCTGGCTGATGCAATTATCAGTGCCCTGGGTGAGCGCGGGGACATTTTCGCACCGTTGCTCCACAATACCATCAGTCCCACGGTCGTGAAAGCCAGCGATAAAGTGAATGTCATTCCATCTGAGGCTTCCATTGGGCTGGATGGTCGTCTGCTTCCCGGGTTCACACCGAAGGACATGGAAAACGAGATGCACACCCTCCTCGGTACGGATTACGACCTGGAAGTGCTCGAATATGACCCTGGTCCGTCCGCTCCGGATATGGGCCTGTTTGACACGCTCGGTGCGGTGATCAAGGAATCTGATCCCCAGGGGATTGCAGTGCCTTATGTGATGAGCGGTGTCACCGATGCCCGCTTTTTTACCAAGCTTGGCATCCAAACCTATGGCTTCACTCCGTTACAGTTACCCGACGATTTCAGTTTTATCGGAACAATCCACGCTGCCGATGAACGTGTCCCGGTGAAAGCATTGGAGTTTGGTACACAGGCTATATATTCAGCCCTGCAGAAATTCATTTAGTAATCCAGCTGTTTGATTAACTGATAATCAAGGAGGAGATCTAATGCCCACCACTTCTGCACAGCAAGCTCTCGATATCCTTCGGAAAGGCAGCGAGACCTTCCAGTGGTACGTCATCCCGCTCTTATCTTTTGTCTTCTATGTCTACACTGTGGAAGTTGAAAAACGCAATTGGAACCTGGTTCTTGCCGGGTTGGCGTTTTGGGGCATGGACTGGTTTAATGAAATTTGGAATGGGCTGGTCTTTCACTTTACGAATTTTGCCCCCGTTTGGGGTGCACCTGGCAAGACTGCCTTCCTCATCCTGATCGGTCTGAATATTGAAATAATGTTTATGTTCGCCGTCTCGGGCATCATCTGGACAAAAATGCTCCTGCCGGATAAAAAGACCAAAATCCTGGGGATTCCCAACCGGGTTTTCATCGCCGTTGCCGGATCTGCTTTCTGTGTCTTTGTGGAATATCTGCTTAATTCTGTTGGAGCCCTCACCTGGGATTATTCCTGGTGGGGTCGCAGCGCGCCGTGGCTCATTTTCTTGTTCGGATACCTCACCTTCTTCGTCGTCGCCTTCCTGGTATTTGACATGAAGAAGATGAAAACGAAACTCATCACCGTTGGCAGCATCTGGGCACTGGATATCCTCGCCTTGATCGTGTTTATCCCCGTCTTACATTGGATCTAGAAAACTAAAAGGGTGGACTTGGCAAGTCCGCCTTAATTTTCTCTTTAAACAGTTGGGGTAATTGCCCGATAGCTCGGAAATTAACTTGACTTAATAGAATTTTTGTTCTATAATAAAACCAGGTCGGATTTCTTGACTTTGGAACCCTGGCCATGCATTATATCGAACCTTAACAACCTAAAATAAGACATTTCGCCAATGTCTCTGTCGTAAAGTAGTTCACCTTCGCTTGCATTGGCGGTATTCTCTAAAATTGTGGAGTCGACCACATCCCTATAGAGCAGAGATGTGGTCGACCAAGCCATCCAATGAGTCGGTTTGCCGACGATTTTCTTTCTCCGAATACAAGGTGGGGGACGACACTGTGGGGAATTGTCGCTATTATCCTCCCTTGTTCTTAACGGACAACAATATCTACCCGGAAACACAATATTCGTTCCTCAGTCGTTCCTCCACCCCTGGTAATAATTATTTGTGTACCCCCATCCCTGGGGGTCATTTCTCCTCCCAACCAGGTTATTTCAGTTCTCATTAATGCGAGGACGCCATTCCCAAATTTGATCGCGCAGGTTTTGTGAATCATCGAAAAAAGCGCTTAAAGTCGATATTATTACATTTATCGCAAAATGATCTCTCGATGAAAAGTGGACACCTCTGCCGACAGCTTTTTCTTACCCCATAAATCCGGTCACTCGTTTTGCGCTGAAGCGGCCTCAAGCCGCTATCAGCTATATCAACACCACGAGGCGTTGATGTTAGTCTTTTTCGCGCAGGATTTCCTGCAGATGAGGATTCTCATTCCTCTTCATTCCTCGCATAAGACACCCCTGGGATGATACCCATAAAAAAATCAATAAATTGCATCCATAATTCCCATTCGGTTCTAGTGCTGTGATCTTATGCCTGCGCTGATATTTTTGGCAGGTGATACTCCCCCTTCTTCACCAGCCTCTTCTTTCCGCTTCCCTCATCCTCATACATTTCATAAACCAGGTCGATTGGAATTATCTTCCCAAGCATGGCTTGCGCTGGGCAATATTTGGTGGCGCTCAATTCAATCGAGCGTATTAGTGCCACTTCATCCACTTCGTGACCCATGACCTGGTAGGTGATGACCGCATGCGTGAAAACTTTCGGAAATTCTGTCGCCCGTTCTGTTTTCACCTTGACCTCGAATCCGGTCACCTTCTGCTTCTTTTTTGTCAGGATGGAAATTACATCCATGGCCGTGCACCCGGCTAGGCTGACCGCCATCAGTTCAATAGGCTCAAATCCATCACTTGCTCCGCCAACTTCCGGTTCTGCACCGAGTGGCAGCTCGAATCCTGTGTCAGCCTTACCGGTGAAACTCAATCCCTGTTTCCAGGTCACGGATGCATTCATCTGTTTGCCTCCAAAAGTGGTGTCACATATTGTCTCCAGGGTTGCCTGGTTAACCTCGCCCATCCAGGAATATCGCACCGTCCCTTCCCTGTCGATGACATAAGAACTGGGGAGATCCCAGTTCTCGAAAAATCCCATTGATTCGTGTTGAGGGTCGAGCCAGGTTGGAAAGGTTAACCTATTTTCTTTAGCAAAGGTCGCCACCTGGTCGGCAGGATCACCTGCGTCTATGGCAATCACTATAAAACCATCTGCGCTGTGCGCAGAATAGTAGGCTAGAAGTTCAGGCATTTCGGTGAGACATGGTGGGCACCAGGTGGCCCAATTATTGACCAGGATCACTTGCCCGCTGTATCTCTCCAGGGATACAGGCTTGTTTTCAACATCGGTTAGTGCCAGTTGCGGTCCGGGAAAATTTGTCGTTGCGGGTGGGAAGATTGGGACTGCGTACTCTGCAATGCCTTTTGTTGGGCATTGATTAGCAAAGGAATCAACCCAGCCCCGATCAGGAAGATCCCTGATGCGAGCAAGGTAATGAAAACTGTCGATCGTCGGTCGGATTTAATAAGAGCCCCCGCGGTAATGGGATTTTACTGCAGTGTTTGCACACGAGCTCATGGTTAGTGCCGGGTGTAATCATTCAGGTTCAAGGTTTTATAAAGTCGCTCACGTACGGCATCGGGACATTCGCAATTTTCATTGGCAGAATCATGATAAAGGGAAATGGTCTTGCGTAGAGTATCTACCACAATATGGCAATCCTGGCATTCGGCGACATGGCGGTCGATTTCCTCGCAGAGTTCTTCGCTGAGTGTCCCGTCCACGTATTCTGACAGTGAACCCAGCAGAGCATGGCATTTGGAATTCTCTAATCTCGCTCATTCTTTTCTCCTTTTTTTAGCCGCTCGCCATAATACATGCTAAGTTCTTCCCGCAGACGTAAACGGGCTCGAAGCAGCCGGGTCTTTACAGCAGCCTCGCTCAAGTTTAACGCTTCGCCGGTCTCCTGGATGGATAGCCCTTCGATATCACGCAGGATGAAAACGATCCGTTGGTTTTCCGGAAGATGTTGTATGGCACTATCCATGACAGCTTGGGATTCGGAGGAAAGGAATTCGGTCTTCCGGTAGATGGCGCCAATCGATAAATTGGGTTGGAGAATAATCGCTGTTGTCATCGTTTTCGGGTGAAATATCGCTTAGGGTGATCTCGGGTCGCTTTTTCCGGATCAACATCAGGGCTTCGTTGGAAGCGATCCGGTAGAGCCAGGTGGAAAGGCTCGAACGTCCTTCAAAATCTTTAAGATGTTGGAATGCCTTCAAAAAGGTATTCTGCAGCACATCCTCGGCGTCCGATGGAATGCCCAGCATTTTAAGCGCCAGCCTGTAAATCGGCCCGGAGATAGGCATCCACCAGCCTGGAAAATTCTTCCTGGTCACCGGAACGCAGCGCTTCGACTGAGATATTCAGTTTTGCTCTCAACCATTAGATGACTTCCTCGTCCGAAAAGTTGCTGTTCAAAGTATACTCGAATCACACTGATGTTCATGACATAACACACGGATAAATGTCTAGTCTTTTAGGATGTTTGCCACTAGAAAGGATTGACCTATTTGACTAATATCCTACATAATCATGGACTTGGAAAAGTATTCTCACCTTGCCTTTTTCTCTGGATTGGGCACCGCAGAAATCCAGCTGCTGGTGCCGTTGTTCGCTCCCCAAACCTGGGTGGCAGGGACGGTGGTTTTCGAGCAGGGTGATTACGCAGAATACCTCTATCTCGCTGGTGTCTGGAGAACTAACCATCCGCTACAAACCTGACGATGGGCCGATTATGAACTTGACCCGCATCCAACCGGGAGGTATATTTGGATGGTCAGCTGCTATGGGCAACCCCACTTACACATCCGGCGCGGTTTGCACTTTGGATAGTGAGGTGCTGCGCATTCGCGGCGCTGACCTGCGCATGTTGTGTGGGAAACATCCAGAATTGGGCAAAGTGATCCTTGACCGGTTGTCAGCGATTATTGCTGAACGTCAGCGAGGCCAGCAAAGTCGGGTGAATACCATGTTGACAAATGGGATGCGTCAGCAGTCGAAAAATTAAGGAGCCAATTGAATGACTGAAAGTCAGGTTGATCCGAAAACAGAAATCCAAATGAAGGCATTGGTTGAACAATTAAGCGCATACATCGAGACCTTCCATGGGGGTTCTGCCGAATATATTTCTTTTGACGGGAAGGTGTTGAAAGTGCATTTGGGAGGGTCCTGCCTCGGCTGCCCGCTTATCCCCCGCCACCCTGCACGGTTGGGTGGAAGGGACAGTCCGGCAATTTTTCCCGGATATCAAGAGTGTTGAATCGGTATAAATCTCGCAGCATAATAGAAAAAAATCAACTCCTCGCCTAAAAGTCGAGGAGTTGACATATACTGGTAGAAATTTTAGTTCGATCTGACCGCACTGACCACCAGCACTATACCTGCCATCAACAGGATTCCAATCCAGGCATATTCCAGGACACCAACGAAGGGGGTGCCGAGAAAGAACCCAAACAGAAGTAGCACGCCAGCTGGGATAATGGCCCATTTCATCTTTGCCAACAGGGTCAGCAAGAGGAATGTGAGGCCCAAGCCAACGAAGAACACTCCTCCGGTGTCACCGATATTAAATACTTCACTCAGGGCGGATGTAAATCCCAGGGTGAGTAAAACACCTCCAGGGATGATGGCCCACCATTTCGTCGGCTGGCGGATATAAATTGCCCAGAAATCCAACCCCAATGCCGCCCAGGAAAGCTAGTCCTCCCCAACCAATCCTGTCCAATAAAAGGGACGAAGCTGCCATGCCAGCCAGGGTGAAACCAGGGATGGCAGCCCACCATTTCGAACTGTCTCTGAAGAACCAATAAAGGAAAATGGCTGCTCCGATTGCCAGTAACAGTGCCCAAAAGAAATTGGTTGCACCTTTTAAGAGTCCTGTCCTGTCAAGAAGCATCAGAATCCCGCCCAGGATCAGGATCACACCGATCACGATACGATAATCGAAACGTTTCATTTATTCACCTCTAGTTAATGTCGATCGAACCGACACCAGCATCAATGGTCATATCCACCCGGTTGGTGGAAGTCGCTGTAGTCGCTGGATTGATACAAGCCGCCGTCCTGGCGTGGGAAGCGGGAATTTACATTCACAGCAGTGATCCCGCTTTTAACCCGGATGCTGGCTGCCACACCCGCCGGGATATTGATTTTGAAAGACGAAGCACCGGTGTCAATATCCACGTGCATATTTTCTGCCTTGGTGGGTAGGGTCAGGTCTGTGCTGCTGGCACCGGTATCAATGTCCAGGTCGGTGACTTTAAGGTCGCAAAGATCCAGGACCGAAGCGCTCGCTCCACTATCGATTTTCAAATTCATTGGGATATCACGATTAAGGTGAATGTCCCAATCCAGGCTTTCACCCGGCCACCATGCCCAGAATTGCTGCGAGGTGCGCAGTTTGACCTCGATCCGGTTGCCATTCAACTGGCTTTTATAGTTCAGACCGTTGCCGAAGGTCCCATTCATTATTTCATTTGGACCGGCACCTGAGTGCAGGGTAAGTCTGCCTGCACCATGGTCAAGTTTTATATACGCGCTCGTGGCACCTTCAAGGGGAATGGAGACCTTTTCGCCTTCAATCGGCCGTTTCCGAGCAAAGAATCCTGCGATCAACCAAACTCCAAAAGCAATGATTAGCAGTGGCCAGAAATAACCGAATATATCTCCTGCAATAATCCCGGCTTGTTTTAATAGGAGCAGTACAGCCAGAATAATGAGTATTGTGCCCCAAAAGAGACTACCTCGTCTTATCATGATGAATTCCTCTCTTACTTGTGTCGAATGATTCCACGCACAATTAGCCAAATACCTAGGATAAAGAGTAAGGCAATCGGGACATATGCGCTAAATAATCCGAAAATTGTCCAGGCATTAAAAATGGTGGCAAAGATCGTGAACATGATGGCGCAGACCAAAATCAGTTTCAGTCCTTCCCGAAGATTCGCCGTGAAATTTCCCCCGATAATCCCAGAAAGGATTTGGCCGATACCCACGAAACCTGGGATCAGAGTCCACATGTATGACCAGGACTCCCAGTTACCCGTCGCGTTTTGATAATAAAGGATTCCACCTACTCCTGCCACAATACAGGCTGGGACAGCCATGTCTGGTGCACCTACCAACAAGCCAATAACCAGGAGGGCAGCTCCGGCAAGCATGACCCACATCGGCCACTCAAAAGTCAGGTGGAGGATGTTTGCCAGGTTTGGATTTATGCGGGTGGCAATTAACCATCCGGCTGCTAGGATGAGTAGCAACCCGAAAACCAATTGTGTGCGGTTTCTCTTTTCCATAAAAATATTCTCCTTTGAATAATTTAGCTTTCAAGATTATGTACGCCGTGTACACAAAAAAGTTACAGGATTTGTTTCCACATGTCAACAAATCGATGGCACCAAACTCCATCCGTTACATTATAGGGTCCATCTGCAAATTTAGTCTATCATTTGGCTGAAACCTTACTAACAAACAGATGGGAATGCCCATAAGGAATTGCAATTACATGTAAATAAGAAGGTCCCGTTAAGAATTAATGCTACCAGTCTCCTTGTGTTTGGCTCGCCAATCCTTGATGATAAAAGGCAGATAAAGCAGAATAAATAACAAGGATCCCGATCAATTCCATATAAATCAGGTAATACGGCCAAGGCGGTAATAAATCCAGAAGACTTGCGGTGGAGGGCTTTGCATTTATATAAAGGAAGTCCGTGCCCAGGATTTTATTAATCGGAAAAATGATCGCTGCATAGATATTTAGACCAATAACTACCCTCCAAAATGATTTCCAAGTGGGACGATAACCTTCCACAACTGTCATGTAAATCCCTGAGGTGATCAACAATCCGTGGGAGATCATGGTTTGAAATATTCGATAATGAGGAAAACCGTAGATTCCCGCATCAGGCGTAAGCAGTGCCTGAATAGCTCCACCGATACCAATAAAATAGACGAACTCGTAGATTGGAAAATTTTTAGAAATCAGCATGAATCCGGCTAGCCAGATCAAAATGCTGCAGATATGGAGAGGCAGCATTGTCTGAACTGTCCAATGTCCCCAGTATAGGTTCCAGATATGCCACGATGCTTCATCAGTCCACAAGATGATTGCCATCGTCCAGCGGACTATCGTGCGGGTCTTCGAGGACGATTTGCGGAAACCCAGCATGCCGACATTTAATAGGGCAATGACCAAAAGTGCGACAAGGTGCCAAATTCCGAATAGGACGAAAGGTCCACCCGTGTAATTGTAGGCGAATAAATTGGACATTGTTTATTTTTTCTGGAATCTGATCTTCTCAATAAATGTTTAGAACGGTCCATAATGGATTAACACAGCTACACCGAGGAACGCGACTGTCGCTAGGAAAATCCATAACCAAAGCTTAAGTAGCCATTTGACCCACTTGTGGTAAGGGACGACCGTCAAGCTGAGTGTAATTAGCAGGGCTGCATTGGTCGGGTACACCAGGTTGGAAAAACCATCACCGAAGCAGTAAGCACTGACAGCGATCTGGCGGTTAACATGCACCAGGTCAGCCAGGGGCATAAGGATGGGGATCAGTAACAGAGCCTTGGCTGAGCCGGAAGTGATAAATAGTTCCATCACCAGGGTCAGTCCGTAGATAGCCAATGCGGCGGTAAAGGGATTTAATCCGGAAGTAAAAGAGGATGCCCAATGAAGGATGGTATCCAGGATGCCACCCATCTGGACAATGTAGCGTACACTTGCAGCCATCATTAGGAGGGGGACCGCAGGTGAAATCCCAAGAAACCCGTCCCAGACCGCTTTCCAGATGGCCTTACCTACTCCGGCAATCAGCCCGGCTCCGATGCCGCCGATTACGAATAAAAGACCTGTGATGGGAAGGGCATAGTCTGAAAGGAACCCGATGAACGGCGAAGCCACAAGGACTGCGAGTATGAGAGAGAAAAATAGCCGCCAGGAAAATGATTGCCGAGCGCATGCGTGAATCGTCTGTCTTGTCCAACTCAAATGATCCGAGGCGCTTGCGTTCTTTTTGGTCTTCATTAAAAACAGGGGAGGCTTCCGGTCTCTTATCAATCGTTTTTGCATATGCGCGCAAGAATAGTGCCAGGATTGCATAGCCCACCAGGAATAACACGAGGCGAGGCAGGGCACCGGAAAACAACGGCAATCCTGCCAGCTTCTGAGATACACCGATGGTAAACGGATTGAAGACTGCCATTGAAAAACCGACGTTGGTTGCCAGGATTGACATACCCAGGCCGATCAGGGAATCCCATCCGAGGGAAAAAGCAAGCGCGATGATTATGGGTACCATTGGAATGACTTCCTCAAAGATGCCAAAAAAAGCTCCCAAGGGCCATGAAGAAAAAAGTGATGACCAGCATCATGGCATACTTGCGACCGCCAAAGGCCCTTATGATACGTGAGATGACAGATTTCAAGATCCCGCTCTTATCCATCACTGCAAAGGCAACCCCCACCAAGTAAAATAAACAGGATGATGGCAATAACCGTGATATTACCTTCTGCACCCAGCACTTCGAATCGGAGCCGTAAACCAGCGCCAGATCGGGTAATTGGGTCGTTCAGTAAGCTTGAACGATGTGGCATCAATGACCTGCCGACCGCTAACATTTACTCGTGCATATTGCCCGGCTGGTATTACCCGCGTCAAAATACCAGCACCCATCATTAGGATGAAGATGATCGCAACGGCTTGGAGAAATGCCTTGGTACTTATCTGTGCACCAGATTTTGGTTGTGTCATAATCACCTCCTTTTGATCTGCTACATTAAATTCTTAGTGAGATAAAGAACCTCGGAAAGCAATTAGAGGTTACTCGCTGGTTCCAGTCAACCTCAAACTGACCTGCCAAAGTCTTTCAGCAACCGACTTGTCATAAGATTCAGGGCTGGAATCAATCGACTTGCAGTCCACAAAATATTTCCCGGTCACGCCTTCCACATCGGGTGAAACAGCCAGGTAAATGCTGGTCTGTGCACCTGCTTTGGGTTTCTGTGCGAAAAACTGCGCTGAAAGTTTGGCAACTCTACCCAGGAAACCGCTGCTAAGCGGGATACCGGTGTCTACATAGCCAGGATGCAATGCGTTGACAGTTACTCCTGTACCTTCAAGCCTGCGGGCAGAGTTCGTAGGTGAAAAGAACATTGGCAAGTTTGGACTGACCGTAAGCTCGGAATCCCCCATAACGTTTTTTCCCTTGCAGGTCATCGAAATTAATTCTTGCACCCACATGCGATCCTGAGGCAACATTGACCACCCGCGCCGGAGCACTGGCTCTTTAACAGATCAAGCAGGAGAGTTGTAAGCAGGAAATAACTCAGATGGTTGAGGGCGAAGGTACTTTTCAAATCCATCTGGAGTGACTGCTCGTTTGATAAAAAAACCTCCTGCGTTATTGACCAAAATGTGCAACTGCTGATGATATCTGCAGGAAGCTGGCGGCTGCTTGACGAATACCTGTCAGGGTGGATAAATCTGCTTGAATATATTCGACCGGATTGCCAGTTTCAGTTTTTATGATATCAGCCACTAACGCGCATTTTTCCGCATTCCGACTTGCAATGGTTACATGTCCTCCCAAGCGGCTTAACTCACATGCAGTAACCAGTCCGATCCCATTTGTAGCACCAGTCACTAAAATTATTTTCCCTTCAATTTTGGAGTTCATCCTTACCTCAAATTTTATATGTTTGAGAATAAATTTGGCGATGGAAAAGAGATAGAGATTTCATGAGTAATCCTCCGCCTCCAAAATCTCCCAGGAATTCACCTTCAGGAGTAAATCCTCACTTTATCCAATTAGATTGATTGTAGTTTATAGCTAAAACCGTGGCAAGTCAAAGGGATAAAAATTAGCATATTTTCGAGCCGATAATTTACATCCAAGTTAAGATTCTCCGCATCCAGAATAAAATCGGGTAGAATAAAGGGCTGGTGGGTATCCTGGGTGTGGAAGCAAACCTCCCACCTTCCAGGAGACACTATGGACTTTTTTAAGACTGTCGAAGATCGCCGATCCATGCGAAAATATGCAAACACGCCGATCGAGGATGAGAAGCTGCATAAAATCCTCGAAACAGCAAACAAAGCTCCGTCAGCTGGCAATTTGCAAGGATATGAGATTTATGTAGTCCGAAAACTCGAACAGCGCGAGGCACTTGTCAAGGCTGCCATGGACCAGGAATTTCTCGCAGAAGCTCCGGTGGTGCTGATCTTCTGTGCCAACCCTGCCCGTTCTGTCGAGAAATACGGGGAACGTGGAACAAGCTTATACGCCATCCAGGACGCAACGATTGCATGTGCTTATTCCCAATTGGCTGCCAAGGCACAGGGATTGGATTCCGTCTGGGTGGGTGCATTCGACGAAAAGGCGGTCAGTGAATTCCTTCACCTTCCTCCGGAACTCAGGCCGATCATTCTGCTTCCGGTTGGATATGCCGGGAAGGAACCCCGTCCAAGACCGAGACGCGATTTGAGGGATCTTATCCACGAAGCATAGGATAACAAGTAATCATTGCGTTAAAATCCATTCATCTGAAAATTGATGGGGCTATTGGAAAACAGGCATCCGGAAATGACTGAACCGGGTGCTTTTCTGCTAGTTACTTTTCGTTCTTGACCTGGCTGGCTGCATCGGAACAATCACATGCAATTATTTCCTGATTACCTCTCGCGAGGGTTCCTTGATAGGGGGCACTCCCAATATGAGCGATCCATCCATCCAGGTTGAAGGAGATCGCACTGTCCACGGGAATCCATTCTCCATTGTACTTCCGGGCAATATGAACGTGAGTCCCAGTGGCAGTCCCTCCCTCGCAAGAGGGATAACCGACTGGATCTCCTACATTAAGAATCTGTCCAACCGTAGCGCGACCAGACGCAGCTACATGCAGATAAAGGATGTCCCACCCGGTCCGTTCATTCCCATCGCCATCCAAGTCAAGCATCACCACTCCAGGTTCCGAGCGGACAACCACCCCATTTGCTACGGCAAGTGCTGGGAGAGCCGTGGCAGAACAACCTTTTACATCTGGCGGAGCAAAATCAAGCGCAGCCCAAGGAAGGAGACTCCCCCAGCCGGTATGTGGTCCTCCCGTGAATGCCCAGGTGTCCCCCTTTGCGAAGGGAAAAGTCAATTCTGGCTGCTTTAGGCTGACCGGGATGTGGGGCTGGTCATCTGCCCAGGGATCGCCAAAAAGAGTTGTATAGGTTTGAGCTATTCCTTCTGGCCCAATGGCATGGGTATAGTCTCCAAGCGAATCGTGTAGAGAAAAGAAATATTGGAAAGCCACCGAAGCAGCAGTTTGCCATGGATCCGGACGTTCGATGTTCCCATCCAAGTGCTCGATCTCTGTCAAAGTTCCTGTACGCCAGCCATAATAGCCATTGTTGAGCACATCGGCTGCCCAAATAAGTTGCATATAAAGGCCGGTATGTGTGTAATCCACTTCGCCTAGCGGGTAGCTTCCACTTGGAGGCACCGGTTGTGAGAGTGCCCCGGTCAGGTATTCGAGGATCGACAACAACACCCGCGGACTGACACTATAGTTGGTTGCCACCATATCAACGATCTCAGCCCCGGAATGATTTGCATCCCCCGCATATGCCCTGTAGTCCTTCAACCATCCCGGGTGGCTGGCTACAAAAGCCTCAGTGTCGAAGCCAATTGCTGCCGGACCATTGACGAACTGACTATCAGGCAAAATTTGAAATGTTGTCCCCCAGAAAGGCAAATAATAAATCGGGATTTTCATCGGCATGCCGGGAGGCATGGTTGTGGCATCGGAGGGAATGATCGGGTTTGCCTCCCGGATTTGCTGGATGGTGGTATTAAAACGTGCAGCAAGGGCTGGCAGTGTATCCCCGGTCTGGGCTACATAATCCACAATTTCGCCCGGATTGTATTCCGGACGTGAAGGGGATGGGGTCGGGATGGGGCTTGAAGTTTTGGTTGTGGAAAAGGCAGCAGGCAACAAATTACTACCTTGAGGCACACAAGCCGCCAGGGAGAGAATTAGAAGCAGAAGTATAGGTTGCTTATGACTTAGCACGGGTTTAAGGGTTATTCACCCGCTTGACGTTTTATTTGCGATATAGACGTACCGGTCTGGTTTGCGGTAATCGTTCGATCACCTTTGGTTAGCGTTCCTTTATAAGCAGCACTTCCTGCATGGGCTGTCCAGCCGCTCATGACGAAGGGTAATTGATCCCCAGCGGAAACCCATTCGCCGTTATATTTACGAGCAATATGGAAGATTCGTACCGGTGGCGCTTCCCCCTTCGCACGACGGATGACCGATATGATCACCTGCATTTACGAATGTGTTAACTTGGAATGCGATCCTTGGTGGCAATATGTTGATAAAGAACCACCCAACCAGTCTGCTCGAATCCATCATAATCTAGGTCAAGCACAACAAAGCCGTCCCCGGATCGGACAATCAGTCCAGGGGCAATTGCCACCACCCACGCGTTGGAATCTACACAGCCCGAGGTGTCCGCAGCAGGTGCAAAATCCAAGGCAGCAAAGGTGCTTTCCTGTTCCCAGGCAGGATGCGGTCCCCCGGTAAATGCCCACAACGCACCGACTTCAAACGGCAGAATGAAAGGTGGTTGGGTCATATCTGGAGGAAACAGTGGTCCAGTCTCCTGGGATCGTACCCAGGGATCGCCAAACATCACAGAAAAGAGAGCCGGGAAACCGGTTTTCTGATCCAAGACTTTCAGCCAATCCGAATAATTAAAATGTTTTGAAAAAAAATATTGCAAGGACACGGTACCGGCATTCAAGGTCGGATCGAGCCGTATCGTGGAGCCATCCGGGAAAGTTAAATCGGTCAACGTCCCGTCGCGCCAGCCGTAATACCCTGCAAGCAGATCCCGGTCAAGCAAACGCAGTTGCTGGTAAAGCCCGACATATTGAGGGTTTTGGTATCCAAGTGGAAAAGAGTTGTCCACCCCAGGGGTAGGTTGACCAACCACCCAGCCGTGTAATACTGGATAAACGTCAACAATAGACGCGGGTTGATTGAACTCCCAAACGCCATTCTCTTGACACCTTCCGCTCCGGAAATCATGCCGCTACCCAAAGCCTCGCGGAAGGAGTTCAAATATCCTCCTTCTGTACTCACATATTGTTCAATATTAAAACTCTGAGCACAAGGTGAATAAACCAGTTCGCAATCCGGGATGATTTGCGTGGAAGGAGTGGTTGTTACTTGGGACATGTGGTTGGGAATGAGGAGCAGTGTACCTGGGTTCAGAAATCCGGAAGTGGGTAAATTAACCGTTGAGGATATCTCCGAGACTGCAACATCAAAATGCAAGGCAACTGCCTCCAGGCTGTCACCAGATTGGGATGTATAGATAATAGTTGAGCGAGGCGTCCCGGGGGTAACTGCCTGGGTAGTTGGCGTAATTGTTGGAGAGGGTGGAATTGGGGTGGGGTGCAAGGTCGAAACGGGAGGCACAAAAATCGTTGGAGATGGTAGTGGATCTGTGAATACTGTCACAACTTTAGTGGGAATTGTTGTAGGGGTCGTATCTAAAGTCCCCCACAGGTTGGAACCGCATGAAGAGAGGAGTATACCAGTAATTAAGATTAAAATTGCGAGCCTTGCGCTTGACTGAATTCATCGCGCAGATTATACCGCACCTGTCTCACGATAAACTTTTGTCAGATTGATTCTGCTGAGAAACCATATTCCAAAGGAAAACAGAGTTGGTGGCAATAATTTGCTATGGAAACCCACCTAAATCTTATCTTTGAATCTGGTTGATCGGATTATTTCCTTCATAAGATTCGACCACTACTCCATTACGGGTCATCGTGCCGACGTATTCCTCCCCTGTCCCGGAGGCAAGCCACCCGCTAAGATTAAATGGGACTAAGCCGTCGGCCGGAATCCATACTCCATTAAACTTGCGGGCCAAATGAACATGTGTGCCACTGGATACTCCCCCTTCACAGGAAGGATGCCCAACCATATCCCCGGCGTGTAATAATGTACCAGGTAGAACCCGATCACGACTCTCGACATGCATGTAAACTATCACCCACCCAGTGCCTTCATTACCATCTCCATCCAGGTCCAGAATTACCACCCCTTCGCCTGTTCTGTCGACCAATCCATTTGCAACTGAGGTAACCAGGGCATTGGATTCAACGCACCCGAGCGCTTCCCCCGGTGGAGCAAAATCGAGCGCTCCAAATGGAGAACCCGTATCCCAGGAAAGGTGAGGCCCCCCGGTAAATGCCCAAATTTCTCCTGAACGAAACGGAAGTGACAAAAGCGGTTGCGACAGGTTGGCGGGTACCAGTGGTTCAACGGATCTGTCAAAAGGATAGCCGAATAGTGCATAAAATGTGTCGAAGAAGCCTCCGGGAGAAACATCCCGGAGCCAGGTTGAATAACCGTCCAATTGAGCAAAAAAGTTTTGTACCCCTGCAGTCCCGGAATTAATTGTAGGATCAATCGGAATAACTGAACCATCCTTCAACATCCATTTACTCACATTGTTTGCCCCCCAACGGTAAAAACCACTATTGAGCTGTATGGAAGCCCAGGCTAATTGCCGATAGAGACCTACATACCACCCATCGTTAAAACCAAAGGGGGTATCCCCTAGTGCCGGATCGGGATTGGGTTTGGTAAGCCAACCAGAACGATATTCCAGCAGGGCGAGCAAAAGGCGTGGGTTGATCGAGTAATCCTGAGCGATCAGTTGAACAACCTGGGCAGCATCAAGCGTCTCCCCGTTCACGACCTGGGTATAACTTGCCAGATAGCCGCCCTTCCCGTGGATAAAATCTGCAATGTCAAACGAGGCACTCAACGGTCCATATACCAGTTCGGAATCAGGTATAAGCTTGAAAGCCGGTCCGGGAGCCTGGGGAGTCACCACTGGAATCGTCAAGGTTTGACCCACTTCAAGTGCATCCGGGTTGGAAATGTGGTTGGCTTGAACTAAAGCCTCGACACTAACTGCATATCGCTCGGCAATAGCGCTCAGGATATCCCCAGACCGAACAATATAAGTCTCGGGACCTTGAATACCCCCTGTCTGGTAATGGGGGGAATCCGGCGTAGGCGTAAACATCGGAGCATCAGAAGAACGCGGTGTAGGAATGAAATATGAAATCGTAAGAGTGGAAGCAGTTACTGGGGTGGGAACCTGACCAGATGCCCAGACCGAGGCGGGAGTAATCACGCTGGACTCCGTCCAGGGACGGGCGCAGGCAGCCAGAATAATGATTAGTCCGCTTATCAACCATCGTTTTGGGGACATTGAATGATTTTACTGCTATTTATTCGAAACAGATGCCATCACCCTGTATGAGAAAATGCGACGCTAAGGTTATAATCATGCCGAGGCAACCCTGATTACACCTTCCATGATCAATATTGAGTTGCATTTCACACATTCTTTTTTGCAGGATGTTGATATAAATAACTGCCAGGTAATATTCAAGTATCGGACAAATAAATTATGAGTATTCGAACTGATGAAGGCTTCCTACCTGGTCTGGGGCAGATTTCCAATGAGGGACAAATAGCACTCCCTGAAACTGTCTGCCACCGCACCATTCGCGGAGACCCAACCTATTATCCGAAAGCAAAGATTCACGGGCATATCATATATTTCTGCACAGAAACTTGCTTTAGTGTATTCCTTTCGGACCCGGAACGATTCTATGCTGCGCACAGCAAGCGGAGACCTTAATGGCAAAACTCTTCGGGGGCATGGAAGGCGGTGGAACGAAGTTTGTCTGTGCAGTAGGCAACGGGTCAGGTGAAATCATCGATGAAATACGGATCCCTACCACATCTCCGAATGAAACCATTGATCAAGCAATCGCTTTCTTTCTCAATTTTGACCTCGTCACCATTGGCCTGGCTCCCTTCGGCCCGTTGGATTTAAACCCAACCTCCCCGACCTTTGGCAGCATCACTGCCACGCCCAAACCTGAATGGTCGGGAACAAATGTACTTGTACCCTTCAAAAGATCGTTTGATATCCCAATTGCCATCGACCTGGATGTGAACGCTGCAGCTTATGGTGAGTTCTTTCTAATTCCTGAGAATCGGTCGCTGGATTCTCTTGCCTATTTAACCATTGGAACCGGGATCGGCGCTGGCTTTATCATCAATCGGAAAGTTACTCATGGCCTATCCCACCCAGAAGCAGGACACCTGCGCCTACCGCATGACCGAAAAAAAGACCCGTTCCCCGGGAATTTGTCCATTTCATGGGGATTGTTTTGAAGGGATGGCTAGCGGTCCGGCCCTTGCCAGCCGCTGGAGAAAACAAGCGGAAACGCTTCCCAATAATCACCCTGCTTGGGACCTGGAGGCAATGTATATCGCATTCGCACTGGTCAATGTGATTCTGACAGTTTCCCCTCAGCGAATTGTCCTTGGCGGCGGAGTAATGAATCACAAGCAGCTATTCCCTTCCATCCGATCCAAAGTGGCGAAGCTCTTGAATGGGTATCCAGCCATGCCAGTCCTGACTGGTTCCATGGAAGAATACATCGTTCCGCCAGCATTAGGCAACCATTCTGGCGTGCTAGGAGCCATGGCCTTGGCGAAAAATCAATCAAAGCGCCAGTCCAATACAAGGCAAGTAAGTTTCACAGTAAAATAATTCCAAATTTTGGAGGTGGAATGGCTGAGAATTATAATTTGGTTGAACAACACGGTTGCATTGTGTGCGGGAAAATCCACAGCATGCTGGTTGTGTACTCAGCGTCCGATAAAATGATCGATTGCACGGTGACAAGCCCTGGCGGCCGGGTAGTTCCGGATAAATTACGTCCTCTGGTTTCATGCAACATCCATAGTAAGGCGGAGGTGGATAATGCTCTCGCCAGTCATTATCCCGGTATGGAACAAAAGGAAGACAGTGAGGAGTAATAATTCCACAGAATACTCTGTTGGTTGAAAGTTTATTATTATTTACTGGACTGTTTTCACTCCCCCAGCGTGCCGGCTGGGTTTTGTTTTTCTGTTACGGTATAATTGCCTTGTTCTTTCATTATTAATCAGTTTAATAATTAAACTTCATGCCATCCCCTCTCGTTGAATGTATTCCCAATTTTTCTGAAGCCCGCCGACCGCAAGTCGTCGAAGCGATTGCTGCCGCGATCAGCTCTGCAGGAGTGACTGTGCTCGACCGCCACTCAGATAACGATCACAACCGCACGGTCATCACCTATGTCGGCACGCCCGAGGCTGCTGAAGAAGCAGCTTTCCAAGGGATCCGAAAGGCTGCCGAATTAATTAACCTGGATGAACACACCGGTACACACCCTCGCATCGGTGCCACTGACGTAGTCCCATTTGTGCCGCTTTCAGGCATTAGCATGGAAGAATGTGTTGCCCTTGCCCGCCACCTGGGGGAAAGGGTTGGGCAGGGAATTGAATATCCCAGTTTACCTGTACGAGCAAGCTGCGACCCAGCCTGAAAGAATCAACCTGGAAAACATCCGTCGCGGTCAGTATGAAGGGCTTAAGGCTGAGATCGAGACCCATCCTGAGCGAAAACCTGACTTCGGTCCAGCCTCACCTTGGGCACGCGGGGGCTACGGTAATCGGGGCGCGTCACCCACTTATCGCGTTTAATGTGTATCTTGATACGGGGGACTTGTCCATTGCAAAAACCATCGCAAAGGCTGTCCGTCAATCATCCGGAGGTCTGCCAAGTGTAAAAGCGCTGGGAATGCTGGTGGAGGGCAAGGCACAAGTCTCGATGAATCTGACCAATTTCCGCCAGACGTCCATCCAAACTGCAGTAGAAGCAGTTCGTAAAGAAGCAGGCAAACTAAGGACCGGCGTTCACCACAGTGAATTGGTTGGACTCGTTCCCCAGGAAGCCATGACTGAAACGGCAGCACGTTATTTGCAGCTGGATGGTTTCAAATCCGACCAGATCTTAGAAAACCGGCTTTTCGCGTTGCCAAAACCTGAGTCCCGATCAGACAATTTCCTGGAAGCGCTTGCGGCTGCAACTCCCACCCCGGGGGGAGGTTCCGCCGCAGCTCATGCGGGCGGGATGGGGGCTGCACTAGTGGCAATGGTTGCCAGACTGACAATCGGCAAGAAAAAATATGCGGGTGTCGAAGACCAGATGAAAGAAATCCTTATCCAGGCCGAGCGCTTGCGACATGAATTAACCGAGGCGGTGGAAGAGGATTCAGCAGCATTTGAAAAGGTGATGGCTGCTTTCAAACTTCCCAAAGAGACCTCCAGTCAAGGAAAAAATACGTTCGGCACGCTATCGAAAACGCCACAATGCTCGCCTCACAAGTTCCCCTGGATGTTGCCCAAAAATCTGTCACCGTGATGGCCCTGGCTGAACGGGTAGTGGCACTGGGGAATCTGAACGCGATCAGCGACGGAGCTTCAGCAGCCGCGATGGCATTGGCGGCATTCACATCAGCAAGTTACAATGTGCGGATCAACCTAGCAGGAATGAGCGATAAAACCGCCGGGGACAGTCTTCTCAGCAAATTACACGCGCTTGAAGTCAAAGCATTAAACCTTCAAAAAGAAGTCCAAAAGTCGATCCAGTTGCGCGGGGGGTTTTCACTGGGATGAGGTTCACCTCAATATTCAAATTTTTTGGGGTGGTTGCCAGCATTATTCTGTCGGCTTGTGGAAATATAACCTCGAGTACACCATCTCCTTCAACGACAATTCTCATTCCTACCAGGACCGGAACTCCCCAAACTGTTTTCCCGACCATAGGGCCTCTGCAAACCATTCCATCCATTACTGCCACTCCTGAACCTTGCCATCCCGATGCAGAGGATTATTGCATTGTGGATGCTTTTTTTATTTTTCAACTACCCATCGATCCACCCGGAACCGACACGATCGATCATAACTACCCATACGGCAGTACTGAAGGTGGGACGCGGGATGTACATCATGGGGTGGAGTTCAATAACGCATCCGGAACCCCGATCCTAGCCGCGGCGGATGGGACAGTATTTTTTGCAGGAAATGACCAGACCCAGGTTTTTAGTCCTTGGAAAAATTTTTATGGCAACCTGATCATTCTAAAACACGAGGATCCGGGGACACCTTTTGGCACACTATTCACGCTATATGCTCATCTATCACAAGAAGATGTGATCGCAGAGCAAACTGTTACAGCCGGGCAGAAGATCGGTGAGGTTGGGTCGAGCGGTTCCGCGCAGGGCAGCCATCTTCACTTTGAGGTGCGGGTTGACCCGAACGATTATCAATCCACACTTAATCCGGAACTCTGGCTGAAGCCCCACCCCGGGAACGGAACACTTGCCATCGCAGTAAGCGACATAAGTGGGAAAACCATCCGTCCAACTTTTAATGTTCAGTACTACCAAAACCGGGGCGATGCCGCGACCAGGGCATTCGAAGTGGATGGTTACGCATTGGAGACAGTCAACCTGCGCGATCCGTGGGGGGAGATCGGTTGCTCTAGGCGACCAGCCTGCCGGGTGGTACCGGATATCGTTTTTATGGGCTGGCACCTGGACCGAGAGGTGGGTGGAAATCCAGGCGGGAAAATTAACCCGGGTGGCATTTATGGAAAATTAAGGCGATGGATATAATCTTTGAATCAAAATTAGTTTCATCGGAAAAGAAATTATTGGATGGTTTGGACAGCCCTATAAAAATCCAATCTTTTCTGAACAGCATTCCATACAGCGAAGATAATTTCTACCGCTGCCCGCTGAGAGTCCTGCGGGAACGAAAGGCGCATTGCTTTGATGGAGCTTTGTTCGCAGCCATGACAATGCGCCGAAACGGGCGACAACCCCTGATCCTGGAACTCATCCCGAACGAGCGGGATGATGATCATATCCTGGTGCTTTTCAAGCAAAACGACCATTGGGGAGCAGTGGCGCAGTCCAATTTCTCGGGGCTGCGGTACCGCGAGCCGGTCTACCGGAACCTGCGCGAATTAGTGATGTCGTATTTCGAAGACTTTTTCAACGCCGCCGGTGAAAAAACCCTGGTGGGTTACCGCGGACCGATCAACCTGAAAGTTTTCGACCGGTTGGAATGGATGTGGAGCGATGCAGGACTTGAAAGGTTATCCAATCGATATGGACCGTTACAGGATCCATCCCATCATCAGCCCTGAAATGGCAGCTGGTCTATCCATGATGGACGAGCGCAGCATGCGGGCCGGGCATGCTGGGCACCAACCCGGCCGGATTATTCAAGGTAAATAAGCCATGAGACCATTCACCGATCGTGTCACTCCGCTTAGACCCGAAGGCGCCTACGCTGTGCTGGCCAAAGCACAGGCTCTCGAAGCCCAGGGAAAGAGAATCATTCATCTTGAAATTGGCCAACCCGACTTCCCCACTCCAGACAACGTCAGCGAGGCGGGGATCGATGCCATCCACCAGGGAAAGACCAAGTACACACCCTCCGGCGGGTATTCCACAATTTCGTGAGATCATTGCCGACTATGCAGGCCGGCTGCGAGGGTTGAAAATAGACCCCGCCCAAGTGGTCGTGGGCTGCGGGTCCAAGCCCGGGCTATTCTTCCCGACCCTGGCACTGGTAGCCCCGGGTGACGAGGTGATCTATCCCGATCCGGGTTTCCCGACCTACGAAGCCATGATCCGTGTTGCGGGCGGGATCCCGGTACCGGTTCCGCTGCTGGAAGAAAACCAATTCTCCTTTGACCTGGATATTTTCGACGATAAAATATCCGACCGGACAAAGCTGATCGTGCTGAACTCGCCCGGCAACCCGACCGGCGGAGTGATCCCGTTCGAAGACCTGAAGCACATTGCCGAAAAAGCCCGGGAGCATAACTGCTGGGTGCTGTCGGACGAAATCTATACCCAGCTAGTCTATGATGGAGGTTCGGCCCACAGTATTGCCGAAGTGGACGGGATGCTCGAGCGAACGGTGATCGTGGACGGGTTCTCGAAAACCTACTCGATGACCGGGTGGCGGCTGGGTTACATGATCACCCCTGCGGCACTTGGCAGAGCGGCTGGAACTGCTTATCACGCACGCCACCGGCTGCACCGCGGCTTTCACCCAATATGCCGGGATGGAAGCCCTGACCGGTCCGCAGGATTTCGTGGCAAAAATGGTGACGGAATACCAGGAGCCGCCGCGACCGGATGCTGGAACTGGTCAACGCCATCCCCGGGATGCACGCGCAGAAACCCCAAGGAGCCTTTTACCTTTTCCCGAATGTCAAATCGTACGGAATGAGCTCAAAGGAGATTGCCACCCGCCTGATCGACGAAGCGGGAGTAGCCATTTTAGCGGGAACAGATTTCGGGCAAGGCGGAGAAGGGTATATCCGGCTGGTTTACGCGGTTTCGATGGAGATGATCGAGGAGGGGGTGGAAAAAATGGGAGCCTGGTTCAAGTCATTGAAACGGTAACAGGTCCAGAGGTCCGTAAAGAATTTTGAAGTCCGGAGGCGAAATGTCGCCTCCGGACTTTTCTGATGATCAAAGTGTCAATTGGTTCACGCCTGGGGATTTCGGGCTTCAAACGCCTTGACATCCTGCCTCCGCTTTCTTGACGTTGACGAAGGGCAGGATGATCAGACCCATCATGAAGAAGAAAATCAGCGAAAGGATGGCGGGGCGGAGACTGCCGAAAACCTGGTTCACCAGCCCGAAGAGCAGCGGCCCGGTCCAGGAGGTGCCGCGCTCGCTGATCTCGTAAAAGGAATAGTATTCGGCCTGCTTGCCGGAGGGGATGATCTGGGCATAGAGGCTGCGGCTGATGGCCTGCGAGCCACCCAACACGACGGCAATGAATGCGCCCAGGATGAAGAATTGGAGCACGCGGCCCTCGCCGTTCAAGCCAAAATAAGCATAGATCACGACCCCAGCCCAGATGACCAGGCTGACGATGATCGAGCGTTTGGCGCCCACCCAGCTGGCGAGTTTGCCCCAAAGCAGGGCACCAAAGAAAGCCATGAACTGGATCATCAGAATGACGATGATCAAGGTGGACTGGTCCATGCCCACCCCGCCGCGGATGAGCGGAGCGGCGGCGAAGGTTGAGGAAACTGCGATCACGGTCTGGATGCCGTCGTTGTAGAGGAAGTAGGCCAGCAGATACTTGATCGTTTCGGGGAAATTCTTCATCTCCCTGACCGTGTGCCACAACTGTCTCCAGCCCACCCTGAGGTAGGTCTCACCCTTAGGCAACTGCTTGACCGCGTGCCGGGGCCGCAGGCGCGCCCAGGTAAAAAACGAAAAACTCAGCCACCAGACGCCCGCCGAGGCCAGGTTGATGCGGACTGCCAGGGGCTGAGGGACACCCAGTTTGTCACTGAACAAATAAAAACCCAGGTTGAGCAGGAGCAGCAAGCCGTCACCGAGGTAGCCCATGGCCCAACCGTATGATGAAACCCGGTCACGCTGGTCTTCGCTGGCAATGTCGGGGAGATAAGAGTTGTAGAAAACGATGGCAGCGCCGAAGGTGAGGTTGGCAAGGATGAACAGCAGTCCGCCCAGCCACCAGATCGAAGCAGTGGTGAAGAACATGAGGATGGTCATGATGGCGCCAAAGGTGGCGAAGACCTGCATCATCTGCTTGCGGCGGTGGGAATAATCTGCAATAGCGCCCAGGATGGGGAGGAAAAGGACCTGCATCCCGACGGATAAAGAGATGCAGTACGGGAAGAATGAATCGGGAGCAATGGGGATCCCCAGCAGGCGGGCCACCCCATCGGGGCTGGCAGCGGCGGCATTCTGAGCCAAGGGAAGCCAGGTAGGGACCGAGGAACACGGTGCCGACGGTGGTGCTGAAGGCCGAATTAGCCCAGTCGTACATGGCCCAACCGAAGATCTCACGCTTGTCGTTGATCTTTGGACTTTCTGCTGCAATCGCCATATTGCCTCCAGGAAGATGGATTTACTGTGTGTAATAACCCACTGCTATTGCCCGAGTTGCATTAATTATATCCAAGATTAGGAGGCAGTGTGCCGAGGATTAACAACGCCTCGCCGCTATCCGGGAGGCATCGACGACTGTGTTTCGGTGATGCGCCCTCATGGGAGGTTGCGGACTTATGAAAGTCCGAAGCGGTCTGTGGCGGCATATCGCCCCAAAGCGTCCCTGCGGGATGCTGCGCGATGATTCGCGAACGCCAAGCATCGAGGACTACCCTGCGGGTACGATGTCATGTCGTCGATGCGCCCTGTGTCGGCTGGTCCCAAAGGGATGCTACGCAAAGGCCGACACAGGGCGTGAAACATCTCGATTTACCATGATAAATGCGCGAAAACGATCACAAACGAATGAGAGAATTTGGGTCGATTATTTTTCATCATGCCCGTGTGAAACAATTTTGCCGGGTTTACAATCGACGCTGCATCCTCCAAGATGGACAATTCACGGTGGCACCAATGCAGCCATCACATCAGGAAAGTAAATAGAGTTTCGAGCTCAGGTAAATCCGCCCCACCCTGCCCTCCCCAAATACAAAAACAGTATTTGGAGAGGGTTTTTAGACTGTCATTTGCAAAAATTCGCGGGCGAGAATGA
Organism: uncultured Chloroflexia bacterium; assembly: GCA_963830585.1. Classification (GTDB taxonomy): domain Bacteria; phylum Chloroflexota; class Anaerolineae; order Anaerolineales; family Villigracilaceae; genus UBA877. Next base: position 849,830 of record CAWHNA010000003.1, on the reverse strand, counting down.
GGAGCACCAACGCTTCGCGGCGTTGATATGGCTGATAGCAACTTGCCTCCATAGGGGGTCCCCAAAGAACTGGAATGATATGTTCAGCGAAAGCGACCTTCCATATGGGACGATTTCAACCGTGGGTGGGGGTGCGGAGAAAATAACCGCCAGATACGTGCATACCCTTCGGGTACGATGTTGTTTCTGAGGAACAATTGAGGAACAATTAATTCCTCTACAAACGGGCACGAAATCCCCTAAGAGCGCTCCCCATAGGGAGTGCTCCGCGAGGGACAAAGTTTCGTGCCCTATTATTGTAAAAGAAGATACTTTCAACTGTTAAGGTGCAAGTGGCACGGCATTAAAAGCATCCGAATGTATTCTGCCAAGCTAATGATAGAACAAATTTTCTGTTAAGTCAAGAGGGAAAAATAGAAAAGGGGTGAGATATGCCCCGCACCTACCTGAGCAGGAAATCAGGGAGTAATTGGTTAATACGTTATACCCTAACAACAGGTGATATCCGTCCGGTAAGATATTCAGCGCACGGGGGTAAAATAAGACGTATCCTATAGAATATCTGATTATTAAAGGTGAGTTATGTGTCTCGGTATCCCCGCGAAAGTAATCGAACTCTACGAAGCGAACGGCATGAAAATGGCGAAGGTGGATTTTGGCGGCGCCTTGAAAGAGGCCTGCATGGAATACCTGCCAGAGGTGAAAGTGGGCGATTACACGATCGTCCATGTCGGATTCGGGCTGTCCATCCTAGACGAAAAGGAAGCGATGGAGACGATGGACCTGCTTCGGCAGATCGACGCGCTGGGGGAAGAAGCGACCGCTTGATAACCATCAGCCAGCGGCGGTTCGCCGCCCATGGAAAGTAGTAAGAACACCCCATGAAATATATCGACGAATACCGCGACGCAGACCTGACCAGGAAACTGCTCGCCGACCTCCAAAAAACAATCACCCGCAACTGGACGCTCATGGAAGTCTGCGGGGGTCAGACGCATTCGATCATCAAGTCGGGGCTCGACCAGATGCTACCGCCCCAGATCGAGCTGGTGCACGGGCCGGGCTGCCCGGTGTGCGTGACCCCGCTGGAGCAGGTGGATAAAGCCATCGCACTAGCGTCCCTGCCGGAGGTGATCTTCAGCTCGTACGGGGACATGCTGCGAGTACCGGGGTCAAAACAGGACCTGTTCGCAGTGAAAGCCCAGGGAGGAGACGTGCGCATCGTCTATTCCCCGCTGGACGCCCTGAAGATCGCCAAAGACAACCCCAGCAAAACCGTGCTCTTCTTCGCGATCGGTTTCGAAACCACCGCCCCCGCCAACGCCATGGCAGTGATGCAAGCCAAAGCCCAGGGGATAAAGAACTTTGCCGTGCTGGTCTCGCATGTGACCGTCCCGGCGGCGATAAGCGCACTGATGGACTCATCCCAGGTTGAAACAGGGACTACTTCACCCGACCAAAAGATCGACGGGTTCCTGGCAGCGGGTCACGTCTGCACGGTGATGGGATTCTGGGAATACGAGCCGCTGGTGGAGAAATATAAAATCCCAATAGTTGTAACAGGCTTCGAACCGGTGGACCTGCTGCATGGAATCCTCAAATGCGTGCGACAGTTAGAGGCCGGCAGCCACACAGTGGAGAACGCTTACGAACGCTCGGTCAGCCGGGAAGGAAACCGGCCGGCGCAGGCAGTGATCAAGCAAGTGTTCGAGATGACCGACCGGGCCTGGCGCGGGATCGGGGTCATCCCGATGTCGGGTTACAAGCTGCGCCCAGAGTTCGCTGAGTTCGACGCTGAACGGCGTTTCCCCCAGGTGCAGGCGATCCAGACAAAAGAGAACCCATTGTGCATCAGCGGGCTGGTGCTGCAGGGACGCAAAAAACCGAGCGAGTGCACAGCGTTCGGCAAGGAATGCACCCCGCAGACCCCGCTGGGCGCGACCATGGTCTCGTCTGAGGGGGCGTGTGCGGCCTATTACCGGTACGGGAGATATTCCAAAGTCTCAGGAAAAGCCAAGCGTGCGCTTGAGCCCACAGTTAGCCAATGACAGAAAAAATAAACCTGCTGGGATGGACGTGCCCGCGCCCGCTGCAAAACTATCCGACCATCGTAATGGGACACGGGGCGGGCGGCAAGATGATGGCGGACCTGATCGAGCATCTATTCGCGCCGGCATTCGACAACGAGTGGCTGGGTCAGATGGGGGATGCGACGAAATTCGATCCAGCATTGTTGGGAAATCGAAGATTCGTCCCTGGCATTCACAACCGATTCGTTCGTGGTCAGCCCGCTGTTCTTCCCCGGTGGGAATATCGGCGAACTGGCGGTATACGGGACGGTAAACGACCTGGCGATGCGAGGGGCAAAACCGCTGTACCTATCAGCGGGGTTCATCCTGGAAGAGGGGCTGCCGATGGAAACGCTCGGCAATATCGTGACCACCATGGCAGCTGCGTGCAAGAAAGCAGGAGTGAAGGTTGCCACCGGGGATACCAAGGTGGTGCAAAGGGGACACGGCGACGGGATCTATATCAACACATCCGGGCTGGGGATGATCCCATCCGGAATTGATATCGGACCGGCGAATGCCAAGGCGGGAGATGTGGTGCTGGTGAGCGGGACGATGGGGGATCATGGGATCGCGATCATGTCGGTGCGGGAAGGGTTGACGTTCGAGACTGAGATCCGGTCCGATACGGCGCCGCTGTACGGGCTGGTGGAGGCGATGATCGAGGCGGGAGAGAGCAAGGGAATTCATTGTTTGAGGGATGCGACCCGCGGCGGGCTGGCGGCAGTATTGAACGAACTGGCAGATTCTTCGAAGGCAGGGATCGAATTCGACGAGAGGAAGGTACCCATCCGCCCGGAGGTGAATGCAGCCTGCGAGATGCTGGGGCTGGACCCGTTCTATATTGCCAACGAGGGGAAGCTGGTGGCGATCGTATCGGAAGAGGCGGCGGACGCTGTTTTAGCTGCCATGCGCGGGGATGAGTACGGGAAAAATGCCGCCATCATTGGGCGCGTGGTTGATGATCACCCTGGAATGGTGACGGCGAAGACTTCGATCGGGGGGATGAGGGTAGTGGATGTGCCAGCGGGGGAGCTGCTGCCGAGGATTTGTTAAGATTAACCCATCCCCCTGACCCCCTCACCCTGCGGGTGCGCTTCGCAGTCCCTCAGGACGGGGGAAAAGAGGAAAAAACAATGATATTGCTCGCTTCGCTCGCAATATCATTGTTTTTTTACCCATCCATCGAAGATCAATTACCTAGGAATCACAACACCACCTTCGCCAGGGCGGAGAGACCTTTCAGATCGTCCAGGTCCAGCCACTGGAGCATGAGGCGCTGGAGACCAGTCTTTTCCAACTCTTCCAAGTGCTGCTTAATCTCGTCCCCCACCCCAACTACGATGCCGCGTTTGTGAAGCTCTGCAATCGTTTGATGGCGGTCGGATAATTTCGCGTCCAGTTCTTTCCTTGTGCGTCCGAAGCGAAGACCGGTCATCATGGAGCGACGCACGGATCTCGGATCGCGGTGGGCGGTTTTCAACAACCCTTCCAGGCGGGTGTTCAAGCGGCTAAATTCCGCAGGCGGGGAGAAAATAGCATTCCACTCATCCGCGAATTTAACTACGAGCGGCAAGGTGCGTTTTTCGCCGATGCCGCCAACCAGGATGCGCGGTCCGCCGGGGCGGGCAGGGCGCGGAAGAAGAGCGGCTTCACGCAATTGGTAGTATTTACCTGAGAAGGTTACGGGAGAATCAGATTTCAGGAGGAGGGTAACAACCTGCAGCCCTTCTTCGAAGCGATCGAAGCGCGATTTCAGATCCAATAAATCAAAACCAAAAGTATTGTGCTCGCGCTCCTGCCAGCCTGCACCGAGACCGAGGGTGAGGCGCCCGCCGCTGAGGTCGTCGACGGCGGAGGCCATGCGGGCGGTGAGCACCGGGTTGCGGACAGAAACGGGTGAAACCAGGGGACCGAATTCGATGCGTTTGGTGTGGGAGGCCAGCCAGGTAAGGGAGACCCACAGCTCCAGAGATTCCATGTCCGGAGGCTGGGCGTTGGTGAAATGGTCGGAGCGGTAGAGCCCGGCAAAGCCGAGGTCTTCAACGGCGGCGGCGAGGTTTTGCCAGCGAGGCCAGGTGAGTCCGTTCTGGGCTTCGATCATGATGGCTATATCCATTATTTACCTCTTGTTTATTATCCATTACCATTTGGGAAAATTAATTGTAGGATGTACTGAATTGAAACCAAATTATATATCAATAATTTGCTACCCATCCTCCCCCCTAATAATATTTGGTGACCAAAAAATCAAAAACCCAACCCCACCCCGTCCCCGCCCCACTCTTGGGGCGGGGCGAGTATGAAAAAAAGGATATTGCTCGCTCCGCTCGCAATATCCTTTTTTTCATTATAATTTATCGAAAATGGCAGGAAATGGCATGTTTCAACCTCCATGAAATGGTAGCCCATCTACCCTTTACAAGCGTAGACGGTTCGCAGCCTAATTGAGAGAAATATTAGATAAATAAAGGCGTTTACCAGTTAAGATCGCAATATCCTTTGATAATAAATCATTTATCTAAAACGACAGGAAGTGGCATATTTCAACTCTATGAAATAATCGCCTATCGTCCCTTTATTAGCGAGGACGTTTCCATGCCCAAATGGGAGAAAATATGAGATAAATAAAGGGGCTTACTAGCATCGCTCGCAATATCCTTTTTTTTCATAATAATATATCGAACATGACAAGAAGTGGCGTAATTCAACTCCTATGAAATGATAGCCCATCTTCCCTTTACAAGCGAAGAAGTTTCATAGCCTAAACGGGAGAAAATATGAGATAAATAAAGGGGCTTACCAGCATCGCTCGCAATATCCTTTTTATTCATTATAATTTATCGAACATGACGGGAAGTGGCGTAATTCAACTCCTATGAAATGATCGCCCATCTTCCCTTTACAAACGAAGACGTTTCGCAGCCTTAATGGGTGGAAATGTGAGATGAATAAAGGTATTTACCAGATTCGCTTGCAATTCCTTTATTTTTCATGCTCCCCTTGAAAAAAGGTACACCAATAATCAACTTTATATCAATTCCGGCAAGGCGAGCCAAGGACCGGGATTCTTTGGGTGATCTGCCTCGACCAACTCTTCTTTTTGGACGAGTTTTTCCAGGGTGCGGCGGACGAGTTCGGGAGGCCAGCCGAAAAGCTTGGTCACCGCGTGAACCTGGGCCGCGCCAATAGAGGCAAAATATAATTCCACCAATTTTTGACGGGCTTCTGCCTCACCGATCTCCCGAGCCTGCTGCTCCAGATCGGGATAGTGCCGGGAGGTTAAGTCATACCGGTAAGCATATTTCCAAGACCCGACCTCGGCAATCCCGACCGGCAGGATCTTGAAGTCCATTTGGAGATCCTCCATGGCACGGTTGAAGGCAGATTCTTTGGCGTTCAGCATGCGGGCATCCTTGCGAAGGGAGATGGTGTCGAGGCTGCCTTTATCCAAGAGAGTTTCGTAGATTTGTTTCGCCGCCTGAGTCAGGCGACCCTCTTCGTAAGAAACGAGGTAATCTTCTTCGGGGGATCCGTAATTATCGGAGAGAGCATAGAAATACGGAGCAGTTTCAAGGGAGATAATGGTCGCTTTACGGCGTAGAACCTTGGCGTAGTACCAGATCTTCTTCGGGATGGCGTCATCCTTCCAGCCCCAGGTGATGTGACCGGGATCATCGTGGTTATCAGGAACCTCGCGGTTCCCCGCGACCCCCTTCCAGAGGGAAGGCAGGTCAACCCCTGAAATGGGCCAGAAGAAGATGAAGCCGCGTTCATTGACGAAGTCCAATGCACCGGATGGGCTTGAAATTCGATTTGACGAAAGGAAATGGAAAGTGCGGTCGCGATGGCTCTTGAGTTTCCCCAGGTTGATGGCTGGCATGAGTGGATTGTACCAAAAGACTTTGGAGGGAGATGGATTTTTTGTCTATCGATGAACAAAAACTCAACGACATAAGTCGTTACTTCGATTTCCAAGAGATTCGCTCAGGTACCAAGGGATCCCCCCCACGGAGAATGATGTCGCAAGGTAGTTGCTGCGAACGACACCGGTACTAAGAACGGGTGACTTTTTCCAATAACTGACGATAGTAAATATAATTTTCAAAGGGGATATCTTTACGCACGCGGCCGTCCGCAAGCGGGACATAGCCACCCTGGGCGAGCAAAGGCGGGACCTTCTCTTCCACTTCGCGCCGGATGGCATCACGACCGTCCCGAAGCACATCCAGGTCCACGCCCCCGATCAAACGCAGTCGGGTTCCAAATTCTTTGCGCAAGGAACGATAATCCATGGAGGCCGTGTTGACTTCGCAGGCCCACAAGCAATCGAATCCATGATCGATCAGCACGGGCAACAGCAGGCGGGCATTGGCGTAGGTGCGCAGGATGATAATATTTACGTTATGCCGGTGCAAAACATCCAGAATCGGGGCATAACTCGACAATACAAAATCTACGAACATCGAGGGTGATATCAGCGGTCCGTGGTTGGCTCCGATCGGTTCGCTGAAAACCGCAGCGTCGATGTCCACACCCTGCAGAGCACGGTCGGTCAGGGCTGCGACAAACTCAGCCTGGATCTTCATCATATCGCGCACAAATCCAGGATCGTCATGGATCAATTTCATCAACTCATAAAAACGGTCCCAGCCATACACTCCCATGGTCAGGAAGAAGCCCTGGTGGATGCGCATCATGAGGACATGCTGGCGCTGTTTCCAGCCCGGAAGGGAGCGTTTCCAGTTATCCGGTAGGCGGGTGCGGTCATGCGGGTCGAGGCGGCGGGAGAAGGCTTTTAGATCGGAAGGTTTGGCCGGCCAGTGTTTGGGCCAGGGGTGAGGGTAGACATCCAAGGTCGATCTCTTCGCGCAAATCGGAGGCAAACATCTTGTCCAGGTCAGCATCCGCAGGCAAACCCTGTTTGCGCCAGACCTTTAATAACGTCGTCCCGAATGCCTTCTTCGAAATAAGGGACATGGTCAGGGTGACCGAACTGCATGGTTTCGAGGAAGCGCTGGCGGCTGTTCATCGGGTAATTGTCCTTTGAGGATGGAATAATCAATCTATCGACATATATAAATTGTATCTCAAGGAATGATTATTACCAGAGGGTGATTTACTGTATCTAAGATGGAAATATAAAGTGTATATGACCCTACCCCTAGCCCCTCCCCTATAGGGGAGGGGAACTAGAGGGAATGATTGCTTATTCCCCATACCCCCGCCAAATTATGGATGCTTCGCGAACGGGTAGTACGAAGCCGCCCCGACTCGGGGAGGGGGAAATATCCTTGAAATTATCCAAAAGGGAGGAGCCTGTCCGAAAGGACAGGTTAGAACCATCCGGTCAGCCGAGGGCAAGAATCCGGGGAGGACATAATATTGAATATATATTCTTACGGAGGCCAGTAAAATGAATAAGAAAAATGGCAAGATCGTGTTCATTATTTTTAAAGCCGCAGCGATGGCGCTGGGTACAGCCGGGGCGGAAACGAATATAATAGGGGGGATTGTACAAAAAAGTACAGGTCCTACTTTCGGGGATCTGGCTGGTTTTCCTGGGAATCACAGCTTTCGTTAAGGAGGGAACAGCATGCATGCAATTGAAGTCAAAAACCTGCACAAAGCATTCGGCGACCTGAAGGCGGTAAACGGGATTTCGTTCGATGTGGAAAAAGGCGAGATCTTCAGCCTGCTCGGCCCAAATGGGGCCGGGAAAACCACCAGTATTTCAATGCTTTCCTGTCTCCTGCGCCCGGACGAGGGGGATGCCCTGGTAATGGGACACTCCATCCGCAGCGACCAGATGGGGGTCAAGTCGGTGCTGGGCGTGGTGCCACAGGAAATCGCCCTGTATGAAGACATGTCTGCCCGGGAAAACCTGAACTTCTGGGGCAAAATGTACGGGCTGCGCGGGGCTGCGCTTAAAATCGCGGGTGGACGAAGTATTGGAAATCATCGGACTGACGGACAGGGCCAAGGAATATATCAAGAAATACTCGGGCGGGATGAAACGGCGCGTCAATATTGGCGTAGCGCTCCTGCATAAGCCGCAGGTCATTTACATGGACGAACCAACCGTGGGAATCGACCCACAGTCCCGCCGTAATATTCTCGACAGCGTGGTGAGCCTTAAAAACCAGGGCATGACGGTGCTGTATACCACCCATTACATGGAAGAAGCCCAGGAGCTATCGGACCACATCGCCATCATGGATGCCGGCAAGATGATCGCCTTCGGTACGGAGGCGGAATTGGTCAAGATCGTGGGCCAGATGGACCGCATCACGCTAACGATCAATGCCGAAAGTGGACAAGTCCTGGAGGCATGGAAAAGTGCGCCAGGCGTAAAACAGGTCACAGCCCAGGACGGAACCCTGACCGTCCTGGCGGACGACAGCAACCAGGTACTGCCGAGGTTGTTCGAAACGGCTGCCGGGAGACGGGGTGCGCATCACCTCCGTTGCCATCCAGGAACCGAACCTGGAAGCTGTTTTCCTGCATCTCACGGGGAAAGCATTGAGGGATTGAAAATGAAAATCCTCGATATTGCCATCAAGGACATGACGCGCTCCTTCCGCAGCGCTTTCGCACTGGTCTTCATGTTCGGGGTGCCGCTGGTCATGACCGGCATGTTCTACCTCATGTTCGGAAACAATTCCAACAACCCCCAGGGATTCAGCGTCCCAGTGACCAAGGTGGTGGTCGCCAACCTGGACACGGGAGGGGCTGCGTTCGACGCAATCAAAGGCCAGTTCCCGAGCGGACAGCAGGCGAATTCGATGGGAGACGTGATCCTGGCAACCCTGCAGGAAAAAAGCTTCGCCAGTCTCATGGAAATCAGCGTGGCTGACAGCGCGGAAACAGCCCGGGCAGAGGTGGACAACCAAAAAGCCGGCGTGGCGCTGATCATCCCGGCAGATTTTTCACAGCAGTTCTCGGACCTGAACGGACAGGCAAAGATCGACCTATATAAAGATCCCACTCTGACCATCGGACCCGGCATCGTCCAGTCCATACTGTCCCAGTTCATGGACAATATTTCGGGCGCCAAAATCGCGGTGGATGTGTACATCAAACAGACCGGCAGCACGGACCCGGCGCAGATCGGGCAGGTGGTTTCACAGTATACGACCTCCATATCGACCAGCGATCCTACATCGGCACTGCTGGATATTCAACCAACGACCGATAGCAGCCAACCGGCAAATATGCTGGTGACAGTCGTGGCTCCGATCATGGGCTGGTTGACGATCTTTTATGCGTTCTATACCGGTGCATCCACGGCGCAATCCATCCTGCGGGAAGACGAGGATGGAACCCTGCCGAGATTATTTACCACCCCAACCGGTCATTCGACCATTTTAGGCGGGAAATTCCTGGCGGTCGGCCTGACCGTACTGGTGCAAATGACGGTGCTGCTGATCCTGGGCCGCCTGTTATTCGGGTTCAATTGGGGCGCGTTGATCCCACTGGCACTGGTGACGGTGGGCACGATGCTGGCGGCAGCAACATTCGGCATTTTCCTCAATTCCCTGCTGAAAAGCACAAAACAAGCCGGCCTGATATTCGGAGGATTGTTAACCCTTCTTGGAATTGTCGGAGGACTGCCAGTATTCGCGGTCGGGTCAGGCTCTGTGGATACCCTGGTAAAGGTCTCCCTGATCGAGCCGGTCGGGTGGGCAGTCCAGGGATTGCTCAAGGTCATGAAAGGGGGACAGGTGCAGGACCTTTTATTAACATTCGGGGTGCTGGCTGCCTGGTCCATCGTGTTCTTCGTCGTAGGTGTACTGCGGTTCCAGAAACGGTACGTGTAGGAGGATCTCATGCAAAAAATATTTGATATTACCGCAAAAGACCTGCGCCAAATCCTGCGAAACCGGATGACCTTCCTTTTTCTCCTGATCATGCCGGCTGCCTTTACGATCCTATTCGGACTGGCTTTCGGCGGCTCGGGAAAGACGACCGACACACGCCTGCCGGTGGGTATCCTGGACCTGGACGGCAGCAGCCTGAGCACGAACCTGAAAAGCCTGCTGACAACCTCCAGCGTGATCCGCCTGGACGAAACCGCCGGGCGCAGCGAGGCAGACCTTGTAAAGCTGGTGGGGAGCGGGAAGCTGGCTGCCGCCATCGTGATCCCGACCGGATACGGACAGGCACTGCATGACGGGAACCCATTAAAACTGGGTTTCCACGCCGACCCGTCCCAGCCCTCAACCACCACGGTCGAGTATGAAGTGCTGGTAGCCGCGCAACGATTGGGGAGCGCGGTGCGGACGGCGAATATCACGGCGACCATGACAAACGATCCAGCAGCTTTCGACCCGGCCCTGGCGGCAGCGCTAGTGGCCTGGCAGAACCCGCCCATCCAGATTTCGGTCACTTCCGGCGTGTCCGCCATACCGCAAAATCAAAACATTATGTCCATGTCATCATCCTCTCCGTCCATGATGATCCAGTTTGCCATTGCAGGACTGCTGACGGCAGCCACGATCATTGTCAATGAGCGCAAGACGCGCTCGCTGCAGCGGTTGTTAACCACTTCCACTAGCCGAATCCAGATCCTGTTCGGGCACTACCTGGCGATCTTCGTAATGATCTTCAGCGAGTTCGTGGTGATGATCATTTTTGGGCAGTTTTTGAAGGTGGACTACATGCGGCTGCCCCTGGCAACGCTTATTGGTGGCGGCAATGACGGCGGTATGCATCGCTGCGCTGGGACTGCTGATCGGCGTCCTGGCGAAATCAGAGGAGCAGGCGGTCATGTTCTCGCTGATCCCAATGTTCGTCCTTTCCGGGTTGGGGGGAGCATGGGTTCCGCTGGAAGTCACCGGTGCTGCCTTCCAGACGGTGGGACACTTTTCACCGGTGGCGTGGGCATTGGACGGTTTCAAAAACATCGTGGGGCGGGGATTGGGTTTCAACTCCGTCCTTGTGCCGGCAGCAGCCCTGCTGGGGTATGCCGTGCTCTTTTTTGGGCTGGCACTCTGGAGGTTCCGGCGGGTGAGCGAGTAAGGGAAAAGCAGCTGCATTTCCTTAATTTATTCATCATCAATCATCACCCCGGCCTGAAGCGAACTGCAAAGACCGGGGTTATACTTATTGTTTGCCAGGCCCAAAATCGTCGCCCAAGGAGATCCCTGCATGACCACTGCCGTCCAAGACCGACTTCCCCGCATCACAAAATTCCTATACGGTATCAGCGACTTCGGGTTTGCCTGCACCGACACGACCATGCAGGTGCTGTTTGCCATCTTCATGACCGACGTGGTGGGCATAAAACCTGCTTATGCTGCCCTGGCCATCTTCATCGGCCGCACTTGGGATTATATCAACGACCCGCTGATCGGTTTCTTCACCGACCGGGTACGCAGCCGCTGGGGACGCAGGCGTCCCTTCCTGCTGTTCGGGTTCATCCCATTCGGGTTGATGTTCGCGATGATGTGGTACCGCCCCCCAACGGACAGCCAGTTCTGGTTGTGCGCCTATTACGCAGTTGCATATTTCCTGTTCGATACTTCCTACACATTCGTCACCATGCCGTACGTGGCGCTGACTCCCGAACTGACCCAGGATTACGATGAACGCACTTCCCTGACAACCTTTCGAATGGCATTTTCCATCATCGGGAGCCTGGTGGCATTCATCGTGCCGCTAATAATTATCGGAACGATGCGACCGGAAAACTCGGGGCGGGTATTCACGATGGGGATCATCTTCGGAGCGATCTGCGCGCTGCCGCTGCTGTTCACCTTCTTTGGGACACATGAGAAACCGGAATATTTCACACAGAGCCAGCCGAGCCTGCGCGAGTCGTTCCGGGCAGTCTGGAAGAACCGGCCCTTCCTGTTCGCGGCCGGAATTTTCCTGTTCACCTGGACCGCGGCGGACATCATCCAGGCGTTCCTGCTCTATTTCCTGAAATACCGCATGCACCTGGAAGCCCAGAGCGACATCATCCTGGGTGCCATCTTCATCACTGCCTTGCTGGTCCTGCCATTCTGGAACTGGGCCTCACGCAAAACGGATAAACGCAAAGCCTACGTGGCCGGGCATGATCTTCCTGTCGGCCATCATGATCACGCTGATCTTCCTCAGCCCGTCCGCCGGGCTGCCGCTGGTGCTGGTCATGTCAGTGCTGGCAGGGATCGGCGTTTCAGCCATCCACGTGCTGACCTGGGCGATCATCCCGGACGCGGTGGAAGTGGATGAACTGGCGACCGGTCAGCGCCACGAGGGCGTCTTTTACAGCCTGGTTTCCCTGTTCAAGAAAGTGGCCTCCTCCATCGCCATCCCGCTGACGCTGCTCGTGCTGGACTGGAGCGGTTACGTATCCAATGCCGCCACGCAGAAACCATCGACCATCCTTGCCATCCGCATCCTGACCGGACCGGTCCCTTCGGTGCTCCTGCTGGGCGGGATCATTTTTGCGCTCTTCTACCCACTCAGCCGGGCGGGACATGCGCAGGCGCGAGCGGAAATCCAGGCGAAACGGGAAAAAGCTCCTCTGGAGTAACCCAAGAGCTTTAATTCAAACCAGCCGCGATTGCGATACGCGGCTGGTTTTTTGAATGGGAAGGGTGGGCTTTTCGTCCAACTCTGGGTGAAGAGGTCAGGATTTAATTAATGGTCAATCTAAAGCTGGTAAAACGCTAAGCTTTGATGAAATATGAAATCAAGGTAAAGACCGAGGCGATGACGATAATTATCGTGCAAACAATGGCAAAATATTTTTGGAATTTATTGTTTGCGAAATGGCCCATCAGCTCACGGTCATTGGTCAGCTTGATCAGGTAAAAAAAGACGAGCGGAAGAGCAATGGCGTTGATCGTCTGGGTGACGATCGCCACTTTGAACAAAGACAGCTTGGTGAAGATGACAATCACACCAACAACAAACAGCTGCAGGCCGAACAGGAAATAGAAAGTTTTGCTTTTCTTATAACTATCATTGAGACTTCCGGAAAGACCGAAGAACTCGGCAAACGCGTATGCAGTGGAAAGCGAAACAATAATCACACCCATAAACCCGGCGTTGAGGATGCCTATGGCGAACAAGGTACCAGCCAGTTCACCTGCAAAGGGTTTAATCGCCAGGGCAGCCTGTTCGCCTGCAACCAGAGGGATATGATTTATAAAAAGGGTGGCAGCCGTGGCTACGATCATAAAAAATGAAAAGAAATCGGTAAGGAATGCGCCCCAATATGTTTCGAGCTGGGAATAGTTAATCTTGCCCTTCTCAATTTTCTTATCATATGCAAAACTGCTGATAAAAAACTGTCCCCAGGGTGTAATCGTCGTTCCCAGCACACCCATGCCGATCAACAGATAATCGCGCATATATGCAGGAGTAATCGCGACTCCATGAGGATAGAGCAGGTTGGAGACTGCCAACCCCCAATCTGGTTTTGCCTTGATCGCTGAAATAATGTAGGTGATAAAAAACAGGCTGGCGAGGAGCATGATCGCCTGGGTGATCTTATAGTTGCCTCTGACAATAAAAATGAAAGAAATAACCAGGATCACCAGCACGGAAGGTATGGCAGGAAGGTTCAGCAACGTGCTGGTGGTCTTGACAGCGGAAAGATCCGTGATCAACGTGCCCAGGTTGGCGATCAGCAGTGCGCCGAACATGAACATCGCCGTACGAAGACCGAATTTCTCGCGGATCAAGTCAGCCAACCCTTTGCGACTGATAATTGCAAGGCGCATACCCATTTCCTGGGTGACGCCCAGCAAGATGGTGATAATGACAAGCAAAAACAGGATTGGGTAGCCGAGCCTGGCACCTGCGATCGAATAGGTGGCAACGCCGCCTGCATCGTTATCCGACATGGCGGTAATCGTCGCCGGTCCGAAGACCGACAGGAAAATCAATATATTCTTCCAGTATCGCTGAAAAAAGCCGCGTTTCATGATGGCGTTGGTCATGGTTCCCCTTTTTGAAATCAGCGATAGAAGCGCGGCAGGCGTTTCTTCCACGCGGTGGGAATGATCTTATCGAGGGCATCGTCAGCGGTGACGATCCCATGGATGTGGTTCTGGTCATCCACCACCGGGACCGCCAGCAGGTCGTACTTGGCTACGGTCTGCGCGACGGTTTCCTGGTCATCGGTCAAATTCACCGTAATCAGGTGTTTGGTCATAAAATCCGACACCATTTGACCGGGTTTGGCAAAAATCAAATTATTCAAGGAGAAGGTTCCAACCAGGCACTGGTCGCCATCCACCACATAGACGTAAAACATCGTCTCAACTTCGTCCGCCATGCCATGCAACTGCTTGATCGCTTCGGAAGCTGTCAAATTGGGTTGGATGGAGGCATACTCGGTCGTCATAATGCCGCCGGCAGAATCCTCGGGATAAGTCAGAAGTTTGCGAACATCATCGGCATCCTCCTTCTCCATCAAGGCAAGCAAATCTTCCTTGCGTTCCTTGGGGAGGTCGCCGAGCAAGTCCGCGGCTTCGTCAGGTTCCATCTCTTCGAGCAAGTCTGCGACTTTTTCATTCGACATATGCTCGACCAATTCCGCCTGGAATTCCGGTTCCACCTCTTCGAGGGTATCCGCCAGGTGAGGGACATCCAGCGTATCCAGCAGTTGACCGCTTTCCAATTTATTCAGGTCCCTGACAATTTCCGCCAGGTCAGCGGGGTGCAATTCATGGAGTTTCTCGGCGGGGACGCGTAAATGCATCTCCTGGTCACGGCGCATCAATTCCACATCGTCCCAAGCTATCCCCTTCTTTTTAAGGTGACCACCTAGAAAATGAGCCAGACCGACCAGCCCCAAGCGGCGGATAATCCCCACCCAGGATACGTCCACGTTGCTGACATAGATCGTACCGTTTACGCGCACCAGCTCCACGTCATTAACGCGCACAACCCGTGCACCATCGGTATCAATGATCTGCTTATCCAGCACATCGCGGGAAAGCAGGACGTCATCATCTTTCAAATCAAATTGCGGCACATCGTCCAACCGGTATTTCAATGGGATGACCGGAGAAAGTAACGCCGCCACCGCCATGAACGGAAGGATGCGCGTCCCGCCTTTGCCAATTAATAGCCACCGCCTCAATCAGCGGGTGCGGGAACTCAGCCCAGGGCCGCACGATAACATCTGATAATTTGCCAACGGGCATCCCGTCGAGGTCAGTAACGGGGCGACCAATTATTTCGCTCAAATAAGCCATGGAACACCTCCAGAATTCAGAGGACTGCAAGAGCAGTCAAAAATGGCGGATATTCAGCACAATTAAATGCAAAACGCCGCCTGATTTATCAACAGAAGGCGGCGTTTCTTGGGGCAGTACCCAGGACCATGCATTTGTCTGGTTCACCCCGGAAAGAAAAGGAGCCAATCGGGGGTAAGGTGATGCAGGCGCGAACGCCGTCCAGCTGATCCAAAAAATGCGCTTTCTGTCGATTGGTTATTGTAATATAGCGGAATACCATCTGCGTCCACGCGATCACCTCCTTTCACGTAAAAATTCGATCTTGCGAAACCAAACCCGGTCTAGAATCGAAACCACCAAGCACAAAACAGAAAAACCTCCGCAATCCAGGAGGTTTTGAAAATCAACAATCAAGCCCACGGACTGCCCGGGGGCACCTCCTGGTCGAGCTTTGGCACTGCGTATCGTAGGGTACGATCTCCCAGCCACTTTGAGCGGGGCCTTAATCCGGCCCGGCCTGGTCTATCCCTTGGCGTCTTTCGACGTTTCGGGACAATGGCCTGTTTATCACGCAGACGCCTCGCCTAACGAGGTATTTAGTTAGAACGAGAGGATACACCCGCCCACTGCCATCCGTCAAGAGAGGAAAATACTGATTTCGTATTAAAAAAGACTCCCGAACCGAGAGTCCTTCTGTCGGGGCGGGCGGATTTGAACCGCCGACCTCTGCGTCCCGAACGCAGCGCTCTAGCCGGACTGAGCCACGCCCCGAGCAAGCAAGCCGGGATTATACACGTCCGCAAACGATTTGACAAGCTGTTTGCGGTATAATTCCTTGGCTAATTCGATTCCCCCGTAGGGGCACAGCGGCGCTGTGCCCTTACCGCGTGAGGACAAATATGGTAGATCCCGAACCCACCGGGCAACCCCCGGAAACCCCGAAACAGACCATCGGTACCATCCAGGCGGCGGATATCGACGAAACGATGCGGACGGCGTACCTCGATTACGCCATGTCGGTCATCGTGGCGCGAGCCCTGCCGGACGCGCGGGATGGATTGAAACCTGTACACCGGCGCATACTGTATGCGATGCAGGACATGGGTATCCGTGCCAATTCGTCATACAAAAAATCCGCCCGTATCGTGGGAGAGGTGCTGGGTAAATATCACCCGCACGGCGATGCAGCCGTGTATGAATCAATGGCACGCATGGCCCAAGACTTTTCAATGCGATACCTGCTGGTAGACGGACAGGGTAACTTCGGCTCAGTGGATGGAGATGCCCCGGCTGCCATGCGTTACACCGAAGCGCGCCTGAACCGGATGGCGGAAGAAATGCTGGCCGACCTCGAAAAAAACACAGTGGATTTCACCGATAACTTCGACGGTTCGTTACAGGAACCAACCGTCCTGCCAGTCGCGCGTTCCCAACCTGCTGCTCAACGGAGCGACCGGCATTGCGGTCGGAATGGCAACCAACGTCCCCCCGCATAACTTGAAGGAGATTTGTACAGCGTTGATCTACCTGATCGACAATTACGACACGATGGACGAGGTACCCATCGAATTCCTGATGAAATTCATCCCGGGACCGGACTTCCCAACGGGCGGGATCATCGTGGGGACAGAGGGAATCGAAGCTGCGTACGGGTCCGGGAAGGGGCGCATCGTCCTGCGCGGGAATGCCCACATCGAGGAAATGGCCGGCAACCGTCACCGCATCGTAATCACCGAGATCCCTTACCAGGTGAACAAATCCACGCTCATCGAGCGGATCGCTGACCTGGTACGGGATGAAAAAATGGACACCATCTCGGACCTGCGGGATGAATCTGACCGGCGGGGAATGAGCATCGTGATCGAACTCAAGCGCGGTGCCCAACCGAAGAAGGTGCTCAACCAGCTGTATAAATACACATCGCTGCAAACGACCTTCGGGGTGCAGATGCTGGCACTCGTAAATGGAGAACCGCGCCTGCTGCCGCTCAAGAAAGCCCTGCAAATTTTCCTCGACCACCGGCAAGTGGTCATCACCCGACGGACCCAGTTCGAACTGGACAAGGCACGGGCACGGGCACACATCCTTGAAGGATTGACGATCGCGCTCAACAACCTGGACGCTGTCATCCAGACCATTAAAGAATCTCCGGATGCCGAGGCAGCCAAGGAGCGCTTGATGAAGCGCTTCAAGCTTTCCGAACTCCAGGCGCAGGCCATCCTCGACATGCAGCTGCGCCGGCTGGCTGCCCTTGAACGACAGAAAGATTGAAGACGAGTACAAGGCAGTAAAAGGACAAATCGCCCACCTGGAAGACCTGCTCGCCAATCCCAAGAAAATCCTGACCCTGATCCAGGATGACCTGCGCGAACTTTCCGAGAAATACGGTGACGAGCGCCGGACACACATTGCCGGCCGAGGCGGTTGAAAACCTGAGCGAGTCCGACCTGGTGCCGGATGAGGCTGTACTGATCTCACTGACGGCGCGCGGCTACGTCAAACGGGTTGCAGCAACCGCGTATCGATCCCAGGGAGCGGGCGGAAAGGGAGTTACGGGGCATGCCACCAAGGAAGAGGACGAGGTCCTGAACCTGATCCCTGCCCGTTCGCTGGACACGATGCTCTTCTTCTCAGACCATGGCAAGGTATATTCCGAGAAGGTGTACCAAATCCCGGATGCTGACCGGACCACCAAAGGCATCCCGCTGGTGAACGTCCTGTCGCTGGATGCAGGCGAAGTTGTCACCGCGGCACTTTCAGTCCCCAATTTCGATACGGCCGGTTATATCACCCTGGCGACCCGGAACGGAAAAATCAAACGCATGGCGCTATCCGAGCTGTCCGCGGTGCGACCCTCGGGGATCATTGCCATCGGCCTGGATAACGATGATGAACTGGGGTGGGCGCGCTTAACTCATGGCGATAACGAAATCATCCTGGTCACCGAGCATGGCAAGGCTCTGCGCTTTGCAGAAAACAAGGTCAGGAGCATGGGACGCAGCGCCGGAGGAGTGACAGGCATCAAACTTTCCGGGAATGATAAAGTTACCAGCATGGAGGTGATCGAAGAAGGCGGAGACCTGGTTTTGGTGACCACGCTGGGGTACGGCAAGCGCACTCCGCTCAGTGAATATCCAGCCAAGGGGCGTGCCACCAGCGGAGTGCAGAGCATCTCCAAAGCAGCGACCGACAAGATCGGCACGGTTACGTCCGCGCGGGTCGTCCAGGAAGCTGACGACCTGACCATCATCTCGGCAAACGGAATGGTAATGAGAATGAAGGTCAAGGAAGTAAAGAAAGCCGGACGTGCAACGCGCGGCAGTCATATGATGGGGGTTAAGGAAGGAGACCGGGTTGTTTCGATCGCCCGCACTTCCACGGCTGAACTCAAACGCGCAGGGGTAAAGACCAATGGCGAGGCTGCCCCCGACCCGGGATCACAGTTTGAAATGCCGCTAAAATGAGGCGAGCTTAATTCATTACCCAACGGATGGGGTAAAAATAGAGTGCGGCGCTGATGAGCGCCGCACCTTTATTAATAGTTATTTCCTCGGAAAATAGTGACAAGAGCCTAATACAGAAACGAAGGGACTATCTTCCCGCTAATGATCAGTAGCATGGTCCCCAGCAGGGTGACAATGATCAACAACATGACTGCCAGGGCAAACCGCTGGCGGGCAGACATGTGAGTAATATCATCAAAGCTGCGATATTGCCTGCGCTGCCTGGGGCCTGGCGGCTTGGGCGGCTTGGGCGGCTTGGGCTCCTTGATTTTTATTTGATCCGGAGGTTGTTTCTCATCCTGAAACGAAGCCTGATCACGCAGATTATCAAGCATTATTCACCTCATCCGCAAGGCTTGCCATCAAAAAAGAAGCAAATTGTCTCTTAATGTGGAAAAGTATATCACAGGACAGGACGCAGCTGCACTTCCCCAAATTGCACCACAAAAAACTGCCCATCCAGGGCGCGGAGACGCAAGCTCGCCATCGCGTTCCAACCCATCCACCAACCCCACCTGGGGTGGTACCCCCTCAGAGCGGATTTCAACCTGCTCACCACGGAAAGCAAGATATTTATTCCAGGCAGCCGGAAAAACATCCTTGGTCAATAGACTGCGCCAATAGAGCAGTGCCTGGAGGATGTCGCGGAGCAATACCAAGCGGTCCACACTTTTCCCAAGCACAGTCTCAATGCAGGTGGCGGGATAATTCAGGTGTTCTTCTGAAGGCACCGAAGCAGGGTTAACATTAACCCCTATCCCCAGGATAATGCAATCCACTTTTTCCCCCGTCCAGACCGCTTCAGCCAAAATACCACAGACTTTACGGCGGTCAAGTAAAACATCATTGGGCCACTTGATCTCCGGATGCAACCCCCGTAATCCCAGTGCTTCACAAACTGCAATCGCCCCCAACCCGGAGAAGAGCGGGATGGACTGTTCCTCGGCTGTAGACGGACGATTTACGATACTGAATGCCAATGCCGCACCCGGCGGAGTAAACCAGCGGCGACTTCCCCGACCACGACCGGATTTCTGCTCATCCGCGAAGACCATTGCCAAGTCCGGGGCACCATCAGCCGCCCAAGCAAGGGCTGTATCATTCGTGGAACCGACCTGCTCAAAGGTGCGGAGACCACCCAAGGGAAGGTTGGAAATTGCTTTGCGAATATCGTTTTCGTTCATGAAAATGATGATCCATCCATTTATACTTCTGGTGGAACTACCCATCCACGATTACTGCGGAGGGAGGTAATCCCAGGGATTCATAAATCCTCCGCCCAGGCGAACCTCAAAATGCAAGTGGGCTCCAAAAGAATTACCAGTATTCCCTGACAGCCCGATGAGTTCACCTGCGTAGACATTCTCGCACATAACCACGTTCACCTGACTGAGGTGACCATACAAGGTTTTAAAACCGTTATTGTGGTCAATCATAACGACATTGCCATAACCACCGTTCCAAGCCCCTCCCCAAGACGACCAAACCACCGTGCCAGCGTCAGCAGCAGTGATCTGCGTTCCTTCCGGAGCATAGATGTCAATGCCCAAATGACCAGAGCTAAAATTATTTCCGCCGTTGATGTAATGATATGGGGAGGGCCACATGAGCGTGCCGCCACCACCCACCGGGCCTCCTGCCCCGCACGTGCCTGCGTACCCAGAAGATGTGCCGGAGGCTCCGCTCGCATATGAGACGGAAACCCACTGGATCGCATCCGACTTGCCACCAGGAACCATGACCATGGTGTTGGGGGAAATATCCGGGTTAGGAAGTTCCAGGTTGTTCCCCGGCCAAAGCAGGATATCGTCGGAAGTCACCCCAAATTTATCCGCTACTGACTCAAGGGTATCCCCGGTTTCCCATTGGTAAAGAACGCCATCCACCGGAGGAATTTGCAAGACCTGACCCACCTTCAAACTATTTGGACCATTCCGCATCAGGGTCGCATTCGACCACAATAAAGAAGAGGCCTTGATCCCATATGATTCTGCAATACTTGATACTGTATCGCCCGTTTTAGCAGTATATTGAACTACATTGTAACGGACGTTTTTATCGGAAAAAGTAACCAGAGCCACTTTTCGGACGATGGCAAGGGGGTCGGTTAAAGACCCAGCTTGAGTTGGCAGAGGGACAGACGCAGATGACTTCCAGGGTTGGCAAGGTTACCGAGGCTGGCGCTCCGCCGGAAGGATACAACCGCCAGACTGTGTAACCGAGGAGGAAGGCAACCACCAAAAAAGTCACTCCCCAGGCAATACCGCTAAATAGACGGGGAGACCTGCCAAATCCACCTGATTTGTTCATAACCCTTCCGTCAAGGTCTCCAAAAATTCCTGGTTGTCCTTGGTTTTGGAAATTCGCTGTAAAAGTGCTTCGGTTGCCACCGCTGCATCCATCCCGGCACCCTGCGGAGGCGGGGATACCATCTGGATGTACATGCGCCGCATTGTCCAGACCCGCTGCAGGATATCCGGACCGAGCAGCAAATCCTCACGGCGGGTGGAGGAACGCTCGATATCCACTGCGGGAAAAATGCGCCGTTCCTGGAGCTTGCGGGTCAGGATCAATTCCATGTTGCCGGTACCTTTAAACTCTTCATAAACCACATCATCCAGACGGGAACCAGTATCGACCAGGCAGGTGGCAATGATGGTCAGCGACCCGCCTTCTTCAATGTTTCGGGCGGCTCCAAAGAAATGCTTGGGAGGATAGAGAGCAGATGGATCCATGCCGCCTGAAAGCGTGCGTCCTGAAGGGTTGACAACCAGGTTATAGGCGCGTGCCAGGCGGGTAATCGAGTCCACCAGGATGACCACGTGGCGGCCAATTTCGGTCAGCCGCTTGGCACGGTCCAGGGCGATCTCGGCTGTGCGGACATGAGAAGTGACCGGTTCGTCGAAAGTGGAAGCAACCACTTCTGCATCCACGGAGCGATCCATATCGGTCACTTCCTCGGGGCGTTCCCCGATCAAGGCGACCATGAGGGTCACATCCGGGTATTGTGTGGAAATCGCGTTGGCAATTTGCTTCAAGATGGTAGTTTTGCCCGCTTTAGGCGGCGAGACAATCAAGCCGCGCTGGCCGCGCCCAATGGGGACGATCAAATTAATCAGGCGGGTGGCGAGGATATCACCCCTGGTTTCCAGATCAAAGCGCCGGTCGGGGAAAATAGGTGTCAGATCTTCGAAGCGCGGGCGCCGGCGAGCTTCTTCCGGATCGATCCCATTGACCGATTCAACCTTGATGAGCCCATAGTGCCGTTCTGATTCGCGCGGCGGGCGCACATGGCCAATCACCAGGTCACCGGAGCGCATTTCATAACGCCTGAGCTGCGCCTGCGAGACGTACACGTCGTCTTCGCCAATATTGTAGCGTGCCGAGCGAAGGAAACCAATCCCCTCGCTCATGATCTCAAGGATGCCCCCGCGCATATCAATACCTTGCTGGGCCGCCTCAGCCTGGCAAACACTCAGGATGAGAGCTTCTTTTTTAAGCCGGTGGGCATTTGGCACGTTGAATTCCTTGGCCATGTTGCGCAGTTCGGCCAGGGGTTTATTTTCCAATTCAAGAATGTTCATTTGTCTGTCTCAAGGTTCGAATAGGTGGATTGGGAATAAGGGAATACTCAAAGGACAAGCGCCCCCCGGGCGGGCTAGAGTGGGGATTTCGATTTTAAGAAGTTGGGTAAGGGTTCAGATATATCAACTTGTCATCCAGACAGGATGAACCAAGCTTCCAAGATCGAGTGAATTATAGCATGTAAACAAAGGTGGTGCAAGCGGTTCAAGACTCCTTTTCATATGTAAGGATGCGGTTCTGGAAATCCCATAAACGGCGATAGAGTCCATCCATGGCGAGCAGTTGTCCGTGGGAACCGCTGGCGATCATGCGTCCATGATCAAGAACCAGGATCTCATCCACATTTTCCAGCCCCACCAACCGGTGGGTGATCAGCAGGAGTGATTTAGAGCGCACCTGTGTGAAAAGCGTGTCTAGAAATTGCCTCTCGGTGTGCGGATCAAGATTTGCGGTGGGTTCATCAAGCATCATTATCGATGCATTTTTAAGAACAGCACGTGCAATCGCCAATCTCTGACGTTCGCCACCACTCAGGCGGAAACCGCGTTCGCCGATAATCGTCTCATACCCATCGGGTAAACCTGCAATGAAATCATGGATATGCGCAATTTGAGTTGCAAACTGGAGATCTGAGCCGGTTGCGGCGGGCCTGGCAAGGAGCAAATTCCGGCGAATCGTATCGTTAAAAAAATACGATCTTTGGGAGATTACGCTGAACAAATCACGGATATGCTCCTGGGTATATTCATGGAAATCGTGCCCATCCAGCAATATCCTTCCCTGCGAATAGTCCCAAAAGCGAAGCAATAGATTAATCAAGGTGGACTTCCCCGCCCCACTCGGTCCAACAATGGCAATCCTTTTACCGGGAGGCAGTTGGAAAGTAATCTCCTGCAAAGCAGGGACAGGTTGACCAGGATAGGTGAAACTGAGATTCGATATTATTAAATCGTGATTTGCGTTGAACTGCGGAGCGTGCGAAACCCTGTCCCCACCCAGCGGATCGCGAACAGCGGGGGCGGCATCCACGACATCGAACAACCTGCGGGCGGACTGAAAGCTCGATGCCAGGGTCAGTGCCGCAGGCGCAAGCGGAATAACCGCTTCAAATCCAGCAAGGGCTGACAACGTTAGAACCCCCAGCATCACCCCGGTGATATGTCCGGCTGCTACTATTGGGATGGCAAGCATCAATACTGCCAGCATTCCCAGATTGACAAGCATGATCGACGACGCATTTGAAATTCCAGTGAGAGATGCGAGATCCCTTTGGGTTTGATTGCAGGCGTTTCCATCAGCCGCGAGACCCTCAGACCAGGAGCCACCCCGACCAAACGCAAGGATGTCTGCCAGCCCCTGGATGCCTTCCACCAAGCGGGATTGGAGGACTGCGCGGCGGGCAACAAGCTCGGTCCCGGGTCGGCGACTGAGGATCCACATCAGCATCGGAAGCCCAATCCCAAGGAGGAGCATAAAGGCAAGATAAACCCATGCCAGGCGCATATCGACAAGGGCAAAGAAAACCGTCATCCCTGCGGCGACCAGCGCTGCCACGAGCGGTGGAGCGAGCCCACGCACATAAAAGTATTCAAGAGATTCCACATCGGATATGATGCGAGCCAGCAAATCACCAGAGCGATATTCCAGCAAACGAGCAGGGGCAAGCGGTTCCAACGCCTGGAAAAACCAGGTGCGAAGTCGAGCCAGGAGACGAAAAGTCACATCATGGGAAGTCAGGCGCTCGGCGTATCGAAACACGCCACGGGTGATCCCGAAGAAACGGACACCAACAATTGCCACCTGTAATGCACCCAAATCCGGGTGGAGTGCCGCAGATGAAATCAGGAAAGCGGAAGTCCCCATCAAGCCGACATTACTGCCGACCGTGAGCGCGCCAAGCAGTACTGAAAGTGCCACCCAGCCCCAGGAACCCTTGAGAAAACCGAGCAGGCGAAAAATCAACGAACGACCTCCAGGATTTGGACGGTCAACAGGCCCAACCTTTTGAAAATCCGAGGGAATAAATTCAACCTGTTCTGCGGTTTTTTGCAAATGGGTTTGGATTTCCGGCATTTGCTCCATTGGACCCACCAAACGCGTGTAAAACCCATTGCGCGCCAGCAGCTCGGAATGAGTGCCAGCTTCCACAAGGGTTCCCTGATCCAGGACAAAAATCCGGTCAGCATGAATGATCGTGTTCAGCCGGTGGGCGATCGTGATGACCGTCCGACCTTGCATCAGGACATGGGATGAGGATTCGACCAGCGCCTCCTGCTGTGGGTCAAGGCTGGAGGTTGGCTCATCAAGGATCAAAATGGGAGCATTTTTCAAGAAGGCTCGAGCGAGGGCGACCCGCTGCGCCTGCCCGCTGCTTAAACGCGCACCTTTTTCACCAATAACCGTTTCATATCCTTGCGGCAGGGATCGTATCAACTCATCCAGGTGGGCAGCAGCCACTGCTGTGTCAAGCTGCCTGTCAGTGGCACCAGGCATGGCGAGGCGTAAATTGGCAGCGAGCGTGTCATGGAAAAGGAATGGATCCTGTGGAACCCATGCAACCTGACGGCGCCAGGATTCGAGGGAAATTCTCCTAGAGGTACATGGTCAATCGTGATCCGACCGATCACTGGATTTATAAATCGAAGCAGCAAGCCCGCCAGCGTACTTTTCCCTGCGCCGCTCAGCCCCGCGAGGGCGACGTGCTCTCCAGCCTTGATCTCCAATGTAATGTTTTCCAGGGCGGGGACCGATTCACCAGGGTATGTGTAAGAAAGGTGTTCAAAGGCGATCACGGAAGGTATTATTGAAGGGAGAAGTTTTGGGACCTGATCCCTCAATCCCGATCCCTGATCAATCGATTCAGGAGTATCTAACAATTCAAAAATACGGAGCGCAGCGGTTGTCCCTGACATGCCAGCATGGAAGCGCAAGCCCAGCGTCCGCAAGGGAAGGTAAAATTCGGGGGCAAGGAGCAGCAGGAAAAAAGCCTGCTGAAAGACAAGCTGTCCATACAGGAGGCGCAGTCCCACCTCAACTGCTACCACTGCCGTGCTCAATGTGGATACCAGCTCCAGCACCAACGCCGAAAGGAA
This sequence comes from uncultured Chloroflexia bacterium, assembly GCA_963830585.1. Lineage (GTDB taxonomy): Bacteria > Chloroflexota > Anaerolineae > Anaerolineales > Villigracilaceae > UBA877. The sequence continues at coordinate 824,400 of CAWHNA010000003.1, read as the reverse complement.
GGTAATACGCAGGACGCTCAAGGTTCGATCCCGGAAGTGATCACCAGCCGCGGAAATCGAGTTGACATGCTCCCGACTGCGACCCAGTTCCTTCAGGGTGGTCAACCCCTGCAAGCTGTCGAGGAAATGTGCACCCAGGAGACCCAGTGTATCCCACTGTCGCTTGGTAAGCTTTTCAGCGGTCTTTCCGATCAGAACCATGAATACCGGGATGAGCGGCGCAGTCAGCAGCAACACAAGCCCTGAAAGCAAATCCCGAGGAAAGACTACCGTCAAAATGGATAATGGAACAAGAACGGCGATGAATAACTGCGGCAGGTACTGGCTGAAATAGGCATCCAGCAAATCGACTCCCGTGACAGCTGCGGTGACCAACTCCCCGGTGCGCTCGCCCCGGGTGAATGCAGGACCCAGCCGCTGGATTTTGTCATACAAACGCCGGCGCAAGTCGCTTTTCACGCGGACCGCGACTGCGGTTGAACTGACTTCGCTCCCCCATGCCAGGAATGCACGTAAAAAAACGATAAGAATTAAAAGTTGTACAGTGCCGGTTACATCAGGTAATCGCTGCCCAAGCAAGAAGACCCCATTTATGATGCGGGTCAGCCCGGCTGCCTGGGCAATCGTCAATAAACCAGTCAGCAGCCCGCAAAGAATTGCAAAGCCCAGGGCAAGGCGGCTGTCCCGGGCGAGCGATATCAAGCGGGCGGAGAATTTCATAGGGGTGAGGAAATCACCTCACCGGCCAAAAATTTGTAAATAAGCGCAGCATGGTATCCGCAAGCAAACCCAAAAGGAAAAGGTTTTCAAACAAGCGGTTATGGTAGAAAGCAAAAGCTGAGAACCAGGTAGGCCAGCCAGGCCATTCCTTGGGAGGCTCCGCCGGGCGGGGTTTGGCAAGCGCACCCACCGCATACAGCAGACGTTTCCCTGCCAGTACCACGATGAGCATCACGGGTGTGAAAAATTGCGGTACAAAAACCAGGTATATGATGATGCCGTAAATGAGGATGAAGACAGCGATGTTCAGGTAGCGTGCCGCCTTTTCGCCAATCCGGACTGGGAGGGTACCGACCCCTTTTTTCTTATCCTCAACAGATTTGTCAATATGCTTTCCAAGATTTATGCTGAGGACACTCAACCCATATGGGACAGCTGCCAGGGCAATATTCCAAACACCCGCCGTCCAACCACGAGCCAGGACAATATAAACGCCTGCAATCAGAATGGGGCCCCAGATCAGAAAAATAAGCAGTTCGCCCAGACCCAAGTATTTGAGCGGCCAGGTGTAGAACAACAAAATCAATGCCCCAAAGGCGAACAGACCGATCACCGCGATAGAAAAATTGGTATAGAAAAGAGCATAAATGCCGGTGATGAATGCAAGGACACCACTGACCAGGAACCATGAAATTTGCTGCCGCCGTGTCCAAAATGCCTGCACCAGGGGGTGAACCCCGTACTGAGTACGAAAATAGTTGTCCTTGTCCACTCCCCGGGTGAAATCGGTGTAATCATTGAGCAGGTTGTTCGTGCCATGCGCGATGAACAGGCCTAAGGACACAATCAACCAGGGAATGAATGCAAAATAATGATCACGCAAGGCAAGAAGCCCGGCAATGGCGCAGGCATAAACCGTCACGGTGGTAACTGCAGAGCGGGTGGCAATCAGCCATTTGGAAACTGCGTCCAGCGCATCCCACTCCTGCTTAGTGTCCATTTTTACCAGGGTGGAAAGTGCCTTGTCCCACATTTTGAAGTTTATATTCATTTCTGCGACTCCTCTCTCCGAAAAAGATCCATTAACTGTTTTGAGTTTCCGTGGACTTACGGATAATCGCTCCAACCAGGCCATTAAAAACTAGACGATGAACAGGGAGCAAGGTATACCAATAAAGAAAACCAAGGAACCCGCGGGGTGCAAAATACGCAATCTGGGTTAAGAATAGCTCGCCACCAGGTTTTTCGTTAACGCGCCATTCCATCCAACCCAAGCCGGGTGATTTCATTTCGGCTTTCAATTGCAGTCTTTCTCCAAACTCCAGGGCTTCCACCCGATAAAAATCCAGAACATCGCCTTGCATGAGAGAATCAGTATCCCGTCGACCGCGCAATCCTGGACCTCCCACCAACCTGTCAAGAAAGCCGCGTAATTTCCACAGCCAGTTCAAATATAACCAACCGGCTTTGCCTCCCAGTCCGATGATGGTTCGAAAGACGGCCTCACGCGGAATACCGATTTTGACCTGCTGACCTTCAACAAAAAAACCTTCCCGGTTAATTCTAAACCCGGATGCATGATTATCCCGGATGAATTCAAGATTTCCTGGAGAAAGAGATGCCAGCGCCATCGAAACCGAGGTCTTATAATCAAAGGAGTGTATATTTGGAAAATCGAGCTGAGCCGAGTTATCCCTTACCACGCTGTCACTGCGCATCCCGCCGAGCAAGGGACCGGCAATTTCTGCGGGAACGGGCGTAAGTTTTCCTGCCATATAGCCCATAAAATTAACAGAGATTCCTGGCAAAGCGACAATCCAGCGCTTCAAACCCCGCAAACACGCGTAGACCGACATTACTTCCGCATAGCTAAGAACATCTCTGCCACCAATTTCGTATATTTTTCCGCGGCAAATCGGGATATCCAATGCAGATATGAGATAGTCAAGGACGTTTTGAACCGCAATCGGCTGAGTGTGGTTATGAATCCATAGAGGACCGAAAAGGATTGGAAATTGCTCGGTCAGATAGCGGATCAGCTCAAATGAAATACTGCCTGATCCAATAACCAGGCTGGCACGAAATTCGGTTACGGGAACGCTCCCCTGGCGGAGTATTTCCCCGGTGTTTATGCGGGATCGTAAATGCCTGCCAATATCATCAGCAGGGTCGGCAAGCCCGCCCAAATAAATGATATGTCCCACGTTATTTTCCCCCGAATATTTGGCAAAATTTCGCGCGGATTCCAGTTCGCGCTGATAATAATCTCTTCCGCTAATCATGTTGTGAACAAGGTAATATGCAGTGGATACCCCCTGCATGGCCTGGTTAAGAACTTCGGAGGAGAGAATATCTCCGTCCGCCACTTCCACCTGCGATCGCCAAGACCGACCTGATATGCGTGCTTTGTCACGGACAAGGACACGGACCCGATTTCCCTTTTCCAGCAAAATGGGGACCAGACGACTGCCAATATAGCCGGTCACACCTGTAACTAAAACCAACCTGGGTTGTCCCACGATAATCCTTTATGCTCGAGCCAGTTTTTGAGCCCGGTCGGCAACTTTACGAATTAGACCGCTAAAAATGATGCTGTGAATCGGGTACAGCAGGTACCAGTAGAAAAAACCTCCAAGCCCACGCGGGGCAAAATACGCTGTTTGGGTCAACTGAGTGTTTCCAGCAGGCTGCGGAATGGATTGAAACTCTAGCCAGGCCTTGCCAGGTAATTTCATTTCAGCTCTCAAACGGATAATCCGATCGGGTTCAACCGCCTCGACACGCCAAAAATCCAGCGCTTCCCCAACCCGGAGATCATCCGGGTGTCGACGCCCGCGACGCAGTCCCACACCACCGACCAATTTATCCAACCAGCCGCGAATTTCCCAGGACCAGTTCAGGTACAGCCAACCGCGCTCCCCTCCCAGGCCTGTAAAAGCCCGAAAAACGGGAGCACAGGGCAGGTCAAGGACAAGGGCACGTCTTTCGAACATCATCCCATCCGTGGTGGTCAAAATCAAGGGGCGGGTATTACCCTGCGTAACAACCAGGGCGTCGCTCCAGGAAGTCTCCACGGTATCGCTCTGGACACGCTCCAGGGCGAGATGCAAGGCAGTTTGAAAATCGATGGGATGGATATTCGGAAAAAGTCGATGAGCCAAATCGTCATGCACGATCATTTCGGCATGCAAGCCTTCGATCAAAGGCAGAATTATCCGCCAATGGATAGGCGTCATCATATGCACCCAGTATGCGGAAAACCGCGGCGTATAGAATGGCGTGCGAAGGAGAACTCTATTAAAGCCGCGCTCACGCGCGTATCCACGCAACATGTCAGCATAGCACAGCCGACTAGCTCCACCAATTTCAATCACTTCCCCAAGGCTTGCGGGAGTTTTGAGAGCCTCGATGAGATAGGCAAGCACATCCCGGATGGCGACCGGTTGTGCCAAAGAATAGAACCATTGGGGACAGAACAATACAGGCTGGCGTTCCGTCAAATAACGGATCATTTCAAAAAGTGCCGAGCCTGACCCAACCACCATCCCCGCCCGAAACTCAGTGACCGGGACCCTGCCCTGACGCAAGATCTGTCCGGTTTCGTTGCGGGAAATCAGATATGAGGAAAGATGAGCAGTTGGATCAACCAGTTCTCCCAAATAGATAATGCGTCCCAGGCCAGCCTGTGCACCTGCGTCTGCAAAATTATGGGCGGCAGACAGGTCACGCCCTGCGTCCTTCTTATTCCCCTGCATCCCATGGATGAGATAATAGGCCGACGAAACGTCATGCATTGCTTCGAGCAGTGAGGCCGGGTCGAGCGCGTCCCCCTGAACAACTTCCACTTGAGTGAGCCAGGGAAATCCCTGTAAACGGGCAGCATCCCGAACCAGACAGCGAACGCGGTAGCCGGATTCGAGCAACCGGGGAACCAAACGCCCGCCGATGTACCCTGTTGCGCCAGTAACAAGAATTAGTTCGGACATTGAATAAAAACCGCGTGAATTGGACCGATTATTGAGATAATTATAATATCAATTATCTTTATTTCATCTCACTTTTCGCAACGTTGGGGTGCCCAATCAGGGAATGAAATGTCTGCGCAGAAAGACAGGATACCCGAAGAGGAGCAGGCAGGTAAAGAAAGCCCACATCAAGGCATAGCCCCTGTGGGGTACGTCATCCAGGACGATCGTCGGCAGAGACCGATACGGTAGAGCGACCGAACCTCCAAGCGGAGCCTGTTCGATATATATTGGAAGGAGTTGGTATTGGATTTGCGACTGGATCCGATCCAAGTCGATATAGTTCCAAAATGCGAGCGGCTGCCCAGGATTGGGGGTAGGGTTCGGCACACCACTGCCAATTTCGCCTTTTAGAACCGGGACGCGAATGACCCCTGTAATTTCGCTTATATTCAACTCGTTGAACCTACTCCAAGAGTTCGGGGTGTTGTACTCACCCGGTATCCACCCCCGGTCAACCAACACTGCCTGACCGGAATTCAAGATGAGAGGAGTGAAAAGATGGAAACCATATTGAGCCGGTCCATCGGAGTCGCCCCAGTACTGGTTACGTAAGGCTACCTGGCGGTCGAAATCATAGGTGCCATTTACGGTAACCTGGCGGTATTCCATTCCCGTCAAATCCAAAGTCAAGGCTGCCTCGTCCAGAACCAGCAAGGGCGCCTTTTGCATAGCCAGCAAATGATCATCGGATGCCTGGCTGGCGTGTGCCCGGTCAAGCTGCCAGAACCCCATGAGAATCGTCACAACCAATGCGACAACCACAAGCAGAGTGGTAGGCAGCCAGCGCCGGGAAAACATGATTTTAAACATAGTTGGGGACTGTCAGGGCTGAGCCTTCACTTTGGTTATCGGCCAGACTGCCAGGCTATACAGACCCAGTAAGATGGCAAGGGGTACACCTGCAAGGATAATACCCTGCAGGCGAGTTCCGAAGGTAAGTGATTCGCGAACATCGAGACCAAAGGTCTGGCTGGGACGGAACGAGCAGTTTAGAACCAGGTTCCCTGGTTGATTGAGAGCCATAGTGGCAGTTGATCCTGCCGGAATGAACAAATCGCCCAGGGTATGAGTCACATTGTCATAGTTATGCACAACCAACACATCACCCTGGACGAACGTCATGCCAGCCGGGATGAGGGAAATGCCCTGGCTGGATTTCGCAGCAGCGCCAGCCGGTATGACCAGTTCAACCGTCCCGGGTGAGCGGCTCAAGTTGGACTGGGACCGGAAACTAACCTCGCTAATAATCACCCCGATCACGAGACCCGCAATTATACTGAGGATTACCCTGATAATTATCGCTTTGCGCATGCTATTTGCCTTCAAGCACGAGGCGGAGATCATGTTCAATATCAGCGGGAGTCATACCGGTGGGCAGGGTCAATCCCAGCATGCCATTTCGGTCGACCACGTATATTCGTGTGGAATGGGTTTGACCATTATCAAGAACGGTAACGCCATAGTTCGTATAAACCCCTGCCAGGTCAGAGGGAGAACCGGTCAACCCGATGAATGTCGGGTCAAAACGTGCCAGGAATTTTGCCAACTGCTGAGGAGAATCCCGGACCGGATCAGTTGTCACAAATAAGACTTGAATTTCAGAGGCAACAGCTCCCAAATCCGTGCGCACCTGACGAAGGATGGCCATTGTAGCCGGGCATTCATCCGGGCAATTGGTATACCCGAAGAAGACCAATACAACCTTGCCGCGAAAATCGGAAAGGCGGACTATGCTTCCATCCTGGCCAGTCAGGGAAATGTCCGGAGCGAGGGCAGGCGGGTCAATCACCTCGCCTTTGAAAGCCTGGGAGTGTAATTGGAAATAATAGGTCAGACCCACCGCGACCAGAGCCACGGCAAACAAAATACCAATTACCCAGAGGGATTTACGCTCCATGCTTTTAGCCCGGAGAGGCAGGTCAGTGCAAAAGGGTCCCCATTAAATATATGGACGGGTAGAAAAAAATCCAAACGACATCGATGAAATGCCAATATACTGCACAGGCTTCAACCCCCCAGTGTTTTTCAACTGAATACTTGCCTCGCATGCCATTGCGCAGCACTATTGACAGGAAAATGACGCCAGTGAGGACATGGAAGGCATGGAAACCGGTCATCGAATAGAAAACTGCGCCTTCGACCCCATCTCCAGGTCCGAACGGCGCGAGCTGCCACTCCACGCCTATCACACCGATCAAGAATAGGATCCCCAGCGCCAAAGTGCTTGAGGCTCCCAGGATAAATTGTTTGCGGTTTCCGCGAGCCATCGCCGTCTCGGCTCGGTTCATAAAAAATGAGGATAGGAGAAGAACCGAGGTTACCGTGAGTCCAAGATATTGGATCAAGTCGGGGCGGGTCAGGCCGAGCAAGTTGATCCGGGCAATGAGCAAACCACCGAAAATGAATGCATCCGATACCAGGAATAACCACAAACCCAGGCGGCTGGTCACGAGTTTATATGCATAAGATTCACGGTCAGAGTCGGTATCGCCCCGAAAAAGCCGATAAATGTGCATATAGTAATAGCCAACCAACCCGGCTTTGATGAGGGCAATGAACGCCAAAAGTTCCCATACGTTCAGGATCTGTGCAACCACGAATTCGAGGGCAGTAAGCAACGCCAGGCCAATGAAAATAATCAGTCCCAGGCGAAATCCAGAGGACTCTTCGGAATGAGCCATGTTATTCCTCTCCCTCGAATTTTATATACCTCGAACCGGGTAAACCATAATCATATGGCTCTCCGACCACCTCCACTTCTTTTTCATAATTATGGACCGGCATGGGTGATGGTACCAACCATTCAGGGGAGCGAGAATTCCATAAGTTCCCTGAAGCAACAGTTCCTTTTTTCATGCTATAAAACAAGTTAATAAAGAAAACGAGCACCCCAATTGCAGTAACAATACCCATGATGGTCATCACAAAATGGTATGGTTGAAATCCCATTGCTGGATCGTAGTCTGCGATGCGCCGCCGCATGCCGAGTAGCCCAATGCGCATCATAAACAGGGTCATTACGGTGAACGAAGGAGCAATCAACCAGAATTGGAGTTTTCCGAGCTTCTCATTGAGGCGGCGGCCCGTCATCTTCGGGAACCAATAGTAGATCGCAGCAAAAAATGGGAAAATATAACCTCCAAACATCGTATCGTGGAAATGACCCACAATGAAATAAGAATTCGTCAAATGCAAGTCGGTCGAGATGGTAGCATTGGGGGGACCGGACAGACCCCCGAGCAGGAAGATCACAATTCCCCCCAGAAGAAAGAGCATGGGGGTGTCGAAGCTGATCTTCCCACGCCAGACAGTTCCCAGCCATGAGAAGAATTTAACGCCAGTTGGGACAGCTATTAAAAGTGTGCTGTACATGAAGGGAACCCGCAGATATTCAGCCATTCCCGAGGCAAACATATGGTGCCCCCAAACAAGGAACCCGATCAGGGCAATGGCAAGGGAGGACAGAGCCACCGCCCTGTAACCAAAGAGCGGCTTTCGAGCAAAAACCGGCAGCAGTTCGCTAATAATACCCAGCCCAGGCAGGACGAATACATACACCGCCGGGTGGGAATAGAACCAGAATAGGTGCTGGAAAAGGATGGGGTTGCCTCCCTTGGCAGGGTCGAAGAACCCCATCCCAAGCAAGCGCTGGAGCATGACCATTTGGAAAGAAAGACCGATCAACTCTGTGGCAGTGAGGGTGATCAGGGAGGTGGCCAGAGCCGCCCAGACAAAAATCGGCATGCGAAATGGGTGCATCCCCCTAGCTCGCATCCTGATAATTGTGGCAATAATGTTAAGCCCTCCAAAAATTGACGAAAAACCTGCCAACGAAACACCCAGGAAGAACATCTGCATTCCCAATGGAGCGCGTGCCGAGAGAGGCGGGTAACCGGTCCATCCGGTATCAAACCCGCCAAGAACCAGGCTGGAAAGAAGAATGAGACCAGCGGGAACCGCGATCCAGAACGAGAAAGAGTTCAGGCGCGGGAAGGCCATGTCTCTCGCGCCAATCAACATCGGTACCAGGTAATTCATGAAGGCAGCAACACCCATCAGGATGGAAATTATCATCACAATCCCGTGCAAGGACATCAGGGTGTTGTACTGATCGAGAGTTAAGATCTGCATTTGAGGCTGGGCGAGCTCGATACGGAAGATCATGGCAAATATGCCCGCGACGGACATCAAGGTTAAAGCCAGAGCCAGGTACTGGACTCCGATCACCTTGTGGTCCAGCGAGGAGCCAAAATAGCGGTGCCAGCCGGAGTGGGTTTCATCAAAGGACTGGCCGGATTCGTGACCAGCAGCCCATTTCAACCAGTCATCCAACACCCCAACCCCATAAAGGAAGAAAATCGCCCCAAACAGCATTCCTACAACAACTGCCGGTTCAGCTTTCCAGGCAGGAAGGTGCATCACCAAGCGCATCAAGGTTACATATCCGATGCCAACCGCGATCCCGATAGCCTGCCAAAGCAAGCCGTTTACCAAACCAATGGAAGAAAATTTTTTCATCAAGGTCTCCCTATTTCAGGCTCTGTATATATGCAATGATATTTTCCACATCCGTCTGTTTCAGCACGGTGGAAAAATTGGGCATTACATCAGGGTAGAACCCTTTTACGATCTGAAGGTTGGGTGTCAAAATCGAGTTTTTCAAATAGGCGTCATCCGCAGTGACCGTGCTCCCGTCTGATAAGGTCACCGTTGACTGGTACAAATGCTGCCAGGTGGGGCCAATACCAGCCGCACCTGACACCGAGTGACAGTTTACGCAGCCATTCTGCTGTACGAGTAGACTGCCGAGGGATACGGGATCGGTGGGCAATGAAGCAACTTGCAGGGCCACCCATGTATCAAAATCCTGCGGTGAAACCACATAAACAGGTGCCTCCATGTAAGCATGCCTAGTTCCGCAAAGCACCGCGCAACGGACATGGTAGGTGCCAATTAAATCAGGAGTAATACGTAATTCGGTAGTCTGACCAGGGACAATATCCTGCTTGGTGCGAAATTCCGGCACCCAAAAGGAATGGATGACGTCAAGACTCGTCATTTGCAAATCAACCTGGCGCCCGACCGGCAGATATAAAGTGGATGAGGTAATACCCGTGTCCGGATATTGGAACTTCCAGAACCACTGCCCGGCAGTCACCCGCACAACGAGGGCTGTGGGATCCACAGTACGAATAATACCCAGCGACTGGCCTCCAAGGTAAGCAAGATACAGGACCACGAAAAATGGGATCATGGTCCATAATACTTCCAGCCTGTTATTGCCGACGATATAGGCTCCATCGCCGACCTCGCCTTTCTTCCGACGAAAAAGGATCAGACTGTAGAGTAATGTGATAATAATGAGGGAAAAAAGGGCCGAGATCAACCACACGTGGATACCGAAAAGTTGATCGACCTGCGCCGCTTGAATACTGGCCTCCTTGGGCAGGAGGCCAATGTCCGTCAACCCCATATGTAAAAGAAGCGTACTACCCACCACCAGGACCGCGATAATTACAAAGTGCTTCATACGACCCCTCCAAAGCCGAAGAAACAAAATAATATCAAAATAAGTATATCACGACCAACATATGACAGGGTATTCCTGTCAATTGATGTATAATTTAATTGATCGAAATTGTTGGCGGAGGAGAGCGCAAATGAGGCTGCGCAATAAATTTTGGTTGCCATTTTCGTTCATCATTATTGGCCTTGCGCTCGTGTTCGTCTCTGGGACACAAGCCCAGGGGGAAAAACCTTCACAAACTGATATTATTCGTGGTGCCATTTTATACGACAACTGGTTCGCCGCATTGGGGGTGGAAGCGCCTACCGGTAACATGCCAATCTGGTCACGCCAAACAACAAACAGCCGGTCGGGACCAGCCACCTGGCGCTGCGTGGAATGCCATGGGTGGGATTATCGGGGTGTCCAGGGAGCAAATGCCTCCGGTTCCCATTTCACGGGTTTCCCGGATGTGATGACCCTGGCAAGTCATTTAAGCGAGACGGATATCGTCAACCATCTGAATGGGATCAACGATCCGGCTCATAATTTCTCCAAGTATCTTGATCAAACTTCGATGGAACAGTTGGCAGCGTTCCTAAAATATGGGACGATCGATGACAGCCTGTATATCGACCCAATCTCGATGCGCGTCATCGGCGGTGACAAGATTCACGGAAAGACGCTCTTCGAGGGCACCTGCTCCACCTGCCATGGCCTGGATGGCAGCAAGATCATTTTCCGCAGTGAAGGCATTGACGAAAACCTGGGTGATGTAGCCCAGCGAGATCCGTGGCGTTTCCTGCACCGGACACGCTTCGGTGTATCAGGCACTCCCATGCCGGTGGGTGCCAACCTTGGGTGGACGCCGGAAGACGGGCGTGACGTGCTTGCCTATGTTCAAACTCTTCCCAGCCAACATCCGCTCCCCACCTCTGCACCGGCAGTTCAAGTGGCTACTCCTGGAATCACGCTGGGAGGCCCTGGAGACAACTGGTGGAACGGACTCCTTACAAGTTTCGTAGTTTTTTTTAGTGCCATCGGCTACGTGTTTGTTTTCATCGGCGGCTTCCTCTTAATTGGATTGCTGGTTGTCATCCTTTTGAGGCGAAAGAGATAATTCGCTTAAATATACAGGTCCCAATTCAACCATTCCAGGAGATTGCATGTTGACGCGACTTAAGAAAATCAACCTGCTCGAATCGGTCAGAAAGCTGGTCCGGAGACCAGCTTTCCTGATAGGGATGGGTATTGTTTTTATCCTGTTATTCAGCGCGGCCAGTTTCGGGGTCTGGAGTTTACAGCAGCCGCCGCCACAACCTCTCCAATTCAACCACCAGACGCATCTTACCCTGGGAGTGCAATGTCTTTACTGTCATCCGGGGGCCTGGAAGCAAGCTTCAGCCGGACTTCCAACTGTTGCCAAGTGTTGGGGGTGCCACCAGCAAATGGCCAACAGCAAACCGGAACAACAAAAACTGGTTGAATTTGTCAAAAGCCAGGAAGCCATCCCCTGGGTGCCAGTCTTCATCCAACCGGATTTCGTTTATTTTAACCACCGTCCACACATCGCAGCCGGGTTGAACTGTGAAACCTGTCACGGAGAGATCAGCCGCGAAACAGTTGCCCAACCGATCCCGCGCGAGAACATGGGCTGGTGCCTCAGCTGCCATCGTACGAAGGCAGCTGGGAACCAGGAGAAACTCATCCGATTAACAAGCTGCACCACCTGCCACAGGTAGAAAACTGATTTAAGAGCTTACCCGAGAATTTAGGTCGCATGGATTGACAGATTATTATAGGGACAACACATGATAAAGCATCTAACCAGACGCGACTTCCTTAAACTGGTCGGAGCCAGCGCTGCTGCTACCGCCGTCCTGACGGGGTGTGGACCAGCCTGGCGTTATGTGGTGCGCGAACCATACCTCAAAATGCCCGAATACACCTATAACGGGCAAAGCACCTATTATGCCAGCACCTGCCGGGAATGCCCGGCTGGCTGCGGGATCGTGGTGCGGACCCACCAGGGGCGCGCCATCAAGATCGAAGGCAATCCGAACCATCCAGTCAACAAAGGGAAATTATGCGCGCGAGGCCAGACCGCATTGCAAGGGCTCTACAACCCTGACCGCCATAAAAAACCATTCCGCCAAAATGGTCGCGGTACGGGGGACTTCACCACCTTGAGTTGGGATGAAGCGGTCAGCGTCATCAAAGACGCCCTTGGTAACCATGCAGGTTCCGAAATTGCCTTCCTGCTTGGGTTGGTACCGGACCACTTGTCCGACCTGGCAGGCGAGATAACGGCCGCACTTGGAGCCCCTGCTCCCCTGCGTTATAGTGCATTCGGTTATCTGGAAGCACGTGAGACCCTGTCGGAGGCTGCCAACACCGTATTGGGACAGCGAAACCTGCCGGTTTTCGACATCGGCAACAGCGATGTAACCTTTTCCTTCGGAGCAGATTTTCTCGGGACCTGGTTGAGCCCGGTGGCTTATACGCGCGGCTATGCCTCCCTGCGCCAAGGTACCCCCGGGCGGCGCGGTTACCTTGTCCAATTCGAACCGCGCATGTCGCAAACAGCTGCAAAGGCTGACGAATGGATCCCGATCCGCCCAGGAAGTGAAGGGCACGTAGCACTCGCCCTGGGCAGGCTAATCTCCGAATTACGGGGAGGCGCCCTGCCAGAGGCTTTCCTCAACGTGGATGTAAAGGCTGCAGCCGCAGTTTCAGGGGTGGATATAAGCAAACTAAATCGCCTGGCGGGCATTTTCAGTGGAGCTTCCGCCCCGCTCGCCATCGCAGGCGGGACAGCCGTGGCTGCCAGTAATGGCCTGGAAACTGCGCAAGCCGTGCTGATGCTTGACGCCCTGGTTGACAACCTTGGCAAACCGGGCGGGGTTGCCTTCACACCAGACCTGCCCGTCCACCCGGTTGGGAGCAACGGACCAAATCCATTTACCGACATAACAGATTTGGTAGAGAGGATGAAAGCCGGCCAGATCGAAGTCCTGTTTGTGCACGGGATCAATCCTGTCTTTGAACTCCCGACCGCGCTTGGTTTTGAAGAAGCGCTGGCCAGTGTTCCACTGGTCATTTCATTCTCGACCTACCCGGACGAGACTGCTTCCCAGGCGGACTACATTTTTCCAGATCATCATCCGCTCGAATCATGGGGCTATCAGCTCCCGGTTCCGGCCGCAGACCGGGCGGTGGTCTCTGCTTCCCAACCGGTCGTTTTACCTTTCTATAATACGGAAGCCACCTCAGATGTTCTGCTGGCAGCAGTGCAGTCGACGGGAGGTGACCTGGCAAAGTCAGTGCCCTACATGGACGAAGTGGAGTTCCTGCAACATTCCGTATTAGGCCTGGTAAGCGAGAATGGATATTTTAATGCGCCTGAAATCAACACCTTTTGGGCGGAATGGCAGCAAAACGGGGGCTGGTGGACTCAAGCAGCCGGATTAACAGCACCCAGCGCGGCGACCGCCCTTGCGAACAGCTTGTCACTTTCCCAAGCTACGTTCGAGGGAGGCGGGGATCTATTTTTGCATGTTTATCCATCCACATTGATGGGAGATGGTAATGGCGCAAACAAACCCTGGCTTCAGGAAGCACCTGACCCATTGACCACAGTCATGTGGAATTCATGGGTCGAAATCAACCCTGTGACAGCAGACAAGCTCGGCCTCAAAGATGATGACCTGGTCAGGGTCATTTCCGATCAAGGGGAAGTGGAGGCTTCGGTTTACCGCTACCCCGCCATCGACCTGGACGTGATCGCCATGCCTTTTGGACAGGGGCATATTACTTACGGACAATACGCGGCTGGCCGCGGGGCGAACCCAGCCAGGTTACTACCCCTAAAGCTCAATTCGGCTGGAGGTTTGGCATACGCGGCTGTAAAGGTTCGGATCGAGAAAACGGGCCAGACTCGGCCACTGGCAAGGAATGAGAGTCGTATCGGAGTTTACGGCCAGGAATAGAGGTAAAAATGTCGGAACTTAGCATCCCGGATTCCAATACCGATCCAAGGTCTGCATTACCTGCCAAGTGGGGCATGGTCATCGACCAGGACCTGTGCACTGGCTGCCAGGCATGCGTGGTAGCCTGCTCGCTGGAAAACAACATCCCCATCGTAGGAGAGGAGGATGCCGCTTACAACCGGGCCATGTACTGGATCCGCACCGAGCGCTTCTGGAAAGGAAAATTCCCGGACGTAAAGGCAACTCCCTTTCAACCGGTCTTATGCCAGCAATGCGGGTCGGCTCCCTGCGAACCCGTTTGCCCGGTCTTCGCTTCAGTCCACAGTGACAGCGAACAACTCAACCTTCAAATTTACAACCGCTGCGTAGGGACGAGGTATTGTGCGAATAACTGCCCTTACGTTGCAAGAATCTTCAACTGGCGGGATTACAAACGCCCAGACCCGCTCGACAACCAGCTTAACCCGGATGTGACCGTGAGACGAAGGGGCGTGATGGAGAAATGCACGTTTTGCGTCCAACGCATTCACAAGGCGGAGGACAAGGCTGAGTCGGAAGGCAGGGCGGTAGCTGATGGAGAAGTCCAGCCCGCCTGCGTTCAGACCTGCCCAGCGTATGCAATCATATTTGGGAGAACCGACGATCCAAATAGCCGGGTCAGCAAAGCTGCTGCCAGCGGACGAGCAGTGACGCTGCTTGAATTTCTCGGAACACAACCTCGCATTACCTATCTCACTGGAGGTTCGGACTATGCCCGCAATGGCTGAAACAGGCGAACAGCTCGAGCTGGAACAAATGCGAAGGGATCACTTGATGCTCGATCCGCGGCCACGCGGCGAGATGAATTCATTGGTGATGGATGCAATGAAGACCACCTCCTGGAAGTTCTGGGTGATCTTTGCACTCTTAAGCGTGGTGGTGGCAGTCTGCCTGTTCTACGTTTGGGGCTACCTGATCGCCGAAGGGATCGGGGTGGCAGGTCTGACCCGCCCGGTGTACTGGGGTATCTTCCTGGTAAATACGGTCTTCTGGATCGGCATCAGTCACGCCGGAACTTTTGTTTCAGCCCTGCTGCGTGTCTTCAAAGCCGAATATCGGCGACCCTTTACACGGGCAGCCGAGCTGATGACGACTTTTGGACTGGTGCAAGCGGGATTGAGCATTTTCATGCACCTGGGACGGGTGTGGCTGTCCTACTGGTTATTCCCGTATCCAAATGAACGCACGTTATGGCCCAATTTCCACTCCCCCCTGACCTGGGACTTCCTGGCGATCAACACCTACCTGCTGGCATCCACAATGTACCTTTTCATGCCCCTGATCCCGGACATTGCCATGGCGCGTGATCGTTCGACAGGTTGGAGGAAAACTTTATACCGAATCCTTTCTCTCGGATTTCGCGGCACTGAAGGGGAGTGGACGCACCTGCGAACAGCCATGAATATTTTTGCATTTGCCATCCTGCCAGTCATGTTCAGCGTGCATACCATCGTGGCGTGGGACTTCGCGGCTTCCATGCGTCCGGGGTGGAACTCAACCATATTCGGTCCTTACTTCGTGATCGGAGCGTTGCACTCCGGAATTGCGGCGGTTGCAATGGTGCTGGTGGTTATCCGGTCGACCATGAAGAATATGAAATATTTCCTCCGTCCCGAACACTTCAATGCAATTGGCACACTGATGCTGCTCGTCTCCATGGGCTGGGCATACTTTTTCTTCAATGATTATATGGTGCAGTGGTATGGAGGGAACAACTTCGTCGACTCCTTGCTGCACTTCCACGAAAAAGGTCCGCTGGGGTGGATGTGGTTCGGAATGTTAATTCTAAACGTGGTCATCCCCTGGGCAACCTTGTGGAGTAAAAAGATTCGCAGCAATCCCTGGGCGCTTTTTACCGTGGGGCTGGGGATAAACATAGGGATGTGGTTCGAGCGCTATATTATCATTCCTGTCTCTTTAACGGTTAACTATATGCCCTTTACCTGGCGGGATTACAAACCCGCGGTGGAAATCCCGTTGAGTTTCGGAACCCTGGCGCTCTTCATCCTTCTTTATATGGGCGCCTCCCGGCTCATCCCGCTCGTACCCGTTTGGGAAGTGCAGGAAGGCCAGATGTCCCACACCCTGCGAAAAGTAGGTAAAGAAACGATCGTTTCCGTTGCGGAACTTGAATAGGAACCCGGTATGGATGATAAACACTCCTTCCTGGCTGTTTTTACGGACATAGACCCGGCTGTGCATGCGGTAGACCGCTTGCGAGAGCTGGGTTTGTCAGACGGAGACATGAACATCATCTCCGGCATCCCGGTAAACCAGGCCATGCTGGGCCGACCACGTCAATGGACCAATGTACCGCGCCTGGCAATCGGAGGCGCAGTAGGAGGATTCCTGGTGGGAGTTTTCCTTGGTTTTGTAGCACCAATTTTGTACCCAGTTCCTGTTGGAGGGCAGGGTATCATACCCGGACCTCCAACAATTGTCGTCTTGTTTGAAATGACCATGTTGGGCTTGATGGCTGCCACCTTCCTGGGAGTCTTCCTGGACAGTCACTTCCCAACATATTCTCCCAAAGCATACGTACCCGCAATCAGTGATGGGCGCGTGGCAGTCCTGTTCTTGTGCCAGGAGGAAAGGGAAGCGAAATTCATCGAAGCCATGCAGGAAATCGGAGCGGAGACCGTTCAACCGGCGGAGGCGCAAAAAATATGAAGCTTCTCGATCGATTACTGCTGATCGGACTAGCCGTGGTTATCCTGGCGGGAGGATTATTCCTGTTTACGTTCGATGTCATCAAGATCAACTGGGTCTCGTTCATGGCAATCCAGCCTTCTTTCAAACCGATGGAGAATCCGCTGCCAGTCCCGCTTGATTCCATCCCGATTGAAGGAGCTGCATCCATTCCAGGCATGGGCGCGCCAGTCAACCCGGTACCAACCGACACTGTGTCCCTATCCCGAGGCGCGCAGTTATATGAAATCAACTGCTCGCATTGTCACGGGAAAAATGGTCACGGGGACGGTCCGATCGCGATTTACCTCGCAAACCAGAAACCGGCTGACCTGACTTCTGTAGCAGTACAGACCCTGAGTGACGGTGCCATTTTCCTGACCATTTCGGACGGAGTCCCAGGCTTTATGCCAGCTTTGAACGAAAACCTGAATGTCAGGGACCGTTGGGATATCGTCAACTATTTGCGGACTCTCAAACCATAAGCGGGAGACAGCATGAAGCGAGATTTCAACACCTGGGTGCTTTTACTTGTCTTCGGCATGCCATTGTTATTTATTGCCTATATCGCCGGGATATATTTCGTTCCATGCGGTTTGAATAACGACTGTTCCAAAGCTGACCAGCCTGTCGTCATCCATACTCCCATCCCGACCATCATCCCAGCCACACTGCCCATCCCGGAGACAGGGAAGGCAGCGGCAGGTGGTTCCAAATGCATGGCGAATGCCAGGACCTTGCTTTCTGCCTGGGTGAATTCAGGTTATAAGGAAACTGCGCCCTTCCAATTCACCGATATCAATGGAAGCACCTGTCAAGCTGCTTATGGGGACATAAAAACGCTCTTCCAGGACGGGAACTTATGGTATTCGGGTGCCCCGGCTTGCATCACCTGCCACAACTCCAACCTGGCATCTGCCGCGGCACAAATGGACTTATCCAGCTACGCCGGGATCATCGCCGGGTCAAGGCGGACATCCGCCGAGATTAAAGGCAAGGATATTCTTGGCGGGGAAAATTGGGACCAATCGTTGTTGAACGATATGCTGTTCATCGAGCAGAAGATGCCCTTCGGAAGACCACCTGGAGCGGTTGCGCCTGACGGGCCGATCATATTTGCGGGAACCCAGGTTGCAGCTGGATCCATAACACCCACCGCTACTCCTGCCACCACACCTGCCGCTGAGGAAGTTGCCCGACCGTCGAACCCGGGGGGTCCAGGGGAGGCCATCCGCCTCACCGGCGACCCCGTGAACGGCAGGTTGGTCTACCAGGCGAATTGCGCCACGTGCCATGGAGAGAATGGCATAGGCGGTTTACCAAATCCCGGCTCAGATGACGGCACCATCCCACCACTGAACCCAATCGATCCCACCCTGGTCGATAAAAGTTATGAGATCTATGCAACAAATCTCGACCTTTTCATTCAACACGGGTCAACCCCAGCAGGACCCAACCCGACAAAATTAATGCCCGCCTGGGGTGATAAAAATATGCTCACCCAGCAGCAAATAGCGGATGTAATCGCCTTTATCATCAGTATCAATAAATAGCCACCTGGAGGCCGCTCAACCAGGGACCGACTACGAAATACCGGGTATTCCTATTTTAATAATTTATCAGCCCGACTCGCGGAAGTCGGGCTGAGATTTTTATTGGTATGCAATTAATCTAATATAAAAGATTCTTCTTCTCTCGAGTAATCCGTTTGCGAAAGACCCAGTAAGTATAGCCCTGGTAGACCAGGATTAGAGGCAGGAAAATTGCGGCAACAATACTCATAATTTTAAGAGTATAAGGCGAGGAAGCCGCGTTCCAGATATCAAGGCTAAAGGCTGGATCAATGCTGGAAATCATCACGCGTGGGAACATGATCAGGAAGAACGTGACCAGCGTCAAGAGGATGTTTAGAGCTGTCATTACAAATGCCCAACCGTTATGAGCCCGGCGGATAAACATCCTTGATAATAAGAGAGTACCCAAAGCACAAACAAGGAACAAGACAGGGAAAATACCGGGAAGTGAAATGATTTCGGTGTAGAAGAAGGTGGCGATTGCCAGGAGAATCGCAATGCCCACAGCAAGGAGCCAGAGGTTTTTGACGGCTAGCTCGGCGCGGGTTTTGATCTCTTGATCGGTTTTCAGGCTTAAGAAGATTGCGCCGTGTAAAAGAAAGATGCTTAAACTGGTTAACCCACCCAGCAACCCATATGGGTTTAACAAGGTGAATAGATTACCGGTGAAAACCATATTTCCATCGATGGGCAACCCCTTCGCTAAGTTGGCAAAGGCAACACCGAGCAACAAGGCAGGCAAGAACGACCCGGTAAATATGGCCCAGTCCCAAAAACGGCGCCAGCGTGGATTGTAATCTTTCGAGCGGAATTCAAACGCCACCCCGCGCAAGATCAGCCCGATAAGCAGCAGGAAGAACGCAAGGTAGAAACCGCTGAAAAGGGTGGCATACCATTGAGGGAAAGCCGCAAAGGTTGCACCACCGGCAGTGAGAAGCCAGACTTCGTTCCCATCCCAGTGGGGGCCAATCGTGTTTAGAATCGTGCGGCGGTCTTCGTCATTCCTGCCCAGGAAAGGCATTAGCATCCCCACACCGAAGTCAAACCCTTCCAAGATAAAGAAACCAATCCATAAGACTGCAATAAGGATAAACCATAAGGTGTTCAAGTCAAACATGGCAGCCTCCTTATTCCTTTTCCGCCAAAGCTGGTTCCCCCAGGACGCCGGTATCTGTCGCATCCGGTCCAGCCTTTGCAAAGCGGGCCAAAAGAGAAACGTCGACCACCATTAGGGCTGCATATAAGACCACAAACCCAATCAGTGAGATTAATACCATAGCGGGGGTTAGGTTAGGCGAAACCGCATCTCCAGTTTTTAGCAATCCCTGGACAATCCAGGGTTGGCGTCCCATTTCTGTCACGAGCCAACCTCCCGTATTGGCAAAGTATGGCAGAACAATCGCAAGAGGGAACCATTTCATCAACTTCATTTTTTCAAGGCGGTTTCTAAAAACGGCAAAAACACCCAAACCGCCCAGCCCAATCATAAGGAGGGCGGAAAAAAACATGAAGCGAAAGCCCCAATAAGTGAAGACCATCAGTGGAATGTAATCACCTGGACCGTATTCCTGCTGGTAAGCAGCCTGCACCTGGTCAACACCTGGGATTTTGCAAGTCAGGTTAAAGCAGGAAATAAGGCTGAGCAGACGCGGGATACGGATGGACCAAACTTCACTCTTTGCCGGTGAGGTCACCTATCGTAAGCAGCGAGAAGGAAGAACCGGGAGTGTAGGGATCATTGGTCCATATTGCCTCGATGGATGCCATTTTCATCGGCTGAGACTGCATCACCTCCACCCCCTGTGAGTGACCGGTGACCGCTGAAAGGACTACAGCAACCAGTCCAAGCACTGTCGCAACCTGGAAGGATTTTTTAAAAATCTCGATATCGTGCTTACGAGCCAGATGCCAGGCACTGATACCAAACATAAAAAATGCGGCGGTGGTCAAACCAGCAAAAATTGTGTGTGGAAACGCCAACCAGGCTTTTTGATTAAATACTAATGCAGCAAAATCGTTCAGGACGAGATGCCCGGTCTTCACGCTCGCTGGATCATAACCGATCGGGTGCTGCATGAATGAATTGGCGATCAGGATCCACAAGGCTGACATGGTCGACCCGAACGCGACCAGCCAGATGGATATGAGGTGCAGTGCTTTCGGAATCTTATCCCACCCAAAAATCCAGATCCCGAGAAAGGTCGATTCAAGAAAAAATGCAAGCAAAGCTTCGATGGCAAGCGGAGCTCCAAAAATATCACCAACATAACTCGAATAAGCGGACCAATTCATCCCAAATTGGAATTCCAAAACAATCCCGGTAACAACACCCATGGCAAAGTTAATTAGAAATAACTTCCCCCAAAATTTCGTCAAGCGCTTCCATTTATCATCCCCGGTAAAATGATACATGGTCTGCAGACCCACCACAACCCATGAGAGTCCCAATGTGAGAGGGACGAAGAAAAAGTGATAGATCGTGGTGGTTCCGAACTGTATTCTTGATAGGACAACGGGATCCATGGAGCCTCCAAAAAGATGGAATAGCCGGTATATGGTTTTTTGTTGCCGATATTTTATATGTTTGCGTCTGTAATTACAATATCAAGGAACATTTCAGATCAAGGTCATGGCACAGCCATCTGCACGCGGATCAGACCCGCCAGTCAAGAAACCGGATTGGGGATCACGCAGGATGACCTGCCCGCGACCGAATTCCGCCCGGTCCCAGCCAGTCACCTCACGAACAGGGTGACCGCGTTGAGCCAACTCAGCAATCGTCTGTGGAGAAATCCCATGCTCCAGTCCGACCTCTCCGCCAGAAACCCCATTCTTTATACAGAAGCGGGGCATATCCAACACAGATTGAGGGTCAAGACCCTGTGCCAGGGCGAGAAAAACTTGTAAATGTCCCTGCGGCTGCATAAAGCCGCCCATCACACCCATCGGACCAAAAAGGGATCCATCAGAGTTCCGTGTGATCAATCCCGGGATGATCGTATGGTAGGGACGTTTTCCGGGCGCCAGTACATTCGGATGCCCCGGCTCGAGGTTGAAATTATGACCTCGGTTCTGGAGAGTGAAACCCCAGCCGTGGGGAACAATTCCCGTGCCGAAACCCATATAATTGCTGTTGATAAACGAACATGCGTTTCCCCATTGATCCACCACACAAAAATATACCGTGTCGGAGCCAGCCAGGGGAGTGCCAAGCTTCTGGTCAAGAGTGGCTTTTTGGGGATCGATTAGTTTTCGGCGTGCTGCAGCATATTCCTTTGAAACCAGGGCGGAATAGGTATCTGAAGTCTTCAACTCTTCGGATGTATCATGATGACGGGGGTCGGTGACATACCAACGGGTGTCGATGAAGGCGAGGCGAAGCGCCTCTATCTCCAGGTGCAAACGGTCGGGAGATAGTGGATCGGAAGGAAGGTCAAACCCTTCGAGAAGGTTAAGGGCGAGCAGGGCAGTCATCCCCTGACCGTTTGGAGGACATTCCCACAAGCGCAGCCCGCCGTACGAGGTGGAAATAGGTTCATCCCAGGTGCTGACGTGAGCCGCCAAATCAGCCTGGGTTAAGCAGCCACCTGCCGTCTGGACAGTGGAAACGATCGCATCGGCAATTTCCCCTTCGTAATAAGCCTGCTTGCCACCCTGGGCAATCGTTTTTAAGGTACGCGCCAGAGCGGGATTGCGAAACAGCTCGCCAGGATTCGGACCGCGCCCGTCGATTGTCATTTCTATTCCATTAATCGACGTCTTCAACTGCCGCTCGGCACCACGCTGCCAGAAATGGGATGTCACCGGGGCTACCGGGAACCCTGTTTCTGCCAGACGGATTGCAGGGGCAAAAATTTTCGACAAGCCCATGGTGCCGTGACGCTCGATAAGATCGCACCAACCCGCACAGGCGCCGGGAATCGTGATCGTTAATGGGTGGTAAGGGGGGAGTGAGCCCTCGTCCAATACTATTGCAGAATCCTTCAGCAAGTTCATTGTGAGCGCAGCGGGGGAGCGACCTGAGCCATTTAAAGCTGTAACTTGACCGGTTTTTCCATCATAGAACAAGGCAAACATATCCCCGCCCAACCCGGTAGATGTTGGTTCGGTGACATTCAGGGCGGCGGCGGTTGCAACTGCCGCGTCAGCAGCATTGCCACCTCCAGATAAAATATCAAGACCAGCGGCGGTTGCCAGTGGTTGGGAAGAAGCCACCATCCCACCCCGCCCGTAAACCGGTGATCTCCGGGAGGGGAAGTCTGGTTGCAGATCAAAGGAGTCGGCCAGGTTATGTCTCCGCTGCAGGGGTTTTAGGAGGGACGTTTGTCACGAGGATCTTATCGACGCGCTTGCCATGCATGTCCATTACTTCGAAGCGCAGGCCGTTCCATTCAAAAAGATCGGCAGCCTGAGGAATGCGCCCCAGTTGAAGCATGACAAAACCGCCGAGAGTTTCGTACTCTTCCTCATCAGGCAGGCGGCGCAGGTTAAAGATTTCCTTGAACTCATCGTTTGCAAGCATCCCATCCAATAACCAGGAACCATCCTGCCGCTGGGTTGCCTGCGGCTCCCCCTCAAAAGCCCCTACGATTTCTTCGATAATGTCCGCGTAGGTCAGCAAGCCCTGGACTACGCCGAATTCGTCCACCACCAGGACCATTTCACGCTTGGCTTCTTTCAGGATTTCCAATGCGCGCGACCCAAATGCGGTTTCTGGGACGTAAAGCGGCGGACGGGATATTTCGATCAGCTGCTTGCCATTTTTAAGATCGGCCAGTAGGAGCTCCTTGGCTTTAACAACTCCTACAATATTATCCAAACTGTCATCGCCCACGGGAAAACGGGAGAACGGGCAATCCTTCACTTTCCGGCGAATTTCCTCGGGCGTATCGTTGATATCCAACCAAACAATTTCGCTGCGGGGTGTCATCAGAGCATTCACCCGCTGGTCGGAAAGTGAAAAGACACCTTCCACCATATCCTGTTCCGCTTCTTCGAATACGCCGGCCTGGGTGCCTTCATTTAGCTGAACAAGTAATTCTTCCTCCGTCACAAGAGGTGGTTCCGTATGTTTAATTCGCAGGAGATGCAGCATCGCATCAGTTGATTTCCCCAACAACCAGACAACAGGGTACAAGAAGGCAGACACAAAACCCATGAAACCAGCAATTCCCCCGGCAATCTTGTCTGAATTGTAAAGGGCTATTCGTTTTGGCACCAATTCGCCAAACAGCATGGAGACAAACGTCAGCAGGATAACGACCAGGATCAGCGAAAGCGATTGTGAATAAGGGATGAGCGCGGGGATCTTATCCATTTGCAACGCCAGTGCATTTGCAATTGGCGCACCACCGATCGCTCCAGTCAAAATACCCACCAGGGTAATCCCAATCGTGACAGTAGGGAGAAATCGATTTGGGGTTCCGGAGAGGTCAAGGGCGCGGCGGGCGCCATCATCACCCTCATTGGCGCGATGCTGCAGGCGCGATTTGCGTGCAGCAAAGATAGCTGCCTCCGACATCGAGAAGAAACCGCTCAGAAGAATGAGCAAAAAAATTATCAGGATCCGAATTCCAATTTCCATAGGGATCACCTTTTAACGGGTTAAACCACGCAGATACCTTCTCCTTCAAATGCGTGACCAATCACCCAAGCCGGTAAATCAATTTCTTTTGCTCTATTCATAAAGGCTGCCTGCATGGATCGAGGGACCGCGATCAACAACCCGCCGCTCGTCTGAGGGTCGAACAGGAGCATTTGTTTTTCATCAGGAATATCTTCTGTAAAATGAGCACGTGGGCCAAAATAATAGCGGTTGTCAGAAGCTCCGCCGGGGAAGGTCCCTAATTGGGCATACTTTAGTGCCCCTGACACGAAGGGGATATTCTCCAAGTTAAACTGGAATCCCACCCCCGAGGCCGCGGCCATTTCATCCCCATGACCCAATAGACCAAATCCGGTTACATCGGTTGCTGCGTGCAGACCAAATTCCAGTGCCAACGCACCCGCAGCCCGGTTTAGTTTTTTCATCCAATCCACCACCTCAGCCACGTCTTCAGTAGCGGCCTTTTCCTGCTTAAGGGCAGTGGTGGTCACGCCAAAACCAAGCGGTTTGGTAATTACCAGCACATCACCAGGCTGGACACCTCCCTTAGTAAGCATTTTTTGCGGGTCGACAAAACCGATAACCACCAATCCATATTTCGGTTCTTTGTCCTGGACAGTATGTCCGCCTGCGATCACAACTCCAGCTTCCAGGCATTTTTCCGCACCGCCGCGTAGAATTTCCGAGTTTATTTCCGGTGGAAGATCTGGCAGCAAGGCAGCGACATTCAACGCAAGGAAAGGGGTTCCACCCATGGCGTATACGTCGGACAGACTGTTCGCAGCAGCAATGCTTCCGAAATCGTAAGGATCGTCCACCACCGGGGTGAAAAAGTCGGTTGTCACCACCAGGGCGCGCTTCGAATCCAATCTCCAGATGGCTGCGTCGTCAGGTTTGGTAAGACCAACCAGGAGGTCTGGATAGTTGCGGTTATCGAATATTTTTTCAACAGGGCGCAAGACTTGCGCCAGCGTCTCCGCATTCAATTTCGATGCTCAACCTGCGCAGTTGGAATAACTGGTCAAACGAATCTGGCGTCCTGTTGGATGGACATCTGACATTCAGACCTCTCAAGGTTATTGGGGCGGGGTCACAGCCGGTAAAAGAAGGGGAGTCCCACTCGGCAGGTACATTACCTGGATATTGGGGGCGATTTTTTGAATGTATGTGTACGTCAATAAATCAGGAGTAAGGGACTTTGCCAGGACTTCGTTGGCCTGCGCCTGAGCTTGCGCTGTAAGAAGGATAGCCTGTGCTGCACCCTGTGCTGAAATGACAGCCGCATCAGCAGTACCCTGCGCCACCTGGCGGGCCTGTTCAGCCTCCTGTTTCCTCTGCTGCACCACAAATTGCGCCTGGAGAGCCAATTGCTCGGCGATCTGTTTTTGTTCCACCGCGGCGGCGTACTCGTCGCTAAAGCGAATATTCCGCAGAAGGAAATCATCCATCATCAGGTTATTTGCTGTTAGACCGACCTTTATCGTATCGAATATCATTTGTTCAAGCTCAGCACGCTTAGTGCTGACAATTTCTTCCACGCCGAATTGCGACACAGCATCGCGTATGGCGGATCTGACAACAGGTCGAACCACGAGGTCTTCAAACCGATTTTGCCAGGAGATGTGCAAATCGATCAAATGGGTTGGATCTATGGAATAGATAACCGAAGCATCAAGAAAAACCTGCTGACCATCTTTCGTGCGTGCCTGGATGGAATCGTCACCCACCACCTGTCCCTCACTGGTGGCGGTAGCCATGGTGTAGGTCTGCTTGGCAATCGAATAAGGCTGGACGTTCTCGAGAAACGGGACCACCCAGTGCAAACCGGGTGCCAGCGGCTGGGTACGATAGCCTGTAGGCTGAATGGCAGAAATTACGACACCATACTGGTCAGCTTGCAGGAATACAAGGCCAGCACTAACCGTGGTCAAAAGAAGAGAAAAAACAACCGTCCCGAGCACAATCCAGACGGCACTTTTCAACGGTTTGGCTCGACTGGCACGATATACAGCCAGGACGATGATGCCCACCACTAAAAGCCATGAAAAGCTGGCCAGTCCTTTAAGTACACTCGCAATATTCATTTAATTCTCCTAAAAAACTTAATTTGGAAAAAACTCAAGAGTATTATACCGGATACGGGCTTCATGCCAAGGAAGGGTATCAATGGGCTAAGTCCATTTAACACAGTCAAGTTATAAATATCGTGATGGCTTCAATAAATTGATAATTCCACCCCCAAATTTCGCATAAAACCATGAGACCGTAAATAGCGTAGATACTAATAACGGAGAGTCAACTGAATGGATGTATAATCATTTTGGCGTCTCCAGAAAGGAACGGCTATGGATATTCTACTCGACCCCAATATCGCGTACATTTTACTCGTGCTGGGTTCAATACTTTTACTTATGGCCATCGTCACTCCCGGAACACATTTAATGGAGGGCGGGGCTATTTTATTTTTGGCACTGGCAGGCTATGCTATTTTTAATCTCGGGTTCAATGTATGGGCACTCATTGTGCTCGTACTGAGCCTGGTGCCATTCATTTACTCGATCCAAAGACCCAAGCGGGAACTTTTCCTCGCATTAAGTCTACTGGGAGTAATCATCGGTTCCGTGTACCTGTTCCCGTCCAGTGGATGGCTGCCAGCTGTCAACCCGCTGGTTGCCTTAGTGGTCTCGATTTTGAGTGGGAGCTTTTTGTGGCTGGCTGTCCGCAAGGGGATGCAAGCACATCACGCCCGACCTCTCCAGGACCTTTCCACTCTGATCGGAAAAACCGGCCAAACCAAGACCCGGGTCGAGGAAGATGGTTCGGTGCAAGTAGCAGGTGAATTGTGGAGTGCCCGGAGCGAGAAACCCATCCCGGCAGGCAGCCGGGTACGTGTCGTGAGCAGGGAGGGATTCGTATTACTGGTCACTCCTGAAGAGCTATCCAACCAGTAATTTGTTCTTTTAAAAAGGAGATTAGTATGTCTGCCAATCTAACAACACTTCTATGTGTCGTAGCTTTCGTGGTGATCGTCCTGGTCATTTTCCTGATGAACGCCGTCCGCATCGTCAATGAATACCAGCGATTGATCGTATTCCGACTGGGCCGCTGCATCGGGACCAAAGGTCCCGGCCTGGTGCTGCTCATCCCGGTGGTAGACCGGGCGGTCAAAGCTGACCTGCGGGAGCAGGTGCGCGAAGTCCCCCACCAGGTGTCCATCACCAAGGATAACGCTCCTATCTCTATTGACTTCCTGTGGTATTTCAAGGTGATGGATCCAACCTTGAGCGTAGTTGGTGTTGGAAACTTTGAATTATCTGCTGCCGGTATGGCCACCACCACCCTGCGTTCCGTCATCGGTGGTATTCCTCTTGATGAAGTGCTCTCGCAGCGTGAACACATCAACCAAACCCTGCGAACCAAACTGGACGAGGTCACCGAGCGCTGGGGCGTTAAAGTGACGAACGTTGAAATTCGCGAGATCATTCCGCCCAAGGATGTTCAGGACGCAATGAACAAGCAGATGTCTGCCGAGCGCATCCGCCGCGCCGTGGTCACCGAATCGACCGGTACACGCGAGGCGGCCATCAACGTGGCAGAAGGAGAAAAGCAGTCCTCCATTCTTAAGGCAGAAGGTTCGAAACAAGCTGCCATCTTGGAAGCCGAAGGTCAGAAACAAGCTCAGGTGCTGAAGGCTGAAGGTTTCTCTGTGGCTCTCGAGAAGATCTTCGCGGCTGCGAAGACCATTGACCAGAAGACGATGACCCTGCAGTACTTCGAAACCCTCAAAAGCCTCGGACTGGGCGCATCCACCAAATTCATTTTCCCGATGGAATTCACCAGCATGATCGATAATTTCGTCAAGGGGAAGGAAAAATAAACAGTAAAAGTGGTTGGTAAATAGTACAATAGAAGCCTCTCGCTTACATGCGAGAGGCTTCTTTACTTCGGGAATTACCGGTCATATGGATATACTTCCTGCCAACCTGCGTGACCTGGGTGGCTTGCGCCGAGTGGAACAAGCTTGTTTCCTTAAAGACGCCTGGCCGCTCCTCGACCTGATCGCTGTATTGACCTGGCCGGAGATCGTGCGCTTAAAAGCAGTCGAAAATGGCCAGATGATCGGCTTTATAGCAGGGGATCCGCGCCCTTCAGAACATTTGGCGTGGATTGCCACGGTGGGCGTGGTCCCGGAATTCCAGCGGCGCGGCTTCGGGCGGGCTTTACTGCAGGAATGTGAGAAGAGGTTGACTCAACCTCGCATCCGTTTGTGTGTGCGAGTCTCCAACGAAACGGCGATCCACCTTTACCAGCAGGAAGGGTACCTTGCAGTGGATACGTGGAGGGAATATTACAATGATAATGAAAATGCGCTCGTCATGGAAAAGATTCGATAATCCAAGGTTACCAATCGCGTTGAATTCTGCTACAGCATGATGCAAAATCGATAAAGATAAAAGGATATAATCGAGTTCGATGCAAGTCAATAAACTT
This sequence comes from uncultured Chloroflexia bacterium, assembly GCA_963830585.1. GTDB lineage: Bacteria > Chloroflexota > Anaerolineae > Anaerolineales > Villigracilaceae > UBA877. The sequence continues at coordinate 795,760 of CAWHNA010000003.1, read as the reverse complement.
CCCCCACCCATCTGGATTGCCGATCACAGTAGCTTAAAACAACTTGCCGATGAACTTACTCACTGGGGGCGTATTGCGGTCGACACCGAATCCAATTCACTGCATGCGTTCCAGGAACAATTATGCCTGCTCCAATTTTCAACTCCACGAACAGATTTCCTGGTAGACCCACTTGGGCTCTCAGATCTCGATCCATTGAAGCCGGTCTTTGACAACCATGAGATCGAACTTGTTTTCCATGCAGCCGAATATGATCTTATCTGCCTGAAGCGCGATTTCGGGATCACCGTTGCCAAATTGTTCGATACCATGCAAGCTGCCCGCATTTTAGGCTATGACCGGGTTGGGCTTGATTCAATGCTCGAGGAGAAATTGGGCATTAAACTTGACAAAAAATATCAAAAAGCTGATTGGGGAGAGCGGCCACTTTCCCATGAAATGCTAAGTTACGCCCGGCTCGATACGCATCACCTCCTGGCTTTACGTGACAGCCTGGAAGATGAGCTTAAAACCCGCAGCAGGTGGGAGTTGGCGCAGGAAGAATTCATCCGCCTGGCACATGGCAACGGTAATGGGAATGGGAAAGCCGAAATGCCACCCTGGCAGCGAGTAAAAGGGGCGCAGAAATTCAGCGACCGGCAATTGACTATTCTGCAGCAATTGTGCGCCTGGCGCGAGAACCAAGCCAAGCAAATGGACCGTCCCCCGTTCAAAGTGATTGACGATAAACGGTTGGTTACGATCACCCAAACGCTCCCAGAATCACACAAGGATTTGGCAGCGCTCGGCATGACGACCAGGCAAATCCATTTATTCGGGAGCGAAATCCTGCAAGCGGTGGGGCGCGGAAAATTGAAACCCATGGTAAGCCGCCCACGCAGCTTACGTCCCAACCAAGCATTCCTTGACAGGTTGAACGTCCTGTCAGAGTGGCGCAAAAAAACAGGTTAAAAACCGGGGTCGAATCAGATATCATCCTGCCAAAAAGCTGGATGCATCATATTGCAGAGAAAAATCCGAAAAACATACAAGAACTATCCACCCTAATGCCGGATAGTCCCTGGCGGGTAAGTCAATTCGGTGGGGAAATATTAGCAGTCATTACCACGAAACATGCCAGGGTTGAACCCAAAAGAAAGTCAATAAAGAAAAGCTGATATAAGATATAATCGCCCCGCTAATAACCGGTGCTGCGTATCCCGTGTTTCGTTAATCTTGCGGTACTATTCATACAGCAACGTTTTCTTGAAATGCTCCAGGAGAGGTGCCAGAGCGGTTGAATGGGACGGTCTCGAAAACCGTTGTGGCCTTATGGGTCACCGTGGGTTCGAATCCCACCCTCTCCGCAGTGGAATTAGAAGTTAGCTATTTTGGTGATTAAATGTCAGGTACTACAAGCTTGTGCTAGAGATCGTTCATCTGGAACTGAACGATCTCATTTTATAAGCGTTCCACCTTCATTTCTACTAACCCAGGTCAAAATAAACTCCGGACAGATTGACCTGGGTTAAATAAATGATTTTGATTAAAATGGAACTAACCAGATCTCTCAAGAAATCGAGGTCCTTAGATTCAGTCAGAATGCCTTACTAAATTATAACGGGCGTTTCATAGGTGGTGTATATTTGTCCCTGCAGATCACCAAAGTAATTAGAGAGGAGATATCCCATGGTCAACTTCAAACACTTTTTGCGTTGCCTGGCAATGGTTGGTTTATTCGTATCATTCATTGCTCCTGCCTCTCCAACTCTTGCTTTGGCTGCCAGCTCTTCAGCGGACGCTACCACTGTGACCATTGCAGGCACACTTCAGTCTGAACTGGGCTGCCCGGGCGACTGGATGCCTGACTGCAGCAAGACAAACCTCACATTGGACCCGAACGATGGCGTCTGGAAAGGTATCTTCGATGTCACTCCAAACAACGACCAGGATCAGAAAGGGCCGCGCTATAAAGTTGCTCTGGATGGCAGTTGGAGTGTGAATTATGGTAAGAATGCCGTCAGTTCCGGGGCAGACATCCCCCTTGTGGTTGATAAAGCTACAAAGGTCAAATTTTATTTCGATCCGATATCTCACTGGGTTACCGATAATTTCAATACTCCCATTGTGGTTGCTACAGGCGATTTTCAAAAACAGCTCGGCTGCTCCAGTGATAACGACTTGACATGCATGCGCGCCTGGCTGGAAGACCCGAGTGGAAGCGGCATTTACTCCTTCACAACGCACTCCCTTAAGGCCGGAATTTACACGCTAGCCCTGGCGATTAACGATGAGCTTTCGAAACCCTCCGAGTCCGCCCAACCCTTCACCGTTGCCAATGACGGTGATGAAATCTATTTTGGATACGATGCTGTAAAAAAAGCACTTACCATCAGTACAACCGGTGCTCCTATTGGCGATTTGACCAAGTCGAAAGCCGTCTGGGTCAACCAGGATACGATATTGTGGAATATCGCTGGCTCACCGCTGGATAAGTATTCTCTGGTCTCCTCGCCCGACGCCAGCCTTTCCCTCACACCCACTGGCATAACGGGCGGCAAGGAAATCCAGCTCAGCTTTAGCCAATCTGGTCCGGGTGGAGATGTGTTTACAAAAAACCCATACCTGAGCGCCTGGTCCGCATTCAAAATTGATCCAACTGATTTTGCTGGGCTGCCCGAAGTCGTCAAGGGTCAGTTAGCGGTTGTTGCACGTAATGACCAGGGCGAACTTATCGATGCCACCGGCGTCCAGCTCGCCGGCGCCCTAGACAGCCTGTTTTCCTATTCTGGCCCGTTAGGTGTGACTTTTGTCGGGGACGTTCCCACCCTGGGAGTCTGGGCACCCACAGCCAGGTCCGTCAAATTGCACCTGTTTAGTGATTCAGCTACTCAAGCTGGCCAAGTGATTCCGATGACGGCCGATCTCAAGACCGGTCTTTGGAGTGTGACTGGCCAACCAGATTGGAAAGGCCAGTTTTACCTGTTCGAAGTCCAGGTTTATGTTCCGTCTACCAGCAAGATTGAAACGAATCTGGTCACCGATCCATATTCCTTCAGCCTTTCCACAAACAGCCTGCGCAGCCAGATCGTAGACCTTAATGAGACGACCCTCAAGCCGCAGGGCTGGGATAATCTCCCCAAACCAGCACTAGCTGCCCCTGAAGACAGCGTTATCTATGAACTGCAGGTGCGCGACTTCAGCATCTCCGATCAGACTGTGCCCGAAGCCCTGCGCGGTACCTTTAAAGCCTTCACGGTCACCAACTCAGACGGCATGACACACCTCGCCGCCCTCGCCAAAGCCGGGTTGACTCATATCCACCTCCTGCCGGTGTTTGATTTCGCAAGCATCAATGAAGATAAAAGTACCTGGAAGACGGTGGATTCGGCAAAATTGGTCGCTCTCCCGCCCGACTCTTCCCAGCAAAGCGCTGCTGTATCGCTCATCCAAGGCCAAGACGGCTTCAACTGGGGCTACGACCCTTATCATTACACCGTTCCCGAAGGCAGCTACGCCACGGATCCTAACGGAACGCCGCGGATCCTCGAATTTCGCCAGATGGTTGCGGCATTGAACCAGATTGGCCTGCGGGTTGTCATGGACGTCGTTTATAACCATACTTCCGAAAGCGGGCAAAACCCAAAATCGGTCCTCGACAAGATCGTGCCTGGCTATTACTATCGTCTTAATACCGAAGGCGCCGTGGAGACAGCTACCTGCTGCCAGGATACTGCCACAGAGCACACCATGATGCGCAAGTTGATGGTGGATTCGGTCGTCACCTGGGCCATACAATACAAGGTGGATGGGTTCCGCTTTGACCTGATGGGTTTCCATATGCTCAGCGATATGCAAGCTGTGCGCGCCGCCCTGGATGCCCTTACCTTGGCGAAAGACGGCGTGGATGGCAAGTCCATCTATATCTACGGCGAAGGCTGGGACTTTGGTGAGGTTGCCAACGGCGCCCGCGGCATTAATGCCACCCAGCTTAACATTGGCGGTACTGGCATTGGTGTGTTTAACGATCGCCTGCGAGATGGCGTCCGCGGTGGCAGCCCCTTTACTGACCCGCGTGAGCAAGGTTTCAGTACCGGCCTGTTCCTGGATCCCAATGCCGCAGATACCCTTCAACCAGCCGCCCAGAAGAATAAGCTGCTCACATTTACAGACTGGATCCGCCTGGGACTCGCAGGCAACCTGAGCGACTACATTATGGTGAGTGCCAGTGGTAATCTCGTTGATGGGGCTCACATTGATTACAACGGTTCTCAAGCCGGTTATACCCTGGATCCACAGGAAAACATTGTTTACGTTTCCGCCCACGATAATCAAACCATCTTCGATGCAGTCCAAACCAAAGCCCCGGCCAGTGCAAGCCTAGCCGAGCGCATAAGAATGAACAACCTGGCTCTCAGCATTCCCATGTTCAGCCAGGGTATTCCTTTCTTTCATGCTGGCGACGATATTCTGCGCTCTAAGTCGCTCGACGACAACTCATATGATTCGGGCGACTGGTTCAATAAGCTTGATTGGACCCTGACCAGTAACAACTGGGGAGTTGGGCTGTCGCCAAATGCGGGCTCCAACAAATCCATCTTCGCCCCTCTTTTGGCGGACCTCAAACTAAAACCGGACAAGGCCGAGATTACGAATGCGGGAGCGGTCTTCCAGGAGTTCCTTGAAATCCGTAAAAGCTCACAGCTCTTCCGCTTGCAGACTGCTGAAGAGGTTTCAAAGGCTCTTACCTTCCTCAATACCGGTCCAAACCAGGTCCCCGGGTTAATCGTGATGGTCCTGACCGACCCTGCCAACCTTGACCCCAATTACGCCAGTCTGGTCGTGCTGTTCAATGCAAACCCAAACGGGCTAAAATTTAGCGACCCGTCCTTTAAGGACAAACTGTACACACTCCACCCGGTCTTGCAGAACTCTGCCGACCCGGTCGCTCGAACTGCCGCCTATGATTCCGCCACGGGATCCTTCACTGTTCCCGGACATACGACCAGTGTTTTCACTCTAAAAAAAGCTCCCCAACCCACCGCTGCGAGCGTTTCAATCCCTCTCATGCTAGGGATTGTGTTCGGCATCGTAGCTGCTTTGGCTTTCTTCATCTGGCGCAGGAGTAAAAAATAGTGAGCTGGCAATAAATTGCATTCAGCCCACTTTACGCTCCACGGAGCCGATACCCACCCTCTCCGCTCAATAATCCCTGAAGGTTGCGAACATTCAGGGATTATTATTCTAAATCAGTTATGTTTTAAGTCATTATTGTTCCCCTAAAAATGCCAGCAGTTCCTGGTTGAATCGTCCAGGTTGATCAACAGGGACTGCATGACCTGCACCGGGAACAATCACCTGCCGGACATTCGGGATTCCATCCACCAACAATCTCTGCCGGGCGGGAATCACCGTGGTATCGTTTTCACCGGTAACAACAAGAGTAGGGGCTTTTATCTCTTCCAACCATTTCACCGAATTAAAAAACCCCAGGGAGGTCATCGCCTTCCGGTAGGCACGTGGATCGGCACGCGAAATTGTTTCAACTAGGATTTTCCGCAGCTGCTCATGTCCAGGATCGGGGAAGACCCGCTTAGCCACCACTTTTGCCTGCGCCGGTAATCCTATTAAGCTGACCAGAACAAATCGCTGGATGAAATAAAACCAGCCGCTTAAATTGTCAGGTCGCAATACGGCAAAGGTGCTCACCAGTACCAACTTGCGTGTCAATTGCGGCGTATCCAGCGCAAACTGTTGTGCAACCGTGCCACCCATCGATAGACCCAAAACATGTACTGGTCCCGTCTGCAGTTCATCGAGAAGATCCGCAGCATCGCGAGCCACCCGACGAATACTCCAGCCGAGTCCATCGTAGGGCGACTTGCCGAAACCAGGGATATCGACTGCAATGGGTCGGAATCCTGCTGAGGTCAACGAGGGAATTTGCAGAGTCCATGAAGTGGCATCTGCGCCCAGTCCGTGAAGCAGAAGGACAGCCGGGTTCCCCGTGGGGTTTGGGTCAAGATAATATAGTGAGGTCATTTCTCAAGTAAAAGCCCTCCGCCATCTGGCAGGGGGCTGAATTTTCATAATAAATCCGTTATTTTTCTGTTTTCGGAGGATCCGGTTTGTTTTCTTCCACCTTCACCTCTTCCTTTTTTTCTTCTGCCTTTTGGCTTTCATTACCTGATAAACCTTCCCGGAAGGAGCGAATGCCTTTTCCCAACTCTCCAGCTACTTTACCGATGCGTCCCGGACCAAAGAGAAGCACAATAATCACCAGGATGATCAGCAGTTCAGGCAAACCAAAATCTTTTAAGAAACCCATAAAGATCTCCTTCCGCCATTATTTGGCGATTACAAATTTACCACAATCACCTTTATATTACCAGCCGGCATGAATCGTCTTCCAAATCTGTTGGACATGCACCCGGTCATGCCCGGCGATAATACCGACCAGTTCCAATAATGTTGTGCGCCCAAAGATGGAGTGCCGCGCGGTCCGGGACCATTCGACCTGCAATTTACTTATCAAGCCGATCGTTTCCTTGCGGGCGTGAATGAAATCGATCAGAATCTCTGCACCATCCTGATCAGCACATTTATGTTCTTGCACCCAATGATCGGTGTCCTCGCCGGGAATGAATGGGTTCTCTTCAGCCAGAATCTTGCGAATCCGCGGCAGATTTACAGCCCGCTCCACATCGCGCAGGTGGCACAGAATTTCTGTTAAACACCACTCAGCTGGGACAGGCTTGCGACTCCAACCCTCAACCGGGACATGGAATTGGCAAGTGTAGAGATGGCTGCCGGAGTGGACCGTAAAGTTGCCAGGAGTGCCAAGGGGGATTGTACCGATACCTTAAGCGTTTCAGGGTCTTTGTTTTCCAACCAGCTTCGAAATGATCCCAATTTTCCGCGTGGGATATGATCGTGGTCGCCGGGGACGTCGTTGGTTTCACGAACCCAAAAGACCGGGAAACCCGCGGCTTGAGTGGGTTTGACTTCCCGGTCAATATCGTCGCCGACCATCACAACCGGATCATCAGGCCAGCCCAGTTGCGCCAAGACCTCCGGATAATACGCGACCGTCTCCTTGGTGAAATGAAAGCCCTCATAAGAGGTTACCAGCGCAAAAGGATATTTCTCCGGAGGCAGAGCTGCCCAGCGCAAGCGGTGCTGGACAGCTTTTAATGGAAAGATGGGATTGGTGGCTATCACCACCCTATATCCCTGCCCCAGTGCCCAATCCACAAGGCGGACAGCTTCCGGGATGGGCCTGGTCATTGTTCCCAGTGTCGGGAAGACATTATCATAGAACCGGTCAATGGCGGATTGGAGTGCGAGGCGTTCTGTTCCGAGTTTTGGGAAGAAGTGGGAGTCAAACACTTCCTGCAAAGTTAGAGCAGGATCCAAGTTTGCCATCATCGCCTTTGTTCCCCCTGTCAATGCCGGGATCATCACATCCGGCGGCACCGCCCCTGCCAACGCCGTGGAAAGCGCTTTGAAGTAAACAGGGATGAAAACATCCATGTTGGTTTCGAGCAAGGTATCATCAAGGTCAAGGAGAAGTGTGATCGGCATTGGGAGCTCTTGTTGTACCCTGCCTGCCAGCGCTCTCTATGCACCTGTAGGTAGTAAGGGGTATGGTTTTATTTCTTTATTTCAAAAACGGGTGGGAGGGGATGACATTCTCCACAACCAATATGCGGGTCGAAACCGGAACGCCTTGTTTTTTCGCAAAAAGGTGTTACCTTTACTCGACGTTGGAACCCGGCTGTCAAAGGACGACTCACCTCTCCGCGCAATTGCATGAACTCGCAGGCGTTCGCCCGGTCGATCGAAGGAACCGGGCAAGTTCTGCAAAGGTCGCGGGTCCAGGAGGATCCCAGCAGACGACATTCTTCATGGTCGCGGCCCCGGTAGTAATCGCCGTAAAAGTATTTACACTCTGTTCCAGCAGGGGTTTTCATTTTGCAGCAATAGAGCTCCCGCAGGTTCGATCTGCGGGAGAATTAGATTATACCCGGGTAAGATACTCGCCGGTTCGAGTGTCAACTCGAATGGTATCACCAACTTTTACAAAATTCGGGCACTGCACCTCGAAACCGGTTTCCACCTTCACTTTTTTAGTAACACCTGTGGCAGTATCTCCACGAACCGCAACCTCTGCATAAATCACTTTTAAATCCACTGATGTGGGCATTTCGATGTCAAGAGCCTTGCCTTCATAAAACGTTAACTTGCATTCCATACCTTCCTGAAGGAATCCGGCTGATTCTCCAATAATATCCCTGGGAATGCCGGGTTGGTCGAAGGTTTCCTGGTCCATGAAATAATAATTGTCCCCGTCGTTGTACAAGTATTGGACAGTGTGGAAGTCAAGTCGGGCTTCCTGCACCTGGCTGCCGGAAATGAAAGTCTTTTCAATATTTGAGCCAGTGCGAAGGTTGCGGGCTTTAATTTTAATGGTGGCGTTGCCCCGACCAGGCTTATGATGGCTGTATTCGACAACTTTAAACAGGTTTCCATCGAGCTCGAACGTCACCCCTTTGCGGAGTTCATTAACATCGATCATCTTATCTTCCTTTTTGAAAATTTCAAGCGGGCGGGATTATATGCCAGTTAAAGGAACGTGGCAAGAGGAGCTAATGATGCTTCTCCGCATTGGGCTCTTCTTTTAAGAGTTCCATTGCATGAGCCAAAATTGGCAACAAAACCTGGATATTTTCGATGGCTGCTTTGGGGCTACCCGGAAGGTTAATAATTAGAACTCTGCCGCGCAGCCCAGCGACTGCCCGGGAGAGAATGGCATGTGGAGTGACCTTCCGGCTTTCAATGCGCATGGCTTCAGCAAGTCCCGGCGCCTGACGATCAATCACGAGGTTAGTGGCTTCCGGAGTAACGTCCCGCGGAGAGAAACCGGTGCCGCCCGTGGTCAGGATAATGTCGATCTGACCGCCATCAGCCCAGTCAGCCAGGGTTTTACGGATGACTTCCATTTCATCGGGAACAATGGTCGTGTGGGTTACAGTCCAACCTTTTGCCTTGACCAGATCCACAAGCGCGGGACCGGATAAATCAGGTCGTTCACCGCGTGAGGCGCGATCGCTTGAAGTCAGGATAGCGAAGCGGAGAGTCATTCCAGATCCTTCCCGTATGTCAACAAATAATTCATATGTGACCAACCGTGCTTTTCATAAAACTGCACTGCGCTTTCATTTTCGGTGGTGACCAGCAGGTAGCAGCGGACACATCCTTTTCCTTTGAGGCGGCGTTCCAACTCGTTCATGAGCGCTTCGCCGACTCCCTGCTTCCGGTATTCTTCTGATACCGCCAGATGGTAGACCATGCCGCGCCGCCCGTCGAATCCACCGAGGACCGTACCGATCATTTTGCCGCCAATTTCAACGATTAGAAATAAATCAGGATCGCGCTGGAGTTTTTTTTGGATCTCATCAGGATCGTCCGAACGACGCAGGTGAATCCCCGGACCCGCATTCTCCCAGAGAAGCCGTACAGCGGGATAATCTTCTGGGTACTTGAATTCCCGGATGGAAAATTCGTTCAAACCATCCCCCACTTTTATGGACGGAGCAGGTCGAAAAGGGCTTCGGGCATATAAGGTTTCAAAAGAAATGCATTCGCTCCTGCAGCGAGACATTCCTCTGTTTTGTCTATCCCCGAAACCATGACGATCTTAAGATCTTTCATATCCGGAGTTTGACGAATCTGCCTGACAACATCCATCCCGTTGCGAGAACCGAGAAAAATATCAATGAGCAGAACATCCGGTTTTTCCCGGCGTATATTTTCCAATAAACTGCCGGTTTTATCCAGCAAGGTCGCCACCTGGTAACCCTCCATCCCGAGGAGAGTTTTCAGAAGGGCAACCATTGTGAAATCGTCATCCGCCAGAAGGACTTTTACCATTCTTTTTCCCTTGTTGTGATTTTTTTGTGATCCTGGCGGGTTTTTCCAAAGCTGCCTTTAATACATCATTGATCGACTCAGCATAGACAAAGTTCATCGTCTTGCGAATCTCTTCGGGCACATCTTCGACATCCAGCTCGTTGCGTTTAGGCAGGATAACAGTTTTAAGTCCAACACGATGGGCAGCGAGCAATTTTTCTTTGAGTCCACCAATGGGCATTACCTGACCACGCAGGGTGATCTCACCGGTCATCGTGACACCTTTCTTAACCGGGCGATTGGAAATCAACGATACCAGGGCAGTCGCCATGGTGACTCCCGCTGACGGACCATCCTTGGGTTGGGACCCAGCCGGGATGTGCATGTGGATATCGGTCTTGTCAAAGAAATCTTTTTGAATCCCTATTTCAGCGGCATGCGAGCGGACGTACGACAGCGCTGCACGAGCAGACTCCTGCATCACGTTTCCCACAGACCCTGTGATCTGGAAACCTTTTGATCCAGGCATGCTGGTGGCTTCGATGAACAGGATTTCCCCTCCGAAAGGCGTCCACGCCAGACCGGGAACCACACCGGGGATGGATGTGCGGGTGTCAATCTCTTCCGTTTCAAGGAAGATGGGATGTCCTAGCAATTCCTTGACTGCTTTAGGAGTAACCCTGGCAGCCTGCTTCTTCCCTTCAGCAATATACGTTCCCAGCTTGCGGCAGACGGCACCAATTTTTCGTTCCAGGTTGCGGACGCCAGCCTCGCGCGTGTACTGGTTGATTAAGGTTTGCAGGGCTGCTTTTGTGAAATTCACTTCCTCTGGCCGCAGTCCATTTTCCCGTACCTGGCGGGGTACCAGGTAACCCTTGGCGATGGCAATCTTTTCAGTCTCGGTGTAACCGGAGAGATGAATGATTTCCATACGGTCAAGCAGGGGCGGCGGGATAGTTTCCAGCGTATTGGCAGTAGTAATGAAGAACACCTGGGAAAGATCATACGCAACTTCGAGGTAATTATCGCGGAATTCCACATTCTGTTCCGGATCCAGCACTTCGAGCAGCGCCGAGGCCGGGTCACCGTGAAAATCCATGGTCAATTTATCCACTTCATCCAACATGAAGACCGGGTTGTGGGATTCAACCCGGCGTAGAGCCTGCAGGATCCGGCCAGGCATTGCACCAATATAGGTCCGGCGGTGGCCGCGGATCTCAGCCTCATCGCGTACGCCTCCGAGTGATATGCGCACAAATTTGCGTTCCATGGCACGCGCAATGGATTGCCCCAAAGAGGTCTTCCCGACTCCTGGAGGGCCAACGAAACATAGGATCACCCCTTCCCGCTCACGACGGATCAGATCCTTTGATGGCGCGCCTTTATCATCCTTGCGTTCCAGTCGCAATTTGCGAACTGCCAGGAACTCCAGGATGCGCTCTTTGACATCCTGCAACCCGTAATGATCCTGATCCAGGATCTTGCGGGCATGGGCAATATCAAGATTATCACTAGTGCCTTGCGACCAAGGCAATGTTACCAGCGCATCCAGATAGGTGCGGATGACGCCATATTCTGCTGCAGCGGTTGGGAGGCGCGCCAGTCGATCCAATTCACGACGGGCTTGTTTCTCTGCCTCTTCAGGCATTTTGGCTGCATCGATCTTTTTGCGGAATTCGTCAACCTCCACCGCCTGTTCGTCGTTTTCGCCCAATTCCTTCTGGATGGCTTTCATCTGTTCCCGAAGGTAATATTCCCGCTGAACTTTCTCGATCTCTGACCGCGCCTGGTTTTGGATTTTTGCTCCAAGTGAAAGCACTTCAGTTTCGCGTACCAGTAGGTCGACCAATTTCTCCAGTTTGGACTTGGTGGAATCCAATTCAAGGATTGTCTGGGCGTCTTTTAATTCTATCCGTTGGAAATTGGCAATTGTATAAACCGTTTGAAGCGGGTCTTCAAGTGACACAATGGAGGCCACCAGTTCGCGTGGGATGGAAGGGGTTAATCCTGAAATTTGCTCAAACTGATCGCGAGCAGAACGAGCCAAGGCGTCGATCTCCAACCCGGACTCAACTGTTTCCGGGAGTACCTGGACGCGGGCCTTGATATAAGGTTCAGTCTCAACGACCTCCATCACCTGGAAGCGCATCAAGCCCTGGACGAGTAAGCGGATGGTGCCATCCGGAGCGCGGAAGAGCCGATGAACGGTGGCGATCGTTCCTATCGAGTAAAGATCAGCCGGACCGGGTTCTTCTATTTCCGGGTTGCGGGCAGCAAGCAAACCGATCAGTTTATCGGAGGTACCGGAGACTTCATCCACCAGTTTGATCGAACGCGGCTGACCGATCGTAAGGGGGACAGCAGTCTGTGGGTAGACCACCACCCCCCGCAGGGGCAGGATCGGGATAATGTCAGGGTATTTAATAGTCTCCCCGTCCAACGAAGCTGGCTGAATCGTGTTTTTCTCGTTTTCGTCTTTCTTCTGGAGGCGCGTAAAAATTGAGGGCAGGAATAAATCTTCCAGAGAAGTATCACTGTCCTGGATCCAATCAAATACATCCAGCGGACCGGTGTGCCAACGTGAAGCAGTCATAAAAAAAGAGTCAACCTTTGATTGTCACGGGAGTCGGTTTAATTTTTGGCATTACAACATTCAAAAAGCCATCTTCGTAATCAGCCTGGGCTTTGCTAACATCTGCACCAGCAGGAATTTCTATTGACGTGCTGAACTCACCGAACCGGATTTCCATCTGGTGATAGGTGCGGTGCTCGGGAGACTCACTGCGCACACCACTAATAATGAGGAAGTTGTCTTCAACATCGATAGAAAAATCCGACTGGCGCATCCCAGCCACTTCAAGACGCACGACAAAACTCGCCTCAGTTTCGTAAACATCTGTGGGCGGATTCCAGGCATATGAATGGATGCTTACCTGCCAACCAATGGCATGTTTCCCAGAGAATAACAATCCCGGCTGATGATCTTTCTGGTACAACGAAGGCATGGCTACCTCCTTACCCAAATACTTGTTCAAGACGCTACCAATTATCGCATCCCTATAATGCTGCCTTAGCTGCTGCCAAGACTTCGGGGTAATTAGGTTCTTCGCCCAAGGCTGACATATAGGCTGCATAAGTTATTTTGCCAGCCCGGTCCACGACGAAGATCGCCCGACGAAGAATGCGTGCTTCTTTAATGAGACAGGCAAATTTCAATCCGAAATCCGTCCCCATGTGGTCCGATAGGACAGTGACTTGATCGACACCCGCCCCACCACACCAGCGCTTTTGGGTAAAGGGTAAATCGGTACTGATTGCCAGGATAATAATATCCTTACCCAAGGCTGCGGCTTCCTGGTTGAATCGACGAGTCTCCCGATCGCATACGTCAGTTTCCAGGGAGAGTAGAGCTGAAATGATGCGGACTTTGCCTTGAGTGTTCGCCAATCCGTTAAACGGTGCCCAATCCAGGGTCTGGACGGTAAATTCGGGAGCCAAATCGCCCGCTTTTAAATCCTTACCGATGACAGTAACATCCTGCCCCCTGAATTTTACAACTCCGAACCTTTCATTGGTCATTTTTACCTCCTGCCCCTCCCGCTTTCCCATATCTCATGAAATTGCAGATCGTTCAGGTGGAGGGAGCGCCCCTGGCGGGATTCGAACCCACAACCTACTGCTTAGAAGGCAGGTGCTCTGTCCGTTGAGCTACAGGGGCATACGGACAATTTATGAATGTGCTATTTATACTCCATTTGATCAAGCGACAAAGGGTTTCAATCCCTTGTATACCCGTGGACCGGCGATTGTCTTGAGAATGATATCTGCAGGGCGATGGAGTCGCACCGCGAGCTCCTCAGCTGATATAGGTGTATTACCATTCACCAGGAGCAGACGAAAAATGGCGTCCACCAAGGCAGTGTGATCATCGAGAAATCCGGGTAGTTGGGCGCAATGATTGATGAGCGTGTTTTGCAATCCATCCAATTGGCGCACCTCTGCTGTCTCCGGATCCACCCAGTCGATCATCTGACCTTCGGGAAGACCTGCAAAAGCCTCCTGGTGCTGGCCGCATAACAAACTCTGAAGAGCTACATGCCAATTTGTATCATTAATCCGCCACCACTCGAAATCAATGTGGAAAGGTGTCTGCAACGAAGGTTTAATCAAGCTGAATTTTTTGGTTTCAGGCATTTTCAGCCTCCGTATCCGCGAGACGATAATGAAGGTCGCCAACATGCCGATAACTTGAACTGCTGGTAAGGAAAGCCAAAAGTGCTCCCGGCGGGCAGCGGCGAATAATGTTTATCGCTGAATATAATTCCTGTGCGTGCACATGTCCCTGCACATTCAATTTAACCAATTCCCGCATCATATCGGCAACCAGCTGTTCAAAGGGCAGATGCTGCTGGGCAATCTGCTCGCAGGCTTCGTCCACGCCGGATGGATCAGGTACAGCCACGACCATGCGCTCATTCAGCTCAGCCGTCAAGTTCTGTTTGAGCATCGCAAAGACGATCCGGCCATCACTTCCAACCAATACCGTCCGCACCCAATCCCGGGTAGGTCGGCGGGTTTTGGCAGTCACGATCGCCTGCCCTGGCTTTTTACCCCTAGACACAGATATCAGGCTGCCTGGGATCAAACCGTATTTCTGGTAAAGCGGCCCCAAGCCAACCACATAACCATGCTGTCGAACCACCCAGGCTTGGATCTCCTCTCCGGATTGCCCGTCCACCAAAGTAAAGCGGACGCGCGGAGACTCATATGCCGTGGGGAACAAGCTCCGCACCCGTGCCGAAACCGGAAGCGTGCCCGCCCGCCAGTGCGGATAACTCAAGCTGATGGTAACTTCGTCCACATCCCCAGCAGGAGGTTGATTTCCCGCCAGCTCATCATCCAGTTCAGTTTCGAGAACCAGCATTTCATGGGTCAAGATTGAGCGGTTGTATGGAATTTCAATATACCGCAGCGGAGATGGAATCTGTTGCACATCGTGCGGTTCCAGGCGCTTTAAAAACCATAGCACCTCGCCCGATGGACCAACTTCATCAAAACGACCATCTTCCTGCAAGGCATAATTCATCGAGAACTCGATCAGTTTTGGGTTAACATTCCCTGAGATTTCCAACTGATCGATCAGGGCTGTTGTGGTAAGCGGTTTGCCGCCGGCTGCCTCGTCCAAAACTGCCTCTGCAAGGTTAAGCTGACCCACATTGATATCAACCAAAAGCGCACGAGGGAACCAGCGAGCGGCTACCTTAACCAGGGCATTATCGTCGGACAGAGCAGCATTTAATTTCTGCTCCAAATCATAGCCATAAGTTTTAATGACGTTGTCTGGATTAAGCAGGGGATCATCGATGGAAATTTCCACTGGTTGATTTAGCTTGTGGTTGGCAAGACCCGCTGCCATCAGGTGTGAAGGTCCGCCCTCGAATTCCACCTCGATGACTTCAAATTCACCCGTGGATGGATTTACCCCGGGACGTGTGCTGATGATTTTCCCTTTTTTCCAATTCATTGCAGGAAAAACCAGACTTTCCCCCACCAAATAATGCCCTTCAGGCAAATACACCTTTCCGATTGAACGCTGCTGCTTAACGAGTGCTTCGCGCTCGTTGCGGATGCGCTCGCCAATCATAACTGGGAGGAGTTCTTTCTCAGTAAGCGGCGTTTCGTTTTCGAATAAATAAGTGCTTAGGAATTCCAGGTCTTTCTTGTCGAGGAAAAAAGTCTGCCAATAGTCCAGAGGCAAACTGAAAGGAACGCTTGCCATAAATTGCCTTTGATTGATTAGATTACCCACAGGGGGCGTAAAAATATTGGATGAAACATCCTGAACTTAATAATTATACCCTACCTTGACAGACCCCCTTGCTTGACTTAGGATAAGAAGTGGGAAAATCTCACTCAAAGATGAATCCCGCGATCATTTAAGATAGCTGCGGAGGTCAGGATGCGCATCGGTATGATGGCAGATGTCTACAAACCTCACGTTAGTGGAATTACCAACTATATTTCCTTGTATAAACGATACCTGGAAACGGCAGGACACGAGGTTTTTATTTTTACCTTCGGAGACGTGGACTTTCGAGACGAGGAAGCCAATATTATTCGCTCCCCAGGTTTACAACTGGTGGATACAGGATATTCGTTGAATTTCCGCTATCGTAGGGCTGCAAAAGCACTGCTCCAAACCATGGACCTGGTTCACGTTCACCATCCCTTCATCAGCGGTCGTCTTGCCTTGAACTATTGCCGTCCACTCCACATCCCGGTCGTCTTTACCAACCACACCCGTTATGATTTATATGCACAAGCCTATGTGCCGCTTCTCCCGGAAGAGATCAGCACCAGTTTCCTCCAAAGCTATATGCCACCCTTCTGTGCAGCAGTCGACCTGGTTATCTCACCTTCGCCTGGGATGGCAGATGTGTTACGCAAGCTTGGAGTAACCAGCCCAATAGAAGTTGTGCCCAATGGTGTTGAATTGGATCTATATCACGAAGCTTGCGAAGACTGCCGCCTGGAATTTGGCTTTAACCTCGGGGACATCCTGTTGATCTATTCCGGGCGGTTGGGACCGGAAAAGAGTGTGGACTTTCTAATCAAGGCATTTGCCGGGGTGGCGGAAGCGGTAGAGAATATTCATTTACTTATCATTGGTGGCGGGCCTGAAGAGGAGGAACTGAAAAAACTGGCTGCAGAAACCGGTGTACTTGATCGGATCCATTTTTTCGGGATGGTCGTGTACGATGAAATTCCGCAATACCTGGCCATGAGCGATATATTTGTGACTGCCTCGGTATCCGAAGTCCACCCCCTTTCGGTGATAGAAGCCATGGCAACCGGGCTGCCCGCGCTTGGCATCCATTCAGTTGGCGTGGGCGATATCATCGAGGACAATAAAACAGGCTTCCTGGCAAGCCAAAACCAGGCTGCATTCGCCTCCAAACTGACCCGTCTCTGCCTCGATAAAAGCTTGCGCCGGAATATGGGCGAAGCAGCCCGCAAGGTCTCTGAAAAATACGCCATTGAACACACAATGAAAACCATGCTCGATCATTATGAACGCCTGGCATTTGCCGCGTTGCCCCGCCGGCATAATTTAAGTTCCCGCATCCGCAGCCTGGTGGAGAGATTGCGCGCATGACTACCTTAAAACAGGCAACAGGACGATGGGGTGAAGATACCGCAACAGAATATCTGAAGGCGAAAGGTTACAATGTACTGGCAAGAAATTTTCATAGTGCGCATGGTGAAATTGACATAGTCGCCAGTAAAGATGAATTGCTGGTCTTCGTGGAGGTAAAGACGCGCAGATCGCATGCATTCGCCTACCCCGAAGATTCAGTCACACGTCGTAAACAGGCATACTTGCTCTCTGCAGCTGAAGATTATCTACAGGCGCATCCCGAAAGTGGGGATAGTTGGCAATTCGATGTAATCGCAGTGGAAGGTAAGCCGGGTGGAAAAGCTCAGGTTGTGCATTTTGAGAATGTGATCGAGTAATTTCCAGAATGAAACCACCTTTAATTGTCATAGTCGGTCCCACAGCGGTCGGTAAAACCGAGGTTTCCATCCAACTGGCTGTCCGACTGGGAGGGGAAATCGTATCAGCGGATTCACGCCTTTTTTATCGCGGGATGGATATTGGTACTGCAAAGCCAACCGCGGAGGAGCGCGCCTTAATTCCGCATCACCTGATCGATGTTGTCGAACCCGATGGTACCTGCAGCCTGGCGGTTTTTCAACAAATGGCTGCAGACAAGATTGCCGATATTCATGCCCGCCACCGATTGCCATTCCTGGTAGGCGGAACAGGACAATACATACATGCGGTGACTCATGGGTGGGTACCACCAGCAACGGCACCCAATTACCGTCTGCGGGCTGCCCTGGAAGAGCAGGTAAATTCAAACGGGAACAAATGGCTCCACGACCGGTTGTCCATCCTGGACCCAACAGCCGCACAAGCCATCGATCCTCGCAATGTACGCAGGACGATACGGGCGCTGGAAGTGATCTTTTCCACAGGCCGCAGATTCTCAGACCAGCGCGGGAAAGGCGAGAGCTCCCATCGACTGATGACGATCGGACTGATCCGTCCGAGGACGGAGCTTTATGCCCGGATCGATGCCCGCATCGAGTCGATGTTCGCATCGGGATTGCTGGATGAGGTGAGCACTCTGCTGTCGAATGGGTATGGTCCTGACCTGCCAACCATGTCTGCCATCGGCTATCGTGAATGCGCGGCTGTGCTGCGGGGAGAAATGAGCGTGGAAGAGGCCAAGGTGCAAATGCGGCGACTGACGCGCGACTTCGTGAGAAGGCAGGCGAACTGGTTTAAGCAGGATGATGTGACTATTCACTGGTTCAATGCCGGACAAAACAATCTTGATGAAATCGAAAAACAGATCCGAACATTCCTGCGCTGATTCGAATACTTGCCAAAGAGGGTGAATTGAATAATGAAGTCCATTGATGTTCAAATACTCTCCATGGTTATCGAAAATTGGCGCGATTATTGTGCACAAATCCTTATTATTATCCTCCAAAGGAAAAATTGATCGGCTTGTTTTTGATGTTCTATTATTATTGGTTCTTGATGTGTAGAGCGGGAGGAACGAATGAATGATGAGAAGGATCGGGTAAATGCAACCACACCTAAGCACACATATCAGATATCGTTGAAGATAGAAGAAGAGTACATGATGGCTTCCGCATCAGGGGCCCGGACGCGGGAAGTGGTAGCTTCTCTCGTGGCTGAAATTGCACAGGCTGCAATTGAACATCAGAAGGAGAAGGTCCTTATCGATGTCAGGGATCTGGAGGGGAGGCTGGGTGTTTTCGACAGCTATTACCTCGTTACAAAAGACTTTCAGAGACTGCGAGGGAAGGGAATTATAAAGGCGGCAATCATCGATAGACCGCTGCCAAAAATGAGGGATTGGTTTCTGGAGACGGTGTCTCAAAACCGAGGTTTCAACCTGAAGATATTCGATAACCCGGGAAACGCGTTCGAGTGGCTGCTTGGACCAAAGAATGACCCAACGACAACCGGTATAAATAAGCACCCAGCAAGCCAACCTTGGAGTTTCAGGTCGGAATGAAAGAAACCAGCCTGACATCCTGAATAACCTGCTGTCCGAAGAAAAACCCGGCGATATCGCCGGGTTCGTTTTTGATTATGCTGGTTGAGGAGTGCCGCTCTTTTTTGGAAAAGGTGGTGGAAATATTTTCTCGAACTCATCCCGGGTCAGCGTTTCCACTTCGAGCAGTTTGGCAGCAACAGCATCCAGTTCATTGCGATATTTATTCAGGATGGCAAGTGCTTGTTTGTAAGATGCATCGACAAGGTTTCGCACTTCACGATCGATCTGTTCAGCAACCGCCTCGGAATAATCGCGCTGCTCGGATATTTCGCGTCCCAGGAAGATGAGCTCTTCCTTTTGACCGTAGACCATCGCACCCATTTCATTGCTCATTCCAAGGCGCGTGACCATGGTGCGGGCCATGCGGGTAACATTTTCCAGATCATTGGCGGCACCCGAAGTAATATCATCGAAGACGATCTGCTCAGCTGCGCGCCCGCCCAGGAAAAGGGTCAACTGCGCCATCATTTTCTTGCGCGAGGTGAGCATGCGATCATCCTGAGGACGGTTCCAGGTTATCCCACCCGCCTGACCTCGTCCTACTATGGTAATCTTTTGCACTGGGTCGGCTTCTGGGATGGCATTGATGACCACGGCGTGACCAGCTTCGTGATAAGCCAGGATCCGTTTTTCTTCTTCGCTGATCAAGCGGGATTTGCGTTCGGGTCCCATGATTACACGTTCGATGGCTTCTTCCAATTCAGGCTGACCAATCGCTTTCTTGTTTCGACGAGCTGCCAGGATTGCACTTTCATTGATCAAGTTCTCAAGATCTGCGCCAACAAATCCAGGCGTGCCACGCGCAATGCTTCCAAGATCAACGTTCGGTTCAAACGGTTTACCGCGCGCATGTACTTTTAGGATGGCTTCCCGACCGCGCATATCCGGCCGGTCAAGAGTGATGCGGCGGTCAAAACGACCTGGGCGGAGTAAAGCCGGGTCGAGGATGTCGGGACGGTTTGTGGCAGCCACCACGATCACATTGGTGTCCGTATCGAAACCATCCATCTCGACAAGCATTTGGTTGAGGGTCTGCTCACGCTCGTCGTGCGATCCGCCCAAACCTGCGCCGCGCTGCCGTCCAACTGCATCAATTTCATCAACAAAAACGATACAGGGGGAATGGCGCTTGGCCTGGTCAAACAGGTCACGCACGCGGCTGGCACCAACACCGACGAACATTTCCACAAACTCCGAGCCGGAGATGGAGAAGAAAGGTACGCCGGCTTCACCGGAAACAGCCTTGGCAAGCAGAGTCTTCCCTGTTCCGGGAGGACCTACCAACAAAACACCCTTGGGGATACGAGCACCCAACTGGATGAATTTTTGGGGTTCCTTAAGGAACTCGACCACTTCCTTCAATTCTTCCTTGGATTCATCAACCCCAGCTACATCCTCGAATGTTACCGTGGGATGTTCGCCACTAAACATACGTGCCTTGGATTTTCCAAAAGCCATGGCAGCGTTGTTGCTACCCTGCGCTTGACGGAAAATGAACCAGAACAATGCTCCAAGCAGAATGACAGGCACGATGTATGTGGCTAAGGTCAATATACCGGCCCAGGGACTGGGTGGATTGGCCTCAATGGTCACACCAATTAATTCTGAGGGGGTTACACCAAACGCCATTAATTGAGAAACAAGAGTTGTCTCCGGTTCCTTGTGGGACGTTTGCTCGATCGGACCGCTGGCACTCGAAGAAATCACCTGCAAACTGCTGTCATCGTTGACGACAATGCGTGTGACCGTGCCTGCCTGGATCTGCTGGGCAACCTGGCTGATGGTCAACGGCCCAGTGGAACTTGCCGGTTGACGGACGTTAAAATAGACCATCGCTACGATTGCTACGAAAAGCAGGAGATAAATAATATAGGACTGATTGCGTGAATTCACATGGACCTCCTGTCCGTGCGATTGGGATTATACCAACCTATGTACGTCTAAGCCAGATTCGATGAATATGTTATACAAAGTTCTAATAAATTCACCAAAATTATCCGAAATGAAGCCGCATTCGACGAAAATGACCAAAATGTACGTGACATCCCACCCCATTCTTTTGCGTGGCGTGCATCAGCATGCATTGACGGGCTGCAAACACATTTTAGGCCTAGCAAGTTATTGTCCAAAAGTACCCCCAGCAGAGGAAACAAGAGAAAGTGTGATTTGTGGTAAACTTAACTAAACCAGGTGGCAAAATATGACCGAAATTAACACAAAGGTGATCCTCTGTATTGAAGACGAACAGGAAATGATCGACCTGATGCGCCTGATCCTAAGCCGGCGGGGGTTCGAAATCCTTGGTGCCAATGGCGGAAAAGAGGGCCTCGAAATCATCCGCAAAAATCATCCCGACCTGGTGCTACTTGACCTGATGATGCCTGAAATGGATGGTTGGGAAGTTTACCAACAAATGAAAGCTGATGAGACCACCAAAGATATTCCAGTCATCGTGGTCACCGCCAAAGCCCAGAGCATTGACAAGGTGCTTGGTTTGCACATTGCCAAGGTGGATGATTATATTGCCAAGCCCTTCAGCCCGCAGGAATTATTAGCCAGTGTTGATTCCGTGCTCGGACGAAAACAAATCGCCTGAGCCAATCCGACCTTGACGGGGCGCAACTGACGCCCCGTTTTCGTATTTTTATGAATACAATCCAACTCGAAAACATCAACCAGCCGCTCCCAACTCCATTGCATGTCCTTTATTGCGACAGCTTCCTTTGCCGCCTGCGCGGCTTGATGTTCCGGTCAAACCTGGCGCGAGAACAGGGCCTGCTTCTAGTAGAAGGGCGCGACAGCAGGATTGACACCGCGATCCACATGCTGTTCGTTTTCATGGACCTGGCGGTAATCTGGATCAATTCGGAAAAAGTGGTTGTGGATACCGTGCTGGCACGCGCCTGGCGCCCTGCTTACGCTCCTCGACAACCTGCCAGGTATATCCTTGAAATCCACCCGGAGCGGAAGAACGAATTTAAAATTGGCGACAAGATTGAGTTTCAAAATGCGTAATCGAATTGTCGCCTGCATCTCAGCAATAATCCTGGTTTTTTCAGCAACTCCGGTATCAGCCCAAACAGCCACTCCCCCATCCAACCCGGTTTATATCGTTCAGGCGGGCGACACTCTATGGGACATTGCCATCCGGTTTAATGTTAGTGTGACCGACATCCTGGCAGCCAACAATATGATCAGCCAGGACATTTTCCCCGGGAACCAGCTTATCATTCCCGGCTTGAGCGGAATGAGCGGTACGCTGATCACAGAACCGGTCCCTTTTGGGGAATCCCTGCGAAGCTTGAGCCGGCAATACCGCGTGGACCCGGCGCTCCTGGTCAAACTCAACCACATTGTCAGTCCTGAAGAATTGTATGCCGGTTATAACCTCGTCCTGCTGCAACAGGAGCAGCAACCAGCATTGACAGCCCGGACTGCGCTTGCCAAAGGTGAGACCATCCTGGAGCTGTCCGTACGGCAAAACAGCGACCCCTGGACAGTCTCACAACTAAACGGTCTTTCAGGACCACAGGATGCTATACCGGGTGACCTGCTATATCTTCCATCGGGGACAGCCTCCGCCGAGCCAACTGGTATCCCTGCCGTGCTCGCTTCTGTTGCAGTGGACCCGCTGCAGATCATCCAAGGAGGGACCGTCCAGGTCAAGGTGACGGCGACCCAACCGGTCAATTTAAGCGGCTTATTGGTGGACCACTCTCTCCAGTTCTTCCAGCAGGATGATGGATCCCAGGTGGCTCTTCAAGGTATCCATGCCATGTTAGAGCCAGGTCTATACCCCTTACGAATCGACGTCACCCTTGGAGATGGATCCGTGCAATCCTTCGAACAGATGGTGCTGGTTTCATCAGGAAATTACAAGCCCGAAACATTGAGTGTTGACCCGGCTTTCATCGATCCAGCTGTCACAGCTCCGGAAGATGCTTGGTTATTATCTCTCGTGACTCCCGTCACGCCCGAAAAATACTGGCAGGGGAAATTCCAGCTGCCTGTAGCTGATGATTTCTTTTGCATAAAATCATACTACGGCAACCGGCGTACTTACAACGGTGGAGCGCTCACATCTTTCCATTCCGGGATTGACTTTGGTGTCTGCTCCGAGGCCCACCCGCTCGACGTCTACGCACCAGCCGACGGTGTTGTCGTTTTTACCGGGCTGAAGACCGTGCGCGGCAACGCAACGATCATCGACCACGGCGAGGGAATCTACAGCGGGTTGTACCACCAGGCGGAAATTTATGTTAAAGTTGGCGATCGTGTTACTGCTGGCGAATTGATCGGAAAGATCGGCGACACTGGGCGCGTCACCGGGCCTCACGTGCATTGGGATGTGTGGGTCAACGGCGTCCAGGTAAACCCGTGGACGTGGTATGAAGAAACCTTTCCTCACTAATCGATAGCCTCATTGATTCCACCTGACCAGATCGGTAATCATCAATCTGGACAAATGAAGCCAGGAAAGGTTTACCAAGGGCAGAATTGAAACCAAAGGGCCTGCGTAATAGAATCCGCAACCAAAACCACCTCCAGTCACCGTCCCAACCGCCGGGGACGGCTGCGAGAGCAGTAATTCCAGGAATTCACAGATTACCTAGCTGCTCTGCTTTTCATCAATTTGATAATAGTCTCCTGCGGTGAGGTTTCTTATAATTGCGTCGACCCACTGGGCTGCCTGGAAATTCCCGCAGGCAGCCCGGTCGTCATTGGTGCCATCCTGGCAACCAGCGGCGAGCAGAGGCAGGTCGGAACAGCCTCGCTCCAAAGCGTGGAAAAAGCAGTGGCAGATAAAGGAAATCTACTGGGACATCCGATCCATCTGATCAACTATGGAACAGATTGCACAACAGACAGTGCCGTAATGGGCGCGACAGAATTCGCCACTTTAATCGATCTTTCAGCTGCGATCGGTCCATCCTGCAGCGATGAGGCTAATGCAGCGACTCTGATCCTCGCGGATGCGGGGATTCCTTTGGTTGGCCCGGTGATTAATTCCTCCACCGCATATGCACTAACAACGCGGGTCCTGACAGCCATCCAGCAGGCGGCTGTACTGATGCCGAATAAAACCCTATACATTCCCCGCCAGGCTTTATTTTCAGCACTTGGTATCTCCCCCTAAATCCCTTTCATTTGAGTCGACACGATCCCTGGCTGTTGTATAATCCATCCAAGCATGCCCACTGCAGAGATAATCACCATTGGCACCGAACTCCTGCTCGGCGAAACAGCCGACACCAATACACGCACCCTTGCGCGTGTCTTGCGCAGCCTGGGGATAGACCTGTATCGCGCCCAAACAATCGGCGACAACGCAGAGCGCATATCGGAGACCGTTCGCCAGGCGATGGAAAGAGCCGATATCGTCATCACAACCGGTGGTCTTGGTCCAACCGTGGACGATCCCACCCGGCAGGCAATTGCCGATTCCGTAGGTGTGCCGCTCGAATTCCATCCCGAATTATGGGCCCAAATCACCGACCGGATATCTCGATATGGGCGCATGCCCACAGAAAACCAAAAGCGCCAGGCATATATCCCTAAAAACGCGATCGTTATCGAGAACCCGGTGGGTACCGCACCTGCGTTTATTGTTAATGTTCCCTATTCAAAACAACCCGTGAAGGAAATGGAGCCGGGGACCAAAATAATCGTTTCCCTGCCAGGCGTGCCACGCGAGATGGAAACCCTCATGAGCAGCGCTATCGTTCCCTATCTGCAAAGGAGTTTCGACCTGCACTCTGTGCTTAAAATCCGCACGCTGCATGTCAGCGGACTTGGAGAAGGGATAATAGATGATAAGATCGGGGACCTGGAAACAGTCGCGAACCCGACGGTGGGATTGACCGCCCATTCCGGTGTTGTAGACGTGCGCATCGCAGCCAAGGCGGAGACCGAATCCGAAGCAAGTAGGATGATCAGCGTAGTCGAAACCGACCTGCGCGCAAGACTGGGAGATAGCATCTGCAGCGCCGACGACGATACCCTGGAAAGGGTAACGCTCGATGTTATAGAACAAAGAGGCTGGACCCTGGCATGTTTTGAAATTAACCTGGAAGGTGCGCTGCTAAAGCGTTTCGCCCAAACCCGGCACCCTGCTTTTCGCGGTGGTAGAGTTTCGCAAGTCCCAACTGAAACGCTTGCAGACGGTACTAAAAAAGCTCTCAAAGACTTCCAAGCCTCCAGTGGGGTGGGAGTCTCCTATTCCAAAGATGACGAAAAACAAGACATCCATATCCTGCTGATCACACCGCAAAGGAAAGTGGAGCATGCCCTGACATACGGCGGGCACCCTGGAAATGCACGGCGCTGGGCAGTCAACATGGCGCTTGATATCCTGCGACGCAACGCTTTGGAGGCAGGTTGATGCCCAAGTCATCTCCGAAATCGCTCGGAAGGATTGTTACAAGTTTTTGGGTATTCAACCTGGTGCTGGGCATCTTTGTAATTGGAGCCTGGTTGTTCTCTTCAAACATGTCGGTGAGATCACTTTTTATCAGTCCCACCCCTTCCCTTACCAATACACCTACCTCCACACTCACTTTAACCCCCACCAATACGTTTACAGCCACGTCGACCTTCACTCCAACTATCACTTTAATCCCCACCGAAACCTTCACTCCCAGCATCACTCCCACCGGGACACAGACACCCATCCCTTACAGTGAGGGCCCGTTCACTATCGGCTATTCCGTGCAGAAACGGCCCCTGGAAGTCTTTCGATTTGGTACGGGTATGACTGAAAGATTAATCGTAGCCGGGATGCACGGCGGAAGCGAATTCAATACCATCCAACTGGCGGATCAATTGATCGCTTATCTCAAAGACCATCCCGAAATCGTCCCGACCGATGTGACTCTTTATATTTTACGAGACCTGAACCCTGATGGGGAAGCGCGCGCCCACGACTATAACGGGCGTGCCAATGCTCATAATGTAGACCTGAATAGAAATTGGGATGCAAACTGGCAGAAAGATTGGCCGAGGAATAACTGTTGGACATATACTATGGTCACCGGGGGAACCGGTCCAATGTCAGAGCCTGAGACGAAGACATTAGCTGCATTTATCCAAAGCCACCATTTTGATGCACTGATCAATTACCACAGCGCGGCTCTGGGGATCTTTGCCGGCGGCCTGCCACCCGACGACTATTCCATCCGGCTGGCCAAAGCCGTAGCAGCAGTGTCCACTTATCCTTACCCGCCCGTAAACGTCGGGTGCATGTACACGGGGGGTTTCACCGATTGGGCGGACGAAAAAGGTATCGCGGCACTGGACGTAGAACTCACCGACCACACCCACACCGATTACGATATGAATCTGAAAGTCCTGGAAACCTTCCTGAACTGGAAGCGATAGTTCTTGGGCGGGGCACAACATTAAGCCCCGGGGTTTTATCAGATACAATCGCAGAAAACAGGAGTGCGAATGAACAAATCTGCTGATCTTCTGCTCTTTAATGCCATCGTCCTGACCATGGACGAGGAAATGCACCAATATGAACCCGGTGCAGTAGCCGTCAGCGGGGCTTCGATCCTGGCGGTTGGTCCAGAAGACGAAATCCGGAAAAGCTGTCATGCCGCGCACGAAGTGGACTGCTGCGGCAAAGTCCTGATGCCGGGCCTGGTCAATGCTCACACCCACGTCCCGATGACACTGCTGCGCGGCCTTGCCGACGATCTGCGCCTGGACGTTTGGCTGCAGGGATATATCTGGCCAGTGGAGCGGGAGTTTGTCTCACCAGACTTCGTGCGCCTTGGCACTCAACTTGCATGCGCCGAGCTCATCCGCACCGGTGTAACCTGTTTTGCCGATATGTACTACTTCGAGGAAAAAGTAGCAGAAACCACCGCCGAGGCTGGCCTGCGCGCAGTTTGCGGGCAAACAGTTCTCAAATTTCCCACGCCTGACGCAGTCTCATTCGAAGATTCATTAGCCGCGGCACGTGAATTTATCGAACACTGGAAGGGTCACACACTCATCACCCCGTCGGTATCCCCGCATGCTTACTATACCTGCACACCTGAAATCCTACGAGCCACAGCCCAACTTGCCGCTGAATTTGACGTACCGCTGCATACCCACATATCTGAAACCTTGCTGGAAGTGGAAAACATGCGCAGGGATAATGGGATGCCCGTGGTCCCTTATCTCAAAAAACAAGGATTGTTCGACGCCAAGGTGCTGGCAGCCCACTGCACCCACATTGACGAGGGGGAAATGCGGACATTGATGCATGCAGGAGCCGGAGTGGCACATAACCCATCCTCCAATTTGAAACTGGCCTCCGGGTTTGCCCCGGTTCAGAAAATGCTGAACATTGGCCTAGACGTGGGGATTGGGACCGACGGTCCCGCCTCGAATAATGACCTGGACATGTTCGAAGAAATCCGCCTGGCTGCCTTCGTGGCAAAAACTGTCAGCAATGATCCAACCTCACTACCGGCAGTAACTGCAGTCAAGATGGCCACCCGCCTGGGGGCACGGGCACTCCACCTGGGATCCGTGACCGGGAGCCTGGAAGCAGGCAAACGGGCTGACCTCATCCTGGTTGATATTACCGGGCTGCACAATACCCCGCGCTTCCGCCGGGATGCAGACAATATCTACTCCCAACTTGTCTATGCCGGGAAGGCCAACGACGTAAGCGATGTGATGGTCAATGGCAAATGGCTGATGCACAACCACGAATTACTGACACTCGACGAAAAAGAATTGAAGCTGAATGCACAGGAATACGCCCGTAAAATCGATGTGTTCCTGATGGCAAGGGAGCAATCGGTCTTTTCAAAGCTGGTTGCCCTGGGTGGGTCGGCGGAAGAGGAATCCTTCGAAGTCCAGGTAAAAGTGAAGCTGAATGATCCGGCTCCCGTGTTTACAGCGATCAAAAATTCTGCGATCGACATCCTGGTAAAAAAGCACTACCACCAGCATGATATATATTTCACCTTCGTAGATCCGGAGCAGGGCTGGCTGCGTTACCGGGAAGACGAGATTGTCGATGACAAGGAACAGATAACAGGTGTGCGCGGCCGACTAACCCTGATCGGTCCCTCCCGCGAAGGTGACTTCGCCCATGATGTGCTTCTAAGCCGAATTCGATATTTTGCACCGGCAGCCAACAGCCTGCGTTTCTACCGGGAGTACTTCAAACCAGCCAGTGAAATCGCCGTCGACAAGGACCGCCTTCGCTGGCTGGTGCGTTACAAAAACGAAGAGTTCTTTATCAACCTGGACCGAGTCGATACTCCCGACCTGGGATACTACCTGGAAATCAAAAGTCGAACCTGGAGCCGGCGCGATGCTGAAGAAAAAGCTGATTGCACATCGGAGCTAATTAGTCTCCTGGGCGGGCAGCTGGCAAATACCATTACATTGGACTACGTCGAAATAGCCGGCAGGAAGGAATAGTCCGAAAAGCAGCCTTAACCGGATAAACAACCTGCTTACGTGTCAGGTGTTATAAAGAATGACACGCCTGGTCCATGACTTCACCGGATGGTGGATAACGTGCGAAAATTTTTTACCGTGATCAGCAGGATTATCGCAGGGATATTTGCAGCGTTGTTTGTTTTCAGCGCTTTATTAGCCATCCTGTTGACAACTCTCAACGGTCAGTTGTTTAATTCCAAGTTGTATGAAAATGCCCTGGTGGAGCAAAATTTGTATGGGCGCCTCCCTGAGATCGTTGGAGCGGCGATCTCCAGCAGTGCTACATATGATCCATGCTCCCAAAACCCGCTGGCTTGCAGCATTGATGGTGCCTCTCCCGAATTACATGCCTGCCTAACGACCGCACTGGGAGAAGCAGCATACCAGTCGATCGGAACCGGCGCACGCCTTCCGACCAGCATCGAACTCCAGCGAGCGCAACCATGCCTTGATCGTTACGGAACCGCGCAGATCGCCAACCCGCACCCAGGGACAGGGGGAAGCGGAATGCCTTTCTTTTTCCAGAATCTCACCTCGTCCGATTGGCAAGCCATCCTAACGATCCTGCTGCCTCCAGAAATGCTTAAGACCATGAGTGAAAGCACGCTCGACCAGGTCTTCGCATATTTAAATGGCAAAGTGGACTCAGTGTCTGTCCCCCTGTTAATATTCAAAGATCGACTGTTGGGCCCGGCTGGAAAAGACTTGTTTATACAGCTGTTAAATTCGCTCCAGCCATGCAATGATCAGGATCTGTCCCAATTAATTTTAGGGATGAGTAACGGCGGCACGGTGCTTTGCAAACCACCTGAAGATATGATTCCCATCGTAACCGCGCTGGTCCCGGACCTTTTGAACTCGATCATCCCGATGATACCGGATCAGGCCTTTATCATCAAAGCACCTGCCCCTGGAGCCCCATCACCGGGCAGCGGTCCCTTTGGGGCGGACCCGGTATCCGCGTTACGTACCGTCAGGCTGGTTATGCGCCTGAGTTTTCTGATCCCGTTGGTGTTCCTGCTGCTAATCACCCTATTCGCAGTACGCAGTTATAAAAGTTGGATGCGATGGTGGGGTATTCCTTTTTTCATTACAGGGATAATAGGTCTTGGGTTGGGGTTATCGATCGTCCCTGCTTTTAATGCCACATGGACATGGTTGATTGCACCACGAATTCCTGTTTTCCTCCCGGCTGTCCTTCCCCAGACGGGGTTACAACTTTTCCGATCCATTATTCACGCCTTATCAGGATGGATCATCGTCCCAACAGGGGTTTTGTGCATCATTGGCCTGGGAGCCTGGATCGGTTCAAGATATATCAAGAATGATATGAAACCAGATCAGCCCGAGGCTGTCTCCACGCCTACGCCCTGACCTGGGCAGTGGCTGTAAAACACGTGGCAATTTCTTTTATTACCCTAAGAAATTCATTTAATCTGTGGATCATTCCATGAAACGATTCGCTTGTCCGCTGTCGATAATCATCCTGGCTTCACTAGCATGCGGCATGCCCGCAATCGGAACCAATCCGCAAGATACTCCCGGGGCGATCCCGACCCTTAAAACCTCCCCTTTCACTCTGGGACGGACCGTATACGGCTTCTTCCCGTCACCTCCAGAGGCAACCACTCAAAGCGTCATCGACACATACAAAGCGATCGGTCAGCACGGTGACGTGGTCCTGCTCCAGCAAAATATCCCATGGGAAGCGTTTGCCGCCAGCGTGGATGCCGATAGTCCAGCCATAACGGATATTCACAACCAATACCTCCTGGCTCACCAGAATGGACTAGAGGTCATATTCGTTGTGGACCCCCTAAACGGGTTGAACCGGCGCGAATTCCAGGGCCTGCCGGAGGGGTGGCGACCCAGCTTTGCCAACCCCAAGGTCCGTGCGGCTTTCAGCAACTACAGCCTACGCATCGTCCGTGAATTCCATCCGAAATACCTCGGGCTGGCTTCCGAGATCAATACCTATGATGACGCCCACCCTGAGGATTTCCCCGCTTACCTGAGCCTTTACAACGAAGTGTATATGCAAATTAAAGCTGAAGCACCGGATACCCAGGTGTTCGTCACGTTCCAATGGGAGGAACTAAACAACCTGATCCCATCCCTTTCACAAGGCGCGCGGTATGCAGTGAATTGGGACCAGGTGGAACAATTCGAGCCAAACCTGGATGTTTGGGCGATCTCATCCTATCCGTTCGTGATTTTTTCATCGGGAGCAGACATCCCCGCCGATTACTATACTCCTTTGCTTACCCGCACCTCGAAACCGCTGGCGGTAGCAGAGGGAGGATACTCTTCAGCTCCGGTTGGCACTTTTCACGGCGATCCGCAATCACAGGTGGAATACCTGAACGCGATCCACTCGCAGATTGGAGGCAGTCAGCTCTCGTTCTGGATCTACCTGCTCCTTAATGATTTCGACCTGTCTTCTTATGCCACCCTGATGAACCAGAAAGGAACCGATATCAACACCCTCGCCATGTTCGCCTCGGTTGGCTTGACAATGGCTGACCGCACTCCCAAACCAGCTCTGGCGGTTTGGGATTCATTCAGGACCACTCCGTGAAAATTGCTGCTATTTTAATATTTAGAGGATTTCATGTCCCAGCGAGCAGCAACGCTACTTTCCAAATGGGAATATTAGTCAACTCCGGACCTACCCGATGAAACGCCTCGCGCTTCCCTTGCTGGTCATCTTCATGGCAATTCTAGCTTGTGGAACTCCTGCGCCTGCTCCCTCCCAGCCCGCGCACACAGACGCGACAGGCACCCTTGCCCCGATAACGAATGCGACCTTCTCGATTTCTGTTGAGTATGCCATTCTGGGCGTGGCGGACACATATGCTGCCGCCGGGATCAAGTATGCCAAACTCCAGGATGCGTTTTCCATTTGGGGAAACATCGAACCGGAACCTGGTCGCTATGAATGGGGTCCTTTGGATGCTCTGGTGCTCGAATATCAAAAATCCGGTTTTACTGGTTTGCAGATGGACCTTTCCGCACTTTCGCCGTGGGCATCGTCAGTACAACCTTCCATTGGAAACAAGGGCGATCCCTTCCCAAAAAGCGAATTTCTCGAACAATATTCGGCTTTCGTAAGCGCAGTTGTTGAACGCTACGATCAGGATGGCATGGACGACATGCCCGGGCTGCTGTACCCGATCCACGACTACGGCATCGAACGTGAGTTTTCAGGATTTTGGCCAGGAACAGCAGCGGAATATATCCGCCTTCTGCGGATCGCTTCTCCCGCCATAAAATCCGCCGACCCAAAAGCCAGGGTACTTCTGGCTGCCCTGCTGATGACAGATATCTTTGATGGCACGCCAACCCCAGGTGATATCCAGCAGCGACTAACCCGCAATGCCGACTACATGCGCAAAAGTGTTCCCGACATTCGGGCCATACTGGCAGCCTGCGATGGCTATGACCTGGTGGATTTTCACTCGCTCGGTGACTATACCGAGATCCCCCGGACATCCGCATGGATCCGTCAGGAGCTTCAATCGAATGGCTGTGGGGATAAACCCATCTGGATAGGTGACGCTTTCCCAATGTCCGGGCTGATTGGCTATGGAGGCCTGGTGCCTCCCATCCCAATCTCCCCGGTCACCCTGGATTCGCGCCAAGCGGTCCAAAACTTGCTTCAAGCTGTCGCTGATCCTTCTGAAGGGGATCACGCCAGAGACGAATCTTGGCTGTATGCCGAAACAGCAACCGGCCTGACCCGGAAGATCATTGTCTCAGCCGCAGCGGGGGTGAGCGGTATCAACATCGGCAACCTGGAGGACTGGAAGACTGGCTTTCCCGGGGTGGATAAGGCTGCCGTACCCTTACTGGGTGCATCAATGTTCATGGGGCTCACTGATACAACGAATACAAATATTAAACCCGGAGGAACCCTGCCTTACACGGGGCAAGATTGGAGCAAAGCCCGCATGGCGGGAGCCCGTAGACCCGCCTGGTATGCCCTGAAGCTCCTCAATGAAAAGATCGAAAGATTTACATCTGTCCAACAACTCGACCCGACAAGTCTCTCCGGGCAAGATATGGGATCAGGAATCTGGGCTTACAGATTCGAGACTTCAAACGGTCCCATTTGGGTGATGTGGTACGACGATGGCGCGTTACATTTACCTGGAGAGATTCCGCCAGTTGTGAATATCAGCATGTCTTTCGAATCCACTTCGGCTCTCCTGACCACCACCCCAACTGAAAAGGGCGAGATCGGATCGGAAACCCAGACCCTTCCCATTATCGGTGGAAAATTAACGTTCGACCTGGGGGCTACCCCTGTTTTTATTCAACACGTTCCATAAAAAAGGAGGTCCTATGCAAACCATTCGTCAGATCCTGAAGAAGAAAGGCCGCAAGACCTGGACGATCACTCCCGCAACGCGTGTTTTCGATGCACTGCAGGTGA
This sequence comes from uncultured Chloroflexia bacterium, assembly GCA_963830585.1. Classification (GTDB taxonomy): domain Bacteria; phylum Chloroflexota; class Anaerolineae; order Anaerolineales; family Villigracilaceae; genus UBA877. The sequence continues at coordinate 762,826 of CAWHNA010000003.1, read as the reverse complement.
TGGCGGATAAGGACGTGGGGGCATTGCTGGTGGTGGAAGGTAAAACACTGGTGGGGGTGTTCTCAGAACGGGATTACGCCCGCAAGGTGATCCTGCTCGGGAAGAGTTCAAAGGTAATGCGCGTCAGTGAAATTATGTCGTCGCCACCCATTTTTATCGAACCGGATCTTACGGTCGAAAAAGGCCTGGCGCTGATGTCAGCCAAACATGTGCGCCATTTACCAGTCATGGAAAAAAACCGCCTGATCGGGATTGTCACGATCGGTGACCTGGTAAGGTCGCTCATCGATGAGCAAAAGGTGGTCATTGACCATTTGGAGAAATATATCCTCTCCAATACCAGCATTACCTGACCCCCTGCCTTCTCCAATTATGCAAAGCCTGACCTAGGGGCAATAATTCTGCTGGTGCTGGTCGAAGGTTTCGGCAAAATTATGCAAGCCGGACCCGTCGCATTTTGCCTGGAAATAATAATAATTACTATCCGCCGGATGGGCCACTGCTTCCAATGCAGCCTGGCCGGGGTTGGAGATCGGTCCGGGCGGCAAGCCTGGATAAATGTAAGTGTTGTAGGGGGAATCGATTTTTAGATCATCAATTCTTAACGGATTGGTCCACCAGGTACCCTGGGCGGTGTTATAACCCAGGGCAAACTGGACCGTTGGGTCGGTCTGGAGGTTCATACCGGTTGCCAGCCGGTTATAAAAAACCGAGGCGATGAGCGGCATCTCAGTATCAACGACCGCTTCGCGCTGGACGATGGAGGCCATGGTCACCGCCTGGTAAAGGGTCAGCCCGCGAGCGGAGAATCCTGCAAGCATATCTGCCTGAAGATGGGACCTGAACCCATTAATAAGAGAGGAGACCAACTGATCAGCAGTAGTCGTTCTCGGCAGAATGTATGAGTCGGGATAAAGAAACCCTTCGGCTGAAGCGCCTGCTGGAACCAGATCCAATGCAACGGGAGCTGCTGCAGCGGTTAAAAATGCCTGCGGCGAAAATTCAAGGCCGGAGGTGGGGAGGGTCGCGGCGATCTCCTCTTTCCGCCAGCCGGCAAGGACAGTTATTGTGATTTCGGTGAGAGTCGTGGATTTCAGTTTTTGGGCTATGTCAAACCCGGTTTCTGCAGGGCTGAGACGGTAGGTGCCGGTTTGGATGACAGTATCCAACCCGGTCCAGAGCAGATAGATACGGAAGGTGGCGGCGCTTCGAATCAGACCAGCCTGCTCCAGCCGGTTCGAGATGGAAAGCACGCTTTCGCCGGACTGGATGGAAAACAATTGCTCTGTCCCGCTGGGATCGAGCGGCTGGGTTAAATTTCGCGTATTCCAGACCAGTTGAAAACCGTAGTTGAAGCGCTGCCAGGCATCAAGCTCTGGGCTGGGCTCGCCAAAAGACTGCCGCGCTGCTTGGGGGACAAAAACTACCAGAGCAAGCGAGGCGAGGGCAGCCAGGGTGACCAGCAGGAGCATCCATGGAAGGCAGGAATGGCGGGATTTCATTTCTGAGGGTTGGCGTCCAAATATGATTGCAGGAGAACAGTTGCAGCCAGCGAGTCAAGATGCCCCCGGCGGTTCTTTCGGGAAACTCCCATGGCAATTCTGGCGGCACGGGCGTCCTGGGTGGTGAGGGATTCGTCCCAGAATACCACCGGAAGACCGGTCTGGGCTATCAAAGCCTGGGCAAAACGACCGGAACGGCGCCCTTCAAAAGTGGGATTGCCTTCATCATCGAGAGACTGTCCCACCACGATCAGCCCAGCTTCACTAGTTTCCGCGATATCCGCGACCATGGCAGCATCCACCAGGCGGGCAACGTGATCGAGAACCGTCAGTGGGTTGGCAATGCTGCCGGTCGGGTCGCTGATGGCGAGTCCGATGTTTTTGGAACCCGTGTCTACTGCAAGAATTCTCATTAATTCCCTGCGGATACTGTGATTCGGAATGGGATGAGAGGCAGCCAGGGCCACCAGTCGGGATTAAGCTTGACAATTGGTGTCCCAGCCAACTGCAAAGATATTTTTCATCTGCCGGATTGCCTCTGCGGGTCTGCGACCCGCAGACAATTCCACAACATCGAGTTGATCCAGGCTGGCTTGCACGGTGCGCTGAACCTGCATCTCCCAGTGAGTCACCCCGTCTGCCCCGGTGACGGGTCTGCTGGCAGGAGACATTGTCAGATCTTTTGATGCCGGGGCATAGCCCTTCAGCAGGCTGGCATTCATGGATATTTGTGACAGGGTAGCGAGGTCCGATTGCGCCGCATATTGCGCCTGGCACTGCACACGCAGCGTCAGCGAAAGTGTATCTCCACTCTGATCTGCAGCGGGGAAAAAAGTCTCGGAAAGGACGCGGGACCCATCCAGGGTATTTGGGAAGTATACGTCACCACGGTTCAGGTTTTGTTGAATGGTCGTACCACAATTAACCAGGATCTCAGCTAACAACGCTGCACGAAGATCAGCCCGATCAGCTGTGGTTTGGATGGAAGCGGTGTGGTCTGTGCCTCCGGTGGTTGGCGTGGGATTGATCACAGCCAGGCTGGTGCCCAGTTCCCCTTCGAAAGAGACCAGCGCCTTGGCAGGCAGGTTACCGACCGTTCCTCCTTCGACTGCCTGGATGGGAACATCAACCTTTTTGTCAATGCCAGCTGCGACAGTTGCATCGATTGTCGTGGCGAACCGGACCGGCGGGCTGGACAAGGTTCGGATGATCGTTCCAGCGGGGATGCTGGTCACGGTAGTGGTCAGATTGCGAAAAGTCGCAAGTCCATGCGCGTGAACGTCCGGGACAGCCACCTTGCCGGTCACCTGGACCGTTTTGCTTTGTTCCACGATCAGGGAGCTAAGCCGCGCCGGAAGACTGCCCACCAGGTTGATGGTGGTCACCTCCCGGCTGGCGGACACATTGAATGTCAGATTTTGCAGCCCGCTGGCCGGGTTCAAAATAATAGTTGCTGAGGGAATAAAAAGGGAAAGTACAGCCAGGATTGCCAGAACAGCGATTGTGAAAAACCCAAATCGCAACCAAAAAGCAGAGCGCCAGGCCGCTTCGGAAGGAAAAGCTGCGTGACGCATCCGTATCAGGTCGGGACGTTCATTACGCCGAACGGGCGATTCAGGCGCCTTTTCCCTTTCCCAGGATTTGCGTTGGGCCGAGGCAATCCTTGGAAACGCAGGTATGATAAGTTCTTCGGCGGAACGGCGTTGATCCATGTCACCGGAAACGATCCCCAGTTGCGCTCCGAGCTTCTCGGCATGACGCCGGAGCAGACGCAGGTCAAGGGGTCGAGCGAGTATACGGGAATGGCGCGGGAAGACTAGCAAAATACGTTCAGCCTTTGCCCAGGACATCTTATCCCGTACGGAGGTCACATCGTCATGCGAAACCAGTTTGATGACCTGTGTTTTCATCTGCAACAATTATAACGTCGAACGCGGACTGCTCATTATTGGACCCTGCGTAAAAGAATCAGGTCCAGCCGGATCTTTCCCTGTATTGGCAGGCAGACGCGACGACGTGCCCGGGCATCAACCCCCACCCAAATAACTTCACCCGAAATGGAAATTCCTAAGGATACTTTGAAATGATCACGATCACTTGCCCGGTGTTGTTATCAAATGAGGCCAGGTAAAGCGTCAAGTTATATGAAACAAAGGAAACATTGTGCTGTGCATTGTTCCCAGTCCCGGCGTAGCCCGAGCCGGGCGCCATCGAAAAACCCAGCGATTGGGCTTTAGCCCCATAGAAGAGACGGGCCTGGTCGAGGGTTGCGGCTGCGGTGTAACTGTAGATATACCCAGAGAATTCCTGACCGGCTGTCGCTTGCGGCATGATTGGGATGGAGCGCCAATTGGAAAGAGGAGTTCCGACCGGGTGAAAGTATAGTGAAGCATTTGTTATGGCACCCATGGAACCCATCATGGCCAGCTGGGTGGCAGCCAGGGGATCAACCGTGGCGGATGGTACCGCAGTGGGAATATCCGTGGACGTGACTGTAGGTGAGGTAGTTGATGTGGATGTAACAACGGTTACTGAGGGAACAGTTGTAGGAGGAGGCAGCGTTGGAATTGGAGTCTGTGTTCCTGGTAAAGCCTGCGAGACCACCCCACAAGCGAGTGAAATGAGAACCATCGATAACGGTAAATATTTGCGTACCTTTAACATACCAATCTCCTTTCCATAAAACTTCGGCTTTCACAGCATCAGCCGGCAGCCAGACCAATAAGAAATCAATCCTGACTCTTTATGGTCAGGATTGGGAATTTATTTCAATTTAGACGTGAGCCAACTTTCGAGGGAGGCAAGGGCGACCGGGATCTTCACCGGGTCCCGGCCTCCACCAAAAGCAAGGTGTGGAGCCCCTCCTCCGCCCGCGCCGAGTTGGCGGGAAATATGACCGACCAGATCTCCGGCTTTAATGCCTTTCTTGATCAAATCCTGCGTGACCGCAGCCATAACAGTCACTTGATCTCCCGAACTTGTCGCAACCACACACACACCGTTTTCCGGATATTTCTCGCGAAATTTATCAGCTAATCTGCCGAGGGTGTCCTTATCTGTTTCGTGGAGTTCCAATGACAGCAAGTAGATCCCATTTATTTTTTGTGGATTGTCCAACTGCAGGTTAAAACTGGAAAGCGCCAGTTCAACCTTGAGAGCAGCCATTTGTTTCCTCGCTGCGGTCATTTCTTCCTGGATCAATTCCACCTTCTGCGGCACTTCATCCACCGCAGACTTAAGCACGCCGGCGGTCAGCTTGAGCGTCTTGAAACGTTTTGCAACCAGTTCGTAAGCTCCGCGCCCGGTCACCGCCTCGATCCGGCGCACTCCTGCAGCTGCGGAACTTTCGGAAGTGATCAGGAATGCACCCACATCCGAAGTCCGATCCAGGTGCGTGCCACCGCATAACTCGTAGGAATATTTATCTCCGATAGTAATCGTCCTTACGCTGTCCCCGTACTTTTCGCCAAATAGAGCCATGGCACCTTCTGCAACGGCCTGGTCGCGTGATTTGACCACGGCGATCACCGGATAATCTGCAGCAACCGCCTCATTGACCAGTTTCTCGACCCACTCGACCTGGACGGAGGTCATCGCCTCGGGATGGTTGAAGTCAAAACGGAAGCGGTCAGGGGTTACCGAAGAACCGGCCTGGCGGGCATTTTCGCCCAGGACCTGGTGAAGCGCGGCGTGAAGCAGGTGCGTGGCAGTATGATTCCGACGGATATCATGGCGGCGAACCCCATCCACCACCGCAACCGCAATCTCCCCGGTTTTTGGATGTCCAAAAACCACCTCACCTACATGGATGATCGCGCCCGGAGAGGGCTTGCGCATCCCGCTTACCTCGATCTCCCAGGAACCATCTGCAGCGCGGATTACGCCGGTATCTGATACCTGACCTCCGGATTCAACGTAGAACCCGGTTTTCGCCAATAAAACCTCGACCTGGTCTCCTGCCCCGACCTCGGACAGGGTTTGTCCATTTACTGCCAGCGCCAACACAGGACCCTCGACCTGCAGCCATTCATAAGGGTTATAAGTCACCCCTTCCTTCGCTAATTTCCCTGCTTTCTGAAGGTCTTTCATGATCCTGCTGTAAAACTCGGCGTCTTCACCACCCATTTTACCCATGGCCTTGCCGCCGCCCGAAGCCAGGCGGTGCTCGTCCATCGCAACGCGAAAACCGGGTTCGTCCACATCCAGGCCCTGCTCGCGGGCTATATCACGGGCGATCTCCAGCGGTAACCCATAGGTTGCATACAGGTCAAATGCCTGCCTGCCATCAAGAGTATTGCCTCCGGTTTTCCGAAGTACATCCAGCATCGACTGCAAATAAGCTGTACCAGATTCCACCGTCCGTGCAAATCGGTTTTCCTCCCGGGTCAGGTTGTCAAGGATCGTCTCGCGGCTCTTGACAAGTTCAGGGTAGAAATCCCCGTAAGCGGTCACGATCGCGTCTGCAGCTTTCGCCAGGAAGGGATCGTGCAGCCCAAGTTTTGTACCGAAGCGGGCTGCCCGGCGGATGATCATCCGGCAGATGTAATTTCGACCCACGTTCCCTGGGACCACACCATCCGCAATCAGGAAGGCTGCGGCGCGGGCATGGTCGGCGATGACACGGTAAGGCGTGAAATTGGAATACATTTTTTCTTCACTGTCCCCGGTCAGTGCGCGGACCGCCTCCAGGGCACCCTGGAAAAGGTCGATCTTGTAATCTGAGTCAACCCCCTGCAGGACTGAAACAAGACGCTCGAAGCCCATCCCGGTGTCGACGTGCCTGGCTGGCAGCGGTTCGAGCGTATCCTTGTCAATCCGGTTGTATTGTATGAAGACGTTGTTCCAGAGTTCGAGGTAGCGCTGGCACTCACCGTTTACACCGCACCGGTGTGGTTTCCCGGCCAGGTTGTCAAAAGCTTCCCCCCGGTCAAGATGAATCTCCGAACACGGCCCGCATGGACCGGTCTCGGCCATTTCCCAAAAATTTTCCTTGCGCCCAAAGAAAAGCACATGCGAGGGCTCAAACCCGGGCTGCTGCTTCCAGATATTGGCAGCCTCATCATCCGTGGGAATATTGCCTTTGTCATCCTTGAAACAGGTTGCATACAGCCTGTCTTTGGGCAGTCCCCAGACCTCCGTCAGGAGCTGCCATGCCCAGGTAATGGCTTCTTTTTTGTAATAATCACCGAACGACCAGTTGCCGAGCATCTCGAAGAAAGTGTGATGCGTATCATCGCGGCCGACTTCATCCAGGTCATTGTGTTTTCCGGCAACCCGCAGCACTTTCTGTGAATCGACTGCGCGGGTATAGGGACGTTTATCCGTTCCGAGAAAAACATCTTTGAATTGAACCATGCCTGCATTCGTAAATAAGAGGGTCGAATCACCCCCGGGTACGAGCGAAGCGGATGGGACGAAGGTGTGGTTTTGTTCAACAAAGAAATCGATAAAGGTCTGCCGGATCTGCGCTCCGGTTGGTTTCTGGCTCATCCTGGCTCCAATAGCTGTGAAAGAATGGGAGAATTATACTCAATAAGCGAATGAAACCCCCGTTCTTTTTCCCCGCCTCTTGCGTTAATCTAATACGTGCAGGCATAATTTACCAGGTATATGCTTCATTTTCCGGAATATTTGGATCCTGGAAGAAGATTATCCAATATTCCAATGATGACTTTCAGCCTGTTGTTTTTTTATTTTCAAATGGTATACTCTGAGGGAAGGGACATTTATGTTTTCACAACAAAGTCACCAAACCAAACCTCTGATTGCCGCGATCATCCCGACCTACAACGAAGAAATAAACGTTACTGGTGTACTCGAGGTTTTACATGCCACCCCCTTGCTCGACGAGATCATCCTGGTCGATGACGGTTCTTCGGACGGGACTGTTGAAATATTAAAGCAGGCAGCGTTGGCCGACCCGCGCTATCGAGTGATCCAGCACGAAAAAAACAGTGGTAAAGGGCAGGCCATTTTTACCGGCTGGGCAGCTACCTGTGCACCCATACTGCTGCTGCTGGATGCGGATCTGAAGAACCTGACCCCTTCCCACCTCCAAGTCCCTGCTTGATCCCATTATCAACCATCGAGCCGATATGACCCTCGGCTTGTTCCGAGGAGGCCATTTCAGTACCACTTTATCCCACAGGCTGACCCCGTTCCTGACCGGTCAGCGCGGCTTGCGGGCTGAACTGCTGAAATATGTATCGCGGGAAGCATCTGCCGGGTACGGATTCGAGGTTGCCCTGACCCTGGCAGCACGGCGGAAAGGCTACCGAAAACGTGTGGTCCCAATGGATGGCGTCTGGCATCCAAGCAGCGAGTCACGCTCCGAGCGAGGTTTCTGGTCCGGGGCAATTTGGAAGGCGCACATGTACGCGCAAATCATACATGCCTGGTGGCTCGTGGTGCGCGAGCGTTATCCCAATGCCAAGTCTTTTTTCTCGGATATTGATTGGTAATCGATACCGCAACTAATTGATAAAAAAGCCATCGCCTTGCGCGATGGCTTTTTTATATTGGTGACAAACTCATCAATGTGGGTCACAGGCAGTTTAAATGTTATCACTCCAGTGTTTCCATTTTATGGTGCAATCCCTCGTTGAACGATCATTTTCGGCTTACAGAGCTGATCAATTTATCCAGCAGCGCAGCTTCTTGCTTCGCAGTCTTAACCTCCCCATCCAGCCAGGCGACTCGTAATTTTCGGAGGAGAGTCTTGTACTCCGGTCCTGGAGGCAGACCACGTTTTTTTAAGTCGTGACCGGTCGTCTTCGGCTTGATAGCCCGCCAGGATTCAAGATAATTTCTCAATACCTGCTGGGTCGCTCCAGCGGGTAACCCAAGATAAACAGCCTGGACAGCTTTCACTGGAATTTTGTCCAAAACCACCGCACATTGGCTGGGTTTTTTACCAGCTAGGGAACCCGCGTGGGCAAACAAGGCGGAGGCAGCCTGCAGTGTATCCCGCAGGACTGAATCAAAATGGAGTCTTTTTTCGATTCCCGCCAGCCTTGAGGACGGGACATCCATCAACCAGAGAGCCCAGCCAAGCATTCTGCGGGATGGGAAGTGAGCAAGGTTTTGCGCTGCATTCAATCCCTTTTCGAAACGATTTTGGATGACCTGGTTCCATTCGAGCGCTGGATGTACTGATGCCAGGATGCCCAACTTTTCCAGCCGCTTCAAAATGGAAGCGGTATTTTCTTCTTCCATGATCAAATCCAATTCATGCCGCACACGTTCAGCAGATAAACGGTTGATCTGTTGTAAAGCGCCTGGGATAAGTGCCAATGTTTCGGGAGCTATCTTAAATCCATAACGTATTTCATAGCGGACTATTCTAAATAAACGCGTCGGGTCGTCCTGGAAAGATTGGGAGTGCAAGGTCTTTAGTATACCCGCCTGCAAATCTTCCAACCCAGCCAGCTCATCGATCAATTCCCCATAATGATCGCCGTCCAGCCGCAGCGCTAATGTATTTATGGTAAAGTCGCGACGGCGGAGATCGTCGCTCAATGTGCCGGACAAGACAGTTGGTAAAGAGGCCGGGTGTTTATAGACCTCTGTCCGCGCTGTAATGAAGTCAACAAATCCATTCAATTCCAAATCAGAAGGCGGGAACCATTGCGCAGTTTTAAATTTGGAATGTACAGTCACTTTGCCGCCCTGCCTGGCAGCCAGCGCGCGCGCCAGCCCAATGGCATCACCGACCACGACCAGGTCAAAATCCAGTCCCGGGCGACTAAGCAATAAGTCGCGGACGAACCCCCCGACAATATAAAGAGGTTGCTGCTTCAGAGCTGCCAGTTCCGCCGCAGATTTGAGCACCCAACCTTGTTGAGGCGATAACGCCTGGTCAAGGCGGAGGGACAAATCTGATTTTGTCAGGTGGGAAAATAACATGGCTGCCTCGCGGATATCGTTATAATTGTAGCATATGGACAATCCCGCTTTTACCGTTTCGCAGGTTGAATCGCTCGGGCGTGCGATTTTGGAGCGCCAACCAAATGCGATCGTCCGCCAGCGAATCCTGAGGGATGTGCTGCATTTGCAGCCCGGTAATGTTGACCTAGAATATTCCCGCACAGAAGTGTTTTCCCATCCATGGGTGAAGGAACTGGCAGGCGAACAGCACCCGAATGGTTCCTGGGGGCGTTTCCATTCGATGGATTCATCCTTCAAAGCCCGCTTCCCCACCACGGAATCTGCAATTCGGCGGGCGCTGGCGTTGGGGCTGGACAAAAACCATCGGATACTGGAACGTGCGGTCGATTATATGCAATCAATCCTGGAAAGGAAAGCTGCCTGGTCGGACCGGATGGAAAAATCCGAAGGCTGGCCGATTGGGGTGGAAACAATCACTGCGGCTACATTGGCACAGGTTGACCCATTTAGTCCAGCCATCCTCCCAGCCTGGGAATACTGGGTTGGCATCGCCCTGCGCAGCTTTCGCGGCGGATCTTATGATCGTTCTGCTGAATGGAATGCCCATAAAAACCAACGAGGAGTTGGAATCCATTACATGGGCAGCCGCTATGCGTTGACCCTTTTGGGAGCTCGCAGTGACCTCCTGCCTGCCTCTCTCGACCGCCAATTAGTGGAATGGGTATGGAACAACCCGGCAGGGATCGGGTACCTGGGGGCAGACTTGCAGCATCCGGAACTGTTTCACATTTTCCAATGGTTGGAATCGCTGGAAGTCCTTTCACGCTTCAGGTGTCAGCACCCTGTTGCACGGGGAGCCTTGGCGTGGTTGTTGGAACAGCGCAGATCTGACGGGTTGTGGGATTTTGGGGCAAGGGTGAGCAGATCGACCTATTTTCCCCTTTCTGATGAATGGAAGCGGAAAGGTAACCGTTCCGTGGATCATTCAACACGGGTACTGGCATGCATTGCAGCTTATGATCCTTGCCTTTAAATTAATCGTCACACCTTTCTTTATTGGAATGGTCACCCTGGCCGGCCGTAAATGGGGCCCGACCGTCAGCGGCCTGCTGATGGGGTTGCCACTTACTTCCGCGCCAATCTCAGTTTTCCTCGCCATCCAATACGGGGCTGCATTTGCGGCGCGGTCTGCTTCAGGCAACCTTGCTGGCCAGGCTTCGGTATGCATCTTCTGCTTCGCATACAGCCTCTCAGCCCGAAAACTTGGCTGGATTCCCTGTACCATCACATCCCTTGCCTCCTTCCTGGTTTCCACCTTTATTTGGAACCAAATCACATTAACTCTGCTGCCAGCCGTTGCCATCCTCGGGATCGTCATCTGCCTTGTCTTGTGGCTGATGCCCAAGGGGTAACGCGATCATCCTGCCCATCGCTTCTCCCAGTTGGGACCTGCCTGCGCGGATGCTGCTGGCAGCCGCATTCGTTATCGCGCTGACGACTTTTGCCAACGCCCTTGGTCCACATCTGAGCGGATTGATCGCACCATTTCCGGTGTTCGGCACCATCATTACCGCCTTTACGCATCGCCAGCAAGGCGCAGATGCAGCAACGCGTTTGCTGCGCGGTATTGTTTTTGGTTCGTTGGCTTATACCGCATTTTTCCTAATCGCGGGCAGTTTGCTAACTCATCTCTCCTTGGGATGGACCTACGTCATTGCATCAGCCGCGGCGATATGCGTTAGCGCGGTGACCTTCATTTCACCCGCGATTTTCAGCCGAAATCACATCTCCCGATGGATGAAATCAGGTATAATCTGCAGGATGAAATTGAACCCGCTCCCGGCCCCCAGCTAGTCACAATCCACCAGGTCTGGTAAGGATTAGTTCGTCACGTACACCGGCGGCTCCCAGACTTGAGGAGCCGCTTTTTGTTGATAGCTGAACCAATGACGGGGCACGGGCAGCAACTAGCGATCAAGAGGGAAGGAACTCACAATGGATCTTGAAAGATCTAACCAAGAATGATGCACGCATTTGTCCGTTCCAACGGCTGGTACGAGCCCGGACAGTAAACGTCCGCAAACACCCCGCAACCTGGCCATCTCCCTATCGCTGGAAGCCAGCGAAGTTTTGGAACACTTCCAGTGGCAGGAAGAGCTCAAGGACAAGGATGATTTCGCCAGTGAACTGGCAGACGTGGCCCTTTATCTTGATGCAGCTTGCATCGGTTTCCGGAATCGACCTGGAGAAAGCCATTCTGAAAAAACTCGAAATTAACGGTTCCCGCAAATGGGATATGGATAAGACGAATATCATCAGTTAAGTCTCCCGATCAATGGATTTTACATTTTTAGGAATGCATTCATGAATGTATCTGTTTTTGGCGGCTCTCAACCTCAACCAGGTTCCTCCGCATATAAGGAAGCTTATGAACTCGGCAAGTGAGCTTGCACAAGCCGGGCACACCGTCCTGACCGGTGGCTATATTGGAACAATGGAAGCGGTCAGCCGGGGTGCGGTGGAGGCAGGTGGGCATGTCATCGGTGTGACCTGCGCGGAGATCGAAGCCTGGAGGGCGGTGAAGCCGAATGCCTGGGTTCAGGAAGAACGCCGCTTTGCAACCATGCAGGAACGCCTGAACGAATTAGTCAAAGCGTGTGATGCTGCCATTGCCCTTCCAGGAGGACCGGGCACACTGACCGAGATTGCCCTTACCTGGAACCTGATGATCGTGCACTCCCTCCAGCCGAAACCGCTGATTTTGATCGGAACCGGCTGGAGAATGGTAATGGCTGCGCTTACCGTTTCGTTTGATGGGTATATCCCGCAAAACCAGCGTGACCTGCTTCAATTTGCGCCGGATAATAAGTCTGCAGTCGAAATGTTAAATTCTTGACCAAGAGGAATTCATGTCAGAAGAAAAATTAACCCCCCGCAGTGTTGACTTTTCAGAATGGTACAACCAGATCGTTATGCGTGCTGAAATGGCCGATTACGCCCCCGTGCGCGGCTGCATGATCGTCCGCCCGTATGGCTGGGCGCTCTGGGAAAACATTCAGCAGGCACTCGACAGGCGCTTCAAGGACACCGGGCATGTCAATGCCGCCTTCCCGCTGCTCATTCCCATGTCTTTCCTCGAAAAAGAAAAGGAACACGTGCAGGGCTTCTCGCCCGAACTGGCGGTGGTGACCATTGGCGGCGGGGAAAAACTCGAAGAGCCGCTGGTGATACGCCCCACTTCCGAAACCATCATCGGTTACATGTATTCCAAGTGGATCAAATCATATCGCGACCTGCCGGTGCTCATCAACCAGTGGGGCAACGTAGTTCGCTGGGAACTGCGCACGCGGCTGTTCCTGCGCACGCTCGAGTTCTACTGGCAGGAAGGGCATACTGCCCATGCCACCGAACAGGAAGCCAGGGAGGAGACCCAGCGCATGCTGGACGTTTACGCTGACTTTGCCATCAATGAGGGCGCTGTACCCGTCATCAAGGGAGTCAAGTCACAAGCCGAGAAATTTGCGGGTGCAAACTTGTCTGCCTCGATCGAAGCGATGATGCAGGATACGCGCGCCCTGCAAGCTGGCACCTCGCACTTCCTGTCACAGAACTTTGCTAAAGCCTTCAATATCCAGTACCTGGATGAGAATAACTCCCTCCAGTTTGCGTGGACGACCTCATGGGGTCTTTCGACCCGTTTCATTGGCGCCATCATCATGACTCATGGCGATGACCAGGGATTGATTCTGCCGCCCCGGCTGGCACCTTTCCAGGCAGTTATCATCCCAATCTTCAAAACCGAATCCGAGGCTGCCAGTGTTAAAGAAGCTGTTCAACGGATCCACACCGAACTCAAGGCAGCCCACATTCGGGTCAAGGTGGATGATCGCACCGAGGTCACGCCCGGTTTCAAGTTCAACGACTGGGAAATGCGCGGCGTGCCATTACGCATCGAGATCGGGCCCAAGGACATTGAAAAAGGTACCGTTGCCCTGGCACGGCGTGACAAGCCCGGAAAAGAAGGCAAATCCTTCATTCCACAAGCGGGGCTGGCGGTCGCGGTAGCAGATTTGCTGGTGGACATCCAGAAATCCATGCTGGAACGCGCCACGGCCTTCCGCGACAGCCACATCTTCGACCCAAAAGATTATGCCGAATTGACCGAGGTGGTGCAGCACGGCTGGGCTTATTCCTACTGGTGCGAGTCCCCCGAATGCGAGGCAAAGGTCAAGGAAGATACCAAAGCTACCACACGCTGCATGCCGTTGATAGATAAAGAAGTGCCTGGCAAGTGCATCGTTTGCGGACAGGATGCGCAACACAAGGTCTATTTTGCCAAGGCATATTAATTTCTGGCGGGAGGCAATATGGATGCCAGGGTGGATGCTTACAGTGGTTGGGAAGGAATCTTATGAAGGTATCTCAACTTTTTGGTCAAACCCTGCGCGACGTTCCCGCAGAAGCTGAAGTTGCCAGCCATAGTTTGCTGATGCGTGCCGGGTTCATCCGTCCGCTTGGGGCGGGGATCTTTACGACCCTGCATCTCGCCAAACGCTCGATGATGAAGATCGAAGCGATCCTGCGTGACGAAATGGACAGGATCGGCGGGCAGGAGATATCGATGCCCGTCGTCCAGCCTGCCGAGAACTGGAAGGAGACCGGGCGCTGGTACCAGATCGGTTCGGAGATGGGACGTTTCAAGGACAAGAACGACCACGATATGGTACTCGCCATGACCCACGAGGAAGTGGTGGCTGACCTGGTGCGGCGTGAAATCCAGTCCTACAAACAACTGCCGCGCCTGGTATACCATATCCAGACCAAGTGGCGGGATGACCCGCGCCCGCGGGCAGGCTTGATCCGCGTGCGGGAATTCACCATGAAGGATAGCTACAGCCTGGACGCCGACTGGGAGGGACTCGATAAACAATATCGTGCCCACTACCAGGCTTATTTCAACATCTATCACCGCTGCGGCCTGGATGTAATCGCGGTCAAATCCGACTCGGGGATGATGGGCGGTAAAATGGCGCACGAATTTATGGTTCTCACCCCCATTGGCGAGGACACACTCTTACTTTGCAGCCAATGCGGCTATACAGCCAACCGTCAAGTGGCACGCTTCCGGAAGAGTCACTGCAGCGCCAGAAGAATTGAAACCTATCGAGAAAGTACTCACTCCCGATTGTAAAACCATCGATGCACTGTCGTCCTTCCTGGGTGTGCCAAAGTCCAAAACTGCCAAGGTTGTATTCTTTATGGCTTCCATCCCGGAAGGGCAGGAAGTGACCGAACAATTCATTTTCGCTGTAATCCGCGGCGACATGGATTTGAACGAGACCAAACTCGCCAACGCCATCGGGGCACGCGAGCTGCGTCCTGCCAGCGAAGATGAAATCAAATCCGGTGGCGCCGTTCCGGGTTTCGCTTCGCCAATTTCGCTTAACCCGGTTCCACGATCTGAGCAGCTGGGAAAGTTGGTTCTGTCAAATGTGGTCCTGGACGATTCCATCCCCTCCAGCCCCAACCTGGTGGCCGGGGCAAACGAGAACGACTACCACCTATTGAACACCAATTATCCCCGCGATTACACTGCCAATCTCGTCACCGATATCGCTGCTGCGGACGAGGGTGCGGCTTGCCCGGAATGCGGTTCTCCATTACACATGCAGCGCGGTGTTGAAGTGGGAAATATTTTCAAGCTGGGCACGCGCTATTCGGATGCCCTTGGCTGCACATTCCTGGACCAGGATGGAGCACAAAAACCGGTCATCATGGGTTCATACGGGATCGGCGTGGGGCGCTTGCTGGCATGCGTGGCAGAAGCCCATCACGACGAGCATGGGTTGATCTGGCCAATTTCGGTTGCCCCATTCCAGGTGCATCTGGTTCTCCTGCGCGGAAAAGGAACATCTCCAGGCAGAAACGACTGCCGAAAAGCTATATTCCGATTTGCAGTCAGCTGGTATTGAAGTCCTATATGACGATCGAGAGGAAAGCCCTGGTGTCAAGTTCAACGATGCAGACCTGATCGGCATCCCGGTCCGCATTACTGTCAGCGAGCGGGCACTGGCACAGGGCGGCGTGGAGCTTAAACTGCGCCAGCAACCTACGAAAGACATCCTCCCGCTTGGGGAAATCGAAGCCCGTCTGAGGTCGGTGATAAAATCCCTGCAAGCCGAGATTACTTCGAAAGTAATAACGGTCCCCTTTAAAACCTGAGTAAAATAATTTATTCCCTGCAGCTTTCCTCCAATGCCCGCAATAAACCTCGCGCGACTCAAGACCCAGGCTTCCCGGCTATCGGAAAAATTCAGCGACCCGGAAGCTTTCGTGCGCGACTTGAACGAAATGTTGGATTTCTATACTAATCGCACACTTCGTTCCACGCAAACCACTAGTAGATATTCTCTTCCGACTTACCGCACTCCTTCACCCGTTTTGCGTCAAATCCAGGGAGAACTTGAACCATTAGCCGAATCCCATCCGCTTGAAGCTGTCGCACTCACCAATGCTCTCTGGAAGGCCAGTACCTTGGAGTCACGCCTTCTGGCGGCTTCCCTGCTGGGTTGTATCCCCCTTACCCAATCCAACCCCACCTTATTAAAACTGCCTGACTGGCTCGCCCAATCCAAAGACAAGCAAATTCTCAATGCGCTGCTCAGCGATGCCTTCTCCCGCCTGCGCCGGGAAAACCCGGAAGCGGTCTTTACCCTGCTCGAAGAGTGGCTGAAATCCGGGCGTACTACATTGCGCGTGTGGGGATTGCGGGCTCTTATCCCCATGCTGCAGGATCCCAATTTTGAAAACCTTCCGGCGGTCTTCCGCATTCTAAAACCGGCGGTGCAATCGGCAGGTCCGAGCACACAGCTCGAGCTGCAGGCCTGTCTCGCCACCCTTGGAGCGGGTATCCCTGACTGAAACCATGGTCTTCCTGCGGGAAATCACTCACGATGACCCTGCTCCGCTCATGCTGCGGACTTTCCGCAGGATCATGGCGGGTTTATCACCGGAAATGCAATCCAGCCTGCGGGAAATTTTGCGTGAAAAGGAAAGGCCTGGTTAGAGATCCAATTCCAGCCAAGAACCGGGCTATAATCCAGAATAGCTGAAACCGTTTAAAGACTCGCGAAATAACTTATGACCCTCACTCACTCGCGAACGCATGCAAGCCTGTCTTGCTGATGACGTCGCTCTTGACCGACCGCCCGTAGCCTTGTGGCGCCATTTCCCGGTGGACGACCAGGACCCCGCAGCCCTGGCTGCCGCCACCCTGGATTTCCAACGGCATTACGACTTCGACCTGGTCAAAGTAACTCCGGCCTCTTCCTTTTCCATAAGAGACTGGGGAGCTGAAGACGTATGGGAAGGTCACACAGAAGGGACGCGGCGGTATACCAGGCATGTCATTGAGAAGCCGCAGGACTGGGAACACCTGAAGGTGCTCTCCCCCTCGTCAACCTTCCTTGCCAATCAGTTGACCTGCCTGCGCTTGATTCGCGCTGACCTGAGCTCAGATACTCCGCTCCTGCAAACCATCTTCAGTCCACTGGCACAGGCTAAAAACCTGGCTGGGGGCGAACGCGTAGTCGTTCATCTGCGCACACATCCGGAAGCCGTGCTGAAAGGACTGGAAACCATCGCTGTGACAACCCGCCATTTCGTGGAAGCATGCATGGAAATCGGGCTGGATGGCGATCTTTTACGCAGTCCAGCACGCCCAGGCCGGGCTGCTGACATTGGAAGAATACCGAAAATTCGGCCTCCCCTTTGATATGCAGATCCTCGAACCTGCCCGGGAATTGTGGTGTAACCTGCTCCATCTGCATGGCGACAATGTCCATTTCATCGCTGGCCGGGGAATATCCTTGCCAGATCGTCAACTGGCACGACCGGGAAACCGGGCCCAGCCTGGCTGATGGACTTAAAAATTACCGATGGTGTAGTCTGCGGTGGGATCAGCCAAAACACGATCGTTTTAGGAGACAGGTCCGAGGTCCGGAAAGAAGCGATGGATGCCATCTCCCAGACCGGAGGTCGCAGGTTTGTCCTCGGCACCGGCTGCGTTGTACCGATCATCGCCCCCCACGGGAACCTGGTCACTGCCAGGCAAATCGTTGAAGGGTCTGGATGAGCCTGCGCGTTATTTCGGGTACTGCCAAGGGGCGCAAGTTGAAAGATGTCCCCGGAGACACCACCCGCCCGGTGACCGATATGGTCAAGGAAGCCTTGTTCGACATCCTGGCGGGGGACGTGCTGGACTCCAGGTGGTGGGACCTGTTTGGCGGGACCGGCGCGGTAGGCATCGAAGCCTTGAGTCGCGGGGCAGCCTTCGTGCGGTTCTCTGAGTCTAAACCGCCTCCCCATTGAGACCATTAAAGCCAACCTGGAAACCACCGGCTTCACATCCCAAGCTGAAATCCGGCGAGGGGATGCCTTTGCCATGCTATCCGCCCCGCCCGACCGGACCTTCGATTATGTCTACATTGCACCGCCTCAGTACAAGGAAATGTGGTCCAAAGCGGTGGAGTTGCTGGATGCGAACCTCGGCTGGCTGGGTGAAGATCCCGAAGTCATTGTACAAATTCACCCGCGAGAATATAAGGAACTGGAACTAAGTAACCTCCGGGAGTTTGACCAGAGAAAATACGGGAACACCCTGCTGGTGTTTTTCGAGAAGAAATAACGCGTATGTGGAAGCGACAATTTAGAGATTCCTGAAGGATTATTATCTTTCTTAAACATGAATTTGGAGGGTTCCATGGAAATCACCACGGTAAAAATCGAAAAACCTGAAGATATCAACTTTATCCTCGGGCAATCGCATTTCATCAAGACCGTCGAGGATGTGCATGAAGCATTGGTCAACTGCCGTCCCGGGGATAAAATTCGGTCTTGCCTTCTGCGAGGCATCGGGCAAATGCCTGGTGCGCTGGTCGGGCACGGACGAGGCGATGATCGAACTTGCCAAGAAAAATGCGCTTGCCATCGGCGCCGGTCACTCGTTTATTGTATTCCTGGGGGATGGATTCTTCCCGGTTAATGTATTGAAAGCCATCCAGAATACACCGGAAGTCTGCCGGATCTTCTGCGCCACCGCCAACCCGACCGAAGTCCTTGTCGCTGGGACGGAATTGGGACGCGGCATCCTGGGCGTGGTGGACGGATCTTCTCCAAAGGGAGTTGAAGACGAAGAGGGGATCACCTGGCGAAAAGGGTTCCTGCGGAAAATCGGATACAAGATCGGGTAGAAAAAGCCTTCTGTTATTTATCAAAAACAGCCCGGGTTTTCGAAACCCGGGCTGTTTTATTCTTCTGCAAAGACCACGGTCAATTTGTCGCCAACGTAGTGGCTGCGGGCATTGAAAGGCGTATCCCCGCGTTTCATTTTTTGGATGCGGTTGAGCAGAACAGGCAGATCTTCCACAACCTGGAGATCCTGGAATTTTGTGACGGGAACCCATTCCAGGGTCCCTTCTGATGATCCTCTGGTTCCCCCTGCAAGGATTCGCCGCTGAAAACATATATGCCAATACCGGGGTTCCTGCCGGTTTCCACCACCACCGTCCCGCACAACCACAAATCTGCTGTGAGCCCGGTCTCTTCGAGCAGTTCACGGCGCGCGGCTGACAGGATGTCCTCTCCCTGTTCAACGTGACCGCCGACCCCGTTATATTTATCAGCCCACAGGCGTTTGTTGCGGCGCTCCCTTGATCAGCAGGACATTTGTCCCGCGCCAGACAAAAATCAGAACGCGCGGGATCAGCATATAACGATCGAGGGTGACACCCTGGTCAGATACAGGCATATTTAACACCGAAAGAGCGGGATGTCTCCATTTGGAATAATCAAACCAGCCCTCTACCTGGTTATTTCACCAGTTTGCGGACAAACTCAAGCTGCCCGGCGCTGCCTAATTTCCCGTTCTTGTGAGCAATGAACTTGGCATATTCACTCATAAAGATCTTGCCAGGGTCACGCAGGTCGAATTTCTCGGGGAAGTCCCGGAAGAATTCACGATGGACACGTGTCCAGACCAGGCGACCGTCGGTGTCGATGTTGATCTTGGTCACACCCAGCTCAGCAGCACGTTTGAACTGGTTCTCGTCCACTCCCTTGGCGCCTTTAAGGTTGCCGCCAGCTGCATTAATGCGGGCCACCTCTTCCTGCGGGACCGAACTGGAACCATGCATCACCAGCGGGAAATTGGGCAGTCGTTTCTGGATGGCTTCCAGCACCTCGAAAGTGCAAGCCCTGGGTTCCGGCGAATTTGAATGCCCCGTGGCTGGTGCCGATGGCGCAGGCCAGCGAGTCGACACCGGTTTTCTCAACGAATTCCTTGGCCTGGTCAGGGTCCGTCAGCTTGGCATTGGCCTCATCCACCTTGACATGCTCCTCCACGCCCCCCAATTGGCCGAGTTCCGCTTCGACCACGATCCCCTTTGCATGGGCTGCATCCACCACACGTTTGGTAATCTCGATGTTCTTGGCGAACGCTTCCCCGCTGGCATCGATCATGACCGAGGAATAAAAGCCACTGGCGATGCAATCGAAGCAGGTCGGTTCATCACCATGGTCCAGGTGAACGGCGAAAATGGCATCCGGGAAGATCCCGTCTGCGGCGCGGATCAATGCCTCGAGCATATTTTTATGTGTGAACGAGCGCGCCCCCTTCGAAATCTGGATGATGAATGGCGCCTGGCTGTCCACATTTCCCCGGAACAAGCCCATGGTTTGTTCCAGGTTGTTTATGTTATAAGCCCCGATGGCATATTTGCCATAGGCAGCTGCGAAGAGTTGTTTGGTGGTTACGATCATTTTAATCTCCTTAAATCTTAATTGGCGAAGCTCGTGATTAACGCTGGGAAAATGAGACCATTAATTACCTTACTAACCCATTATACCAAGTCCACTAGGATACAACTTTCGCCAGCGAATGTCGTAAATCTCTTTGAGTACGTTGCAGTATAATTAATTACAGTTGAATATCAGCCAATCATCCTTTCAGGAGGAACACCATGAGCGACCTTTTTGACACAGTCAAAGGCGGACAGGATATTTTCAAAAAATTATTGTCGTATATCCCCGGTTTTAGCGGATACATCGAGAGATCCAACCGCCGTTCTGCCGACAAACTCCTGCGCGAGCAGGTTGCACTAAAGTACAGCGAACTGGCAGCCCGCACCTCACGCCTGCAAAAAGACATCGCCGACGCCGGTCAGATCGACATGCTCGACGATATCGACTCCGTGGGTTTGAAACTGCGCACCTTCGCCGACCGGATCAAGAACGCCTCATACGGCTACTCCGGTTTCTTCGATTCCGTCAAGATCAACGAAAAGGAACTCGAAACCATCTACACCTTCGACACGGCTTTCTTCACCCTGGCTGACCAAATCTCGAGCGGTTTGGATAATGTTGAAACAGCAATCGCAGGCGACGGGCTCAAAGCTGCCATCCGCGTCGGTTAATGACCTTTCCCGCCAGGCAGGTGAAACATTCGACCGCCGTTACCAGGCGATTACCGGTACCGGAGCAGCCAGCGGGTAATCCAGCGCCCATCCACTTAACCATGGTTCTGCATGAGACCAGTATCAGAAATTTTCTTTCCACTGGACTCGATTACCTTTTACTTAATCCTTAATAGGAACCGGTTGGGTACGACCATAGTGGAAGCAGGAAGTGGTTAAATCATGGAGGAGAATATGGGAAAAGTAGTCTGGCACGAGTTCGTCGGTTCCTGGGCTTTATTCATTCTACTTTGCCTGTCGATCATTGGTATCCCGGCAGCAGTACTATATCTGATCGAGCACATCGTTACCGTCGAGGAAGAATTGGATAATCCTTCCAAGTTTATGGATAATTTTCGCTCTGGAAAATATAGAAAAATGAGAGGTAAGTAAAAAGCTGGGACCAAGATATCCCGTATTATTAAAACAAGGATAACTCATCAAAGTAGCGCAAGATGGTAACTTGCGCTACTTTGTGGTTTAATTACGATATGTGGACTGAATACATTACTCCCGCCTCCCTGGAGGAAACGCTGCACGTCCTGGCTGAAAAACGGGAAAAAGCCCGCCTGATCGCAGGGGCAACCGACCTGATGCTCGAACTCGAACGAGGTGTTCGCAAAGGCATCCAGACTGTCATCGATGTCACTCGTCTTGCGGACATGGATCGCATCACCATCGCTGAAGACGATATTATCCACCTCGGTCCATTGGTGACCCACAACGCGGTGGCAGCTTCCAAAATCCTGCGCGAGCGCGCCTTCCCTCTGGTCGCAGCTTCCTGGCAGGTTGGAGCTCCTCAGATCCGAAACCGGGCTACCGTGGTTGGTAACCTGGTCACCGCCAGCCCAGCCAACGATACGATCACCCCGTTAATGGCAATGGGAGGATGGTTAATGCTGGCATCCATCAGGGGGACGCGCCGGGTTGACCTTGAGCATTTTTACACCGGCGTCCGCAAAACAGTGCTCGAACCGGATGAAATGGTTGTTGACATTGGGTTCCCTGCCCTGAAACCGGATCAACGCGGAACTTTCTTGAAACTTGGACTGCGGCGCGCCCAGGCAATTTCACTGGTCAATACTGCCATCGTCCTGACCCTCGAAACTTCCCGTGTTATTTCTGCGGTGATTACCCTGGGTGCTGTCGCTCCTACCATCATCCACGCACCTGAAGCTGAAGCCTTTCTAATTGGCAAGGAACTGACCGACGAATTAATCGGTCATGCAGCCGAACTGGCAGCCGGGGCAGCCAGCCCGATCGACGACATCCGCGGCTCGGCAGCCTATCGCAAGGCGATGGTGCGGGTGCTGGTCACGCGTGGGCTGCGCAGTTTGCGCGCAGGGGACGAGAAAAGCCAGGTTCCGGAGGACCCGGTGCTGTTGTGGGGAAACCAGGACATCCGTGGGTCCGTGCCTAGCGCAAACAATTCGTCTTCAAGAGACTCCATCAGCACTAAAATTAATGGTAAAAGGTACACCTTTTCCACCGGTCATGAAAAATCCTTGCTGCGCCTCCTGAGGGAGGAGGCAGGTTTGACGGGTACGAAGGAAGGCTGCGCTGAAGGCGAATGTGGAGCCTGCACTGTCTTCCTGGACGGCAAAGCGGTCATGTCATGTCTTGTCCCCGCCCCGCGAGCAAATGGCGCGGAGATCGTCACCGTGGAAGGGCTGGCGACGAAAAATAAAGGCCGCAGGCAGACGGAAAAACTACACCCGGTCCAGGCTGCTTTCATCGCGGATGGTGCAGTCCAGTGTGGATATTGCACACCCGGATTTATCATGTCATCGGCGAAATTGCTTGAAGAACGCCCGCATCCAAGTCGTGACGATATTACCCAGGCAATTTCAGGTAATTTGTGTCGGTGTACCGGATATTACATGATCGTGCAAGCGATAGAAGACGCCGCCAAAGCCTGACGACAGGCAATTGCGCAGGATTCCCAGCAGGGTCAATTTCCATGCCGGGAGCTCTGCCCTCAGGGAGAGAATTAATGTCAAAATACGTTAAATACAGGGTAAAGCAGGCACCAAAGAAAGGAATGAACCCGATCTGGCGCGGCATTGGCTGCATTTTGCTTGTTGTCGTCCCTTTGTTCGCCTTTGTGCTGATGGAACTCCTTGTTCCGGTACTTATTAACACCGGGAAAGTCCCATATCAGCTGGTCGGATACGTCCACTTCCCGGATTGGGCCTACAAAGTCATGATCATATCCAGCATAGTAAAGTATATCGGAAGCATTCAAAACCTATGGATAAATGTCATCACTTTCTTCGTGATCGTACTGCTCCTGACAACGGTCGCATCCCTTCTCTATACCTGGATGTACTCGCTGGTTGGCCCGTCGCAATATACCGCGCTGGATGCCCCCCCATCCAAGCATAAAGCAAAAGCGTACAAAAGATAAACGGTATCCATTGATCGCCTTCTTCCTTTTGGAAAAAAATGACAACTTCCATCGGTAAATCCGTCCCCCGCATCGATGCCCATGATAAAGTCACGGGCGCGGCCCTGTATTCCGGCGATCTCGTGAGAGCGGAAATGCTCTATATGAAGATCCTTTTCGCTGGGCGCTCGCACGCGCGGGTGGTCACCATTGATTATTCTGCCGCCGAGTTACTGACTGGTGTGGTTGCAATCTACACTGCCAGGGATGTCCCCTTCAATGAGTACGGCTTGCAGAAAAGAGACCAACCGGTCCTTTGTGGTCCTTCCCCTCAGACCCTCGGACAGGGGGTTCGTGGTGATATCGTCCGCTGCGAAGGCGACCAGGTGGCGGTTATTGTTGCGGAGACGGAAGCGATCGCTGCCCACGCCCGGGATTTGATCCAGGTGCAATACGAGGACCTGCCCGCCGTCTATGATGCGGCTGAGGCAATGAAACCCGATGCGCCGCGGGTCCACCCGGAAGTTGGAGAGTCCAACGTCTGCGTGCTGGACAAGATCCGTAAAGGTGATGTGCAGTCTGCGTTTGCCAGGGCGGATGTGATCGTCCAAGGGGAATACCACACCCCATACCAGGAACATGCCTATCTCCAGCCGGAGGCCGGGCTGGCATATATTGACGAAGCGGGTCGAATCACGGTGGAGTGTGCCGGTCAATGGACACATGCCGACCGTGAAAGCATTGCTCATGCCCTGGGCCTCGCCGATGAACAGGTGCGCGTAATCTACCCGGCCATCGGGGGAGCCTTCGGCGGGCGTGAGGACCTGTCCGTCCAGGCAGTGCTGGCGCTGGCAGCGATGAAACTCAAGCGTCCGGTCAAGATCGTCTGGAGCCGCAAGGAATCAATTATCGGGCACGGGAAACGCCACCCGATGACCATCAAAACAAAATGGGCGGCCAACAGGGACGGTAAACTGCTCGCAGCCGAGACGACGGTCATCGCAGATGCCGGGGCGTACATGTACACTACCAACAAGGTGCTTGGCAACTGCACCATCACTGCCACCGGACCGTATTTCATCCCCAATGTCAAGGAAGATGTCTACGGGGTATACACCAACAATGTTCCGACTGCTGCATTCCGCGGCTTCGGCGCTCCCCAGGCTTTGTGGATGGCCGAAATCCAGATGGACAAGCTTGCTGAAAAGCTCGGGCTCGACCCGGTGGAATTTCGTCATCGCAATGCACTCCGGGAAGGAGACACTCTAAATGTAGGAACTCCAGCCCCTGGCAAGGTGAGTATCGTTCAGTGCATTGAAGCGGCACGCGATCGGTACGGCTGGACTGATAAACGGCCTTTACCCTCCGATCCCCAATCCTCCCTCGTACGGGGGCGTGGCTTTGCCTGCGGCTTTAAAAATGTTGGGTTCTCGTTTGGGTACCAGGAAAATTCCTGGGCAAGGGTCGAACTGCATGGAAAAACCGAGATCGACCATGTGGTGGTCTGGCATGCCGGGGCGGAAGTGGGACAGGGAGCGCATACGGTCATGGCACAGTTCGCAGCAGGAACCGTCGGCGTGCCGTTCGAGAAAGTAACCATGGTCACTTCGGACTCTGCCACCATGGGCAACCCCGGCAGCGCCTCAGCAAGCCGGATGACTTTCATGGCAGGGCATGCGATCAAGGGAGCCGCGGAGGAAGCACTTGTGAAATGGAAAGCCGAGGAACGTCCGGCAATTTCTGAATATACCTACCTAGCTCCCAAAACCACTCCTTTTGATAAGGAGACCGGCTATTCCACGCCGAACCTGTCCTATGCTTATGCAGCCCAGGCAGTGGAGTTGGAAGTGGACCTGGAGACAGGGTTTATTAAAATCCTGCGGGTGGTATCCGCGGACGATGTTGGTCAAGCCATCAACCCCGCCTTGGTACAGGGGCAGATCGAAGGTGCGGTGGTACAGGCCGAGGGATACGCACTCACCGAGAATTTCATTACTAAAAATGGGCACATTCTAACCGACCAACTCAGCACCTACCTGATCCCCACCGTGCTGGACATCCCCGATGCGGTCGAGTTGGTCATCCTTGAAGTGGCTGAACCGAATGGTCCGTTCGGAGCACGCGGCCTGGGCGAGTTGCCATTCCTGCCGCTTGCTCCAGCTATCGCCGGAGCCCTGCACGATGCCACTGGCGTCTGGTTCAATGAATTCCCGCTGACCCCCGAGCGTGTGCTGCGGGGATTGGGGAAAATTAAGTAATGGTCCGGGTGCTTTCCAGGCACAAATACAAATTAATAACTTTTTCACTCCTGCTGGCAGCTTCATTAATTTCCGTTCTGCTCGCAAGAGCACGCATTGCATACAGCAACACAAATGACTACTCCATCTTAATCTGGAATCTAGGTCTCGCCTGGATACCGTTCATATTTGCTTCAATTGCCTACGTGGTTTCCTGGTCGAGGAAATTGCTCTTCCTGGTGGTGCCGGTCTGCGCATTTATTTGGCTGATGTTTTTTCCAAACGCTCCCTACATCCTGACGGATTTCCAGCACCTCAGCACCAATGCCAATAATGCACCAGTCTGGTTTGACGTCCTTCTGCTGCTCTGGTTTGCATGGACGGGACTGCTGCTGGGTGTGGTATCCCTTCATTTTATGCAGGAGATCGTCACACGCACATTCGGCAGGGCTGCTGGCTGGGTTTTTTCGATCGTTGTAACCGTCCTGAGCAGCCTGGGGATTTTCCTGGGGAGGTTTTATCGTTGGAACAGTTGGGACATTTTTGGCGACCCCCTGCCGATCGTCCACGACATCTATGGGTGGCTGAGGCACCCCTTTTCGAACCTGCGCGTTTATGGTTTTACGTTACTATTTACGCTCCTTTTCCTGTTTGTCTATCTTGCTTTCCACGTTTTCGGCAGAGTGATGCAGGAAAGACAATTCCAGGAAGCAGAAAATAAATAGAGAATTGGCAAGACGATATCATGCCCCCTATCCCAGGGGGTTGTGATTTAATCAAAGGTTTTCCATGATCCCTCTTGATTACCACATGCATACCACCTTTTCTGAAGACGGTGATGACTCCCTGGAAGCCATGTGCCTGCGTGCCATCGAGCTTGGCATCCCCGAGATTGGATTCTCCGAACACTGGGACGTCGGTCCTTATGAGGCTAACCCGCGTTTTTTCCAGCCTGGAAGCCTGGTTT
Organism: uncultured Chloroflexia bacterium; assembly: GCA_963830585.1. Classification (GTDB taxonomy): domain Bacteria; phylum Chloroflexota; class Anaerolineae; order Anaerolineales; family Villigracilaceae; genus UBA877. The sequence goes on along the minus strand of CAWHNA010000003.1, from coordinate 736,337 downwards.
GAGGAATTAAATCGGCTGCGCGCTTTTTTCATCGGTCAATTGATCATCCGAGCCGGGATCGAAATAGCCGAACCGCACCTCTACCCGCAGGGAAACCGCTGAAATGCTGACGAATAATCCCTTTGATTACGTTTTTGGTTCGGTGCATTTCGTTGGAAAAAATTTTGTTTTCGACGAAGCGAAATTTTCGCACCCGGTCTGCTGACGAGGTTTATCGGTCATATTTCGCCGAACTGGAATTAATGATTGAGACTGCTGACATTGATATCGTCGCCCATTTCGACATCCCCGCTCGCACTGGGAAACCCGTCTTTGGTTACGACCCTGCCCGATACGAAACTCAGATTCGCCGAACTCCTGGGAATGATCATCAAGCGCAACCTGGCACTTGAGGTCAACGCCGGCGGTCTGCGGAAAGCCTCGCAAAACCTGATGCCTGACCCTCTGATCCTGAAATGGTACGCGGCGATGGGCGGCGAACGTCTCACCCTCGGCTCGGATGCGCATGCCGCCAGCCAGGTTGGTCTGCACCTCGACACTGCCCTGGAAGCCGTGCGGACCGCAGGTCTTTCACACCTCACGCAATTCGCGGGCCGCAAAGGTCGCCAGATTCCAATATAAGCGAACAATTGTTGCCGTTCGAAATCCAGGCGTTCATCCAATAAAAGACATTTGTGGTTTAATATCCACATGCCATCTCTCATCCTTATCCGCGGTGGTGGGGACCTTGCCACCGGGGTTGCCATGCGCCTTTTTCGTTCCGGTCTGCGTGTCGTTATCACAGAACTGCCCCAACCCTTGGCAGTGCGGCGTACGGTCTCATTCGCCGAGGCGGTCTATTCGGGCGAGATCAGCGTCGAGGGGCTCACCGCCCGCTGTGTAAAGGATCCGGGCGATTCCTTGCGGGTCCTCGGCATTCTCGGGAAACAGGAAGTACCCGTGTTGATCGATCCAGACTGCTCTTCTGCCAAGCTGCTGCATCCCGCCGTTATTGTGGACGGACGGATGACCAAACGTGCCCCTGAACCCATCGGATATTCTCCACTTTTATATATCGGTCTCGGTCCGGGTTTCGAAGCTGGAGTGAACTGCCAGGCGGTGATCGAGACCCGCCGCGGGCATACTCTCGGGCGGGTGTTTTGGCAGGGCGGACCGGAAGCGGATACTGGTCAACCCAGCGGCGACCCTAGGCGTGTTTTGCGCGCGCCTGCGGATGGAAAACTTGAGACTCACTATAAAATCGGGGATCATGTCGCAGCAGGACAACTGGTTGCTGAAGTTGGCGGTGAGGAAGTGCTCTCACCCCTAACAGGAATCGTGCGCGGGTTGCTTCACTCCGGGCTTTTGGTCACCCGCGGACTGAAAATTGGAGACATCGACTTGCGGGATGATCCTCGTCTCTGCCAGTTGGTTTCAGATAAAGCCCTTTCGATTGGTGGGGGAGTACTGGAGGCGCTGCTCTCAAGGTCGGAAGTCCGCTCTCAATTATGGACATGACTCCCAGGTTTCAAAAACGGGATTCCGCGTTTCTTTTGCCCCGAGGTCCTGCAGGAAAACAATGAATATATCCCAGGCGATCCGGGTCCCAAATTCCACATGCCTTGCTTTTGCTGGCGCGGGTGGAAAGACCACCGCCCTTTTCCAGCTGGCGCGTGAACTATCCCTTTTGTATGGGGCTGTTTTGGTAACTGCTACTACTCACCTGCATGTTGACCAAATTAAATTGGCTGATTCACACAGGGTGGCAGTAAAGCCCGAAGATTTGGAAGACTTCGATAAAGACCTGCATGGGGTGATGCTCGTCACCGGTTCAAAGGAGGGGGATCGAACTACTGGAGTAATGGCTGATGTAGTACTCCGGCTATACGCAATTCATAAAGATCACCACTTGCCCCTGCTCATCGAAGCGGATGGTTCCAGGCAAAGACCGTTGAAAGCACCCGCAGCTTTTGAACCCGTTATTCCCGAGTTTGTCGACATTGCGGTGGTCGTTGCTGGACTTGCTGGGTTGGGAAAACCGTTGACAAATGAATTCGTTCACCGACCGGAGATCTTTGCCGCCCTGGGCCGTATGAAATTGGGCGAAATAATCACACCCGAGTCGCTCGTGCGCGTCTTAGCCCACCCTTCCGGTGGAATGAAAAACACTCCACCGGGAGCGCGGCGTGTAGCATTAATCAACCAAGCGGATACGCCCGAACTGCAGGCACAGGTAAAAATGATGGCCGGGCAACTGCTAGGTGGGTTTGATGAGGTAATTTCAGCTTCTCTTTATCCTCCCCCTGCCCTGCCCGGAGAGCAATCCAAAATTCACGCTGTTTTCGAACCGGTTGCCGGGATCATCCTGGCTGGCGGAGGGTCCATCCGCTTCGGTACTCCAAAACAATTATTGGATTGGCAGGGCCAGCCGTTTGTCAGAGTCGTGGCGCAAACCGCAATCAACGCAGGCCTTTCGCCGGTGGTGGTGGTTACGGGCGCTCAAGCGGAACAAGTGGAAAAGGTGCTGATTGATTTGAATATAATCGTTACTCATAATCCGAAATGGCAAACAGGTCAGAGTTCTTCCATCAAGGCTGGATTACGCGCCATTTCCAAGGCAACCACCCGGGAGACTTCCTCCAGAGATCCTGAGGTAAATAGTGGTTGGGACAGGCTGGGGGCAGCGATTTTCCTGCTTGCCGACCAACCTCAAGTCACACCGACCATTTTGCGTGCCTTGAGCGAGGAACACGCCCGTACGATGGCAGCCATTGTGGCACCACTGGTAAGAGGAGAGCGCGCCAACCCGGTACTATTCGACCGCAGCACTTTCCCGGAATTGATGATGCTAAAGGGGGATGTGGGGGGACGGGCAATTTTCAGCAAGGTGCCGGTGAATTACCTGCCCTGGCACGACGAGAGTCTTTTAACAGATGTGGATACGGCAGATGAGTACAGGAAACTCATCAATGGGAAATAACATTTCCGCCATACTGCTAGCCGCGGGACTATCGAGCCGCATGGGGCAGCCCAAATTGCTCCTTCCCTGGGGCAACACCACGGTCCTTGGGCAGGTCATATCAGCTTTTACAGCAGCAGGAGTGGAAGACCTGGTCGTCGTGACCGGAGCCGCGCATGAACAAATCGAGGGGGTGGTGACAGACATGTCAAATAAATTTCCTGTTCGGTCCATCTTCAACCCGGGATATTCGCAGGGGGAAATGCTGAGTTCCATTCAGGTGGGATTGGCAGCTCAAAACCCTCATATCCTTGCAGCTTTGATTGGTCTTGGAGATCAACCCCAGGTGCTGGAAGAAACGGTGCGGGGGATCTGTTCCGCATTTGTCCGTACGAATGCTCCACTAGTCATCCCAAGTTTTCAGAACCGTCGCGGGCATCCCTGGTTGGCAGCGCGTGTGCTCTGGTCGAGCCTCCTGGCGCTGCCTGCAACCACCACCGCACGACAATTCTTGAATACCTATACGGGTCAGGTGGAATACATTACCGCTGATCGAACCATCCTTCAAGACCTGGATACGCCGGCTGACTATGCCCGCCTGCGACCTTAATGCCCTTGTAATTTCCACCATCTTGTGCTATTTTTATTCTTCCTGAAACAGACACTTGGTGATTGGTGATAAATCGAAGTATTGGTTCCAAAATTAATTGCCCCGTGTGTCTTTCCCGTAAACTTGGGTCCGTTTTCAATGACCGTGATGGTCAGTTAGTTTCTTTAAAATTTCGAGAAGATCTCATCAACATTCGACCGAATTAAAAGCACTCATTTCAGCAGGAGTACGGGTAAATGCAAGCAGGAGCAATGGACATCGAGGAGTTGGCGCTTAACGCATGATGCTGCGGTCATTTATCGCGGTCAAAATACCTAAAGAGATCCAGGGCGCGGTTGCACGCAGCATAGCTCCTTTGCAAATGAGCCTGCCCAACCCACTTGTCCGCTGGGTGGCGCCGGAAAACGTCCATTTGACCCTTAAATTTTTGGGGGATATCTCAACCGCAAACCTTGAACGGCTTGCGTTAGCGTTGAAGCTGGAAACCCGGAATCATGAGATATTTACCATCCCAGTCGGCGGTCTGGGGGCATTCCCGACCACCCGCAAGGCGCGTGTCCTTTGGATCGGCCTCGAGGTTTCCGCGGAGTTGCAGGCGCTTATGCGCGGAGTTGAAGCTGTGTCGGCGAGCCTGGGATATGCGGCTGAGGACCGGCCATTTTCCCCACACCTGACCATTGGACGAGTGGGTCCTAAAGTTTCCACGACGGATTTGCATAGAATCTGTACTGCTCTGGAGGGGATGAATGTCGGCGCTTTGGGAATAGTGCGCGTGGATGCCATCCATATTTATAAATCCGACCTGCTCCCGGGCGGGTCGGTTTACACAGCTTTATACACCCTGCCCATGAAATCATCGCAGGATGAACCTGTTTCATAACAATTTCAAGATTGAAAAGAGGTGGCTTCTGGATACCCTGGAACTTGCACATACCATTGTCAACGCCCTGGAAGACAAAAAAGGAGAGGATATCGTCCTGCTCGATCTTAAGGGGATTATCTCCTTCAGTGATTACTTTATAATTTGTACTGCCACCAGCAACCGAATGTTGAACGCCCTGGCAGATGGGGTGATTGAAAAAACCCGTGTGGAACACAAAAAGAAAGGCCGTCATCGAAGGTACTCCGGACGCCGGTTGGATGATCATAGATTACGGAGATATCGTAGTCCATCTTTTTGATGCCGATCTACGCCGATATTACCAGTTGGAGCAGTTGTGGAGCGAGGGGAAAATACTTTTGAAAGGTCCAGTAATCCACTGGTAGTAAAAGAAGCGCCGCGCAGGTAAAATATGCGAGGCGCGGTTTTTATTAATTCCAGGTTCTCCTATGGATTCCCCGTCAGCCCCTGCGATGTATCTACTGCCTTAAGCTCAAAATACGCGCTCATGACATCCCTTACTGTAGGTGCCGCAACGCGACCACCTTCTCCGCCGTTGTAAAAAAAGGCTAGAATGGCAATTTCCGGATTGTCGTAGGGAGCATAAGCCACCGTCCAGCCGTGGGCAGGCCAGTTTCCAGGGTTGCAAATGCCCTTTGCACTCGCAACATCATCACAGTATTCCGCGGTCCCGGTCTTTCCGGCGATGGCAATGGGGTAATTTAGGAAGGAGAATTCGTGGTTGAGAGTCCCAGCTGGATCGGAAGCTGCCAGACGCATGCCTGCCGCCACCTCCTGCACCGCAGAGGCACTGACAGACTTCATCGTACCTGTTGCATTGCATTCCCCATTAACGCAACTGAAATCCTTGACGACCGGGTCGGCAGTGATATCCCAGCGCACACGCGGGGTGAAAGCCTGGATTACATTTCCCTCCCCATCCACAATTTCCTTGATGATGGTGGGCTGCATCAACTTTCCACCGTTGGCGATCGTAGCGGCTGACATAAGCACCTGGAGCGGGGTTGCAAGAACATACCCCTGACCAACGGCGGCAAGATAAGTATCGCCCGTGGACCAGTTTTCTCCCTGGTAAATCCGTTTCCAGGTGGGGTCAGGGATCAGCCCAGACAATTCTCCCGGGAGTTCAATGCCGCTGGGCTGGTTATAGCCAACAGCTTGGGCATATTGCTGGAGGCGATCAATGCCCAGACCCTGCTCGATCTCATTGGCATAACCGCCGCCCACCTTGTAAAAACACACGTCGCTGGAGCGCGCAATGCATTCCAGGAACGGGATCTTTCCGAGTCCGCTCGTCTGCCCGTAGAAGGTATAAGTCCAGTCATAATAAAATTGGATCTTGCCCGGGTCAGTGGGTGAAAAGGTGTTTTGTAACCCGATCATCGCCGGAGCATCTACGAGCGTGGTGGGGGTGACCACACCCTCATTCAGTGCTCCGGTGGCTGTCGCAATTTTAAACGTGGACCCGGGCGGGAATTCCTCAGAAACGGCAACATTCAGCAGGGGGTGGGTGGGGTCCTGTTCCAACTGGTTGTAATAATATGACGGGATGATCCTGGCCATACGGTTGTTTTCATAAGTAGGATATTGCACCATTGCCAGGATCTCACCCGTTTTGGGATTCATGGCAATCACCACTCCGCTGGAAATCTGATGTTTTCCATAAAAAACATTATTAAAGTAGTCGATATCACGTGTTAAAATGGCAGCCGCGGCCTGTTGGAGGCGGGTGTCAATCGTAAGCACAATATTGTTGCCGGGTACTGGTGCGATCGGGGGGGTCAGGTTGCCCAGCACTTGTCCAGCCACGTCCACTTCCACAGTGCGTTTGCCCGGAGTTCCGATCAAGGTATCATTCATCGAATACTCAACGCCGGCATACCCCACTTTGTCACGATTGGGCAGGAAACCTTGTGCACGGTACTCCATTTCAAGGGAAGCCGGGATTGGGCCCAAAAAACCTACGATCGTGGCTGTCAATGAACCTGTGGGGTAATCCCTCATCGGTTCGATTTCCACACTTACGCCAGGCCAGTCGACTGAATGCTCCCGGACAACCATGGCTGTCTTTTCATCCACATAGCACTGGATTTTGATCGGATCGTAAGGGGCGTTGGATATTTCGAGGTCCACCAGTTGGGCTATTCCGGGACCCGGCGTACATGCTTGCAGTAATTTCGCATCTTCTACAGTGCCATGATTGACCGGAACCCCGGTCAACGCAGATAGCTCACGGTAAATGCGCTGAATATCACCATCATCGTCAGGGAGGGCAGCGGGGGTGATGACAATGCTGTAGGATGCCACATTCCGAGCCAGCAGGGTTCCGTTCCGATCATATATGATCCCGCGTGGGGCAGGCACACTGATTATCTGGGTGCGATTACTTTCCGCCTGGGCCACGTAGGTCATCCCGTTTAAGATTTGCAGGTTAAACAAGCGCCAGATGAAAATCGCTCCAACACTTATCAGAACAGCATACACGAACATATGCCGCCAGTTCAGAACCCGCACCCCATCCATTTTTGTGGTCATGAAATCATCTCTTGTGGATAGAGCCTGTTTACCAGGTCCCGGATCAGGGAATGAATCGGGATCGCCAGGAGCAGGTTTAATAGGATGCTGGGAAGTATGATCTGCACAAACGATACATTAATCGGCAGGGTGACTTCCAAAAGTGTGCGTTCCAGAAATGTAATCATGAGTAAGACCATTGTCCCAATCAATGTAACAGTAAACATCGCCAGGAGGGGTGCCTGCCAAACCCGGTGCGCCAGGATGCGCGCCAGGACGACAATAACCAAATACCCAGCCAGTGGGACGTACCATGGGATGCCTGATACAAACCCTACCAGGATGCCGGCCAATGCTCCCCAAACCCAGGCACCCTGGGCACGTTCCTGCAGGCACCATGCAGCAGTGATCAGCAGGACCAGGTCAGCGGCACCATTGAGAAGGTTGATGCGCTCGATGATTGCGGTCTGGAGCATGATCGCCAGGCCAAGAACCGGGATTGCAGCCAGGATACTTCGCCTCATATTTGGTTTATGGTCCAGGGGTGGTGATGAGGGGGGTGATATTCACAGGGGCGAAATTGGTGATCACCAGTAAAAAGCCCAATTGGTTGAAATCCACGTTGGGTTGGATGGCTGCCTGCTGGAATAATTCGGTGGCGAGTTTGCGGACGCTGACCACCTGCCCCACCAGCAGGTTGGGAGGGTAGCTTCCTCCCAGCCCGGAGGTCAGGACCACATCCCCGACGGTCACAGTTGCGTCCTGCGAGATCATATCCAGTGAAACGTCCCCGGTCACTGAGCCAATCAGCATGGCTTCGGTGTTTGAAGACTGCAGGCGGACATTGACAGCCGAGGCGGCATCAGTCACCAACTGGACACGGGCCCCTTCAGCAATGACAGCATCCACCCGCCCAACCAGGCCTTTATCGGTGACGACCGGCATGCCTGGTAGAATTCCCTGGTTGGAACCGATGTTAATGATGACATAGCGCAGGAACGGACTCGGATCCCGGCCGATCACCGCGGCAGCCTTGTAGGAGTAATTGGGGTTGGCACGGGCAAAGTCCACCAGCGCAGAGAGGATGTTCGTCTCTGTCACTTGTTGCTGGAGATCGATCACCTGGGTCTGGAGTTGTGCCACTTCCGCTTCCAGTTCGGCATTGCGCTGGCGGAGGGAAGCGACATCACGCGGGACGGTCAGAAAGTCTTCCACCGCCAGGACACGGGTGGAGATCCAGGTTTGTGCATCGACTATAAGCCGCGTGAACCAGGAACTGACTGGGTTGAAATATCCTCCCAGGGCGAGGGCCACCAAGCCAACCACCACCAAAATGATAATCACACTCTGCAGGGAACGAGGAAAATTGTTTTTCATAGTCAATAGGGGGAAACCGCGCCGGAACGACGCGGAGGCGCGCTCACGAGTGACGCGTGCTGCCGCGTTCCAAACCAACCAGGAAACGGCTGGAGGCAGAAAAATCTTCCAGTACGATACCGGTGCCGCGTACAACGCAGGTCAATGGGTCTTCAGCGACCCAAACCCGCAATTTGAGTTCATCGGTCAGACGTTCAGCCAGCCCTTGCAGGAGAGCTCCGCCTCCTGCCAGGCAAATACCGATATCCATCAGGTCTGCAATGATTTCAGGAGGAACCTCGTCGAGAGCATCTTTAATGGTCTCGACGATGACCTGCACAGATTGCGATAGCGCTTCGCGCACTTCGACCGACGAGATCTCAATCGATTCGGGGAGACCTGTCACCAGGTTACGACCGCGTGCTTCAACGGTCTTCTCGACCGGGAGGGGGAAAGCTGAGCCGATATTCCATTTAATTTGTTCTGCTACCCGTTCACCCACCAATACGTTATATTTGTTACGGATATACTGGACAATATCCTGGTCCAATTCATCGCCTGCCACGCGCAGCGACCGGGACACAACCACACCGCCCATGGACAACGCAGCCACTTCGGTGGTCCCGCCGCCAATATCCACGATCATCGAGCCGCGTGCTTCTCCAACCGGCAAACCTGCCCCCAGCGCTGCTGCAGTTGGCTCTTCGATCAGGTAAGTCTCGCGCGCTCCAGATGACATGGAGGCATCATATACGGCGCGCTTCTCCACCTCGGTCACACCGGAGGGGATGCCAATCACCACTCGCGGGCGCGGGAAGTGGAACCACACTCTGCTCGTGAACTTTACCAATAAAATATTCCAGCATCGCCTCGGTAATTTCAAATTCGGAGATCACTCCGTCCCGCAGTGGACGCAAAACGAGAATATTCCCCGAGGTGCGCCCGACCATTTCCTTGGCTTGCAGCCCTATCGCCAGCGGCTGGCGGGTGCGTTTGTCAATTGCCACCCATGAAGGTTCGTTAATAACAATCCCTTTGCCGCGCACATGGACAAGCGTGTTGGCTGTTCCCAGGTCTATTCCGATATCCAGAGAAAAAAGACCCAGAAGCCAATTGAGGGGATTGAAAGCCAATTTGTGATGCTCCTATTGAGATTTCCAGCACAATATTATACCATGGGGCTAAATTTCCCCATTTTCCGGCTTGTTACTGGGCATTGGAAGGCTTGTTTTCAGAAAATAATGCAAAACCGTCTAAATTGTCCGCTTGATCCCCAGCATGGTTAAATCATCCGCTGGCGGATGTGGACCCATGAACTTTCTCACAGAAGCCTCGAGCGCATCCAGGACCTCCCGGGCACTCGTCATTTGAGCCTTATCAAGGGCCTGGAGTAAGCGTTCATCTCCATAAGTCTCATCCTTTGGGGAGAAAGCTTCAGTAACTCCGTCGGTATAAAGCAGAAGGAAATCATTGGGAGCGAGGGTAATCATGCGGTCCTCCATGGGAACGTCCTCGATAATACCCAGTGCCGCTCCGGTCCGCCGCAGCATCTCCATCGTCCGCTTTTCACCGCATAACCAGATCGGGGGGTTATGCCCGGCATTGGCATAGTTGAAAACCCCGCTTTCCAACGTCAGTACACCATAAACTGCTGAAACGAACATCTCTTGCTGATTATCTGGAATGATCAATGCATTGACGCGCTTTAAGGCATCAGCAGGGGAAGGTGTATCGAAAACGACCGCCCGCACCAGCGTCCGTGTCAGAGCCATAAAGAGGGCAGCCGGGATGCCTTTATCGGAAACGTCTGCAATAAATAAACCCAGCCGTCCCCCCGGGTAGTTCAAAAACGTCATAGAAATCACCCCCCACCTGCCGGGCGGTAATCCAGGTGGCTGCCAGGTTCCAACCGTTAATTTCAGGCAGGTGCTCCGGCAGGAAGGTTTTCTGGATCTGTCGGGCAAGATGGACCTCATGCTCGAGTCGTTCCCGGATCACCATTTCATGCTGGAGATGTTCATTTTGGATGCTGAACGCCACCTGCTGGGCAATGCTGCTGACAATATCCACACGCTTCTGACGGAAACGTCTTGCGTCGGAATCTTCTTCCACCAGCATTACCCCAAATAGGTCATTCTTGATCATCAGCGGGAAGCCGATCAGTAGGTGGTCGCCTGTCTGCAAGGCATAAAATGTTTCCTGCTCCGTTCGGGCAAGTTCAGGGTCCAGCCAATCTTCGGACATACCGGGAGGCAGCAGTCCGACCACCATTTGGGAACTTTCTTGCACAGAATCAAGCAAGTGGAAAATCCCCGGCTTTAAAATCCCGTTTCCAAAGAATGGCCTGCGCTTCATCTGAGAAACCATAGGAATGGGTCGGATGAAACTGGTCCGCTTCCAATAAATAGACCGCGCACGCTTTCACACCGACCAGGATGGGTGTAATACGAACGATGCTGCTGATGGTCTCATCCAGGCTGTTCGAGTTGGCAACTGCCTGTGCCACTTGCAACAGGGCAGCAGAGGCATAGGCCTGCTCCTGGGCAGAATCGAACAAACGCGCGTTCTCTATTGCCACAGCCGCATGGTTGGCAAACGTTGCGGTCATTGCCTGGGCTTCGTGTCCGTAACGACCGGCAGTGTGGTGTGAAAGGGTTATGACCCCCAGGGGGCGATCTCCCGCCCGCAAACCGGCTGCGATGGAGGAATAATCAGCAGAGTATCCCATTGCTGTCCCGGTTGGACCGATCGGATCATCCGGTTTCCGGATGATCGGCTGGTCGGAGGTTAGGGCGGAAGATAAATACCCATAAGCTTCCGGCCAACGGTGGGCAGCACTGTCCACTTCCATGATGTCTGCCCCATGCGCCTGGGCCAGAAAAAGGTTGTCTCCGTCCAGCAGCCAAATGGCAGCCACATCACACGGAAGGTTGCGTTCCAGTTCCTGCAGTATTTTATCAAGCACATCTTCCAGACCCACATCTGCTGAAATGAGACCGGCCACCTCCCGCAAGCTGTCTGCAACCTGCCGCCGCCACCTTTCGGTGCGAAATAACTCGGCATTATGAATGGCAACTGCCACGTTATCAGCCAGGGCCTCACACAGGAAACGGTCATCTTCGCCAAACGCATTGAGATGGTTGCTTTGCAGGTCGAGCACTCCGGTCACCTGCATATCGAAGATCAGGGGAATGGTCATCTCAGCGAGGGTATCCTCAGGTGGCAAGGGTGAGGGGCGGTAGCGTGGTTCCTTCGTCACATCGTTTACCAGTGTTGTCTTGCCATTTCGGGCCACCCAGGAAATTAATCCCTCATCATTATCCAGGTCAAGCATGGATCCCTTGAGCGAACTGGCATGCTCTCCGCTGCCAGCTTCGTAAATGATCTGGCGGCGAATGGGATGTACCGTATACAGATGGACGTAAGGAAATTTTAGATGCTTTTGAATAAGAACCGCCACTCGGTTAAGTAATTCATCCAGGTCGAGCGTCGAAGTGATTTCTTCACTGACTTGTGCCACCATTGCCAGGTGGTCAGCGCGCCTCTGCAATTCGCCATACAACCTCGCCCCGTTGATTGCACTGGCGATTGTATCGGCTAACGCCCGCAAGACCAGCAGGTCATTGGGGTGGAATGCTTCCAGATGGTCTGATTGGACATCCAGAACGCCCAGGATATTTTCTTCGATCTTTAGCGGTAGGACAGCTTCAGACTTGGTTTCAGAAAGCAATTCAATGAATTTATATCGCGAGTCGGAACCGACATCATTAGTGACCGCTTCCTCACCAATTTGGGCAACGGTCCCCACCAATCCTTCGCCCAGCCTGGCTTTCACCCGTTTGCCTCCCCCTTTCTCTGGTCCAGCGCTGGAACGGAAGTTAAGCGCTTCCGAACCCGGTTCGCGGGTAAAAATCGCAACATAATAATAATGGAAAGTGCGCTGGATCAGTTGGGTGACCCTTTTCGATAACTTTTCCAGGTCGAATACATTGGCAATCTGTGCGCTTACCCGGCGGACGAGAGTCAACTGTTCGATGCGCCACTGTTCGATAACTGAGCGATGCGAGGCAACCAGTGCCAATGAAATGTGTCCTGCCAACCCATCCAGGAGTTCTAATTCTTTTTTACGAAATGGGGTACCGGATCTTTCCACCTGCAGGACACCCATAGCGGTGTCACCGTTCTTGAGCGGGATCGCGAGAAGAGTTTTGTGTCCCTCTAATGAAACAGTTAGACCAGTCGAAAATGCCTTGAGCATCTGCTCTGTTGGGGGTTGTCCCGGAAAGTGTGAAACCTGGTTCACCCCCGGTAGCCGGAACAACCTTTCGTCCAGCCACAACTTCACCTGGCATTCCAGGATGTGCGCTGTTGTACTAGTGATCAAGTCATGCTGGGCAGGCAGAGATGTCTCCCGCATAAGTTCTTCACCCAGCATGATCACGTGTTTCCAGTCAGATAGCTGGATGAACACTTTTCCCTTTTTCTGGTTCATTTTTGAGATGCTTGATCATGGTCAAAACGTTGCCTGCCTCCCCCAGGGGTTCAAACCGCACCTCATCCATTAGTTTTTTCATCAGGAAGATGCCCAACCCGCCTACAGGTCGGGAATCGAGATCTGCATCCAGGTCTGGCAATGCAATCCTTTCAGGATCAAAGGATTTGCCGTGATCGTGGATGATAATGGTCAGGTTTTTTTCGTCTTGGTCGCAAGTACATTCAATTTCACCCCCATCTTTTCCTTCGTAAGCATGTTCGATGACATTGGTGCAAGCCTCATCCATGCTCAATTCAACAGCATAGACTGCAGAATCATCCATGCCTGCATCCTTCGCTGCCCGGGCGGCGAACTCACGGATGGCATCCAATTGGTCAAGGTTTGCAGAAAAGATAGCCGTGCGCATAAGAATAATGAGGCCGCCTCACGATTAGCGGGTGGAGGCGGCCTGGTACTGGTTCAACTGTCAAAGCAGGTTAGAAATTACCGACCGCCGGGGTTATATCATCAAATATTTTGAAAAGCGGTGTAAATCCTGTCAAATCGAGCGCATCCATCACCTTTTTGGGTACCGAGGCCAGCACGATCTCTCCACGGTTATATCGCTTGCAATTGCGCTGACCAAGCAGCAGAGCCCGGAACCCTGCGCTGGACATGTATTCAAGGTGGCTCAGGTCGAGGATGATCTTATAACGCTTCGCATCGTTGAGCGCTTCGATCGCTTTGATCAGGTCAGGTGCAGTGAAACTATCCACTTTGCCATTGATGATAAGCAAATCACAATGTTTGAACTTCTGGGATGTAATCTCCATTTGACCTCCGGTCAGTAGATGGTCTCGGTGAAGAAATTATAACACGAGAAATCCTGGCTCTAATTTAGCCGCTTCGCCGGTCACGATAGTGCCAGCGTGACAGGGACTGAAATTAAAACCCTGCTCCAAAATTTCTCCACCAAGCTTAAATCCGGAGGCTTCGAGCCTGGGACTGAACAGTGGGCGCATCCCGGTCGGACGGATTTGTCCGATAATCTTTCCTTCCGGGGAAATGCCGGTCTGGTCGAATCTGAAAATGTCGGTCAATGTAACCACTTCCCCTTCCATCCCGGAAAGTTCGGTGATATGGGTCATTTTCCGTGAACCATCCGAAAGGCGTCGCCAGGTGGACGATCAAGTTTACTGCGGCGGCGATCTGCTTGCGAATGGCCAGCAGGGGCATGTCCAGTCCAGCCATCATTGCCATTGTTTCCAGGCGGGAGATGGCATCCCGGGGCAAATTCGCATGCAGGGTGGTCAAAGATCCGGTGTGACCGGTGTTCATCGCCTGGAGCATATCCATTGCCTCGCCACCGCGTACTTCCCCCACCACGATCCGGTCCGGGCGCATGCGCAGGGCGTTGCGAACCAGTTCGCGCACGCCCACCTCACCGCTCCCATCCACGTTTGGGATTTTGGTCTCCAAGTCGGACGACGTGGCGCTGCTTGAGCTTCAATTCCACGGCATCTTCGATGGTCACAATGCGTTCATTATCTGGAATGAAGCCGGAAAGGGCATTCAGGACCGTGGTCTTGCCGGAGCTGGTATTGCCGGTGACGAGGATGTTCAGCCGTGTGACTACACAGGCTTCCAGGAATTTTGCCATGTAGGGTGTCAATGCGCCCATCGAGACCAGGTCATCCATGGTTGTCTTGGTCTGCAGGAATTTGCGAATGGTTATATGCGGCCCGTCCACAGCCACCGGTGGGATGATGACATTGACCCGCGATCCATCCGGCAGGCGTGCATCCGCGGTGGGGTTATCCGCATCCACCCGTCGACCCAGCGGGCTAACGATCCGGTCAATGATTCGGAGCAGGTGTTCCTCATTTTCGAATTCAACGTCCGTCTCGAGCAATTCCCCATCCCGCTCAACAAATATTTGTTTTGGTCCATTGACCATGATCTCGCTGATCTCCGGGTCAGGCAGGAGCAGCTCGAGCGGACCGTACCCGATCAGGTCAGCCTGGGCAAAATCGATGACCTGGTCACGCACCTCTGGCTTTACATTTGCTTTGGTGCGCTCATATGCTTCGAGCAGCAAACGATGTACCGCCTGCCGGTCCTGCTTATATTCAGTGGCGCGGTCCTGCATCTCCGTTGAGACAGCATTGACCAGGAAATCCTTTAGTTTTAGCAGACGGGCGTCCATTTGGGCAAGTGTTTTAGGATGATAATGGTCTGGCATGTTTCCCTCAATGCGTTCACAGTATAGCATAACGGTTGGAATCTCCGCAAAAACTTTCAGAATTGGAAGTTTGGGTTAAAATCACAATATTCATCCAAAGCTTATAGCACGGGATGAGGATAAGTAATTTTATATTTTTGCAGCCGTCACCCATGGTTTTCGGGGGGAGGCTCGTACCTGCAATCGAGGAGAAAACAATGAAAAAAGCAATCCTGGGGGTTATTGCCGCGGTGGTTGTAGTTGGGCTGCTCATCCAATTAATCCCATTGCCCGCTCGGGGAAACAACCCTGCAGTCGTTGCAGAACCGCAGTGGGACAGTCCTCAAACGCGTGCCCTGGCGAAACGCGCTTGTTTTGATTGCCATAGCAACGAGACCGTCTGGCCCTGGTATAGTTATATTGCCCCGGTTTCGTGGCTGGTTTATAACGATACCATGCAAGGACGGCGCAGGCTGAACTTCTCAGAATGGACCGCAGGCTCGCAGCGCCGGACGAGTGAAATTGCCGAGGTTATCCAGGATGGGGAAATGCCGCCCGCGATTTACCTTCCCATTGCACCCCTCTGCCCATTTGACCCAAGTAGAGAAGCAGCAATTAATCACTGGGTTGACCAATTCATTGAAATAAGGATTGTTTGGCTGGGATTATAGTTCCTGATAAAAGGACAATAAATCCTCCGTTCCGCGACTCCGACGCATGTTCACTGTGCCCACCCTTTTATGCTAGAATAATGAAACCTGATTCCCGTTCGAATGCAAATACAGGAGAATTGTTTAATGGAACCCTCGCCCGATTTCCCCCAAGCTTACCCACCTCCGCCACCGCCTCCTCCAAAACGCTCCCATAAAGGTCTATGGATCGGTCTCGGTATTGCAGCCGTTGTCCTTTGCCTGTGCTGCATTGCACTTATAGCTGGTGTTTATTTCTTCCAGCTCAACATCCCGGTTATTTCGAATTTCTTCCCCTCTCCTACTCCAAGTGGCCTTCCATATAATAACCCGGCAGCCGGGATCAGCCTTACCTATCCCGCCACCTGGCAATATTCCGATTCGGGCGATGCGACCAACGGGTTTACGATCATCTTCGCCTCCTCAACTGAAATTCTGAACGATCCCACGAGTTCCCCCAAAACAGGCGCTGCGCTGGCGATCATTACCAACCTGATGAAAACGAGCGACGTAACCTTTGCCGTCGATGCAAGTTCGATGGGGTCGGTGGTGGATTATATCGCGTCGACCTATTTCTCCAATATTAGCGGGGGTCAAAACCTGCGCACTTTCACATTGAATGGAAATCCGGCTGCGTCTGGTGTTTACAACATGACTGACACCAACGGGACCGCCTCAACTGCCTATCTCATCACAGTGTTGCGCAACACTGAGATTATTCTTTTCTTCGGTGTCTGTCCTCAAACCGAGTGGTCTCAATATCAATCTGCTTTTGACACGATCGTAAACTCAGCGATGATCGTCACACCTTGATGCCCTGGGCTGGATCCGATCCTTGCAAACCACGAATAGCCAGCCAGAAATGGCTGGCTTTATTTTCCGGATTGGACTACGGAATTAATCAAGAAGCATTACAATTCGAGCAATGAAGAAACTGTTCTTCTGGTTGGTCCCGATCACGTTTCTTGTCGCCTCCTGCAGTACTCCGGAATCTACTGCGTTGCCATCAGTTACTTTTTCCCCCTCTTCCACCTCCACGCCGTCCACAACCCTGACGGTTACTCCCTTATCACCCACGATAACAGCTACTCTGATTCTAATAAATGGGACGCTCACCATCAAGGTCAACGTCCGCAGCGGTCCCGGCACTACCTATGACTCATTAGGTCAATTGGAGGCGGGTGGGAACGTCCTGGTCATCGCTCAAGATGTCACCGCAACCTGGTACCAAATTCGCTACCCAGCTTCCCCCGCTGGGAGTGGCTGGGTTACTGCACAATATATCAAAATTCCAGCAGGCACCCAGGTGCCATTACTACCCACGCCTACTCCCGCTGGTCCAGCCGGGAGGGTGATCCAGCGCTTGAACGTTCGCAGCGGGCCTGGAACTACATTCAGTTCCATCGGGATTCTCGAACCTGGAACTTCAGTCTCCTTAAAGGGCAAGAATGCTACTGCCTCCTGGTTGCAAATCGACTACCCGTCGGGTCCGGAAGCGAACGGCTGGGTTACAGCACAATACATCCAGACCGACTCGGCGGATGATTTGCCGGTACTCGACGATTCCGGGAACGTTGTCACGCCCTTTGCTGCAGGGACACCTGCCGGTCCTGTACTCGCTCCCACCCCCACGGTTGGTCCAGCTCTCTCTGACGGAGATTCCTCCGCCAGCCCCGCAGTCAATGTTATCTTTTCCGCTTCAGGCACTACCCGCTTCATCTACTCCAGCCAGGTCTCCACGTCGCGAGGGGATGCCGGAGACTGGGTCGCATTCTCGCCATTTTCTACATCGGGGATAAATGCTCATCTTGTTGTCAGCCTGACCTGCATCGGGAATGGCACTCTGAAAGTGGACCTATCGGTGGGAGCAAACCTGTTATCCGGTTGGGGCACTCTTGGATGCGGTGATATTGACAAATCCTTCTTGCTCCCTGCTGGTCAGGTGATCCTGATGCATCTGGAACCAGCTGCCGGGGATGGGTTACAACTGGTTGGGTACAACCTTGATGTCCAGAATAAACCTTGATCGGTTCTTCCGTTTCAATTTATGGAATATTCGTGCGCCCTCCTTGATTCGACACGCCTTTTTTACTATACAATAAGGGGATGAAAAGGAGCTCCCGTCCTTACCTGTTCCTCCTTCTTTCGATTCTTTGCCTTATGCCGGTCGTTTCCTGCGTTCCCGAATCTTCCCTTCGTGAATGGACCATTGCCGACTTGCGGGAACTCGATCCACTGGATGACACCTCCTCCCCATCCACTGACATCCTGGCTGTTTATACTCGCATCATCGGGTTTGATCTCGAAATCAGGGTGGACCTGCTTGACCTGCCGCTTATCCCCGATTACAACCTCCAAATCCTGCTCGATACACTGCCCGGGGGGAATCCTTGGGACCTGGTCATTGACCTGCCTGCCAACGGCAGCCCATCCGTAACACCTGCCAACACAAATATTATTCCACGGGTGATCCGCAACCCATGGCTCGATACCGTTATCGTGCTCATCAACCAACGGGCTGTTCCCCGGCCCTTCACGATAAAAGTAGTCTCTTTTTTCACGGGGGAGCCCAGCCCCGTTGACGGGACTACTCCAGTCCGCTCGGACGCATTGCCACCCATTCAACGCGCATCCCTGGCCCTGGTTTTTTGGGATGTTTTCCCCGCAGCCACACCCGCCCAGTCTCTGCGGCAGTTGGACGGAGCGCACACTGGACCGCGCGGTGAGCGCCACGGACTGAAACATATCCTGGATGCGGCCGGGCAGTATGCTGTCCCGGTAGCATTACTTGATCTGAAAACTCCAGCCAGCCTTGCCGCTTTGAATTATTTCGGTGTGATCCCACAGATTCAAAACCTCGCCGATCGCGGCCTGTTGGTACTTCCGGATGTTGCTTATGGTGACCCGGTAGCCGTGTCGCTGGGTTTCAGCCAGAGGTCCGCGGCCGGGTTTGGTCTCCCTGCCAGTCAGTTTGCTTATAGCACCTCGGGCTTCCGGTCAGATTACCTGGCTCAATTTATTTCACTGGATAACTCTGACCCACCTTGCAGTTTCCGGTAGGACCAGGCTCATTCCTCTCCCCACTGCGGATGATATCCAAGCCACACAGGATGGACCTTCGCTCGATGTGCGCCGTGCCTTGGTGAATGCCGCGTTTTCCGGGGATTCCACCCGGCTGGTTGTGCTGGGAGGTGACCTGCCCCGTTCCACCTGGGGCAATGAGGATATGGCGGATCCCACTTTCGCCTGGCTTTCAGCCCATCCCTGGATTCACCCGTTGACTGGAGAAGACTTGTTGACATTTCCAGCAGCGTCTAAAAATAAAGAAACATCCCCGCAGATATCTGGGTCATCTTCTATTCTAGGTGAATTGGAAAGCGCTCCCCAAAACTCCTTGACCGATTCCGCCTGGCAGACTTATTTCATGCTCACTTCGCCGATAAGTGATGAAAAGCTAAAGGCCCTGCGGCTTAACTATCTTGGTCAGGTTGGAGAATTACTGGCTGCCGCACGCTGGGCAGAACATCCATCTGTAAATGCCAACTGTGACAACGATTTGAACAGTGACGGTACGCTTGAATGCATATTATCCACTTTGAAATTTCTCGCGATCCTCGACCCTGCAGGTGCGCGCATGACGAACTTTTTTTATCTCGACGGCAGTGGCTCACACCAACTGGTGGGACCTTCAAGCCAGTTTACAATCGGGTTGAGCGACCCGTCCGAATGGCACCCGGGACTTGGACAGGCTGCTGATCCAACCGTAATCCCTGGAGCCTTCAGTGATGATAATCAGACCTGGATGGTCTTTACGTGGCGGGTCACACCTGGAAGCATTGATTTCACCAGCCCGGATGGCACCCGGATTAAATCTTTTAAGCTCCTTGAGAACGGCATCGATATCACTTACCACGGTTTGAGGCCTACCAGCACCCGCATCCCTTTAGCACTGGACCCGCAGGCATTTTATTTTAAACCCACAGGCTATAACGGCAGCCTGGACGCAGAGACTTGGACCTGGGGGCAGACCAGCGGGATCCAGGTTGAAGTGGTTTCCACCTCGCCCCTGTCGGTCCAAAGTTTTACAGATTCGTTACCCTATTTGTCCCTCCCCGAAAACCCTGACCTTGGTTATCCTGCCGGGCATTATCTGCCATTCCCATTATCGATTGTCGATATCCATGGCGCAGGAAATTTCCGCGTTCAGATAATTGTCAAATGACGAATTGCACAAACCCATAATTTATGGTAAAGTTTGTCCACAACAATTGAACCGAGGTCGATATGAATAAACAAGATATTCCCGATATCATCGTGAGCCGCCTGCCGATCTATCTGCGTGCGTTACGGCACATGCAAGCCCTGGGGAAACTAACCACCTCCTCCCAGGAACTGGGTGCCACCGTGGGTATCTCGGCGGCCCAAATCCGCAAGGATCTGTCGCAATTTGGCGAATTCGGAAAACAAGGTACCGGTTACGATATTGCATTTTTGATCGATCAACTTCGGGAGATCTTGAAAATTCAACAGGTTTGGGATGTCGCAGTCATTGGCATGGGTGATATGGGTCACGCCTTATCGCGTTACCAGGGGTTCAGTGACCGGGGTTTCAGGGTGGTGGTGGTCTTCGATAACGATCCTGCCAAAATTGGCGGGCAGGTGGGAAATTTTATCGTACAGGACACAAAAGATATTGTCACCGCAATACAGTCCTCCGGGATTAAATTAGCCATGCTGTGTGTACCGGCTGTTGCCGCGCAGGAAGTGACCAACCTGCTGGTAAAAGCTGGAGTCAAAGCCATATTGAACTATGCCCCCATCAGCCTGAATGTTCCGGCAGGAGTGCGGGTGCAATATCTCGACCCGTCCATCGGGCTGCAAAGGATGACTTATTATCTTGATTAGCAACGGCTTTTTGCTGCGCTTAAAAAAAAACGGCGCTCTATAGAGCGTCGTTTTTTAATTTCTGATGGAAAAATAAAGGCAAAGTCGCTACGATTGGCAAGGGACTGCGGCAAAACCAAGTCCGTTTGGACCCACGTGAGTCCCAATTGCGGTTGTGACGTTGACCAGCAGTGGCTGGACCAACACCTTCGATTTTACATCTTCGAGCAACGCCCGGGCTGCGGACTCGGCGTTGGTGTGTAGCACTGCCAACCTTTCCAGGGGTCCCCATGAATTGAGTGACTCTAAAAGGCGCTCGATGCCTTGCATGCGTGTGCGTGCCAAACCAAGCCGATGGACAATGCCAAAGCGCAGTTCGATAAGCGGTTGCAGCCGGAGGAGGCTGCCAATCTTGGCAGCCGCCCACGAAACCCGTCCACTGCGATGGATATATTCTATGGTATCCAGTAAGGCTGCCAACCGCACCCTCTGGCGGACGTCCTCCACCAGGGCCGTCACCTCATCCACGATGGCACCCCGGGTGGCAGCCTCCGCAGCCATGATAACCTGGAATCCCAAACCCAGGCTCACCTGCCCGCTGTCAAGTACTTTAACACGTTGGCCAAATGCTTCCGCTGCGAGACGGGCGGCATTGAAAATACCGCTCAACTCATTGGGTGGATGGATGGAAACCACGAAATCTGCCCCAGACCGGAGCAATTTTTCATAGCGCTCCTGGATTGAACCCACCGAGGGGGAGGAGGTCGTTGGGGAAGGGAAAAGGTTGGGCAGGCGGCTATAAAATTCCTCGCGGCTGATATCGATTCCATCAGAAAAACTATTGTTCCCAATATTCACGATTGCCGGAACTATTTCTATCCCGTGTTTTCCGGCAAGGTCAGTTGGAAGATCAGCAGTACTGTCGGTGACAAAACCGATTTTCATATACCCTTCTAATCCACCTTTTCCATGATTACCAATGCAGTGCTCTGCGGACCGAATAATGCAGCCAGGTGAGGAGCAATCGCATGTTCGCTAAAGCCTGTCCCAGGGAAAGTCTCTTGAATGTACTGCCGGACTGCCCGGGAACGGCTTGTACTGTGTGCTCGCAGCTCTCATCAATGCAATATAGTCAGGTTTCTCGAATTCATTTATGAATTCCAGGAAAGATTCGAACAAATGGCGCTGTGTACGCACTTTTTCCATAGGTGTCAGTCGTCCTTCCTCGATGACAAAGATGGGCAGCATTCCCATCATTTCAGCAACCAATGCCTGGGAGTAGTCCATAAAACCGGAATGCGCCAGGTACGTCAACTCGGGGATACAGATAAGCATATAAATTCGCGGGATGGATGCCCTCATCTGTTGTTCGATATCTGCCGGAGATGCACCTGCAGCTGCTGCAGTTGCTGCCGCCTGGACAAGCAAACCCAGCCCGATGCCGGTCGTTTGTGAGTCGATTACCTCAATCGTGGCTGGAGTGCCTGATTGCATCGTGGCGGATAGGGCAACCCCCATTGTCGGGTTGAGCAGGGATGACAGGGTGAGCACAAAAATCGTGTCATATTCACGGCTTAACTGGGAATAGTAGCGGACAAATTCCGTTAGCGAAGGTGGGACCAATCGCTTGGAAAGAGCATGACCAGGTATTTCCCCTTCCGGTGTGGATTGTTGAATTCCGAATGGAATAACATACACCCTTTCATGCCCCGGAAAATTCGGGTGTGTAAACTGCACTGTGCTGTCGGTGAGGATGCAGACTTTGGACATAAGTGATTGCCGGAGGTCTGACCTCCGGCAATTTGAGCTACTCAATCGAGATGATAAATTGATAATGCGGCTGACCGCCATCCTGTAATTCGATTTCCTGAGCAGGATATGCCGCCCGGATCACATCCACGATCCGGTTGGTTTCCGCGATTGGCAACTCCTCTCCTCGAAACAGGGTGATCAGTTCATGGTCGTCCGCGTGTGCATACTCTAAAGCTCGCCGGCAGGCTTCTTCCACTGTCGCTGCTGAGATTGCCAGGGTGCCATTTACCAGGGCAATGACCTGTCCCTGTTGCACCGAGACGCCATCGATCTCAACTGAGCGAGTAGCGGTGGTAACCTCGATGGTTGTCACTTCCTCGATGGCTTTTTTCATTTTTGCTGCCACGGCATCGAGGTCACCATCAGGGTTAAGCTGCATCATCGCCGCTAACCCTTCCGGGACACTGTTGCTGGGGATGACAAACACTTTTTTAACGGTCACTTCCTTGGCTTGCTGGGCTGCCAGGATGATATTCTTGTTGTTTGGGAGGATGATGACCTTATCGGTTGGTAAATTTTCAAATGAATCTAAAATATCCTTCGTGCAGGGGTTCATTGTTTGTCCGCCCTCCACGATGGCAGCCACCCCAAGGCTGGCAAATACACGTGAGATACCCGTCCCCGGTGACACAGCGACCACTGCAATCTGCCCCGCCTCGATAACTGCTGGCTCTATTCGTGCTCCGGAAGCCTTGTGATCGATCCCTTCCATTTGCGCAACCAGGTTTTCCATGGCAATCTTGGTGATGGTTCCCAGGGTCATGAAATAATCAATCGGTTGATAGCGCTTTTCGGTCGGTACATGGATATGCATCCGGTACATCCCTTCCCCCTCTCCAATTTGGATGGAACTCCCGATCTTTTCCAACTCACTGTAAAACACCGGTAAGTCGAGTGCTTCCCTTGGAACGAAATCAACAACCACTTCGTAATCTTGTCCTGGCTCAATGGAATCCATCGTGTTCTCCAGATTCATAGCCGAAAGCGGTTGGACGGCTGCCGTCGGTGTGTCTAATGACTCACCGTTAACAAATCGCAGCATTCCTTCGAGGATAAAATAAAGACCCTTGCCGCCCGAGTCTACCACACCGGCTTGCTTGAGGACTGGGAGAAGTTCCGGTGTATGCTGAACCGAGATGTCGGCTGCCTGTGACAACCCGCGCCAGTATCTCGCACGGATCGTTGGTTGTTTGTAGTGCTTCAGCGGCTTCAGCGGCTGCATCTTTGGCCACGGTCAGGATGGTCCCTTCAACCGGGCGTACCACCCCCTTGTAGGCAGTGTCCCGCGCTTCGGCAAAGGCATGCACCAGCGCCGGTCCGTTCAAGATCTCGTGATCGTGCAGCGCACGCGCAAAGCCACGCCACAACTGGGAGAGGATGACACCCGAATTTCCGCGCGCTCCCATCAGCGCGCCTTGGGAGACAGCCGCAGCCATTTGCCCAATCTCACGCGTACCCAGGTGGTCGATCTCGTTGTATGCGGATTGCATGGTCAGCACCATGTTCGTACCGGTATCGCCATCCGGAACGGGAAATACATTCAGGGCATTGACCAATTGCTGGTTGGCCCTTAACCAGGCCAGGCCTGCTTCAACCAGTTTCTTGAGAGCCTGCCCGTCTATCGGCAAGAGCTTTAATACGCTCCAGCCGCGCTTGAACATCCGGATTCATACTTGTAAATTCTCCTGACTCTATTCAGTATCGCTGACGTGCAGGCCCTGGACATGGATATTAACGTTGTGAACCGGCATACCCAGCGCTTTTTCCACCTGGTAACGCACTGCGTTCGCAACGCTGGCTGCTACCGAAGTGATGCGCGTGCCGTATTCGATAATGATATGGACATCGATATCGATCTCTTCGCCGTTATAATGAACAGCAACGCCATGCGCAGGCTCCTTCGTAAGCGTGGTGGCGATGCCTTCTGCCAGGTCTTTCGGCGCCAGGTCAACCACTCCGTATGATGTCAGCGTGGCATGGTAGGCAATGGTCGCCAGAGCATTCGGCGAAATATGGATCGTCCCCAAAGTGGTGGTTTCTTTGCCCATGTTGATGTCCTCTTCACTCAATAATAACACTTGACTTGTACAAGGATACGTTTCGTGGTAAAATACGCCGCTTTCAAAAGACAGGCACTGGGTTTATCCGGCAGGAAAGGAATTTATTAAAATGGCAAAATGCGCTCATTGTGGTAAGGCCACTACTTTCGGTCATAATGTATCGTTCTCTCATCGGGTAACAAATCGTCCTTACCATCCTAATTTGCAGAAGGTGACGGTCATCGAGAACGGACGAAAGATTAAAAAGACACTGTGTACCAAGTGCATCCGTACGCTGGTCAAGACGGCCTAATCATATTTTTCTTTACAAACAAGGTCACGGCGCAAGCCGTGATTTTTGTTTTCCTCACTTTGGCTCAAAGGTGAGGTATTTTATCGCAGTTTCTCCCGCAATGAGTGGATACCTACTGCAATGCCTTCGGGATGGTGGAAAATGGCGTTGGCTGCCACGAACGCTTCCGCTCCGGCATCGCGCACATGCGAAATGTTCATTGCGGAAATGCCCCCATCCACTTCCAGCAGAGCTGTCGAATGGATCTCGTCCAGCCTGTGGCGGACATCGGCGATCTTTGAGAATATCTCTGGCATAAACTCCTGCCCCGAATATCCAGGATGGACGGTCATTACCAGTACATGCTCAGCCAAGTCTAAAGCCGGCTCGAGATACTGAATAGGAGTCGCTGGGTTTAAAGTGACCCCGGCTTTGCAGCCTAGTGCCTTGATGTTTTTTAACGTACCGGCAATATCCGGGCAGGTTTCCACATGAACGATTATGGAACTTGCACCTGCAGTAGCAAACTCTTTCAGTAGAGTTTCCGGGTGTTCCATCATCAGGTGCACGTCGATGGGCAGACCGGTGGACCTGCGGCATGCTTCGACAATTACCGGTCCCA
The DNA here is from genome assembly GCA_963830585.1 of uncultured Chloroflexia bacterium. Classification (GTDB taxonomy): domain Bacteria; phylum Chloroflexota; class Anaerolineae; order Anaerolineales; family Villigracilaceae; genus UBA877. The sequence continues at coordinate 710,985 of CAWHNA010000003.1, read as the reverse complement.
TGGTCAGGTTCTGGACGAAATGTCCGTCCATCACATCCACATGGATCCAGTCCGCCCCGGCAGCTTCGCATTCAGCGATCTGTTCTCCCAAACGGGTGAAGTCTGCCGAAAGGATCGAGGGAGCGATAATATATGGCTTCATCCAGGGTTACCGAATGGGCGGATTATACACGAAGTATATCCACATCCAGAAAGGGACTAGTCCCAGCACTGCCACCAGGGCGAGCAAACCCAACCCCACCGATGCCCAGTCAATTTCGAAGGGCGAACCTGTCATGGATGCTTTTCCTGCAGGTCGGGTTGCTCCAAAGGCGTTCACTTCCGGGGTCAAAGCCAGGGATGGGGCAGATCTGACATTTCCAAAGTTCATCAACACCCGTCCAAATTGATCGGCAGTCCGGTAACGCTGGGAAGGCTCCTTGGAAAGCACCTTTTTTAGGATCTGTTCCAGCGTTGGTGATATTTCCGGGAGGATCTCGCTCAACATCGGCGGTTCCACTTCCACATGCTGGCGGGCAAGGTCAGAGTCGCTGGTAGCCTGGAAGGGGAGCGAGCCGGTCAACATCTCGTACATGATGATGCCAAGCGAATAAACGTCTGAGGCAGGGGCAGGCGCGGCTCCGGTGGCTTGCTCAGGGGCAAAATACTGCGGTGATCCCCACACAACGTCCATTTGTTCTTCAGGGATGATCGTGGAAAGGGCCCGGGCGATACCGAAATCGGCAACTTTCAGGCGCATATCCGGGGTAACCAGCATGTTTTGCGGTTTCACGTCGCAATGCACCAGCCCGGCGCGATGGGCGTAACCGATCCCGGCGCAAGCCTGGATGAGCAGCGGCAGGGCTTCTTCGGGAGTGAATCGCACACGCTGCTTGATCAAGGTTTTCAAGTCTTTACCCGGGACATATTCCATGACCAGGAAAAGTTGACCGTTGTCCAGGCCAAAATCATGCATGGTCACAATATTGGGGTGGGACAGGTTGGCGGCAGCTTTGGCTTCCCTGCGAAAACGTTCCTGGAAGGCCGGGTCACGTGAATAATCCTCGCGCAGTACTTTAACCGCCACCAGCCGTTCCAGCATCAGGTCCTGGGCGCGGTAGACGATTGCCATCCCCCCCTTTCCAAGCGGTTCCAGAAGTTGGTAACGTTTATTTAATAGCTTCGGTTCGTCCATAGTTGCCCGTTAAGGATTATAACACGCTGTTTTTTTGAGTTGTTCCATCCCGCCCAAAGTATAATATGGACATGGCAGACACCTTGCTGATCTACAACCCGGCCGCAGGACGCATTTCAGTGCGCCCTTTTATCAGCGGAGTGATTCGTACATTAAGCGATTACGGCTGGCGGGTTGAAGTGGCAGAGTCTCTGGATGGCCGGCATACAACGCAACTGGCTCGCATGGCTGCCAGCGAGAATTTTCGAGCCGTCTTTGTGATCGGCGGCGATGGAACAGTCGGTCAGGCTGCATCGGGTTTGATCGGTTCCAAAACCGCCCTGGGGGTTCTCCCTGCCGGCTCGGCGAATGTTTGGGCGCTTGAACTTGGCATGAAAGCATTCATTTGGCCCCGCTGGGGATTGTTGCGCGAGAATGCCCGCCTGCTGGCGGAGGTAAAACCCGTCGCAATGGATGTGGGATTGTGCAACGACCAGCCCTTTATGATGTGGGCCGGAATTGGTCTGGATGCACTGACTGTAAAAAAACTGGAACCCCGAAAACGCTTCGAAAAATATCTTGGTGTACCGGAATTTTTTGCCACTACTGTTTGGAATGCAACTCTTTGGCATGGAATGAATCTCCGCATCCGGGCCGATGAGAAACAGGTTGAGGGCCATTACCTTTTGGCGGTAGCCAGTAACATCCGCCACTACATGGGCGGGTTGGCTGAGATATCTCCCAAGGCATACCTGGATGATGGTCTGATGGATTTATGGTTGTTCTCCGGTTCCACCCTTGCGGATGCGTTCCGCCATTTCTTCGATATGCAGTCAGGTCGTCACCTCACATCAGACCAGGCCCGCTGCATTTCATTCAGCAGGGCGTCCATCAACTCGAGCATACCCTTCTCGCTCCAAATGGACGGTGAACCCATGCTGGGCACGCAGCAGGCATCCCTGGAAGTACTCCAGGGAGTTTTGCAGGTGCTCATCCCTCCAGGTGCAAGGTATTTGCTTTCCAGTGAAAAGGTATAATTCATTCCTGAAGCGGAAATCCTGGGAAATGGTACCAGTCGATTATCCCAGCACACGCCTCCAGGGTAATTCTCCCCACAAGCCAGTTTCGTCTGATTTCCTGTACCCAAAGTGTCGATGAAAAACATCTTGAACGGAAAGGTTTTGATCGCAGTGCTGGTTGTTGCCGGTGTTTTACTTTGTGCCAGCCTGGCTTTCATTTTAATTAGACGCCCTGCCGCGCCGCCTCCAGACCTGACACCTGCCTCCGCCATTTTGACCATCATCCCTGCTCCTACCTCCACCCCCCATGCCCAGCCGCCCACGCTTACTCCGTTCCCTTCCACTCCCACCACCTCACCCACTCCTGCGCCGGGTCAGTTCGCTGTGGGGGTTTATGTCCTGGTAACCAATACAGGTGGCGAAGGGTTGAACATCCATGGCGACCCCAGCATCAATGCAAAGGTGATTTTCTCAGGGAATGATGCCGAGGTATTCCAGATCACCGAAGGCCCGGTCAGCGCCGAAGGGTTCACCTGGTGGCGCCTTTCTGCCTCCTACGATGCAACCCGCACCGGATGGGCAGTACAGAATTATCTTTCAGTCATCCCGCCACATTAGAGTTTTCGAAGAGACGAAATGAAACCTGTTTCCATCACAGCCAACCGCCAGAAAAAGGAATTCACTGTCATCTGGGATGACGACCATGTCAGCCTTTATCCGTTCTCCCTGCTGCGGGCTGGCTGCCCGTGTGCTGAATGCCGCGGCGGTCATGACAAAATGGGGGATACCCCCGACCCGTCCGTTTTTTCGCGGGAACTGCCCGACTCCCCCGCCACCCGCATAACCACTGTCCTGCCGGTCGGCTCGTATGGGATCACCCCGGTCTGGGAAGATGGTCACGACGCCGGTATTTACAAGTGGGATTATCTGCGGGCTTTATGCCCATGTGGAGAATGTCGTAAATAATTGACCGGCGGCAGGATCCCTGCCGCCGGTTGCGTTAAAATCTGTATTAGTCATTTTGGGGAACCGATTGGGATATTTTCTCGCATGGATTGAATTTCTTCCCGCAGCGCCTTAACTTCAAGCTCAATCTGTGCGCTGTGATTGGATATTTTTCGCAAGGCTTTGAAGAACATCCAAACAAGCAGTACAGGGATGCATAGAATGATCACGTTGAGACCGATAATGAGTATCTCGCCCACGCCTATCGAATTGAACACGATCGCCTCCTCTAATCTATGGCATTGATCATGGTGTCTTTGTCATGGTCGGCGTTCCGCTGGGAATCAGTGTGGGGGTGAATGTGGGCGTGATTTTTAGATGCTGGAAGGCCTCATGTGCGCCATGCCTCCGGCATCACATCTGCAGGCAGTGCGATCAATGCGTTCCAACTATTTTGAGCGCCTTCATTCGAAAGAGGCTCTCCGATGGCTTCGAGGAATTGTGCCTCCCAGTAATAGACTTGCGCCTTGTTGACATCGGTGTGTGCCAAGGGGCAGGGCTTTCTGATCTGCTTCGATGTATGCATTGTTGGGATTACCTTGCATGAAATAAGAGCGTGCCAGCCCGAGGTAAGAATCAAAATCGAAAGGATCGTAATTAAGTGCTGATTTAAAATCAGTCTCTGCCAGGTTGGGGCTGTCCAGGTTCAGGTAGGCAGAACCACGCTGGTAGTAAGATTCGGGATTGCGTTTGTTGGCATCGATCGCTTTGCTTAATATCTGCCACAGCAGCTTCGTAATCCCCGGTGGTATTGTAAGGCAATTCCAAGCAGGAGCAAGGCGCTGGCATCCTCTGGCTGGTATAACGTGTATGTCTGCAGCACGCTGATCGGCCTGGATCGGCTGACCGGTATTAATATACGCTTTTGCGAGCGCCAGGTAAACCGGGATCAAGGTCATGTCAAGCTCATTGGCGCGGGTGGCTGCATCCAGCGCCGCATAGTTATCTCCCAGGCCTAATTCTGCATCTGCCAGGTATAAGTATGCCAGGGCAGAATCCGGGGTGATCTCCAAGGCAGTCTCCAGGTCTTGCTTTCGCGCCGGACGGATTGTTTCGAGTCTTGTATAGCCCGCGTGCGATGTAATGCCTCGGCAAAATTCCCATCCAGGATGATCGCTTCGTTAAGGTCAGCCAAGGACATCCGCTGCCGGGTTCAACCCCAGGTTGGCGCGGGCTCGACCCAGGAAGGCAGGCGCAAAAGTTGGGTTCCGGTTGATGGCTGTCTGGTAGAAATCCCTGGCATTTCGGTAATCTCCCTCCATGCGGTAACTTTCTCCAATGTAATAATACACGTCTACGGCATTCGGTTCGGTTTTCAGCACATCCTGGAATTGGACACGCGCAGTTGTATAATCGCCTGCCGCCAGGGAACGCAGGCCGGCTTCGTATGATGCTCGGGAGAGTACCGGGTGGGTGGTAATCACATACAGGGGCGTGGGAGTATAGGTGGACGCCAAGAACATCCACAAAGGTGTGGCACCAATAAAAGTGGGTGTGGGGGTTCGAAAAACCGGGGTGACTGACGGAGTTAAGGTTATCGTCAGAGTTGGGCGGCGTGTGGGGGATATAAACGGTGCAGGTCGACTTGGGAAAAATCAAAGACTTGCCAAGGAAAAGACCGCCAATAATTACCACTGCAATTCCGAGCAGGGACAAAATCCTCACCACGGTCTGCTCCACGTGCTGATTTTTTCCTTTGGCTCCTGGGAGTGGATCAATTTCTCCTCCCATAGGCGCGGCCTGTTGAGCGGGAAAGGTGGAACGGAATCGTCCGGAGGAAGCGCTCCCATCAGGATCAAGCCGCGCTTTGGCAGCGGAATTTTGCGGATCTGCCTGGAGCACCATCTGCAGGCAATAAATCTGCTCTTTCTGGGATGTCCACCGCCGCGCTGAGCCAGAGCCAGTATTTGGGATTCTTTTGATCCGTTTTTAGCAGTCGGGTCAACAGATCACGTGCCCGCGCCCGGTCTCCCATGGCGCAGGGCATCGATTGCCTCCCGGAGCATTGTGTTTTCCCCGGTTTCTTCCGACTAACAGGTCCGTCATCGTCAGCCATAAACTGAGTTTAGCACAGCCTGATGGTGTGGGCAAGTGAAACGTGTATAATCTTCTCATGCCGCAGAATCGTGGCAGAGTCTTGTTCCTTTTGCTGATATTGACCGCCTGTGCAGGGAACACCGCAGTGGTCACCGAGCTTCCACCGGCAGTACCCTTCTTCACCAGCACACCTTCCAGCACTCCCACCGTCATCCCGCTGTACAACTGGCATGATCCAGCCCACCCCCACCTCTTTTACTTATACCGTTGTCCAGGGAGACACACTGATCGGAATTGCCGGTCGCTTTGGTATCTCGCCGGACGCCCTCATGGCTGCCAACCCTGGCATCCAGGCGACAGCCCTCCCTGTTGGGACAACAGCTCATCATCCCCGCTGGCAGCACCATCCAACTGTTCAACCGGTGTCCACCCCGGTCCCCCTCCCTGTTCAGCAGGCGCGCTGCTGGATGGAGCTGGATGGCGGGCAGTGGTGTTTCGCCCTGGTGCCCAACCAGTTCGCTGATACACTTGAAAACCTTTCCGCTCAGTTTACTTTGCTTGATGCGGGCGGACATGCACTTGCCTCAGGGACTGCCTTTGGGTTGCTGGATATTCTTCCCGCGCATGCGTCCATGCCGCTGGCAGTACCACTTCCCTCCCTCGGAAAATACAGGTGCATCCGTCCAGGTGCAGGTGCTGACGGCTATTCGCCTGCTGCCCGGGGATGTGCGCTACCTCCCGGTGAATGTTGAAAATACTCTGGTCACGCTGGATTCCTCCGGGAGAACTGCGCAGGGTACCGGACAGGTGCTTTTGACCGGTTCGGGGACAGCGAAAACAACCTGGGTGTTGGGGATCGCTTACGACGCAGATGGGGATGTGGTGGGTGTGCGCAGGTGGGAATCAACCTTGGTTCTATCATCAAAATCACCAATCTCCTTTGATTTTTTAGTATCAAGTGTCGGTCCCCCCATCGACAAGGTGGAATTCCTCGTCTGAAGCCAGGCCATAAAAAAACCCTCTCCCAGACAGGAGAGGGTTTTATGATTTATGGAAACTCTTTCACGGTTGCAGGTATAAGTAGCGTTCCAGCGGAATGCCGATCGGTGTCAGCACAAATCCCTTCACATTTGGTTTGACCAGTTCATAGGATACGTCATGCATGATGAAAAGGGCGGGGGCATCCTGGACGATCATCTGTTCAGCTTGCTGGTAAAGCTGAATCCGCTTGGTTACATCCTGCTCCCCGCGTGCCTGGTCGAGGACCGTATCCAGCGCCGGGTCGCTGAACTTTCCGGTATTCTGCTGGGCTCCAGTATGGAACAGCACGTCTGCAAAATTCTCCGGGTCAGGATAATCTCCGCACCAGCCGCTGGAAAAGAGCTGACCGTGTTGACCGGAATTTAGCAAATCTAGATACCTATCCGGTTCTAGGTTTTCAATTGTGATGGTCACACCCAGGTTTTGCTGCCACATTTGTGCCATGGCAGCCACGCTTGGACCTGCTGAATTGCCAAAGCCCGCATCGGTAAACGTAATGGGGGGTAATCCCTGCGGACCGCCGTACTTGGATTGTGCCAGCAGCTGGCGTGCTTGCGCTGGATCATATGGAAGCCCCTGGAGATTTAAGTTGTACCCTGGCAGGGCTGGCGGATAAAGTCCCATGGCTGGGATGCCGACTCCATTATTTACCACGTCTATATATTTCTGGCGGTCGAACGCCATCGAAAAAGCCTGGCGCACTTTGACGTCATCGAACGGCGGCTTGCTTACATCAAAAACCACGTATTCGGTGCAAAGGCTCACACCGCTGTACACGTCGGGGTGGAGGGGATCGGTCGGATCCAGCACACGTGCAACATCGGATGAAGATATTCCGGTCATATCGATCTCACCCGATTCGAACAGGTTGATGCCAATCCCCGAAAACAATTCCACGACAATTTGCGGGATGGAAGGTGCCCCCAGGTAGAAATCCTGGTTGGCGGTCGTACACCATTAATTGGACAGCTGTCCCAGCGGGTGAGTTTATAAGGGCCGGTGCCGTTCGGAGTGCGGTACCAGTTCGCTCCGGATTCGACATTCTTCTGGTCCAAAACAAAAGCGACCGGCATGGTTAGTTTATATAGGAAGTATGCTTTGGCTGCGTCGATCGTAACCTGCAGGGTATGGTCATCGATCGCTTTTAAACCTGAGATGTGGTCCGCAGTCCCTGCCTGCATCTTGAGCCACACCCACAATATCTCCCAGGTAAGTCAGGACAGTATCCGATTGGGTGGCAGGTTTGGCTGCCCGTTCCCATGAATAGATCACATCCTGGGCTGCCACGGCGCGACCGTCATGGAACTTCGCATTTGATCTGCATATGGAAGGTATAAACCGTGCCATCGGGAGAAATATCCCACGAGGCTGCCAGTTCCGGGACAAGGTTCAGGTTGGTATCGAGTGATACCAGTCCGCTGAAAACACGTTTATCCCCCGAACCGTGGTCGGTGGCGGGATCGTAGTCACGTGGGTTGGTGCTTTCACCTCCTGACAGGAAAAGTGCCTTGCTGCGGTCCACGCCGTTGACCACCGGTGATTCAAAGGCCATCCCGTTCAGCAAAGCAGCAATGTCGTTCGGCATAAAAATCGTAGGCCGAAGGCGATCCGTACGTCAGCATAAAAAATAAGCGTGACCCGTAAATTGCTGTGCGTCAGGTTTATTTTCAGATCAGAGTTGCTGTTGGTTTGAGCCGTCACCACCTGGCTCCAGGCCGGTGTGCCATCGGATCGGGTGAGGGCTGCATTGCTGACGATCACTACATTGGTTAAACCGGTCAATGCAGAACTGCTGAGGGAGTTGATCGTCGATTCGGGCGTGTCACCTGCCTGGGCTGCAAATACATACATGGATGAAAACACAGTCTTGTCCGGGCTGGCAAAACCCATCACTGACTGGTCACCCTGTGCAGGTGTTTGCTCAGTCCATCCCGCTGGATAATGGACCCGCACGCCGCTCTCCAGGTTGACGATAAGTCAGCGGCTCAACCGTTGGAGTCGTCGTGGCTGAATTGGCTCGGTGCGTTGGCAGGTGCAGTGGGAGTGGCAATCACCCGTCAGTTGGCACGACAACAACATAAATGCTGTGACCACCAGGAGGGAAATGATTTTCATTATTGGTTTCATTTTGGCCTCCGGTTATGGCGGCGGGTGGTGACAATCACCGGCACGGCAATCACCACGATTGCCAGGATGCAGCCGATCAGACCAAACTCGATTCCAGTCATTACCCCGGGGCTGATCCCAAGTTGCTGGGTCAATGGAACCGAGGTTGGCGCAGGGCCGGGAGGTTGCGTCTGATGCTGCCGGAGTGACCGAAGGCTGGGTCTGGGTTGGCCGTGGCGTTGATACTGCTGGCGCCATGCGGAGCTGCACCGATGGGGACAAATGTCGGTACCTGCGTGGGTGTGAATACCGGTGTCGGGTTCGAGGTGCCAACCCGTGGTGCTGCACCTATGGAAGCACGCCAGGCATCTTCAAGTCCATTCGTGTCAAAACCATAAGCAGACTGTAAAGCCTGGTCGATCGTATTTCCATTACGCAGGGAAATTAACAGGGCGGTCATCTTGTCCCGCCCATAGGTCTGGATGAGATAATTGACCACGCTGTAAGCTTCAGTATAGGATAGATTGGCGCGGTTGGATTCATCCGAGAACGCACCCGCCAGGGAACTCAGTGCCAGCAACTGGTTGGAAGTCTTGGCCTGGTCGAACTGGCTCAATTCGGTCGTGCTTGGGCCACCTTCGCCGTACATTGCCAGGCCTTCATTCAGCCAGGTTGGGATGAAACCCAGGCAGGAAAATGTCAAATGACCAACCAGGACATGGGTCAGTTCATGCGCTTCAGTACTTTTTCCCCAGTCCAATTGATCGGTTGAAACACCGATGATGACGATGTTTGTTTCAGGGAATGCCTGGCCGCCCACCCAGGATGGTTCGTAAAGTATGGATGCTTTCAAATCACTTGGTGTTGGCATAAATATAAATATCAACCGGTTTGTCAGTGCTTATACCCACATCTCTGGAGAGGCGCACCAGCGCCTGGGCAGCGGCGTCATGCAAGGCTCTGGCCGAAGGACTGCCCGCCGTCATAATAATGGAGGTTGATGTTTCCTCCGGAGATCACCTGCCAGGTGATGGGTGCTGTCCAGCCAGGTGATCGTTTGTCTTGGGCTGGTGAACTGGGTACCATTGGCATCCTGCACCAGCCAGTGCCACCAGAGCGTGGCCCCAGGTGGGAGTGAACCGGACTGGCGCATATCCCATGCCCATTCCACCTGCACGTCACCCGCGGCTGTGAATTGCGGAAACGCCTTGGCGATCACTGTACCGCAGGTCAACTGGTCTACGCCATATTCGAGCACCACCGAAGTGATGTTTGCTCCGGATTTGAACTCGGCCTTGAAAGTGGCGGTATTCGGAAATGATAGGGTGGCAGTGTCACTGACCAGCTGGATGCCTGCCTGGGCCTGCACAGGGATTGCCAGGCTGCATAACAGCAAGCCGAGCAGGGGAAAAATGATACAACCGAATTTTTGTCATGGCTCTCCTCAATTAATAATTGCATCTGCAATATAGTATAGCATTTTTCTTGACTCTCCTTCCAAATCCTGATAGACTTGCCCGCCGGTCATTCCAGCCCTGTGTTTTGCGTCCCGATGGGAAAAGGAAAGTGCAGACCGGTAGTCCGGCGCGTTAACCTTGTATGGACGGGGTGCCTTTGGTATAATTCCCCCGCTTAAGCCGGGAAAGGACGCTTGCCGACGTAGCTCAACCGGCAGAGCAACCGCCTTGTAAGTGGTAGGTTACGGGTTCAATTCCCGTCGTCGGCTTGGAACGTTTTCAAAACCCTTCCCGCTTATTGGTTTGTCGGTTGGCCTCATCAATGGGATGGGCCAGGCGACCGGCTGGTGGAACGGCTGGTAAATATGGGCAGTTACCCAAGTGGCCAAAGGGGACTGACTGTAAATCAGTTGGCAAAAGCCTTCGGAGGTTCGAATCCTTCACTGCCCACCTCCGCCCTCATAGCTCAGTCGGTAGAGCACATTCTTGGTAAGAATGGGGTCATGGGTTCAAATCCCATTGAGGGCTTCGCGACCTCGTAATTTTTTTTCAAGGAAGGAGTAAGGATTATGGCGAAGCAGAAGTATCAGCGGACGAAACCGCACATGAACGTGGGGACCATGGGGCACATTGACCATGGCAAGACGACCTTGACGGCGGCGATCACGAAGTACAGCCAGTTCCTGGGGAAGGCGCAATTTCGGGCGTACGATTCGATCGACAATGCGCCGGAGGAAAAGGCGCGCGGCATCACGATCAACATTGCGCACGTGGAATACGAGACCGACAAGCGTCACTATGCCCACGTGGACATGCCGGGACACCGCGACTACATCAAGAACATGATCACGGGTGCGGCGCAGGTGGATGGAGCCATCCTGGTGGTGGCAGCCCCGGATGGGCCGATGCCGCAGACGCGCGAGCACGTGCTGCTGGCCCGCCAGGTGGAAGTGCCGAGCATCGTGGTGTACCTGAACAAGGTGGACCAGATGGACGACCCGGAACTGCTGGAACTGGTGGAGATGGAACTGCGCGAGCTGCTGAACGGGTACGGCTTCCCGGGTGACACGACCCCGATCGTGCGCGGCAGCGCCCTGAAGGCGTTGGAAAGCACCTCCACGGATCCGAATGCTCCCGAGTATGCCAGCATCAAGGAACTGCTGCGCGTGGTCGACGAGTACATTCCGGAGCCGAAGCGCGAGACCGACAAGCCGTTCATGATGCCGATCGAAGACGTGTTCTCGATCAAGGGACGCGGCACGGTGGTGACCGGGCGTGTGGACCGGGGCGTGATCAAGATTGGTGAGCCGGTGGAGATCATTGGCTTGCGCGAGACCCGCAACTCGGTGGTGCACGGGCGTGGAGATGTTCCACAAGATGATGGACGAGGGCATGGCCGGAGACAACCTGGGCCTGCTGCTGCGCGGCATTGAGCGCACCGACGTGGAACGCGGCCAGGTGGTTGCCAAGCCCGGCAGCATCACCCCGCACACCAAGTTCACCGCCAAGGTGTACGTGCTGAAGAAGGAAGAGGGCGGGCGGCACAGTGCCTTCTTCAACGGTTACCGCCCGCAGTTCTACATCCGCACCATGGATGTGACCGGCGACGTGGAACTGCCCGCGGGCGTGGAAATGGTCCTGCCGGGTGACAACGTTGACCTGACCGTGACCCTGATCGTCCCAGTGGCACTCGAGCAAGGCTCCAAGTTCGCCATCCGCGAAGGCGGCCTGACCGTCGGCGCTGGCGTCATCACCAAAATCATCGAATAAATCGATAGTTAGGTAGAAAAGAATGGCTGGTAAAAAGAAAGACGTCCGCCCGGTGATCATCCTGGCATGTAACGAATGCAAAGAACGCAATTATGTGACGGAGAAGAATCGCCGCAACGATCCGAACCGCCTGGAATTCAACAAGTATTGCCCAACGCTGTCGGAAGCATACCTTGCACCGCGAAACGAAGTAACCGCGCCCGGGCGGCAGGAACTGCGCCCGGCGCGCATAGGCCAGTAGCTCAATTGGTAGAGCTCTCGTCTCCAAAACGAGCGGTTGTGGGTTCAAGTCCTGCCTGGCCTGTAGATACAACGCCGCCCTTCCTGATCGGCAATAACCAGGCGGCGTTGTCACTGTCAATAAGAAGGAGTATAACGTGGCTGGAAAAGACGATAAAACCAAGCGTGAAAATGGCATCCAGCGGTTTTTCCGCGAAACGATTGGCGAGTTGCGCAAAGTCCACTGGCCGACCTGGCCGGAAGCTCGCCGCCTGACCATCATCGTGATTTGTGTATTGGTATTAATGGCAGTCTTCCTCGGTCTGGTGGATGAGGGTGCCACGCGGTTTATTGCCCTGGTTATTGGTGCCTGATCTCTATCAAGGAGCAAGCGCAAAAAGGTTGAAAGATGTTCGATCAAGACCAGGAAGAACAGTTTGAGCAGGAACCGGTTGAATCCGAGGAGAATGCATCTCAGTCGGAACAGCCTGTTTTAAGCGAACCCAAGCCGGTTCGCCAGGAAGCCCCTGCCCCGGGAGAAGATGCCGGATCGATCCCCGAGGGACCGGCCTGGTATGTGATTCATTGCTATTCCGGTTACGAAAACAAGGTGCGCCACAACCTCGAACAGCGCATTGAAACGATGGGCATGAAGGACAAGGTTTTCGACGTGGTCGTGCCCACCCAGGAAGAAATCGAAGTGCGGGATGGCAAACGCCGCACCGTGGAACGCCATATCTTTCCCGGGTTACGTGCTGGTCAATATGGCGCTGAGCGAAGAATCATGGTTCGTGGTCCGCAACACCCCGGGCGTGACCGGGTTTGTGGGCATGGGCAACCTGCCCACCCCCCTGCGCCCCGAGGAAGTGACCCAGATCCTCAAGCGCATGGAAGCCGAAGCGCCCACGGTCAAGGTGACCTTCAAGGTCGGCGAACGCGTCCGCATTGTGGATGGACCCTTCAATGATTTCCGGGGTGTGGTTGCAGAAATCGACATGGAGCGCACCAAGGTGCGTGTGATGGTCTCGTTCTTCGGGCGCGAAACACCCGTGGAACTGGACTTCCTGCAGGTGGAAAAAGCATAATTTGACGGTTAACAGGCTGCGGCTTGGCCTGAATCGGTGGGAGGGTGTCCCGTAATCACCCGCTAAAACCACATAGTACCGGGGTAAGCCCCAGGTACGAGGAGTAAAAATGGCAAAAAAGATCAAGGCAATTGTTCGTCTGCAGATTGAGGCCGGTAAGGCCAATCCTGCACCCCCCATTGGCCCGGCGCTGGCTGGTCATGGGATCAATATCATGGCATTCTGCAAGGATTACAATGCCCGCACCTCCAATCGCCCGGGCGAAGTCCTTCCGGCTGAAATCAGCGTCTACACGCGACGGTTCGTTTACCTTCGTCCTGAAGACTCCTCCCGCGGCTGTCCTGCTGCGCAAGGCTGCCGGCGTGGAAAAAGGTTCAGGCATCCCGAACCGTGAAAAGGTCGGCAATGTAACCCGCGCCCAGGTCAAAGAGATCGCCCAGTTGAAGATGAAGGACCTGAACGCGATCGATATCGAAGGTGCCATGCGCCAGATTGAGGGCACTGCCCGCAGCATGGGCATTAATGTAGTTGATTAACCCGGTGGGAGGGTCTGGATTTCATCCCGGCCCGTTTGCACCACAAAGGAGAACTCATGGCTAAACACGGAAAGAAATACCTGGCCGCCGTGGCCAAAGTGGATCTGGATAAATTCTATGATCCAACTGAAGCGGTCAAACTGGTAAAAGAAACTTCGTACGCGAAATTTGATGCCACTGTGGAAGTCCACATGCGCATGGGTCTCGACCCCCGTCAGGCTGACCAGCAGGTGCGCGATGTGGTCGTCCTGCCGCATGGTCTGGGCAAGGCTGTGCGCGTGCTGGTCTTTGCACAGGGTGACGGCGCAACCAACGCCCGCAATGCCGGTGCCGATACCGTCGCGGATGACGAAGAAACCCTGACCAAGATCCAGAACGGCTGGCTTGATTTCGATGTGGCCATTGCCACGCCTGACATGATGGGCAAGGTCGGTAAACTCGGCCGTGTGCTCGGTCCGCGTGGTCTGATGCCGAACCCCAAGGCTGGCACGGTGGTTGGCCCGGAAGATATCGCCCGCGCCGTGACCGAATCCAAGGCCGGCCGCGTCGAATTCCGCCTGGACAAGACCGCCAATATCCATGTTTCGATTGGCAAAGCCTCGTTCGACGAGAAAAAGATCTTCGAAAACTTCGCTGCTTTGATGGAAGCCATCAAGAAGGCTCGCCCGGCGGCTGCCAAGGGCAACTACATCAAGCACATCACCATGACTTCAACGATGGGTCCCGGCATCAAGATCGATGCCAACACTGGCCCAATCGATGGAGGAAAGCGAATAGCTTAATTCGCCCCGCCCGAGATCATATTCCTTCGCCACAGACGGCAGGCGCTCCGGGAATTCTCAGGAGCTTAATCTCCTGCCCAGGTGAAGACTGGTGGAAACACCCTCCCTTTCCGGGGAGCCAAAGTCTTTGCCTGGAACGCTCGGGCAAAGACTTTATGATTGGAAAGGAGGTGATATTCATTGGCAAAATCAAAAGCACAGAAAGAGACCATGCTGGCCCAGTATGTTGAATGGGTCGGCAAGAGCCAGGCAGTCGTCCTGGTTGAGTATTCCGGTCTGAAGATGAGTAACCTGGATGCCATCCGGTCCAAGGTCCGTGAGGCTGGCGGTGAGTTCCATATCGTCAAGAACACGCTGGCCAAACTGGCGTTGGAAAAGGCTGGCTTCAAGGTCCCGGAAGACTATGCCGAAAAGAGCACGGCGATCGGCTTTGCATTCTCCGATCCCGCCGGGTTCGCCAAGGCGCTCACGGAGGCCACCAAGGGCCTGGAAGCCGTCAAGATCAAAGGTGGTTTCATGGGCGCAGCGACGCTCAAACCAGCCGAGGTCAAGGCGCTTGCCAGCCTGCCGCCGCTGCCCGTCATGCGCGCCCAACTGCTGGGAATCCTGCAAGCTCCCGCCAGCAAACTGGTCCGCACGCTGGCCGAACCTGGTCGCCAGGTGGCTTACGTGCTCAAGGCATATTCCGAAAAGGCCGCACCTGTTGCGGCATAAGTCACGTTGTAACGACGTTAGTCGTTAGCATCAATAAAATACTATTCATAATAATCTGAAGGAGATTTGCAATGGCTGATCTGGAAAAAATTGTCGAACAGTTAAGCGGGCTCTCGGTTCTCGAAGCTGCTGAACTGGTCAAGAAATTGGAAGAGAAGTGGGGCGTTTCCGCTGCCGCTCCCGTCGCCATGGCTGTTGCCGGTGCTGCTCCCGCAGCTGCTGCTGAAGCCGTCGAAGAGAAGACCGAATTTGATGTCGTCATCAAGGATCCCGGTCCCAAGAAGATCGAGGTCATTAAGGTCATCCGCCAGCTGGTCAACCTGAGCCTCACCGAGGCCAAGGCCCTGGCTGAGACCGCCGATGGCAAAGTCATGGCTGCAGTCGGCAAGGATGCCGCCATGGACGCCAAGAAGAAGTTGGAAGAAGCCGGCGCAGTCGTCGAAGTCAAGTAATCTTCTTGACACGATCAATCCGAAAAAGGCGACCCTATAAAGGGTCGCCTTTTTTATATTCCTAACAATGGGTATGCTTCAATTCCTCAGGGATTTACCAACGGGCAGATATAGATCATTTCATCATCCAAATAATTGCCGGTCGACCGAAAACCTAAGCTTTCATACAATTGGATGGCTTTGTGATTCTCCGGCTCGGTGCTCAGGGCCACTTCCACGCAGCCCTGCTGGCGCGCCTCGGCGATGCCCTGTTGGATGGCGGCGCGTGCATAACCCTTGCCGCGCTGCGGTTCAGAGATCATCAGCCTGCTCCCCCAAAGTCTCAATTCCCGGCAGCATTGTGGGACAGATTGAAGAGCGACGTACCCGACCATCTCATCGCCGTGATAGATGCAGCACGATCTGGAACCGGGCCAGAATTGCGCTTCAGCGATCGACCACACATTGGGAGCCACGAACTTGTGATCATCTCCAGTGGGCAGCTTGGCGCATTCGCGCCAGTTATTCTTGTCCACCGGGACAAATGTACCAGTTCCTGCAGATTCTGCTGGGATATTCTTCCATTTGGGGGTTTTCATTGGTCTTCCTTTCTTTCAGGTTCATGATCTCTATAATATTCAACTCCTTCAATTTTCGGAACTAAAAAAAGAGCTTACGGACGAAGCTCGTAAAATCTCTGCTGTTCATAAATAATTGTCTTACCTCCGGAATGGATCGTGATCCGGGTTTGTCCCCGCCCAGACGCACGCCGGCTGGCTGAACTGGTTGCACTGCATGCCCAGTGAACAGCGGTGTGACAGTACCCTTGGCGGATCAGGTAGGGTATCGGCTGGATAGAGCATTTCTGTCTCCAACGCCGCCTCGCCTTTGACGTGGTCGCAAAAACTCACTTTACTTACTTCCCATAATCGTTCTGCCATTGGATATCTCCAAGATTACCTTCAATTTAGACCAAATCAGTCAGCTAATCCAGTGAGAACTGTCATCCTTCGGGGTGACAAATCGCGCTGCTCATTTGCTGCTGGCTGGGTACTTCCAGGGGATTACCGCCGAACCAGTCGCAGGATCGTTCCGGTGGCATAGTCGCTGAAATAGAGCTCCCCTGCTTCGTCCACTCCAAACGTGGTGATCTTGGAGCCGGTTGTAAACAGTATCTTTGATTGCCATATGCCCTGGCTTGTCTGGATTAGGCCCCAGACATTCCCGGAACAATAATCGCCGTAAAAATAGATCCCCTGCCATTCCGGTAATGCCGCACCGCGGTAAACGTAGCCTCCGGTTATGGCGCATCCATCCGCATGAGGGTACTCGGTAACAGGCATGCTGAAGGTCATACTGGCAGGCGGCTGACCCTTGTAGGGGTAAGTTCCTTCATAAAAGCTCCAGCCAAAATTCAACCCTCCTGCCGTCCCTTCCGGGACAAAATCCACCTCTTCCCATGCGTCCTGGCCAACGTCTCCAATATAAAGGTCGCCGGTCAGCTGGTCGAAGGAGAACCGCCAGGGGTTGCGCAGCCCATACGCCCATATTTCCGGCAGCCCGCCATTACCTATATAAGGATTGTCAGGAGGAATGGTGGCATGGTCGCCCGAATCGACATTTATGCGCAGGAGTTTTCCAAGCAGGGTCTGCAGGTTTTGACCGGTCAAGTTTGGATCGCCCTCCGAGCCGCCGTCACCCGACCCTATGTAGAGGAACCCATCCGGTCCAAACGCCATTCCGCCGCCATTGTGGTTTGCATACGGCTGGTTGAAATTTAAAATGTCCACTTCACTGGCTGGGTCGGCGCGGTTCGGGTCATCTGCTGCAGCGCGGAATCTTGCCACTACGCTGTTCCCATTTAGGTCTATGTAATAGACAAAGAATGTCCCGTTTTGCGCATAATGGGGATGAAAAGCCAGCCCGAGCAAGCCTTGTTCCGCGCCGTTGCTCCTCACCTCTCCCGAAATATCCAGGAAAGGTTGGGATAATACCTGGTTGTTTGTAAAAATCAGGATCCTGCCGCGTTTTTCGACGATAAATAACCGGCCCGACCCGTCCCCGGCATTCTGGATATCCACTGCCCGGACTAGTCCCGACACCACGGGCACCCACTCGAAGGCAGCCGAATCGGGAAAGCCGCTCAGGTAGGGTGAATTGGTTGGGGTAAGGGTGGGAGCAATGGTTGGAGTGAGGCTGGGAGTATCTGAGGGCGCTGCCGTGGAGGTTTCGACGGGGGCAGACGGAGAACTCACAGGTGGTTGAGCTTGTGTTGGGGTCGGTGGAATTGGTGTTGGTCCCGCTGCACATGCAGACAGGCTCAAAAATAATGCCAATCCTGGCAGTTGAAGCAGGAAGCGGGGCAAGCTTGAGAATGAATTATTTTTCATCGCTTGCGGTGGCATCGATGATTTCATCCGGTTCATCCTGCGCTGGTGCCTCCCGCCAGGTGCCGCTGATCACCTGGTTGAGCGCATTGGTGTGTTCCTCAACAATGTCATCCGGGCAAAGTGATACGAACAGCGTGGTGCCCAGCCAGATAACTACGGCATCGTCCAGGGCTCCAATGAACGGGATCACTGCCCCAGGTAGCAGGTCCACCGGTGAGATGACGTAAATTGCCGCAGCGACTGGCAGAAGTTTCAAAAAGAAATTGACGCGCTTGTCCCCCATCAAGCGCAGGATGAGTTTAACCCGCGTGATCAGGTCCTGGAAGAACCCGCTGTTCTGGTTGTGGATGATGTCACGTTTGATCGCCATTTTCTCTCCTCGTTAACCATTCAAATCCCGATCCGATAAAGTACCAGCTCATGATGGTATCCTGATTCAAAGTATATTGATATATACGGAAAATTCAGCGTGTGGATTCTTTATTGTTGGCCCATCGTTTGATGCAAGTTTTGCCGGGCTGTCAACAATTCAAGATGAATAACCAATCCTGCCGTACCCGTATTATACAGGAAGTGAAGTACAATTTAATCTATCCTTCGTTTTTTCAGCCTGGAGAGAGCTTCATGCCGCTGAATCTGGAAAAAATCCGTGCCATCTGTTTTGATGTGGATGGCACCCTGAGTGATACCGATGATTTGTTTGTCCAAAGGCTGGAGCAAATCCTTCGCCCCGTTTATTTTCTACTCCCTCATCGAGACCCGCAACGCGCCGCACGGCGTTTGCTCATGTGGTCTGAAGCTCCTGGCAACTTTTTGATCGGCTTCCCCGATACACTTGGTGTGGACGACGAGATTGCCGCTGTGATGGAATGGCTCAATCGCCAGCGTCCCCGCCCGCTGAAACATTTCCTCCTTATTCCAGGCGTCAAGGAGATGCTTGCACAATTGTCGCAGCGTTTCCCATTGGCAGTCGTAAGTGCCCGTGAGGCCAGGAGTACCCTTGCCTTCCTGGAATATTTCGAGTTAACTCCATTCTTTCGGGTAATCGTTACTGGACAGACTGCTGAACATACTAAGCCGTATCCCGATCCCATTTTATACGCCGCACATACATTGAGTGTCCCGCCTGAATCCTGTTTGATGGTGGGTGACACCTCCGTGGATATTCGCTCCGGGAAAGCCGCCCAGGCGCAGACCGTCGGTGTACTATGCGGCTTCGGAGAAGAACCTGAACTCCGCCGGAACGGAGCAGACTTGATCCTGTCCAGTACTGCCGAATTGGTAAATTTGTTTAACGATTAAGGTCTGGTCCTGGAACCATTTTCGATGGGAAGCGTATATTGGATAGGGTTCCGGGTCATTGTTGAATTTAGGAATCCAATAATCATGAAGGAGAATCTATGTTCCGCAAATTGTCCGTCATCATCCTGATAATGTCCTTGTTTCTTTCAGCCTGCAGCTTTACCATCACCTTGCCCACCGCGCAGAAAGCTGGACCAACCGTGGTCGACCAGATCAACGTCCCGCTTCCTGCCAGCTCCACCACACCAGTGGACTTGACCTTGAAATTCGGCGCAGGCATCCTGAAGCTGAATTCTGGTGCCAGTTCCCTGGTCTCCGGGACTGCTACCTACAACGTCACCGATTTCAAGCCGACCGTGACCGTCAACGGTTCATCCGTCAGTATCGTCCAGGGAAACTGGAAGCTGACCGGTATTCCTGATGTCACCAACATTAAAAACGAATGGGACTTGGCATTGGGCAGCGTCCCGATTGCCCTGACCATTCAAGGAGGTGCGTATCAGGCTGAGTACGAATTGGGCGGGTTGAGTCTCACCAGCCTGTCCATTTCGGACGGTGCTGCAGACTCCAGGTTGAACTTCGCTTCCCCCAATCTCACCGAGATGTCTCTTCTCAGCTACAGTACCGGCGCTTCCCAGGTTTCTGTGACCGGGCTGGGCAATGCCAATTTCACCAACCTGGAATTCAACAGCGGTGCCGGTAATTACACGCTTGATTTTTCTGGACAGTTCCAGCGCAATGCTAGCGTCCACATTGGGACAGGTGTCAGCAGCGTGACCCTGGTCATCCCCCCCGGGATCCCCACCCGGGTCACCGTGGATGGCGCTTTGTCGAATGTTAACTATGGAACTGGTTGGGACAAGAATGGCAATGTTTATACCCAGGCGGGCACCGGTCCCCAGGTCACCGTCATCGTCGAAATCGGAGCAGGGAACCTGACCCTCACCCACTAGCTCTCTGCAAAGCGATATTAATTGTTCTCCTGTCACTGCCGCCTCGACCTCGTATGGTCGAGGCGTTTCTTTGTCATAAAAATTCGTTTAATTCTGATAATAATCGGAGTAATTGGTCATATTTCAAGCATGACCTACGTCACTTGCATGGGAACCGGGCGGACAATACAATATAAGAAGATAAACATTACCTTATTTTTTAGAAAAGGAAACCTCCATGCAAATCACACGTCAGGCTGACTATGCCATCCGCGCCGTCCGATATCTGGCCAAACAGGGTTCGAGTGAGCGCGTTGCCACCAGCACCGTCGCAAGGGAAATGAAAATACCGGCTTCTTTCCTTGCCAAGATCATCTCCCAGCTATCCATCGCTGGCTTGCTCCACACCTCCCGCGGTGCCCGCGGCGGTGTCTCGCTTGCGCGCGAACCCAAGGAAATTTCCGTTCTGGACGTCGTTGAAGCGATTGATGGACCGATCCTGCTCAACGAATGTGTCGGGACCAGTAAACCCTGCACCTTCGAAGATGAATGCCTGGTTCATCCAGTCTGGGTTGAAGTGCAGGAAAGCCTGGTCAACCGCTTGCGCGCCACCCGCTTCGACGTTCTTTATTCCTAACTTGAGTATGAGATATTGCTGTCCAGCTCAAACTGGACGGTGTTAAGGTTCCAGCTAGGTATATAGTTATCGATTCGCCTGAACAGCCCTCCCTGCGTATAATTGCAGGGAGGGAATTCTTTTTCAACAACAGGAGATATTCATGACTGGTCCTCGCACTGTCCGCGCCCCGCGCGGCACAACGCTTACCTGTAAATCCTGGCTGACCGAAGCCCCCTTCCGCATGATCCAGAACAACCTCGACCCTGATGTGGCTGAACGCCCGCAGGATCTGGTTGTTTATGGCGGGCGCGGGCAGGCTGCCCGCAACTGGGAATGCTTCGACGCCATCCTCGAATCGCTTAAAAATCTCGAGAATGATGAGACCTTGTTGGTGCAATCCGGGAAGCCGGTGGCGGTTTTTAAGTCATACCCGGATGCGCCGCGCGTCCTGATCGCCAATTCGAACCTGGTCCCCCATTGGGCCACCTGGGAACATTTCGATAAACTGGCCGCCCAGGGATTGATCATGTACGGCCAGATGACTGCTGGCTCGTGGATCTATATTGGCACCCAGGGCATTTTGCAGGGCACGTATGAGACTTTTGGCGCCCTCGCCAGGCTCAAAGGCTGGGGCTCGCTTAAGGGCAGGTTCTGCCTCACCGCCGGTCTGGGCGGGATGGGTGGTGCCCAGCCGTTGGCTATCACCATGAATGAGGGGGTCGGGCTGATCGTTGAAGTTGATCCAGCGCGTGCAAAGCGCCGCCTCGATATGGGCTATGTGGACCGGGTGGTGGACAACCTTGAAGAAGCCATGACCCTGGTCGAGGAATTCAAGGATAAAGAGAAACCCCAGTCCATCGGGCTGATCGGCAACGCCGCGGATATCTACCAGGAACTATCTATGCGCGGTGTGATCCCCGACGTGGTGACCGATCAGACCTCCGCCCATGAGGCCTTGATGTACGTCCCCACCGGCCTTTCGGTGGCGGCCGCCGATGAACTTCGCAAGAGCAGCCCGGAAGAATACAAAAAACGGGCAATGGCTTCCATGGCACAGCATGTCAAAGCCATGCTGTCTTTCCAGCGCCAGGGTGCGGAAGTGTTCGACTATGGCAATAACCTGCGGCAGCAGGCCTACAACTTTGGGGTGACCGATGCCTTTGAGTTCCCGGGTTTTGTCCCTGCCTACATTCGTCCGCTCTTTTGCGAGGGTAAGGGGCCCTTCCGCTGGGTGGCCCTTTCCGGGGACCCTGAAGACATTTATAAGACCGATGCGGCTGTGCTCGACCTGTTCCCCAATGACGACCATCTGCGTCGCTGGTTGAAAATGGCCCGTGAGAAAGTCCCCTTCCAGGGGCTGCCTGCGCGCATTTGCTGGCTCGGGTACGGCGAACGTCTCAAGGCAGGTTTGAAATTCAATGAGATGGTTGCTAATGGGATTCTCAAGGCACCCATCGTCATCGGCCGCGACCATCTTGACTGTGGTTCGGTTGCCAGTCCGAACCGTGAGACCGAGGCCATGAAGGATGGTTCGGATGCAATTTCCGACTGGGCGATCCTCAATGCCATGATCAATGCCATCGGCGGCGCCACCTGGGTCTCCTTCCACCACGGCGGCGGAGTGGGCATCGGGTACAGCCAGCACGCCGGTCAGGTCATCGTTGCCGATGGGACCCCTGAAGCAGCCATCCGCCTCGAACGGGTCCTGACTACCGACCCCGGGATTGGTATTGTCCGCCATGCGGATGCGGGTTATGAAGTTGCCATCGCTGCTGCCAGACGGCACGGTATCAAAATGCCAATGCTCAAGGATTAGTTGAAGAGTTTGATTATTTTTTCCGCCTCCCGCCCGAATCAAGATCCTGATCTTGCCTGGGTGGGAGGAAATATCCGACTGGAAAATGTTGGATCTTGAATTACTGTGGGTTTCCATTGGTCGTTGCGAAATTATTTTCGAACGAAAGGTGGGTGAAATTATTCCGCATGGTCCCTTTTCTCGATCTCAGGGGCGTGGTTTCCACCCGCATGTTCTGCGGTAAAATCAAACTTAATCTTAACGAATAGGAGTTGGTGAAATAATGATGGCAACCAGGCGAATCGCGGTCCTGACCAGCGGCGGCGACGCGCAGGGCATGAATGCTGCCGTGCGTGCCGTGGTCCGGACGGCTTTGGATAAAGGGGTGGAGATCTACGCGATCTATGAAGGCTACCAGGGACTGGTCGAGGGCGGTGGTTGCATCAAAAAAATGGATTGGGATTCTGTCGGCGGGATCTTGCACCGCGGTGGCACCATCATCGGGACTGCCCGCAGCGAAGAATTCCGCACCTGGGAGGGCCGGCTGAAATCAGCCCGCAATCTGCTTCAAAATGAAATTGACGGGTTGGTCGTCATCGGCGGGGATGGCTCGCTGACCGGAGCGAATGTTTTTCGCCAGGAGTGGCCCTCGCTGATGGAACAGCTTGTCAAGGGGGGTGAGATCAGTGTGGAAGTTGCCTCTGCCCATCCCAGCCTGCTCATTGTTGGGCTGGTGGGTTCGATCGACAACGATTTTTCCGGGCCGGATATGACCATCGGTGCCGACAGCGCTTTGCACCGCATCACCGAGGCAGTGGATGCCATCACCAGCACCGCCGCCAGCCACCAGCGCACTTTTATCGTAAAAGTGATGGGGCGCAACTGCGGTTACCTTGCACTTTACAGCGCCCTGGCGACCGGGGCGGACTGGGTTTTGATCCCCGAAGCGCCGCCGAATGTTGACAATTGGCAGGAAGTAATGGTCGAACGCCTGAAGGCTGGCACAAAGGCCGGACGGCGAGACCATATCATCATCATCGCCGAAGGGGCGCGTGACCGCAGTGGGAATTATATCGGCAGCACGGATGTGCAGCGGGTGTTGGAAAAGAACCTGGGAGAGGAAGTCCGCGTTACTGTGTTGGGACATGTCCAGCGCGGCGGGCGTCCAAGCGCTTATGACCGCATCCTCGCCACCCGCTTGGGTTACGAAGCGGTTGAAACCCTGCTCACCGCCACCCCTGAAGATGAACCTGTGGTGGTCGGCATCCGCGCCAACCACATCACCCATTTTCCTTTGATAGAATGTGTCAATAAAACCCGGGCAGTGGTCGAAGCGATCGCCGCGAAGGATTACGAAAAAGCCATGAGCCTGCGCAGTGCTAGCTTCAAGGATGCCCTCGGCACGTTGACGACCATGGTTCGTGCCCTGCCCCATCCGGCTGCGCCCGACCAAAAGCGTTTTCGGATAGCGGTCCTCAATTCGGGTGCACCCGCCCCGGGGATGAATACAGCCGCCCGGGTGGCCATCCGCCTCGGGTTGGATCAAGGTCAGATTATGCTGGGCGTCCGCAACGGTTTTGATGGGCTCGCCAAGAACGAGCTCCAGGAAATGAATTGGATGGACGTTTCCGGCTGGGCTTCCCTGGGTGGTTCCATGCTTGGTACCAGCCGGCTCAATCCACAGGGCAGCGATCTTTACGCCATTGCCCGGACAATTGAAGACAACTCCATCGACGCCTTGCTGGTCATCGGCGGCTGGAACGGGTACCTGGCGGTCAATACCATGCTCACCTCCCGCCCAAATTTCCCGGCATTTAACATCCCCATCATTTGCTTGCCGGCTTCGATTAATAACAATCTGCCTGGTTCCGAGTTCAGCATCGGTACGGACACCGCCCTCAACAGCATTGTCGATGCTGTGGATAAGATCAAGCAGTCAGCAGTTGCTACCCGGCGCTGTTTCGTGGTCGAAGTAATGGGGCATTGGTGCGGCTACCTTGCTTTGATGGGCGGGCTCGCCACCGGTGCAGAGCGGGTCTACCTCCCCGAGGAAGGCGTCACGCTAAGGGATATGCAGGTGGACATCGGAAAACTCAATCGCGGCTTCGATGCCGGCAAGCGCCTGGGCTTGATTATTCGTGCCGAATACGCCAATCAGATCTATACCACTGCTTTTATGTGCGCTTTGTTTGAGGAGGAAGGACGAGACGTGTTTGATGTGCGGCCGGCCGTCCTCGGTCACCTCCAGCAGGGTGGCGATCCTTCTCCCTTTGACCGTATCCAGGCTACCCGCCTCTCCCGCTTGTGCCTCGAATATCTCATCAACGAATGCTCCCTTGGCACGGGAAACTGCGCTTTCATCGGCGTTCAAAAGGGGAAGTTCAATTTCCACGATATGCGCGATTTTGAACGCATGATAGACGCCCCGTTCGAGCGCCCAAAGGAACAATGGTGGCTTGAGCTGAAAGGCATTGCCACTTTGATGGCGAAGTTCAGCCCGACAGACTGATTTTTAATTATAAGGCAGCCCAAATGGTTGCCTTTTTTGTTTTAACTGCCCACGCTGATTCCCTTGGGTGCCTGGCGATCCATCCTTGTCGTAGGGTTAACCCGGTACTAAGGTAAGGGTTGTAGGAAAGTCCAGTCCATGCTAAAATGGACAAATATCACCTTTTTCATAACAATAAATTAGCAGAACACAGTCCTCTCAGCCGGTCATTCACAGTTTTCGTGATGCAAAACATCGCTGAAAATTCAAGCGCTTGTAGTCCCTTGAACGATGCATTGGTTTTGTCATTTTCCCCATTTTGACCACTAACTCTCCAAGGAGAATGAAAATGAAAATGATCATTACAAAAACTGAAAGACCCATTCCTATCGTCATCCTCCATCTTGATGGAATACTGGATGGAGCGAATTATCAAAAGTTGATTGAAAAAGGGGAAATGCTCTTCGCCAATGGTGCCCGCGATCTCATCCTGGATCTGGCCAATCTCAAGTTCATCAGTAGTGCCGGGCTGGGGGCCTTGCACCAGGTTGCAATGATGTTCCAGGGGAAACTCCGCACCGACCCGGATGAATCCTGGGCAGGGTATCGCTGGGCAACCTACCGAAATATTAAGCGCGAGCACGACCTTCGTCCTCAGCCGCATGTGAAATTGCTGCTCCCCCACCAGGGAAGTGCGCGAAGTGCTTGACTTGATTGGCTTTAGTTCCCTCTTTGAGATATACACGTTTATGCCTCAGGCGGTGGAATCCTTCCGCCAGCTTGAAATGGCAATGGATCCTGGCGCGCGGTAAACCTGGTTCACCGGGGTCAGCTGGATCCTGGCTGACGACCGCTGAAAGGAGCATTGAAGTGAGGATAACCATTTCAAAAACGTATAAGCCCGTCAGCATAACCGTCTTGCATTTGGAAGGTAAACTGGATCGGGCCAACTATGAGAGTTTCATAGATGAAGCCCAGGAGGTGTACGGGAACGGTGCCCGCGACCTAATCCTGGATATGACGAAGCTGACTTTCATCAGCAGTGCCGGGGTGGCAGCCCTCCACCAAGTGACTCTTTTGTTTCGGGACGTAGACACGTCCCATCTGGATGGTGGTTGGGGCGCATTCGGTACAAGAGAACGGGACCGCGCCCTCAACAAGCAGGAGCACGTCAAGCTGCTCTCCCCACCGGCGCAGGTACTGGAGGTCCTCAATATGACAGGCTTCGGGTCTCTCTTCGAGGTTTTTACCGATCTAACTCAGGCAGTCGAATCTTTTCGCCAGCGGGCACTTGAGATGGGGGATCGCTAATCCTTCGTCTTGCCCGGCAGTAAAAATATTGAAACTATTAATCGGGATCCTCTTTCGAGCATCCCGATTTTTTTCGCACATTGATATTGCTGATTACCTTCCGTTAGTAAAGGTCGATGCGGAAGATAAAAATGTATAATTGGAGCAGTCAGAAGGACTTTCGATGGAAGCTCCTGAAACTCAAAAAACTGGTCTTTTACGTAGTGCATTCGCGGGAAATTTCATTGACCTGCAGGGCTTGCCGGATACCTTAAAGTTCCTGGTCGTGTGCGGGTACTTGGCAGTTCTGGGTCAACTGCTCTTTACATTGCTGGTCGAGCTTGCTGGTGACCGTTTGCCGGTGGTTCTGTATTCTATCGCGGAGAATGATTACAAAATCCCTCTGCTGGTCATGTTTGTCGCTGGGCTCGCATTTATCCTGGGTTGGGCATATCTGCTCGCCGGTGCTGCAGCCGCAAAAGCCCGCATATTTCTACCCGTCCTGGCTTTATTTTCTTTGCAATTATTCCTGGTGACAGGAGGTAATCTCCTGCTTGTCTTCTTGGAGCTGGTTTTCTTTTTGGCTGTTTTGGTCATTTATGGGCTGACCTTCCGAACCAATTTTTGGTCGGATCTAGCTGGTCTGCATTTCTTTGGTTGGCTGGCTGCAGTATCTGTTTTGGTGTTCTTTTCCGTGGGGCTGTCGGCGACAAACTCCATGGTGGCGACAGCCCTTTCGGCCAATTTTTCGATTTTACAGCTGCTTACCTTTATTTTCTGGGTCCTGCTGGGATTAAGTGTCATCAACCTGGGTGTCTCGATCGGGCGCTGGTTCAACCGTGTTGCCCGGAAAACATTTCCTTTTTCTACTTATAGCGCGTTCATAATATTTACGCTGCTTGTTCACCCTGCCGTCATTGCCCTCATCTTTTGGATAACCAGGGATGGCTTTTGGCTTCTCGATGTCATTTTTTCGGTCCTGCTCATCCTGGGTGCAGGCATCGTTTGGATCGCCCGTCGCTGGTCGCCGCACACCGGGTCGGTTTTCCTCATATTAAGTTTCGCCACCCCGGTGGTGGTATTGGGGCTTTCAATGGCGTTTGCGGGGAATGATTTTACCCAAATACTGCTTGCCAGGACAGGCATCTTCCCTCCGACGCTCCTGTTTGTCGGGTTGACAACCTACAACCTTTTCGGAATGGGGACGTCCTTCACCAGCGTGGATGGGCGCATCCTGCCTAAACAGGCCCGCATATTACTTTATTTTGGGATGCTCCTCCTGGTGGTTGCCTGCATGCTTTTCAGGTCCAATGACCACATAGTAGGGACGGGCCTGCTCTCCCTGGATATCCAATCCTGGATCAATAATTTGTTTGCATTGAGCGCTTTGTTCATTGGGCTGCCTTACGTGGTCTGGATGGTGTGGAAGCGGCGTGATTTGCTGATCGGTCCGGAAATTGATTTTTCCGCGCCGCCCCGTTGGGGCTGGTTGACCCGCATCTCCGGGCAGGTCTGGGTTGCTCTCGCTGTGCTTTTGGCTTGTGCCTGTTCGTGCGCGCTGGCAGCGATCTTATATTCCCTGATCTGAATAAATTTGCAACAAAATTATTGCTGACGTTTTGTCCGTGTTGTGTCGGACCGGATGGATTATGGACCCCAGCGCGGCTGCCAGTCTGCGCGTGGGTCGAATGTTAGCCTTGTCTCTTCCGTGCCGTCTGTGCGCATGCGGTAGATCTCATTGTTCCCATCCCTGAATGATGTGAAGGCGATCCAATCCCCATCCGGGGAAAAGCTCGGCGCCAGGTTATCACCTCCATCCGTCAGTTGCTGGATATCGCTTCCATCAACACGGACGGTATAAATGTTATGGTCTGTCACTACCCCGGCATAAAACGCCAGCCGTTGTCCGTCAGGTGACCAGCTGCTTCGTCCACCCATGTTTGGCAGATCGGTCACCTGCCGCGGGTTGGACCCGTCGCTGTTCATCGCCCACAGCTGCCTCCCCCCTGCCCGGCTTGATGCAAACGCGATCTCCGTTCCATCCGATGACCAGGTCGGATCGATGTTATCCCCCTGATCCGCTGTCAACTGCTTCGGGTTCGACCCGTCTCTTTCCATTTCCCAAATATTCTGCGTGGCACCGGATTCAACGGTAAATACGATATTTGTCCCGTCCGGTGAGACCTCCGGTGCATACAAGCTTCCCAGTCCACTCGTCAACCGCCGTTGGTCGCTTCCGTCCGTGTTCATGCGGTAAATCTGGAAAAATCCATCCCGGATGGATGAATAGACGATCTCCATCCCATCGGGGGCAATAGAGGCATAGAACTCCGTCGCCGGTTCTGTTGTCAATCTGGTGACATTTCCCCCATTAGCATCCATCAAACAAATCTGATCGAAGCCGCCAATGGAACAGGTGAAAACGATCCTGCCGCTGGCTGGGCTCCCAACAAAAGTCCCTTGAGCTGTTCCAGTCGCCTGGAGGGGTGTTGGTTTTCCGGTAACCTCCTGGGTTGTCGGTGATTGAACACTTTGCAGGGCCGTCGCTGTCTCTTCTGTTACCGCTGTCACCGGAGGCTGCTTTGGAATGTTGCATGAAAGAATGCTGGCTAGCAATGCACCGCTGGCAAACCAAAACCCAGGGATAAGCCTGTTTCGCCTCCTTCGCTCTTTGGGATAGTGCCAGCCTTGATTGATCCTTTCTCAATTCATAAATCATCTCTTGTTGAAAACTTGCACTCTGACTTCCTGCTAATATTCATTCCCTGGGCAGCTTGAAATGCGTCCACGATTCCTCTGCATCCCCGCGACCCCCTTTGCCAGGAGAATTAAGCAAGTCTACGAGCGCCTTGCCTGCGCCTTTGCCTAGCCTTTCAGCGCAAAATTGACATGCCCGGGCCGTACCACCAGCATGGGTACATGTACTTCCCCAAATTGCGCCAGCTGAGGGTTGGTAATCTTTACTTCATAAATGGACATCCAGACAGCACGCCCGGATGAGATGCTCGTGCCAAGGTCCACCTGCGTTGAGATGCGGATCGTCCCATTGAAAGTGAAAGTACCAACCAGCACCGTTACCGGCTGCATCTTGCGGTTCATTTCGCTTTCATCATAATCCAGCGGGTCATGGGCAGGAGGTGTCAGGTGAAAACCGATGATCTGGGCCGTGGGGACGTATATTTCGGAATAACTCAGCCCACTGGCTGTGCTGCCATTTAAATAGATCACCTGCGGTTTCAGTAAATGGATATACTCAGGCGCACCCTCGGTACGCAGCCAGACGCTGACCCGGGTGGATTGCTTGGTCAATGCCTCGCCGTATAGTAGCGTATTCTGGGTATAGATCATTACTCCGGATGCCTTTTCGTCTGAAGCAAGTGTATACATTGATCATCTCCTCCACATACACCATCTCGGAATATTGCAGAAATATAAATGCACAATGATTCTCCCACACTTTACATATTTTAATTGGATGTTATTGTACCTCCCCTGTCTATACAACCAATTTATAAATTGATAGCTGATTTTAATGTAATTTTAAAAAACGCATTGTATGATGAATTTAGGCCGCAACCGGCTTGGAAGGAGGTGTCCACCGAAAACATGGAAGTGAACCCCGTAGGAGGAAGGACCGGGTGATCCAAATCTGACTCCAGGCTTGCTGCCTGAGTCGAGCGTCTCCCGACGTACGGTGATTTTTTCCTGCTCTTTCCTCTGGTGAAATCAATAGGCGGATGGATGAACTCCATCCGCCTTCCTTTTTTTACTCCAAGGCAGCTTTCATTCGCTCCAGTGCTTCTGCCAAAGTTTTACGTGGACATCCGAAATTCAGCCTGACAAACCCCTCCCCGCCCAATCCAAATTCCTTTCCTTCGTTTAAAGCAACTTTCGCCTGCTTCAGGAAAAAATCATACGACGCACCCTTCATCTTCCCACCTCTGATCAATTCGTTACAGTCCAGCCAGGCCAGGTAGGTCGCCTCCGGGACGGTCACTTTTATTCCCCTCAATTCCTTTTTTACATACTCCACCAGGAAGTCCCTGTTCCCGGTCAGGTAGACCCGCAGGGCTTTCAGCCATTCATCGCACTCGCCCGAAAAGGCTGACTGTGCTGCCGCCAGCCCCATATTATTTACATGCATGCACATCTGTTCGCTGGTCACCTTAAATCGTCTAAGCAGGTCGGGGTTGGGAATGATCGCAAAGCCGCAAAATAACCCTGCCACGTTGAATGTTTTACTGGGAGCGATCAAGGTAATGGTTTTGTCGGCAATTTCCGGGGACAGGCTTGCGATCGGAACGTGTTGTGCCCCGCCCAGCAGCAATTCGCTGTGGATTTCATCCGAGCAGATGACGGTCCCATTCCTCAGGCAAATTTCGCCCATGCGCTGCAGATCCTGGCGTGAGAAAGCCTGCCCGGTGGGGTTGTGGGGGTTGCACAGCAGGAACATTCCGGTGTGGGCATTGCAGCCGTTGAGTTCCTGCTCGAAAGTGCCGAAATCGACCCGGTACCGCAGGATGTCTCCTTCGATTGAAACCTTGAGCGGAGCTTCCTGGCGGACCAGTCCTGCGTTTTTGTACACGGTCAGGAATGGCGGGTAGACAGGCGGCTGTACCAGGATCCCTTCTCCCGCCGCGCAGACCGCGCCCGCTGCCGCATTGAACCCTGCGATCACCCCCGGCGTGGCGACCACCATTTCCGGTGCCACCTTCCAACCGTAGAGTTTCTCCATCCGCATTGCCACGGTCTCACATAATTCCCTGGTGGGGAATTCGTACCCAAAAATTCGGTCGTTTACCACCGCTCGCAGAGCTTCCTGCACGGGTTCCGGCGCGGCGAAATCCATGTCGGCCACCCACAGCGGCAGGACGTCTTCAGGGTATTTTTTCCATTTGATGGAATTCGTCTTGCGTCGATCGATTATTTGATCGAAATTGAAACTCAAAGCTTGCCTCCTTGTCATGGTTGATTTCCCCCCAAAAAAACTTACAGGTCTCAAGCCGGTCTGCAGGTCAAATGGTCCCTTGTCTCGCTAACGATTTTCCACCCACCTGCCGCTGCGATCTGTTCCTTGGTAGCGCTGCGCGGCTGGTGTCCGTCGTCGATCACCAGCATCCCCGTCGGCTTGGTGATCCGTTTCAATTCACCCAGGAAAGCACTCTGGTCGCGGATTGCAAAAAACATGTCGATGGCTGTCACCAGGTCCGCTACCCCGTCCGGGAGCCCGCTGTCGTATCCTTTCGCCAGCACCGGTTCCACGTTGTCCAGACCGTATTGTTCCATCTTTCTGCGCACCAGGTCGATCGCCATCTCGTGGATATCGACTGCATAGACCTTGCCCTGTCGGCCCGCCAGCCGGGAATAAAAGATCGTGTACCGTCCGGGTCCACAGCCGTAATCCACCACGGTCATTCCCGGTTGGATGCCGAACCGTGCCACCCGTTTCTCGATATGGGAAAAGAAAAAATCGATCACATTCATGGTGAAGACCATGAGTCTGTAATCCATATTCGACATGCGTTCGTCGACTTTACTGTTCAAACCCAGCTCCTGCCTAAGGGGATTATTTCTCCAATCCTTCTCGTACGATATACAACGGTCTGCCTTTGACCTCGTCATAGATCCGCCCCAGGTACTCGCCCAGGATCCCCAGGAAGATTAATTGAACTCCACCCAGGAATAACACTGCAATGAGTGTCGTGGCTTGGCCCGTAAATGCCCCGTGTCCTGCCAGTCGCATGATGATCACCACCGGGATGGCGATGATCGCCAATCCTGCCGCCGCAAATCCGAAATATGTCGCCAGTTGCAGCGGAAAGTACGAATAACCGGTGATGCCGTTCAGCGCCAGTTTGACCATCTTTTTGAAGGGATACTTGGTTACTCCGGCATGCCGGGCGGCACGTTTGTAGGGTACCCCGATTTGCTTGAATCCCACCCAGGCCGACATGCCCCGCGGGAAACGGCGCCTCTCCCGCATCGTCTTAAGCACATCTACCACCTTTCGGTCCATCAGGCGGAAATCACCGGTATCCAGGGGGATCTTCACGTCCGTTATGCGGTGAACGATCCGGTAGAACAGTGCCGCCGTCGTTTTCTTGAACCAGGTTTCCCCCTCCCGTTCCGCCCGCACTGCGTAGACCACCTCGTACCCCTCACGCCACTTAGCCACCAGTTCCGGGATTTCCTCGGGCGGGTCCTGCAGGTCGGCATCGATGATCACCACTGCATCCCCGCGCGCGTTGTCCCAGCCGGCGGTGATTGCCGCCTCGTGACCGAAGTTGCGGGCAAAAATTACCGGTCTGACGTGCTTGTCCTGTTTCGCCAGTTCAAGGATGCTTTCGGTCGAACCGTCTGTCGACCCGTCATCCACCATCACCAGCTCCCAGGATTCTTTCAACCCTGTCATTACCTCGCTGACACGATTGTGCAGCTCGGATATGTTATCCATCTCGTTATAGATCGGAGCAACGATTGAAAATGTGATCGACATATTACCCCTTTTTCTTTCTGGAAATCTTGGACTTAAAAGCCGCAACCTTTTCGGACCCGGAAACCTGCGGTGTATCCAGGACAAATGGTTCTGTGGATGGGAATGGCAGCCATTCCCAAAATGCGTCGGCGCAGGTAATCAAAGATCACCCCCAGCGAAGCCAGCACCGGGACAACCAGCAGGGCTCCCAGGATACCCCAAAGGATTGTCGCCAGGATAATGGAGATTAAAACCAGCGCTTCGTGCATGTGGACCGACCGGCCCATAATGAATGGCCGCAGCCAGATATTCTTGATGAATGATCAACAGGAGATAGGTCACCAGTGTAATGATGGCAACGACGATCTGAGGAGGCTGGCATCCAGCTCCAGTTTGAACCTTCGATCAGCGCCACGGCAACTGCCAGCATCGCTGCCAGGAACGGGCCAACGTCAGGGATCAAGGTCAGGAAACCCGCCACAACCCCCAGCACCAGCGCTCCGGGGATACCGATGATTGTCCATGCGATCGTAAAGGTCACCCCCACGATTGCCATGAGCAATAATTGCCCACGCAAATAATTCATCCAGATGCTGCGCACGCGCATGTAAAGCTCGTTGAGTTCTGAGCGATATTCGTACGGGAAAGAGTCGATAAAGCCGTTGCGCAGACGCGGCCATTCTGCCAGGAAATAGTAGACGGCTGCCAGGATGACCAGCAGCCACAGGGCACCCAGTGAAGTTTTCCCCAATAATTGCAAGCGCCTGCCCCTGCAGGTTAGCAAGAAACGTTGTGCGGAATTGAGTCTAATTGGGAGGCCAATCCGACCAAGTTAAGTGGGATACCCGGGATGGGATTTGGTTTCGACAGCCAGGCAATCAGCTGGTTGGTAATATTTCCGACTTCAGTGATCTCGATTTTTATCTGGTCAAAAAAGATCGGGGTGAGCGTCGACGGTGTTCCGATCAACACTGCCAGGGTGATGAAATAGACCAGTCCCACCGCCAACCGGCGTGACATGCGCGTGCGCTGGGTTAATAAATTTACAGCCGGATGAATGAGATAGGCGATAAATGCTGCGATGATGATGGGAGCCAGGATGCTGCGGATTAACCACATCCCGATTGCCAACAGGATGATAACTAATCCGAATACCAGGTAGCGGAGGGATGGACTCCACGGTTGGGTTTGACCCTTCATAGGATTCGTTTTACCGCCTCCAGGGTCGGCTCGATAACCTTGGCTGCGCTCACTGCCTTCATGGCCGCCCCCACGTCCTTAAGCCCGGAACCGGTATTTAGCACGAGGATTGGGTCGCTGGCTTTGACCACCCCCTGCCTTAGCTGCTTTTACCAGCCCGGCGTAGGCGGTCGCCCCGGCAGGTTCGGCAAAAATCCCCAGCGGGCCGAGCGCGGCAATCGCCTGGAGAATTTCATCATCGCTTACCTTGATATATGTTCCCCCGGTCTCGCGGGCTGCGCGCACCGCCCGCACGCCGTCTCGCGGCAGGTCAACCGATATGCTGTCAGCGATCGTTTGGGCGGAAATGGGGATGATCTTTTCCGTTCCTGCTTCGAACGCGTTCGCAATTGCAGCAGACCCTTCGGCCTGAACCCCGATGATCCTTGGCATGTTCTCCATCCATTCCAGCGCCATTAGATCCTTGAAACCCTTGTGAATTCCTGAAATAATGTTTCCGTCACCGACCGAAACGAAAACGGTCAATGGAGCCTCGCTTGCAGCCTCACCGCATTTTTCGCCATCCCGGCCTTTATTTGGTGATACCACTCCCAGATTTCCAGGGCACCGGTTTTTTTTCCTTCGGCGGTAAATGGGTTATAGCCCGTATTTCGGCAGTACCAGCCAAATTCCTGTGCTGCCTGGATGGTCAGGTCGAAGGCCTCGTCGTAGGTGCCATCCACCAGGATGACCTTGGCTCCAAAAACGAGCAGTTGGGCCACCTTCGCCGGCGGTGCGGACTTCGGTGCAAAGATGACTGCTTTCTGTCCCACCGCTGCGCACATTCCAGCCAGGGCTGCTCCCGCGTTGCCGGTGGATGCTGTCACGATCACTTCCGCCCCGATCTCCCGGGCGCGTGCCACCACCACCGCGCTGGCGCGGTCTTTGAAGGAAGCCGTCGGGTTGCGGCTCTCGTCCTTGAGCCAGACATGCTCGAGGCCGAGTTTCTCCGCCAGGCGCTTCAGTGTGAAAACCGGCGTCCAGCCTGCCGCCCGCAGGGGTGTTCCTTCGCCCCCGGGGTCCGGCACGGGTAAGAGCGGCAGGTAGCGCCAGAGCGAGCTTTCAGGTCGGGAGGTAAGGTCTTCAGGTTGGAATTTCTGGCGGATGGTATCGTAATCCAGCACCACGTCCAGGTTGCCCCCGTCCCGCGGGCAGGTGTACGTCACCTGGCCCGGTAGATACTCGGTTTTGCACAGCGAACAACGGTATCCGACAAATTTTGACATATGCCAATTATAACGGAGAGCGGCTTGACTGGGTCGCCCTTCGATTTCATTCCGATTCGAACGGTACGCCCAGCGAGGCGGGCGGGGAAGCCCGCAGGGTACGCAGGAGTTTTATGGTGAACCGCCGTGCCCCTTCAGGCAGGGTGGCCAGGATGCGTGCCACCCACTCCGCATCGCTGATATTGACCAGCAGCAGGGTCAGGATCATCAGCGGGAAAGGTGCCACCTGTAGCACTTGCGTGGGGACTCCCGGAAGCTTGGATTGCAGCACCAGCCCCAGCCATTGCAGGAAGGAGAACAGGTAAGCTCCGAAGGCCGCCCGGATCGGGTTCCAGCCGCCAAAGATGGTGATCGAAAGTGCGATCCAGCCGATCCCGTCCAGCCCGGTCTGCGTCCCCATCCAGCCCGCCTTGACGTTCAGCGTGAAAGCTGGTCCTGCCAGGCCGATCAACGCGCCGCCGATGATGGTATATACATAACGCATCAGGTTGACATTCGCGCCGCGCACATATGCCGCCGCCGGGCGTTCACCGATCCCTCGCAGCATCAACCCGGGTCGTGTGCGGAAGATCCACAGCCAGACCAGGAAAATGAGGATGTAACTGATGTAAGTGATTAAATTCTGCCGGAACAATAGCACTCCCAGGACGGGGATATCTTTCAAAAATGGGATGGGCAGGCCTTGTAAAACCGGGCCGGAACTATTCATGTAGGGAACACCCAGGAAATAAGAAAGGTCCCGCCCCGCCAGTGCCAGCACGAATCCGACTGCCACCTGGGATTGGTGCAGGGTGATGCTGCTGAATGCCACGATCAGCGCCACCAGGGCGCCGATAAGCATGCCTCGCCAGGAATCCGAGCATCAGGCTCCCGGTCAATTGGGCGACTGCGAATCCGCCCATGGCTGAGAGCAGGATCGACCCGTTCATCGAGAGGTTGATGATCCCGGCGCGCTCGGTGATCGTCTCGCCCAACACGGCAAACAGGACCGGCGCAGCCGCTGCCAGCACTCCTGCCAGACCGATCAAGATCGTATTCGTATCCATATCGGCTCCTAACCCTTCTTGAAAAAGCGCTGGCGTGCACCTTCACCCAGCAGCACCAGCAGTACCAGTAAATCCTGCAGCACACCTGCAAAAGAAGAATCCAGCTTATATTGGATCTGCAGCTGGACGCTGCCGATGTTCACGGCGGCAAAGAAGAACGCGATGGGTGCTGCCCACAAAGCCTGGTAATTGATCAACATTGCCACCAGTAACCCCAGGAATCCGTACCCGTTGGAAATATTTGGCAGCAGCCGGTGATACACGCTGGTCACCTGGATGGCACCCGACAAGACCGGCGAATGCCCCGCATAAAAGGAAGGCAAACATGCTGTATTGCCAGGTGGGAACGCCCATCAGGAAAGCCGCCTTGTTATTTTTACCCACCGCCTTAAGCCGCAGGCCCAGGTGCGTGCCGCGCAGCATAAAGTAAACCGCCACGATCACCAGCAGCGATATTCCCAGCGCCCACAGGCTGAGTTCGGTGTGAGGCAGGGTTGGCAGCCATAATTTCTCGTCGAAAGGTTGTGTCCCGGACATCGAGCCAACCCCGGGACGTTTCCATGGACCGAACACCAGGTAGATGGTCAGGGCGGTCGATACGAAGTTCAAACCCAGTCCGCCGAATATTTCGTTCACCCCGCCGAAGGTCTTCAATGCCCCCGCCAGGGCTGCCCACAGTGCCCCGCCGATCACCCCGGCCAGGATGCCCAGGATGATGATCAGCGCTGGCGGCAGTTGCGTGTTTTGGAGTGCCCGCAAAATGCCGGTGGCAAAGATCGCCCCCAGGGTCATCTGACCTTCGATGCCGATATTCCACAGCCCGGCCGAGAAAGTGATCAGTACGCCCGCCGTGGTCAGTAACAGCGGCGACCAGGTGATCAGGATATTTTCAATATTGTTGAGCGAGCCGAATGCCCCGCTGATAATGCTGGCGTAGGCTTTTAATGGGGGTGCCCCGGCAGCCACCAGGAGCAGCGTCGTAATTAATAACGCCAGCACCAGCGCGCCCACTTGAAAACCAACGTTGATCCAGGTATTTTTTTTCATGTGCTCTTCCCTGCAGTGGATTCAGGCCAGCCCTTGCCGCCGATCAGCTCGCCTAGTTTTTCGATGGACAGGGAGCTCGACTCCAGCGGCTTGGTTACCTTGCCGCTGAAAAAGACCAGTACACGATCGCTGTACTGCAGGATTTCTTCCAGGTCTGACGAAATGAAGAGGATGCACGTTCCCTGCCGGCAGCGGTCTTTAAGCTTCGACCAGATATAAATGGTCGACTCGATATCCAGGCCGCGCGTCGGATGCTCGAGCAGCAGCAGTGATAAGTGGCTCCCGCAGCAGGGCCAGCAAAGCCCGCTGCTGGTTGCCTCCCGAAAGGCTCTCGACCGGGCTGGCGGGTGTGCCGTGGATGTTGAAGTCAGTAATTCGGCTCTGGGTTAGTTCCCTGCCTTTGTCCCAATTGATAAAAAAACCGTGCGCTTCTTCAGCCAGGACGATGTGTTCCGTCAGGCTCATTCCCGACTGCCAGCCCTTCTTCCAGGCGCGCCGCAGGTAAAAATGCTGCGCCGTGGCGCTTGAAAGCGTGGTAGGAACGTCCGGTCAGATCGGCGTTGTTCAATACGATGCGCCCGCCAACGGTCCGCACCAGGCCCGCCACCGATCGCAGGAAAAGCCCCTGTCCGCTGCCCTCCATTCCGGCCAGGCCGATGACTTCACCGCAGCATACATCCAGTGAAACGTTCTGGACCTTGAGCCGGTAATCTTCAACCGAAAGGTCGCGCAGGCTCAGGTTGGTTTTTCCATCACCGGAGCAGGGATCGCGTCCACCCACCGAGATTTCTTTTCCGAACATCATCTCGACCAGGTTTTTCGTGTGTGTAAGGCTGTTTTGCCTCGCCCACCAGCTTCCCCTGGCGCAGCACAGCCACCCGGCTGCACAATCCTTCCACGTCTTCCAGTTTATGCGAGACGAACAGGATCGTCTTGCCCTGGCTCGCAAGCAGCCGCAGGGCAGCGAAAAGTTTCACCTTCTGGGCCGCGCTGATTCCCGGTCGTAGGCTCGTCGAAGATCAATGCCTTTGCCCCCAGCCAGATCAAGCGCAGGATTTCCAGTTGTTGGCGTTCTCCCACCGTCAGGGCATCCACGTATGAGTCCGGGTCGATGGTAAAAGAAAACTCTTCCGCCAGGCGCTGGTAATCTCGTTCTGCTGCTGCCTGGCCGGTCGACAGGCCCCCTTTGCGTCCCAGGATAAAGTTATCGATCACCCGCATTGGGGGAATGTCCAGCGGGTCCTGGTGCAGCATTCCCACCCCATGCTGGATGGCATCTGCCGGGGAATGAATAATGACCGGGTGACCGTCGAGGAGGATCTCTCCTGCGTCTGCCCGAATAAATCCGGATAATATCTTCATCAGGGTGCTTTTACCGGCACCGTTTTCCCCCAGGATGCCCTGGATGGTTCCCGCTGGAACCTTCAGGTTAATACCCACATTGGCATGCACCGCGCCAAATGTTTTATCGATATCGCGGAGTTCTACGTCCATGCAGCTATCCTGACGCTCACCCCAGCCCCTCTTCTGAAGGGAGAGTGGGATGGGATGAGGCATAAAGGGAAGGCTTTCGCCTTCCCCTGAACAAGATTAAATGAGCTATTGGCTGGGAACGCTCTGGCCTTCCATGCCTTCGAGCAGTTGCGGCAGGTACCAGATTTGCTGGTCGGTGGCTACTGTTCCAGCGGTCAGGTAGGCTGTGCCATCCTGCAGGTTGATCGGGCCGGTCCACAGGTTCAGGCCGGCAGCCAGTTGGGCAATAAAGGCATCCAGTTTGGTACGCATTGTCAGCGCTCAGGCCTTGGCCTTTGGCGAAGCCGACTGCACCGGTATCGGGGTTGTTGATATTGGTCCAATCCGGGCCATTCCACTGGAAGTTCTCCGCAAAGGTGCCATCCACGGCGGTCTTAGCCGTGGCGGCAAATGCAGGACCCCAGTTGAAGTACGGCACGCCCAGGCAGATGTCCGGAGCTACGTCGCAGTTGCTCTTGTAGTCATAGGCAAGCGCCCAGACTGCCTTGCCGGCGGTCTTGGCCTTCTCGGCTTCCACCAGTGCCTCGGTGGTGTCGATGCCGGAGATGACCACGTCATAGCCGGTGTTGAAGAAATTGTCGGCAACCTGGGTTGGGTCGGAGGTGACGCCCGGGATGTTGAACCAGAAACCGATCCAGGTGACCGTGAAGGTCAGCGTTGGTGGCATCTTTGCCCAGCACCTTGGTCCAGCAGTACTTGGCGCCCAGGTAAGCTGAGGCAGCCAGGCGGCGGGTTTCATCGTTGATCAATGGACCAAGGAACCCGATCTTGCCGGTCTGGGTGGTCAGCGCGGCCGCGCAGCCGGCGATCATCTTCATGTATTCCATGCGGCCCATGATGTCCACCTGGTTGGCGGAAACTGTATAGTTCTTGCCATCTTTCCAGGTCCAGTCGTCCGAGACGCCGACGACGTAGATGGTGGGATTTGCATTCGCAAATTTGAGCGCTTCATCTTTCATGTCGTCCGAGTTGAAGAAGATCAACTTGGCGCCCTGTGAGACCAGTTGGTCGGCCAGTTGGGAGGCTGTCAGTCCGGGATAGGACGGTGAGCCGGAATAGACATTTTCGAGGTAGAGCATCTTCGAGCCGGCGATCTGCTGCTCGACGTACAGGCCGCCGTCATAGGTGGCCTGGCTCCAGCCGTTGTCATTCTTGGCTCCCACCAGCAGCATGCCGAAAATAAAGGGTGCCGGTGTTACGGTGGGGGCAGGCGGTACGGTTGCAGGTACCTGCGGTTGGCAGGTAACCTGAGGTTGGGGGTACTGAGGTTGCGGGGGCGACTGTGGTTGCTGCCGGACCGCATGCCGTTAGAACCAGAACGATAGTCATTGCCAGTAAGGCGATGGTCAATACATTTTTACGCATAGGTTACTCCTCCAAGAGTAAGGTGATTGAGAGGATATTAACGAACAGGAGATATTGATCAAAACGAACAGCGATCCCCGCTGGTCACCTCCTTTCGAGAACAAATGCTGGAAACATGTTGTCTAAACATCTTGAATTTTATCATGCCAGCCAATCTTAAAAATTACGGCACGATCCACGTTCCGGTCTCACCTTTCAAGGCGCGCCCAATGTTCTCCGGGTTGGTGATGAGTGCCTGCTTGCCGCCGGCCTCCAGGAACCAGATGATGGCCTGGATCTTGGGAGCCATCGAGCCTTTGGCAAAGTGGGTGCCTTCAGCCAGGTATTTCTTGGCTTCTGCCAGGGTCATCCGGTCGATCCATTTCTGGTCGGGTTTGCCGAAATTGAGTGCCACCTTCTCGACTGCAGTGGAGATGAGCAGCAGGTCGGCTTTGATCAGGCGGGCCAGCAGGCTGGAGGCAAAATCCTTGTCGATGACGGCTGCCGTTCCGGCATATTCACCCTCTCCCATATCGATCACCGGGATGCCGCCGCCGCCCACCGTCACGACCACCGTCCCGGCTTTGATCAGGGTCTCAACCGACTCGAGCTCGACCACTTCCTTCGGGAGCGGTGAAGCCACCACCCGCCGCCAGCCCCGCCCGGAATCTTCCACCACGCTCCAGCCCAGTTCCTTCTGGCGCCGTTTCGCTTCGGCTTCGTCCATGAAACTGCCGATCGGTTTGGTCGGATTCTTGAAAGCCGGATCGTTTTTATCCACCAGCACCTGGGTCACCACGGTGGCCACCGCTTTCTTGATCTTGCGGTGGAAGAGTTCATTCTGCAGAGTTTGCTGCAAGGCGTAACCGATTGCACCCTGGCTGTCCGCTCCGCACACGTCCAGTGGGATCTCGTGCATGCCTTCCACTTTCGCCGCGATTTCCGAGCGTCGCAAAATGAACCCCACCTGCGGTCCGTTCCCGTGACCGATGGCCACGTCCCAGCCCGCCTCGATCATGTCCGCGATGTGACAGGTGGTCTCTTTGGCTGCCTGGTATTGGTCTTCGACCGATTTATGTTTCTCATCCTTGATCAGTGAATTACCGCCGATGGCAACAACTGCAACTTTCTTGGTCATGAAAGCATCCTCCTAACCCATGGTCAACGCCATGACGGCTTTCTGGGCGTGCAGCCGGTTTTCGGCTTCATCATACACCACCGACTGTGGCCCGTCCATCACTCCGTCTGTAACTTCGATATTGCGGTCTGCGGGCAGGGGATGCATGTAGATGGCATCCTCTTTGGCCAGCGCCATCTTGCGTTCATCGGTGATCCAGTGCGCATACTTCTTGATGATCTTGGCACCTTCGTCCGGGTCTGGGGTGTGGACCATCGCTCCCCAGGATTTGGCATAGACAATGTCCGCATCCTTGAAAGCGGCTTCCATGTCATCCGTTACTTCAAAGCCGGCTCCGAATTTTCGTGCCTGTTCCTTGGCTTGTTCCATGATATCAGGCATCAATCGGAATTCCGG
The DNA here is from genome assembly GCA_963830585.1 of uncultured Chloroflexia bacterium. Taxonomy (GTDB): domain Bacteria; phylum Chloroflexota; class Anaerolineae; order Anaerolineales; family Villigracilaceae; genus UBA877. The sequence goes on along the minus strand of CAWHNA010000003.1, from coordinate 669,370 downwards.
CGGGTGTGCCAGCACCACGTCCAGTCCAAAGCGCGGCATTTGCAGGATGAGGCTTTGTGGCACCGACATTGGTTTCTGGTACGAAGCTGCGTATGCCCACGAAACCACCATCTTCTTCCGGCGCAGGTCGCGCCCTTTTTTCTCCACGATGGTCATCAGGTCAGCCAGGCATTGGAAGGGATGGTAAATATCGCATTGCATGTTGAGCACCGGCACGCGGCTGGCTTTGGCAACCGCATTGAGATAGCCGTTGCCGATACCCCAATCCACGTGTCGGACGGCGATCCCATCATAGTAGCGCCCAAATATTTCACCAATTTCCTTGGGTGTATCGCCGTGGGAGATCTGGGTGGATTTGCTTTCGATGAATGCACCGTGCCCGCCCAATTGGGCCATGCCGGCTTCGAAGGAGCCGCGCGTGCGGGTTGATGAGAAGAAGAACAACATCGCCAGCACCTTGTCGCGCAGGTAGGGATGCGGTTCATTCAAGGCGCGCTTGCGTTTCAGGTCGAAAGCCACCTCGAGGACGGTTTCGACTTCTTCTTTTGTAAAATCCAGGTCGCCGATCAGGTCGCGGCCGTGCAGGAAAGTTTTCATAATGGATTCTCCTGTTACCTTTTACTCCATGGCTCCCAAAACCAATGCCAGCAGCGCCATTCTCATTACCACTCCGTTGAACGCTTCCTGCCAATAGCGCGACCAGCGGGTGATGTCCACGTCGGTCGGCACCTCGTCCATGCGCGGCAGGGAGTGCAGCAGGATCGCGTCCGATTTGGCTTTCGTCTCGAGCAGTTCGCGCGTGATCTTGTAGTTGGCAGGGGTAAGCCCCACCTCTTTCCCGGCGCGTTCGTCCCGCGATTTGGTGTAATCGGGCTGCACCACCGGCTCCACCAGGATGACGTCTGCCTCCGCGATCGCCTGCTCAACATGCTCCGCCTGCCGGAAATTGACGCTGTACTGTTTGAGTTCGGCTTTGAATTCGTCGGTCAGCGACATATCCGGCGGCGAGACGAAGGTGATCGGGCAGTCGAACTGGCTCAAGGCATAACCGAGCGAATGCATGGTGCGCATGCGCATATCGCCCACTGCCAGCCAGGTCAAACCGTCGATGGTGCCTTTTTCCTTCAACACGGTGTACAGGTCGGTCAGGATCTGGGTGGGATGTTCGCCCCAGCCGTCGCCGCCGTTGATGATCGGGATCGAAGCCCATTTGGCTGCTTCGTGCGGAGCGCCCTGCTGGAAGTGGCGCATCACGATCACGTCACCGTAGAACTCCAGCATCTTGACCGTATCCTTGATCGACTCCTGGTAGAAGTCACCGGCACGCGTCATTTTGGCATCTGCAAAACCGGTTACGTGTCCGCCCAGTCGGTGCATGGCAGCTTCGTGCGCCAGGCGCGTCCGGGTGGATGGCTGGTAGAAAGCCGTCACCAGGGTCTTTTCAGCCAGCAGGTCGCTGTTTCGGCGGCTCACCGCGATCGGCTCCAGTTCAGCCGCTACATCGAAAACGTGGAAAAATTCTTGCCTTTCGAAATCTTTTAGGGACAGGATGTCCCGACCAGAAAAACTACGCATTTTAACCTCCGTTGAATGAAAAAAGATTGCACGTGGTTTCGATCACGTGACATGGTTGCCCACCCGTCTCACCACGTGGAAGCGGAAATAACCGGGCAGGAAATAACTGATGGAATAATCGATCACGCGGCTGTCCTCGGCATACAGTTGCGCTGCCAAATAAAGCAGGACGTCGTCGCGCTGGATCTGCAGGGCGCGTGCCACTTCCGGAGTGGCTCCGATGGCTTTGATTTCCGTTCTGGATTGGATCAGTTTCGGGACTCCCCGCTGCAGTAGCAGGTCCAACACCGATCCGGTGAAACCGGCTCTGCAGCTCGTCCGACCGACAGGATGTCCATCGGCAGGGTGTCCAACAGGTAGGCGATCGGGCGGTTTTCGGTGTAGATGATGCGCGCCACTCGTGTCAGGTCCGTCCCCACTTCCAGGGTCAGCAGTCCCGCCAGTTCTGTGTCTGCTGTGATTTGCTGGATTTGCAGCTCACCCATCCTCACTGTCAGGCCCGGATCGTTGGGCGATGGTTCCGATGCTCTCCAGCACCTCCAGGCCGGTCTCGATTACCGGCACTTTGGCAGCGACAAATGTGCCCACGCCCTGCCGGCGGCGGATCATTCCCTGTCCCTCGAAGCTTCGCATGGCTTCGCGCAAAGTGGCCCGCGAGACTCCCATCTGCTTTGCCAGGAAGGGCTCGGAAGGCAGGCGGGTTTCTGGGGGCAGCTTGTTGATCATCTCCGCCAGTTCGGTTTGCAAACGTCGAAATGGATATTGACTCATGCCTTGCTCCTATTCCGCCGGCCCTTCGATGACCGGTTTGGTGGTGAAGTGGACCACGTCCACCAGGCCTTTATCCGAGAGCCGCAATTCGGGGATGACCACCAGCGCCAGCAGGCTCAAGGTCATGTTAGGGTTATTGAGCATACATCCGCAGGCTTTGAATCCTTCCAGGATGGTGCTGGCTTTCCTGGCTACCTTTTCGGCCTTTTCAATGGACATCAGTCCGCCGATGCACAACTCGACCAGCCCGATGATCTTTCCATTTTTTACAACCACCTGTCCCCCGCAGGTGTCTGCCAGTTTGTTGGCAGCCATCGCCATATCCCGGTCGTTGGTTCCCACCACCAGCATGTGGTGGCAGTCGTGTGCCACCGTGGAGGCGATCGCGCATTCTTCGTTGAAACCGAACCCGCTGACCAGCCCCAGTTGCACGATGCCGGTTCTGTGATGCCGTTCGACCAGTGCAACTTTCGCCACGCCTTTCACCAATTGCACCTCTCCATTTTTTACCGGGAATGTCATCTGCAAAGCTCTGGTGGGCGCCTGGTTCTCGATCACCCCGATCACGTTGCACATCACTCGCCCAGCTTTCGCTTTCGTCCGCAGCCGGAAATCATCTTCTGTGAGTGTTCTCTTAAGGTGCACGGACTTGGTGGCCCATTCCGGGTACTCGGTTTTCGGCAGGCTGATCAGGAGTTTGCCATTTTTGGCAGCCACCTTTCCGCTTGCCAGCACAAGCCCGGCGTGGAAATTATTCAGGTCATCCACCAGCAGGATGTTTGCCCAGCGTCCCGGAGCGATCATGCCCACCTGGCGGCTCACCCCGAAATGCTCCGCCGTGTTGATGGTTGCCATTTGAAGCGCTGCCATGGGGGGCAGCCCCTGTGATATTGCGTGCCTCACTACGCGGTCCATATGTCCTTCGTTTACCAGGGTTCCCGCATGCGAATCATCGGTGCACAGCATAAAGGCCCGCGGGTCCAGCCCAAGTTTTGTGATCGCTGGCACCTGGGTCAGCTACATCCTGCCAGGCCGAACCATAGCGCAGCATGGCCCGCATCCCCTGCCGGGCACGCGCCACTCCATCTTTGAGACGGGTGCCTTCATGGTCATCCTCGATGCCCCCCGCCGCATACCCGTGGAAAGTCGGCCCAGGTCGGGAGAGGCGTAGTGTCCGCCCAGAACTTTCCCGGCACTGCGCGCGATCTCCATTTCAGTCAGCATCTTCGCCTCCCCCTCTGCCACCGCCCGGTAGTTCATCATTTCCCCCAACCCGATCACGTTCTTCCACTTCATGCCCTCTTGCCACATCCTCGGCAGTGATCTCGGCTCCGGGTGTTTCCAGGTCGGGGCTGGAGGGCACGCAGGAAGGGATCTGCACCCAGATTTGGATCGGCTGCTTGGCAGCTTCATCTGCCATGAGCTTGACGCCCTTTAAGCCAAAGACATTCGCAATTTCGTGCGGATCGATGAACATGCCGGTCGTGCCGCGCGGCAGGACCGCCCGCACAAACTCGGTGACGGTCACCATCCCCGATTCCACGTGCACGTGCCCGTCAAGCAGGCCCGGGACCATGTACTTGCCTTCGGCCTTGATCACCCGCGTGGTTTTTCCTAATGGTATGACTGGCGTCCGGACCCACATATGCAATGCGGCCTTCCTTGATGGCAATGTCCGTATCTGGAACAAATTCGCCGGATTGCACGCAAACCCAGGTTCCTTTGCGCAGCACCAGGTCGGCTGGTTTGCGGCCCATGGCTGTATCGATGAGTGTGCGGGTCGGTTTGATGTCTACTTTCATTCATTCTCCTGGGCAATGCTTCGGTCGGGTTGGTTATCGCCCGTCGTTTGCTGATATTCGTACCCGGCAGATTGGTCATCAGCCGGGACAGATTTGTATCTGGGTGATTCTATGATCGCCTCTACACTCCGTGTTCGGCTCGAATGGCATGGATATCGCCCGTATGATGTTCCATGTGGCCGAGATGCATAAGGACAATATCCCGCACGCTCAAGGTGGTTTCTTCTTCTGCGCCTGGCCATGTGACGCACCCCTTGTGCGCCCATGCTTCACCCGGGACGGTGCTCAACAGGTCCACCAGGCTGGTCGTGCTGGCGCGGTAAAGATTCAGGCTCGGTCCAACCGCCCGCTTCCCGGCTGCCCAGCGTTTTGCCCAGTCATCCTGGGTTAGTGCAAAGTACCATTGGATGGGTATCTGTATGCCATCCTGTCCGAGGATTGCCTTGAGGAATAACTGCCACATCGTTTCGCCCTCGACCGTGTGGTGGACATACTCACGGATCGACCAGCCTGTGCCCATGCTCAGGTCGAGTTGATCATCGTCCAGCCCGTCAATGGCAGCTTCCAGTTGGTCCGGGAGTTTTAGATAGCGCTTGAGCAGCGACGAATTGGAATCGCTCATACGTTTTCCAGCAGGCGCCTGGACGCACGGTTATGTCTTTCGACCAGTTTCATCTCATCCACCGTGACCAGGTTTCCATCGCGCACCACGAATTTGCCGCCGACCACGGTGAAATCGGCGCGCACCGGGTGGCAAAAAACCGCCGCTGCCACCGGGTCGTGCAGCGCCCCGGCATAGTCCAGGCGGTTAAGATTGATTGCAAAAAAGTCGGCGCACTTTCCCGGCTTCCAGGCTGCCGATATCGGATCTTCCCAGCACGGCTGCCCCGCCGCGTGTTGCCAGGCTATAAAGCTTCCCGCGCCGTCATCAGGTTGCGGGATGGGTCATTCGACAGTGAAAAACCGGTAATTCCCTCCCGCAGTCTGGATAGAAGCATCGCCTGGCGCACCTCTGCCAGCATGTGAGCGCTGTCATTGGAAGCCGAACCGTCCAGTCCCAGTCCAACCTTCACCCCCGCTGCCACATACTCTTTTATCGGCGCGATCCCGGAAGCCAGCCGCATGTTGGAACTGGCACAATGTGCCACGCCGCAGCCGTGCTTCGCGAATGTCTTTACTTCCTCGCCGTTCACGTATACGGCATGCGCAAACCAAACATCCTCCCCCACCCAGCCCAGCGACTCCATGTATGCGACCGGGCGCATCGAAAATTTTTGTACGCAGAATTGTTGCTCGTCCTCGGTTTCTGCCAGGTGCGTATGCAGGTGCACGCCGGTTTCACGCGCCAGATTTGCCGACTGCTTCATTAATTCACCGGTCACCGAGAAAGGCGAGCAGGGTGCCAGCACGATTTGCACAAAAGCGCCTGCCTTCGCATTGTGGTATTTCTGGATGAGACGCTGGCTGTCCGCCAGGATTTTTTCTTCAGATTCCACCACCGCATCCGGCGGCAGCCCGCCCTTGGATTCACCCAGTGACATGGAGCCGCGGCTTGCCTGCAGGCGTACGCCGATCTCTTCTGCCCCTGCAATCTCATCGTCCAGCCGCGCCCCGTTGGGGTAAATGTATAGATGATCTGATGCCGTTGTACAGCCGGAAAGAGCCATTTCCGCCAGGGCAGTCTGGGTGGATATAAATATATCCTCCGGCGTCATTCGCCCCCAAATGGGATAGAGTGTTTTCAGCCAGTTGAATAAATTTGCGTTCTGCGCAGCCGGGATGGCGCGTGTCAGGGTTTGGTAGAAATGGTGATGGGTATTGACCAGCCCCGGCAGCACCAGGTGACCTCGCAGGTCGAGAACCTCATCGGCTGTCTGCGGCAGTTCACTCGTCCGGTCTGACCTGCTCGATGAACCCGTCCCGTATAAAAAGACCACCCTCGGGGATCTCCCGCTGGGTGTCATCCATGGTGACCAGGACCGTGGCGTTCTTGATAAGAAGAGTGCTCATCTTTTTGAGAAAGGGGAATTCAGGTTGTCTGACAACTATACCACTAGTTAGACAAAAAATCAAAGGTTGTCTTACATTTCACAAAGTCCGCCCTTCGAGACCCGATCATGGTGTTTATTTCTCATTTCCCCCCTTATCCCGCTTAATTTTCACTAATTACCCGCTCAAATTCATGCCGGGGTCGATTTCCCCTTCTTTTCTTTCTTTTGAAGATACATCAGCTTATCTGCCTCAGAGATCAGTTCTTCCACCGTGTGGGGAACCTCGGGATTGAATCGCGACATACCCACGCTCAGGGTTAGGGCGTAGGGTCGCCCGCCTTTCAGGTTATGTTTCACCACGGTTTCCTGGAGGCGGTCAGGCAGGATGTTTAGGTTGTCAGCGGATGTATCCGGCGCCAGGATTACAAACTCATCCCCGCCGATGCGGGCCGGGATATCCGCTTCCCGAAATGTTTCCTTGATGATTGCTGACACCTCTTTCAATGCTGCGTCGCCCATCGCATGTCCATAGGTATCATTGATCGTCTTTAGATCATCCAGGTCGCAAAAGAACAGCGACACGCTCCTCTTGAATCGATATGCCAGTTTCATTTCATGCCCGGCTAACACCTCGAATCCACGCCGGTTATACAATCCCGTCAGCACATCGGTCAGGGTCAGGTTAACGATCTCCTGCTCCATCCGTTTGCGCTCGATCACCTGCGCCACCTGGGTGGACACGAATTCCAGCAGGTTCAGGTCCGCCTGGTTGAAATGGATCCCTTTCGAATAGCTTTGCACTGCCATCACCCCGATGATCCGGTCTTCCACTTTCAACGGCGCTCCCATCCAGTCTTCTCCCCTGGTCCCCACTACCTCCACCTCTCCTTCCTGCACGAGTTGATCAAAGACCTCCGGGTTCGCCAGTAACGGACTCCCGCTCCTAACGACGTATCCCGTCAGCCCCTGCACGGGTGTCGGGACTTCAGGACGTTCGTCATATTGATCCACATAATAGGGGAAGCTGATCTGTCCATTGTTCTTGTCGATCAACGCAATGAAGAAGTTCTCCGCCGGGATTAATTCTCCCAGGATGGAGTGGATCGCTTCATATAGTTCATCGATCCCTTCACCGGTGATCGACGCCTGGGTGATCCTGAATATGGCGTTCTGAACTAGTTCAAAACGCTTCCGGTTGGTGATATCGTGTGCCACCAGGATGGCTGTCGTTTCCGATAACCGGCTCGTGCTGGCTGCAAACCAGGTTTCCTTGTCGTCCATTTTCAAGACATATTCACCGTTCACAACTTTTCCCGTTTGGATCGACTCCCGGATCATGGCGATGCTGTAATCCGCCTGCTCCTTCGGAAGAATTTCGTGCATGGTCTTGCCGAGCATTTCGGCGGGTGGACGGTAGAGGTTCGTCGGGTCTGTTGGAGCGATCTCGACATACCGCCCGTCGCCATCGAAAACGATTACCACATCCTTCATGGAGGCGAAAATGGCTCGCAGTTCGGCTTCCGATTTTTCCAGTGCCTCCTCGGCCTTTTTCCCCCGCTCGAAATCTGCACTTAAATTTCTTGCCAGAATGGAAACAATGATGATGACGATGATGCTGGCAATCAGCGCCGCAATCGCAATTCTTAGCGCCGGGTTGATGATAAAGGGATCTCCCGCCGTACTGAGCAAGCCTTGCAAAAGGACAATTAATACCAGGGCCGGGACGAATGCTCGTAATAGGCGCGCTCGCAGGGAATGCCCAAGATACATTTTGACCGGCCAGGTTTCTGGTCCTGCCATCTCTAATAGCGCCAGGCTGAGGAACCAGAATGAGAGTGCACTGGGTAAAGCCACTGGGATGGTGGTTCCCCCGTAAAAAAGCGGTGCGCCGTAAAGATATCCCAGGGTCAGCAGGGCGCTCAGGATGAACAAAACCAGGCCCAACCCTGCAGTTGCATTTTTTAACCGTTGGCTCGGCTCGCGGCCTGCGTTATAATAATAATGACGGGATTGCCAAAAGAAACCCGAAGGCCGACAGCGGGCTCATCCGCCCGGTGGAGATTTGCCCCAGCAGGGGTGGGTTGGGGTAGATCAATTTTTCAAGGTCGGGACCCAGCCCAGTCAAGGCTCGGAACGCCAGCAGGAGCACGATGATCATCATCCCTATTTGGATCACCCGGATGAAGATCCTCATCCCTCTCCGTGTATTAAGGACCCTTCGCACGAACCAGGTCAGCCACAATCCGATGAAGATCAGCGCGCTGCTGGGCGCCATGGGCACGAATGCTGGGTTGAGGGAGGCCAGGATCGGCTTGTTCACCAGCCACCCGGTTGCCGCCAGCAGGCTGATAGCAAAACCAATCCCATGAACAGGTCCGCATATCGGTCCTGGGTTGTTCGGGTCACCCTTGCTTTACTCATCGGGTCATTCAGCCTCATGCCTTGTTAGGTAGATCTGCTTCTTTGTGCAGGCTGTCCTGGGTTCCGTGTCCCAAAACGAATTTTATCACCACCTGTGGGTCAAAATGCGTCCCGGACCCGGTCTGGATATGTTCGAGCGCTTTCTCTTTGGTCCACGCCGGGCGGTATGGTCGGTCTGAGATCAACGCGTCCCAAACATCCACAACTGCAAATATTCGCGCTGCCAGCGGGATTTCTTCCCCCTTCAGCCCGCGCGGGTACCCCGTGCCGTCCCACCACTCGTGGTGGCAGTATGGGATGTCCAATGCCCCGTGCAGGTACCGGATCGGCGAAAGCATCTCGTATGCCAGCCCCGGGTGCTTCTTCATCACCACCCATTCTTCATCCGTCAATGCGCCTGGCTTTAAGAGGATGCCGTCTGGCACTCCCATCTTGCCGATATCGTGCAGCAGCGCTCCCCATCTCACCTGCACCAGGTCCCTCTCGCTCAAGCCAAAGGAACGCGCCAGGTCCACGGTGATCGTGGTTACTCGCTGGGTATGCCCTTCGGTCTCCTTGTCCCGCAGGTCCAGGGCATGGCTCCACCCCTCGATGGTGGCATCGTAAGCCAGCTCCAGTTCGTCGGTGGTTTGTTGCAGGTTTTCGAACATGTGTACGTTATCGATCGCGATCGCAGCCTGCCCTGCCAGGGATTTAAAGAAATCGATCCATTCTTCATCAGGGTCGAGCGGGTTGCGGTGGTAGATCTCCAGCACCCCCATCACCTGCCCTTTGGTGATTAACGGCATTGCGAAATAAGCCGCCGTCTGTTCCGCCCTGACTATTTCGGGGTGGGAGAAGACGGCTCCGCTGGTGGCAACATCCGGAATTTTAATGAGATTGCGCTCGAACAGGGCTCGCCCGGCTTGCCCTGCACTTCGTGGCTGCCTGATGGCTTCCACATCCGCGGAGATAAAACCGCTTCCGGCAGCATATTCCAGCACTTGCGTGTGTTTGTTTAATACCAGCACATCTGCTGCATCCACCCTCAATTGCTCGATGACATGCTTGAGGATGATTTGCAGGCTCACTCGCAGATCAAAGGTGGAAGCGATCGTGCGGTCGATCTCGCTCAGGGAAGCGAGATGTCGCAGGCGATGTTCAGCTTGTTCTCGCAGCATCAAGCGCCGGATCGCAGCCGCAGCCTGGTCGCCGATGCTGCCTGCCAGGCGGATTTTCTCTGGCGTGAACGGCTCACGTTTTTCCTCCCTTGCTTCTCCCAGGATCAATAGACCGATTGGTTGGTTAAAGTCTTGTAAGTGGTCGCCGAGGTGCAGAGGCACGAGGCACACGAATTTGGCGTGATCCAGCATGAGCATCGACCGCTCAGCCTCCCCGGCATCCAGGTCGCCGGTTTTTAAGATGACCGGTTCGAGCTCTTCCAGGACGCGCTTGCAGATAGGCAGGGTCGTCAGCAAGTGGCGGTTACCGTGCATAAAGTTTTGATCCATGTCCCCTGCCGTGTGGATTTCCCGCCTCACCAGGCTCTCACCCTCCAGCAGTGCCATGCACGCAAAGCTTGTGTGCACGCTTTCCACCGCATGGCGGTTCACGATTGTAACCACATTCTCAACTCCATTGGCATCAGCAAGTTCTCGTGAGAGCTGGTATAGCCTCGTGAGTTCTTCCGTTCTGGAGATGATTTCCTGTTCCTTCTGTTTCCGTTCGGTGATGTCACGGTAATTGATCACGATCGATCGTACTGCCGGCTCATCCAGTAAATTGTTTACTACGGCTTCCATCCAGCGCCACGACCCGTCTTGGTGCCGCAGGCGGAATATGGCCTCCTGGACACTTCCGGGAGTCTTCACCATATCTCCCAAAAGTCGGGTTGCTGCTTCCCGCTCGTCAGGATGCAGTATATCCACAAGACTGTGACCCACCAGGCTGTCGGGAGGGTACCCGAGCGGGCGGCGCGTGCTGGGGCTTTCCCAGGTAAGGGTGCCGTCGGGAGCGATCAGCGATATTTCTTCCAGGCTGTTTTCCACCAGCGCTCTGAAACGTTTTTCGCTTTTCTGTAAAGTCTCTTCCCCTAGCTTGCGCTCTGTGATATCCCGCACCACGCCGCGCGTACCAGCGATTCGTCCATCTTTGACGATCATGCTAGGCTTAATCTCGATAAACGCGAGCGTTCCATCTGAGCGTTTCACCTGGCCTTTGATAATTGCTGGGGCGCTTCCGGTCTGCATCGCACTACCATAAGCCTGGTTGATTCCAGCTGGCCTTTCCGGGGAAAGGAAATCAGAGAACTTTCGTCCGACCAACACCTCCGGGTTCTCAACTCCGTATATCCGTGCCAGGGCAGGGTTGGCGAACGTAAAGACTCCCGCCTCATCTGTAGCATAAAAACCGTCGTTGACTTCGTCAACCAGTGTGCGGTATTTTTCCTCGCTGATCCGTCGTGCCTCCTCCACCTGCTTGCGCTCGATGGCAACCGCCACCTGGGCGCTGACCGATGCTAGGAATTCCAGGTCCCGTTCAGAGTAACAATTCGGAGTCCTCGTAATTCTGCACCGCCATCACACCGATCGTGCCTGACGGCGTCTTGAGCGGGGCTCCCATCCATAGCGCCGGTTTGGTGCCCACTAGTTCCACTTCCCCCTGCCTCACCAGTTCTTCGAACTTTGCCTGGGTCAGCAGGAGTGGTTGACCGGTTCGGAAAATGTAAGAAATGATGCTCTTTTCGAGTCTGGAGGGTGGCATGGGCGGATCGAACTTATCGACTGCGAAAACTTCCTCGAACATCCCACTGTCCTTATTATGAAAAACGGCAAAGAAATTCTCGGCATAGATCACTTTGGAGAGCGATTGTCGTATCAGCTCGAGAAGTTCATTTAGGCTGTCGGTGACTGCCACCCCTTGCATGATCTCCAGCAGTGATTGGCGTTCAGATTCAGTTCTCCTGGTCTCGGTGACGTCCCGGTAATTGGTTACGATTGCATTTACGCCTGTCTCTGCCAGTAAATTGATCCCCGTTCCTTCCACCCATCGCCAGGTGCCGTCCTTATGTCGGGCACGGTATCTAAATGGTATCGGCTTTCCCGGTGCGGCTAGAATTTGTCCAAAGGTCTTCTCCGCCTCTTTAACATCCGCGGGATGAACTCCCCCAAAAATGGAGTCGTTTTCCGATTCTGCCGGGTCCAGGCCCATCAGCTTGTTTGCTGAGGGGCTGCGATAAATGATTTTCCCTTCTGAGTTGATCAGGACGATCGCATCGCTGTTATTTTCAATGAGAGCCCGAAAACGTAATTCGCTGTCAGTCAATCCCTTTTCTGCTTGTTTTCGCTCTGTGACGACTGCCCCCATGAGCAGGATGACAATACAATTTACGATCATGAGCAGTTCTAACCCGCCCAGTTGTGAAAGGTTGGTCCGAAATAACCACAGCGCTAACACTACGCCGGTATTCATTGCTAACAATGCCGCGCTGACCCCCTTGAGGCCGCGCTGCAGGGCGACCCAAATGAGTGGCAGGGCGATCAGGTATAAGGGGTGATACTCAGCCAAAACGGGCGCTCCAAACACCCAGTAAAGGGTTATTGCGATGCTGAACACCTGGGCAATGGTTGTAAAGGATGGACGCGGAAATGACCTGCGTCCTGGCTGCCGGAACGGTTGTCCATCTTTGAACCGTTTCAAGCCCGGCATTACATAAATAAGCAGAAAGGGTGTCACGGTTAATACCCCCACCGTTTCACCGATCCACCAGGTGAAGATCGATTGGAGCAGCTCACTTTGCGGCATATGGCTGCTCAATGCGGAACTCGATACAGATAGAATGGCAAGCAGTGCTGAAACGAACACGGCCGCTAGAACAAACCAGGTTACATCTCGCAATTTTCGCAGTTGCAAGTCAATGCGAATTCGTGTTCGTAGGAATGCCGCCGCGCCGCTGTAGATAAAGGATAAGAGCAGCGCCCAGATTATCAGCAAGAAGGCAGGTTGAGGCATGCGGTAGATGAATAAACTGCTGACGAACAAGGCGATCGTCACCGCCGGCGCAAAGCTAACCCCGAACACCAGCAAAAGCGCGTACGTGATCCCGGCAGGTGGATACCATGCCACGATCCCGGGCAGTCCTTGAAATTGTTTCGTGATCAGATCCAAACCGATGAAGATCAGCAAATATGCTGCGGCGATCAGCACGCTTCGCCATAACGCGTGCATCTTCCGTGGAGATGTCGGCGCGGTTCCTTGTCCATTTGATTTTTGTGGTTTGTGGGGATTCCCCTCACGTGAATTTGCAGGTTCGTTATTGAGTCTCAAGGTCCACTCGTGGTTAAAAGAGGTGACCGGGAAAGTCAGCAATGCGAGTGAATCCGAGATCGATGACCCGGTCTATACAGGTAATACTACCATTAATCCAAATTTCCAGCCTTTGCTGAGCTTCCTTGCAGTATGCTCTCAATTTCCCCGCAATCTCAAATTCAGGATGAGCTAAGGCGGCGTGCTCTTGCTGCCGTCCTTCGCGACATTGTCCCCGACCGGTGGGGAGGGGAAGGATCCCCCCAAGGGACGGCGTCGATCCACATCCTTGGCATGAAAACAGTAGGGGCGAGACGCTGTCTCGCCCTTTCTGGTTGATTCAATTCGTGCATACGGATTTGGTCGTACAATAAAAGCATCCATTCACCTGGGGAGAACCAACTAAAACCTGCACCTGACAATATCTACCAGCTCGTAAAACGCTTCGTAGAACAGCACTCTTCCTATACATCCGGCAAAAACAACGAAGCCCAGTTGCTCCAGGAATTCCTCAATTCCTACTTCAATGCCCTGGTTTCCCCGTTGTACGACCTCACCGAGGTCGAGATCAAAATTGTCATAGGACGATAAAACTGACTCATAGGATTTGTCTCTCGAACCGCCAGGTAAAGAGAATTTCGCTTATCGAAATATTTACCAAGCCCTAATAATTCTGGGAGATAATAAATCTGTAGCCGTATAAATCCCTGATTTTTAGGACAAAATACGGACCGCCAATAAGCCGATAGGCTATCCGCTCATGCAATAATTAGCTCTCGAAGGTAATATAAAAGTATGAACAACATTAATAGCAATAAAAAGAAGATGCAACCAGAACAACGTGAAGAACTACTCAAAACATTGAAAGCCCGTTTTGAGAAAAACATGAGCCGCCATAAAGGTCTTGAATGGGCTAAGGTACAAGCAAAGCTTGAAGCTGATACTGAGAAACTATGGTCACTTAATGAAATGGAAAGAACTGGCGGTGAACCGGATGTTGTTGGTCATGATAAAAAGACGGGCGAATACATTTTTTACGATTGTTCAGTGGAAAGTCCCAACGGTCGCAGAAGTGTTTGTTACGACCGTGAAGGGTGGGAGGCGCGGAAAGACGTTAAACCAAAAAATAACGCCATGGATATGGCTGTAGCTATGGGCATTGAGCTCTTAACGGAAGAACAATATCGGGAGTTGCAGAAACTTGGAGAATTCGATACAAAGACACAGAGCTGGGTGAAAACACCCTCTGCTATCAGGGAACTGGGTGGTGCCCTCTTTGTTGATCGCCGCTACGACACTGTCTTCGTGTATCACAACACTGCGCCCTGTTTCTATGCTGGCAGGGGGTTCCGTGGCTGGCTAAGGGTCTAAATTTTGCACAGACAGCGAAATGGGAAGTAGCGTGTTATTTTGACCATGAATATCAGACACGGCTAACAATGCGTGCAGCTGACGGTGGTTACGCGCCGCGTTTTTTGAGCATTTACCTGGCTTCGAGCTTTTTCCGTTTCGACGGCTTCTCCACATTCCCACCCACCGCGCTTAGGCAGACCGTTGTCGATTAAATCTATGCTGCAAAATGCACTTTAACAGGAATTGACCCTCTAACCGCAAGGTTAAGAACTCAATTCCTGGTAATAATAGTCCTCCCTCCTTTTTTCAAATCATATATTATCCTCTTACCCTCCCTTCCTAGGTGATGCTAGGGTTGGATTTTGCCTAGGAGCGAGCCGCTCTGTCCCCGTATGCCTGTCCCCGGTCTTTGGGGATGAGGGATTTCTCGACCGCTCGTTCTCATTTTCCCCCTTGACATATCAGAACATCCGTTCTAAAATAATTCAGGCAAGGGACGGCCGCAAAACCGTTCTTTGCCTCTTACTCATAAGGAGCTTCAAATGTCAAATAACCCGCCTCTTCTTCTACCATCTGGAGATGTGATTACTCCAGAGGGACCAACCCGCAAACGTGGTGCTCCCCGTGGTAATAAGAACGCCATTAAACACGGTTTCTATTCTCATACCTTCTCCCGCAAGGAGATTCAACGTCTGGATAATGACGTGGAAGGTGAATTTCGGGACGAAGAGGAATACCTGCGCGTCCTGATCGCCCGCACTTCTGAGTCGGCTGAAAACACTATATTAACTCACGCAGAAAAATTGGCGACCTTGCGGGCGGTCTCTCTTGCCTCGCTGTGCATCCTAAATATTCACCGCACCCGCAAAGCCATTTTCGATAAGCAAGCCACCATCGACAAAGTCTGGGATGAACTTAAATACTTACCGGTAGAGGAAGATTAGCCATGGCGGCATACGCACTTGTAGGGGCGCATATCATCCCCAGAGGGGACATTGTCCCCCCTGGGGAATATATTGCGCCCTATCCCCGAAGGGGATTTCTACATCCCTCCGCAGAGGCGAGACCCGCGGAGCGCCCCTCGCGTAGCACTCCCCTTGGGGAGCTTTGGGGGGACATCTCGCGCCCATCCAATTTTTCCTTCCTATCTTCAAGGGCGAGTGACATCTCGCCCTTTTTAGTCCCAACAGGTTGTTCCTCAGGATCAACCCCCAAATCAACCTCCCCGGCCGATTTTTGGAGCCTATTTAATGAAGATCCTCTCGATGAGAATCACCGATTCTGGGTAAATAGGTTGTTCCTCTTCGCGCACCCATCGGGTCGTGCGCGGAGGCGGCTTCGAGCCGCCATCCGCCATCCTGACGACAAGAGTCGTCAGGATGCGCGTGCGCGGCGGGCGCATCAAGCGCCCGCACGCCACACCGACGATACCGCGGAGGGTCCCCCTGGGGGACGAATCGTCGGTGTGCGCATGAGTTATCATCGCCCCCCGGGGAACCAGCCGCCACAAGCCGAGGCGGCTATCGCGGAGCACTCCCCTTGGGGAGCCAGCCGCCATCGGCAGGTTTGGCGACACGAGTCGCCAAACACAGCCACACTGCTGCCATCGCGACATCGTCCCCGACCGTCAGGGAGGGGACATTGTCCCAGTGCCATTCTGGGAAGCGTCCCCCTGGGGGAAGAGGCGTCGATGGAAGAGGCAGAACCTTCCATGCAGGCACCCTCCCTAAATACGAAGTATTTGGGGAGGGATGGGGTAGAGCCGATAATACAGTCGAGTTCTATCGGGAGGGGGAGTTGGCATCCCCCTGTGGCAGGCGGCGTCGATGTAAGAGGCAGAACCTTCCATGCAGGCACCCTCCCTAAATACGAAGTATTTGGGGAGGGGAGGGTGGGGTAGGGCCGATAATACAGTCGAGTTCTATCGGGAGGAGAGAGGCGACATCGCCCCCCGGGGAGCGAGCCGCTTGCGGCAGCACCGCTGCCATAGCGCCATTGTCCCCGACCGGCAGGGTGGGAACCATCCCCACGGGACTTCAGGAACTTTCCGTCAACTTCAGCGTCTTACCGGTGTACAATCTGATCATTCATTCAAGGAGTTTCAAATGAAAACCAAATTCTTATTCCTTCTAAGCATCCTCGTCCTCGGCTCCCTCCTGGCTGCCTGCGGTCCCTCCAACATTACCCTCCAGCCCCAGCCCTTCCAGCGCACCATCACCGTCACCGGTACCGGCATGGTCACCCTCACCCCCGACATCGCCTACATCACCATTGGCGTCCATTCCCAGGATGCCAGCGCCTCCGTCGCCATGACCTCCAACAACGCCAGCGCCCAGGCTGTCATCGCCGTCATCAAGGCCGCCGGCGTCGCCGACAAGGACATCCAGACCACCAATTTCAGCATCTACCCGCAGCAGCAGTACGACAACAACGGCAAAATAACCGGCATCATCTATATGGTCGATAACTCCGTCTACGTCACCGTGCGTGACCTCACGAAACTGGGCGGTCTGCTCGACTCCAGCGTCACCGCCGGTGCAAATACGATCAACAGCATCTCCTTCGACGTTGCCGATAAGACCGCCGCACTCTCCCAGGCCCGCCAGGCTGCCGTTGCCAATGCCAAGAAGCAGGCTGATGAATTGACCGGCGCCACCGGCGTGACCCTCGGCACCGTCCAGACCATCTCCTACTACGACAGCACGCCTCCCGTTGCAGTCCCGATGGCACGTTTAGCCGCCGCTGATTCAGGCAGTGTCCCGGTCCAGGCTGGTTCCATGCAGATTAGCACCACGGTTACGATCGTCTATGAGATTAAATAAACACCTGTCCCCCCTGTGGAGGCATTTCCCCTGAGATGTCTTTCCGAACCCTGAACCGGCTTCCGTCATGGAGGCCGGTTTTGAAACTGGCGGGTTATAATCCCCTCAGATTCCCGAGGAGGAAAACATGCTGAAAGTCGGATACATTGGTCTCGGTCTGATGGGCAAATCCATCGCCCGCAACATTCTCAAGGCTGGTTTCCCGCTCATCATCCATAACCGCTCATCGCTTGCGGTGGATGAACTGGTTGCTGAAGGTGCCCGGGCTGCTGCTTCCCCCGCCGAAGTTGCCGCCCAGGTCGACGTGGTCTTCACCAACCTGCCCGACACGCCAGACGTGGAAAAAGTGGTTCTCGGCGGGGACGGGATCGCCTCGGGCGCCCGCCCTGGTCTCATCTGGGTCGACAATTCCACCATTAAGCCCGCCGCCGCCCGCAGCCTTGCAGAAAAACTTTCGGGGCTGGGTGTGCTCAGCCTGGATGCCCCGTATCCGGTGGAGATGTTGGCGCCCGCCTCGGCACGCTTGCCGTCATGGTTGGCGGGCCAGCTGAAGCGCTGGAAAAAGTCATGCCCGTTCTTCAGGCAATGGGTAAAACGATCACGCATGTGGGTGCCGCGGGTGCCGGGCAGGTCGCCAAGGCCGCCAACCAGATCATGGTCGCCGCGCAGATGGTCGCCATGGGTGAACTGCTGATCTTCTCCCAGAAAGCCGGTGTTGACCCTCGCAAGGTGGTGGAGGCCATCAAGGGCGGCGCAGCCCAGTGCTGGACCCTGGATGTCAAACCCCCGCGCCTTTTTGCTGGTGACCGCACACCCGGCTTCAAATCCCGCATGATGGCCAAGGACCTGAACATCATCCTGGAAACCGCCCGCGAGTACGGCATCCCCCTCCCCTCCGCCGCCTTGGACGCCCAGCTCTACGCTGCCATGCTCCAGAATGACATGGGCGAGCTCGATAACTCGGCGGTGATCGCCATGTTCGAGGCGATGGCAGGAGTGGAGTTAAAAACCGATTAGCTGCTATGTCTTTGCCGCCTCACGGGTTTATAGTGTTTGATTAAGTGATTCGTTTGCCCAGTTCATCGGTCCTCCCTGGTTTTTCGGACTGCCCCCGGGCTAAAGGGGGAAATGGAGAGAAAGGGTCTGTCCAATGAATAATCTCAAAACACATTGGCCCACAATTCGTGACTATATCCTTATTCTCGCTGGCACATTGCTCCAGGCAGTGTCGCTGCGGTTGTTCATGGTCCCTGCCCAGCTCGCCAGTGGTGGCATCAGCGGCATCTCGCAGTTGATCCATCATTACACCGGATGGTCGATCGGCTTGATGGTTTTCATCGGGAACATCCCGCTCTTCCTGCTCGGCTGGCGCTTGTTGGGCGGGCGGCGTTTCGCCCTGCGGACCCTGGTTGCTGTCCTGGCATATTCGCTCTTTACCGAGGCGGTCCTGTGGCTGCCCTTCTTCCCCAAAAATGGGATCACGAATGACCTGGTGCTCAATTCCCTTTATGGCGCCGTGGTCAGTGGCATCGGCTATGGGCTGGTCTACCGGGCCCAGGGTACCAGCGGTGGGTCCGATATCCTCGCCCGCATCCTTGAACCGCTGGCGCGCCATCCCAATGACACAAAGTTACCTGATCACCGACGCCGTGGTCATCCTGGCTGCGGGGTTTGTCTTTGGCTGGCAGAAAGCCTTGTATGCCCTCATCGTCCTGTATGTGTCCGGCCTGGTGGTCGACAGCACCCTGGAGGGTGGCAGCACCGTCCGCACCGCGCTGATCGTCACGGATAAGTGCAGGGAAATGGCCGACCGCATCCTTGCCGAGATGGAGCGCGGCGTGACCATTCTGGAAGGGACGGGTGGATATACCGGGGTCACCCGGCCGGTGCTCTACTGCGTGGTCACCCGTTCCGAGGTCCAGCAGCTGAAAACGATTGTTCACGAAGCGGATCCCCAGGCGTTCATGGTGATTGGAGCGGCACACGAAGCACTCGGGGAGGGGTTCCAACCTTTCAAAAAACAGTGACAGGCAAAGTCCGCTGCAAAAAAAACATCCAATGATCGAAAATTTACCGGCTGGACGGACTAAGATAAATACTAATAAAAGAGCCAGAAGATCCTTCCGGCTCGCCTTTTCTGAAATGTTTGTTGGGTTGGGCTAATCTTCTGGCGGAGTATTAGGCGTCAAATATTTTACATGTGACCAAATTGTACGATCACTCCGGTGATCAATGCGATCTGCCCCAGGTGATAGGTGACCATATTCACCAACCTGCCATTCTTGATGGGCTTGACAAACTTGTTCCAAGCCAGGATGATGTCGGAAAAATAAAACAGGATGGCTCCCAGGCTTACCAGCCCGGAGGCGGAAGTCTTCCAATCGGTGCGGTAGATGGTCAGGATGGCCGAAAGCAGCATGAGCGTGATTACAGTTCCATAAACCACCACCGGGATCACCAGCTTCCCCTGCCCCTTCTCCCGCAACCCTGCCAGGATGGGCCTGCAGAACCCGGGCAGTTGCCAACGCCAGGATGATCCCGATGATAATTGCCCATAAAGGTGGCGCAGCTCCAAGTGGTGTGTTCAACCCGATAATATAGGACAACGTGCGCCAGCAGGAAAGCGACCAACCCGGCGATGAACCAGCGATTGGAAAGCAGCAGAAAAATGTCCCCCGCCAGCGAGAAAATGATACCCAGCCCGAAGCAGATCAGCGGCAGTTGCACCGAACCCGCCCAGCCGCTGCCAGGATGGCTAATAGCAGCACCATCGTGGCGGGTTTGGCGATGTATTCGATTTTCTTCCAGCCCTTGGCAACCGCCATCCAATCCACTACCGCAGCGACCAGTACGGTAATCAACAGGAATATCGTCAGCATAGCTTCCTTTATCTTTGAAACGGTGGAGAACGTCCCGGCTATTTCTTGATTTTATACCCAAACCGGCGCAGGGCATCCTCATCGTCCCGCCAGTTTTTCGAGACCTTGACCCGCAGTTCGAGAAAGACCTTGCGGCCGCTCATGGCTTCGATTTCTTTGCGTGCCGCCGAACCGATCTTTTTGAGCATTGCCCCGTCTTCGCCGATGATGATGCCCTTCTGCGACTCGCGCTCGACGAACAGCGTGGCAGCAATGAAATGCACCTGTTTCGCCGCGCTCGGTGAACTCATCCATGCGGACCGCCAGGGCGTGCGGGACCTCGTCACGCAGGAAGATGAGGGCCGCTTCCCGGATCAACTCGCCTGCGATCTCACGCTCGTACAGGTCGGTCAGTTGTTCTTCGGGATACTCTGCCGGGCGCACCGGCAGGTGCGAAATTAGCCCGGCAACCAATTCATCCAACCCGGCGCGGCTGGTTGCCGAAAATGCCGACTGATTGACTGCCCGGGACAAGCGCCTCGAATGCAGTCCGTTTGCCGGCTAATCCTTCCGCTGTAAGCAGATCGATTTTGTTTAGACCCAGCACCAGGTCCGGCTTGTGGCGCAGCGTCGAGAGCAGGCTGGCAATCCGCTGGTCGTCTTCATCCGGCTCGGTACTGGCATCCACCAGGAAGAGAATGATATCCACTCCGTCCAGGGCTTCCTCGGCTTCCTGGTTGAAGAACTGGCCGAGCTTATGACGCGGTGTATGAACCCCAGGTGTGTCCACAAAAACAAGCTGGGCATCCGGGGTGGTCAGGATGCCAAGCTGACGGCGGCGGGTGGTCTGCGGTCGCGGGGAGACCGCCGCTATTTTCTGACCGAGCAGGCTGTTCATCAACGTGGACTTGCCTACATTGGGTTTCCCAAGAATGGCAATAAAACCAGAATGAAATTCATTCATATTTTTACCTTAAGAAAAGGCGGCACGCTATAGTTACCCCAGGAAGGATAAAGACAACCGACATAATTCGACTGTTAACTTCAGCCAGTTTATCACGATTCATGGATGGTCGACTTTCTCATACGTGACATTATCAATGTACTCAATTATTGATTTCTCCTCCCGAAAATTAAACCTGAAACCTCCCTGTTCTTGTCGCCTGCAATCATGAGGTTCAAGAAGAAATCTAAATATTTGGATTTTGCATCAAACAACAAGCCTCCGAGATAGCTCCTCGGAGGCTTGGACCCATCAAGTAAATTTTATTTCTGCTTCGATTGGTTATACTTTTTTACCGCAATACGGGCAAACACTCCAATCCGCCTGGAGAGGTCTCCCGCACTTTTTGCAGGGGATTGATAGTTTCAGCAGGCATTGATTCAGAACTTGCCGGTGGTACCACTGGTGTCGTTTGAACCTGGCTCGGTGCGCGAACACGTGCCACCAACCAGATGATTCCAAGGATCACGAGCGCAAGGAAGCCGAAGCATCAACAGCCCGCCGAAAAATGCACCAAAGGGATTCATTCTATAGCCCATCATGCCTGGACCGCGCATATGGTAACCGAACCCGCCGTAAGGCATCATTTCTGGACCACGCTGCGAAAAGCCCCGGTTGACCTGGGCTACGCCTCGATAGACATGCATGTTTCCCCAGACCAGGAATCCCACCCCAACAAGGACTGCAAGAATTACCAGCCCGAGAACAATACCGATCACCCATTTCCACGCTTTTTTCATAATTTGATCTCCTTATAATATGGTTTTTTGGAAATCAGCATGGCGGTTTGTGGAATATATTGAAATATTGGGTGGGAGTTATTACGCACAATACCACCAGATCCATTCTTCCTACCATGAATTCCTTAAAAACCTGTATTTTATATTGTCAGTATATCCAACGATTATGAATATAAGATGAAGTATTTGACAAAGCATCAGATCTTCCTTGAAGAATCCAGGTGCCATCCTGCTCTAAACTCCAACTTCTGTGATGATATACTACTGTCATGCCTCCCCTGCTTGGGCTCTTCGGCGGTACATTCGATCCACCCCATATTGGTCATCTGATTTTGTCCGCTGAAGCTGACGCACAATTAGAGCTTGACCGTTTGTACTGGATTTTAACTCCCGACCCACCTCATAAGCAGGGGCGAGGTTATCTCTTTCCTTGAGCACCGGTTGGCAATGGTCAAGCTAGCCATATCAAATAACTCCCGATTTGAATTATCCACAGTAGAAATCGAACGTCCTGGTCCGCATTATGCACTGGATACGGTACAAGTCATTGCCAAGCTTAATCCATCCGCAGAAATTGTCTACATTATGGGTGGCGATTCATTAAGTGATCTCCCAACCTGGCACCGTCCTGCAGACTTTGTAGCCGCACTCAAGTACTTGGGTGTACTGCGCCGACCGGGCGATTCAATCAATTTGACTGCACTCGAAAAAACCATTCCGGGAGTTTCTGACAAAGTGAGATACTTAAAAGCACCCTTACTTGATATCGCTGCACATGAAATCAGACAGCGTATAGGTGACGGTCGCCCTTTTCGCTATTTTCTTCCGCCCGCAGTTTTTGAATACATAGTTGAACATAACCTCTATCAAAACTCCGGTATCTCAGGGTTTGGTCGGGATATTTGAAATTTTAAGGAACTTTCCTCCTATTTAAGATATATGATTAATCATATTTTCTGAGGTCACATCAATCTTGTCGCTGCTCCAGCTTCTTTATGCCAGACTTTGTTAAAAGATATTGAGGAATTCCCATGGCCGAAAAAATCCTTATCATCGACGATGATGTCGATACCCTGAAATTGGTGGGTATGATGCTTCAGAAACAAGGGTACAAAATCATCGCATCAGCCAATGGCGAGCAGGGGTTGAAACAGGCTGAAGCAGAAAACCCCGATTTAATACTACTGGACGTGATGCTGCCGGAGATGGACGGTTACGAAGTCGCCAAACGCCTTCGTGCGAATGAAATGACAGCCAACACGCCTATCCTGATGTTTTCTGCCAAAACACAGCTGGATGACAAAGTAACCGGCTTTGAGGCAGGCGCGGACGACTATCTGACCAAACCAACCCAC
Organism: uncultured Chloroflexia bacterium; assembly: GCA_963830585.1. Classification (GTDB taxonomy): domain Bacteria; phylum Chloroflexota; class Anaerolineae; order Anaerolineales; family Villigracilaceae; genus UBA877. The sequence continues at coordinate 646,395 of CAWHNA010000003.1, read as the reverse complement.
CCAACCGAGCTAAGGGCACATGTAAAAGCCCTGCTGGCTCGGTCTAGCAAAGAGAAAATCTTCGCTTCAGAGTTGCCAGCAGAAAAACCATCCACGATAATAGGCATTATTGCACCCCGTGGTGGACAAGGAGTCACGACAGTTGCCGTCAATTTGGGGGAAGCCCTTCGTTTTTCAACCAAAAGCGATGTCATCGTGGCAGAACTTCGCCCGGGTATGGGCACCCTAGGCCCCGATTTAGGTGAAACCAATCCCAGTGCCCTCACCGAACTCTTATCGACAGATCTGGCAGATATTACTCGCGAGAAGATCCAAGATAAACTCTTTTCCATTCCTGGTGGACTCCGTTTGTTATTTGGGTCTGTCCAATCAAAAGACGGGTTGATTGAAAACGCTTCTGAACTGATGGAGGCATTGGTTAACCGGATGAGCTATATGACATCCTACCTGGTCCTCGACCTGGGAGCTGGTCTTAGACCTATGATTCAGAAATTAATACCAGCCTGTGATTTTCTTCTTGTGCTGGTGGAGCCAGTAATGAATTCGGTCGTTTATTCCAAGGCACTTCTTTCCGATCTTGCTGAACTGGCTGGTAACAAGGAGAATATCCATGCCTTGGTGGTCAACCGTATTCGCTCGGATACCCAGCTCACGATGGCTCAAATGGAAGAAATCCTCGGTCATACTCCAGTGATCGCCATCACCCCCGCTCCAGAAATAATATATACAGCAGCCCGGATGAAAACCACAGCTTTTACTGCCAGTCCTGACAGCCTTACGGCACAGCAATTCTCCAAACTTGCCGAACTCGATCCTCTCCCTTGAAAAACACAAGAATAAATGAATGAGACCGAGAAACGTCTCGAGGGTTACCGGCGGCTGATTGCCATTGCCCGGGATTTGGCTTCGACCCTCGATCTGGACGTTTTGCTTAATCGCATCGTCCGGGCCGCTGCAGATATTACCGAGGCCGGGGCAGCTTCCATCCTGTTATATGATGATGCCGCCCGCCAGTTGAATTTTCAAGTAACTACCAATCTCGATCTGCAAACCATGCGCGGCCTCGTGGTCCCTCTCGAGGGCAGTATCGCTGGATGGATAGTAACCAATCGTGAGCCGGTGCGGATAACAGATGCGCATGAGGATGCCCGGTTCTTTGTAAAAATAGAAGAGGCCACACGTTTCCCCACCCAGTCCATGCTGGGCATTCCTCTCATCACCAAGGAAAAAGTTGTCGGCGTTCTTGAGGTCATCAATAAACTCACGGATAGTTTCAGCGAAGCGGATGTTGATCTGCTTTTGGTGTTGGGGGCGCAGGCGGCTGTTGCAATCGAGAATGCCCGCCTGTTCCAACAGTCAGATCTGGTGGCTGAGTTCGTCCATGAATTACGTACCCCGCTGGCAGCCATCAGTACTGCGACATTTCTCCTGCTTCGCCCGGAAATGTCACGGGATCAACGCGAACAGATGATCCGCAACATTCACGATGAAACCCAGCGATTAAACACACTCACATCTTCCTTTCTGGATTTAGCACGGCTTGAATCCGGGCGGGTCCAGTATCTCCTTACCAAGTTCGACCTGTTTCCCCTGCTGGAAGAATGCCGACAAATTATGCTAGCCAAAGCTGAGGAGGATTCCGTCTCCGTTGAGATCAATATCCCTGCCGGTTTCCCGGAAGTGCAGGCTGACCGCGACAAGTTCAAACAGGTTGTCTTGAATCTCCTGAGTAATGCCATAAAATATAACCGGCCAAATGGATCTGTGATCTTGAAGGTTCTGCCAGGTGAACGCGACTGGACGCTTTCCATCCGCGATACTGGAATGGGAATCCCTGAGAAAGCCCGGCCTCACCTCTTCCAGAAATTTTACCGGGTGGGAACTTCAGAGAATAAAGTTACTGGCACCGGACTGGGACTATCGATTTGCAAACAAATAGTCTCCGGGCATGGGGGCAGCATTGAATTTACATCAAAATTGGGGGAGGGAACGACTTTTATTATTCACATGCCGAAGGGTCAACAACAATAAAAGTGAAACTGGCACAACCATCCTGTTAGTAGCTTACCGCGCACCCTTTCTCCCAAATTGTCGTTCCAAAATATCTACAGACAAATGGATCATTGTTGGTCTGCCGTGAGGACATGTACGCGGTGAGGCGCATGATTCCAGGTCATTCAACAATGCACGCTGTTCATCTGGGGAAAGCACCTGTCCGGCTTTTACAGCCAACCGTTTGCAAACCCGCCCGGCAATTTTTGTTTCTAATTCATTTTGCAGGGGGGCCTCATCTTCCTCAAAATCTTCAACCAAGGCACGCAGTGCCGCTGCCGGGTCAGATTTAGCAAATAATGCCGGCATGGCACGTACCTGGTAACTGTTTTGTCCAAAAGGTTCCACATGGAAACCAAAATGCTGTAACACCGGCAACTGGTCTTCCAGCAACTTTGCATTGCCAGGCGTCAGTTGCACAACTACCGGAGCAAGCAGCGCTTGCGAAGGGATTGCCTTTTGTTCATGTTGAGCCATCAGTTTTTCAAACAGGACTCGCTCATGAGCAGCGTGCTGGTCGATTAGATACAATCCATCCGGGCCTTCAGCGACAAGATAGGTCGCACCGATCTGTCCAATCAACCGCAAAAGAGGCACAGCAGGATTAGAGATTCCATTGAACGTGTTAGGAGCTGCCGTTTCCGATTCATTGAATGAAAGTGATCCAAATCCTTGCGGTTTCAATTCTGTCCCTGGATTTTGAGAAGGCTCATTTAATGGAGCATGAGCGAGATTCCAAACCGGGTCGATCTCCCGTGGCTGGGACAATATCCCCCCCCACAAGTTCTGCGGAGCTAATTGTGGTACAGGAGTAAATGCCAGAATTGCACGTCGCACTGATCGGAGTACAAAACTGAATGCTTTATCTGGATTTCGGAAACGGATCTCTGTTTTGGCTGGGTGGACATTCACATCCACCTCTCCAGGGGGAACAACGAGAAACAACACTGCCAACGGGTAACGTCCCACCATCAGGAGGGTATGATAAGCTTGGAGCAATGCGGAACTCATTGAAATATCCTGTACCCAGCGTCCATTAACGAAGAACGTGATCTCTTTTCGGTTGGAACGCGTCAGCCCGGTGGGGCTGATAAAACCAGACATTTTTAATTCCCCTTCTTCCGCATTGACATCCAGCATCTGCCTGGCTGTGTCCACTCCGTAAAGGCTGGCAAGTATCGCCCGCCGATCTCCATCTCCACTGGTTTGAAGGGAGGGGGTATCCCCCTCTGATAATTTAATGCGTACATACGGATATGCAAGCGCGTAGCGGGTCAACAGGGTGTCAATCACCCTTCGTTCTGTTCCATCCTGTTTTAGGAACTTGAGACGAGCTGGGACATTAAAAAACAGTTCTTCCACTTTCACTGAGGTTCCAACTGGGGCCCCCACTTTTTCAAGCCTGCCGAAAATTCCGCCCTCCACCAGCAAGCGCGCCCCAGTTGGGTCATTTTGTGTCCGAGAGGTGATGCTCATACGCGAAACTGAGCCGATCGAGGCCAATGCCTCACCACGGAAACCAAGTGTGGCAATACAAAACAAATCATCTGCGGAGTCTAGTTTGGAGGTTGCATGGCGTTCAACTGCCAGAGTTAACTCTTCTGCAGGGATCCCAGCCCCGTCATCGGTCACTTCGACCAGGTTCCGACCCGCTGAGACGATATTTAATCGTTATAGATTTTGCTCCGGCGTCAATGGCATTTTCCAGCAATTCCTTCACCACCGACGCAGGGCGTTCCACAACTTCGCCTGCCGCTATCTGTGAAGCAACCTCCGGGGGCAACAAGTGAATGGTCATCGCTTTATTCTACCGTATAATATCTCCATGCGTTTTAAAACCATTTTATTCGACCTGGATGAAACACTATACCCCTCCTCCAGCGGGTTATGGATGGCTATTCGCGATCGCATCAATACCTACCTTCGCGACAAGATGGGCTTACCTCCAGAACAAATCGAGGTACTGCGGGAAAAATTTTTCCGCGATTACGGCACTACTCTGCGAGGCCTGCAGGCAAATTACAGTGTGGATATGGAAGATTATTTGGCGTTTGTCCATAATGTTCCACTGGAAAAACATATTCATCCTGATGAGATCTTGCGCGAAGTCCTTGAGGCACTCCCGGTTCGAAAATATATTTTCACCAATGCCGATAGCGCCCATGCAAATCGAGTTCTGAATGTACTTGGGCTGCAAGGAATTTTTGACGGTATCCTGGACGTCCATACTATTGCACCTTACTGCAAACCTATGCCCGAAAGCTTTGAATTGGCTTTGCAGAAGATCGGGTCACCAGACCCTCGAACCTGCGCCTTGCTTGATGACCAGCCCCGCGTTACGTTAGCTGCTCGTCAACTGGGTTTTTTTACGATCCTGGTTGGAAAAGATTCCGCAGGGGAAAATGCTGATACCGCCCTTCAAAACTGGATCGATTTACCCGGATTACTTGACGGGCGAATCTAACGCTGTTCTTACATCAAGGCGATAATATTCGTTGATATTGTTAATTTCCCGAAAGGAAGGTATTCATTTCATTGTTGAATGCTCGGATAACCTTATTTCATTTTGTGTTAATCCAATAATGTTAAGATCTAGAACCATCTTTATGGGAGATTCATATGCAAAATAAAACCATGCGCTCAGCATTGATCGCGGTAATGGCAGTTGTCCTTATTGTCTGCCTCTTTGGCAGTGGATTCGTGGTTGGGAATTTTGTCCCTGTTCTACGACCTGCATCCGACTCGACCCTCACCTCTACCCCGGGTGCGAACCAGGGTGGGACTCCAGCAGATTTGCAGTCCCAATTTGCACCATTCTGGCAAGCCTGGACCCTGGTTCACCAGAATTATGTGGACCAGCCGGTGGATAATACCAAACTTGTCCAGGGTGCGATTACCGGCATGATGAATGCATTGGGTGATCCTCATAGCGGGTATTCGACACCGCTGGAAACAACCGATCTGAATAATTCGCTGCAAGGTGCATTTGACGGGATTGGTGCCTACGTGGATACCAAGGGAGCATATTTAACGATTACTGCAGACTATCCCCGGCTATCCAGCCGCCAAGGCCGGGCTTCAATCTGGTGACCAGATCATCGCCGTAAATGGCGTGGATATGACTGGAATGGACCCCGATATTGTCAGGTTGACAAAGGTGATGGGTCCGGCTGGGACCAACGTTCAACTGACTATCCAACGGACTGGAGTTGACAAGCCTCTTGAATTTACCATCACGCGTGAGCATATCGTCATTCCATTTGTCACGAGTAAAATGCTGGCCAATAAAATCGCTTATATCCAGATCACCCAGTTCGGGGAAACCGCAGCAAGTGACTTCCATACCCAATTAAGCCAGCTCATGGCTCAGAACCCTGCTGGCTTGGTCCTGGACCTGCGAAACAACCCGGGCGGCTACCTAAATGCTGCCATTGCCATCGCATCTGAATTTATTGACCATGGTGTTATTGTTTCAGAAAAGAACAGTGACGGTTCGAAAACACCTTACAATGCCGCCCCCGGCGGTTTGGCAACCAGCGTCCCCCTGGTTGTGCTGGTGAACGGGAACTCAGCTTCTGCCTCCGAAATAGTTTCTGGAGCCATCCAGGACGATGGGCGTGGAAAGCTGGTGGGTGAGCTTACGTACGGAAAAGGTTCGGTCCAGGAATACTTTCCCCTCAAGGATGGAGGATTGGCTCGTATTACAGTCGCTAAATGGCTTACGCCAAATGGTCGCACAATAGACAATATTGGTCTGACCCCGGACCAGGTCGTCACCCTGACCCAGGCTGATATCACGGCTGGTCTCGACCCACAATTGGAGGCGGCATTAAAATTGCTGCCTCATCCCTGAAAGCCAGGGATCTTAACATCCATCAATATGACCGGTCCAGTATTGATACCAGTTCGATTAGTTGGATGATTGGAGATAGCATATGTTTTTCAACATTCAATACTTACTTTTCATGGCACCTGCATTCCTGCTGATGCTGATAACCACCTGGTATGTCAAATCCGCTTACCAGAAATGGAGTCGCATCCAGGCGCGCAGCCGATTGACAGGTGCCGAAGCCGCACAGCGCCTCATCGCCCGTGGCGGATTGTACGGGATACAGGTCGAAAACGTGCCGGGAAATCTGACCGACAATTATGATCCGCGCACCAAAATCCTGCATCTTTCCCAGGGTGTCGCACTAAATGCCTCGGTTGCCTCCCTGGCTGTAGCCGCCCACGAACTCGGTCATGCCCAACAGGATGCTGAGGGCTATTTTCCTCTACGGTTTCGCGCTGCGTTGGTCCCGATGGTAAATATCGGTTCCTACCTGGGGTGGATACTGGTGATGCTGGGCTTGTTTCTAAGTTATGCCGGTATGGCCCTGGGGATTAATATTGCCTGGATAGGGGTTGTAATCTTTGCGGGTGGGGCAGTCTTTGCACTGGCAACGCTGCCGGTGGAATTGAATGCCTCTGCGCGTGCCCGCCGACTGCTTTCCGAAACCGGTATCATATCCGGTCCAGACGAGCAGCGAGGTGTCAATACGGTGCTGAATGCCGCCGCGCTGACCTATGTCGCCGCCCTGGTTACAGCAGTCTTGCAATTGCTCTATTACGTGTCGCTGGTGGGAGGTTTGGGCCGAAGACGCTCATGATATTTCCCAATTTAATAGGATAAACGCTTCCCTCGGGACGTAAAACCCGTGGAAAGCGTTTATTTTTGAATATCCAGTATAATTTGCGCATGCGGAAGATCATCGTTGCCCTGGTTTTGCTGCTCGCCATAGGATTTGTCGTCATACGCTTTTCTGAACTGCAAAATATCCTGGATACATTACATCACAGCAATTATCGCTTCTTGATCGCGGCAGTGATAATCGAAATCATCTGGGGATACAACTCAGCAACCGTATACAGCACCTTGTACCGATTAGTGGGATTAAAAGAAAAGAGTTCGCACCTCATCCTGGTGGCAACCGCTGCAAATTTTGTCAATGTAATCGCACCCAGCGTGGGAATTGGCGGGATGGCTGTTTTCCTGGATGATGCCCAACGCCGAAACCACTCATCCGGGCGGGTAACAGTAGTTGGAATTCTTTACATCCTTTTAGATTACATCGCCTTTTTCTGTGTCCTGGCGCTCGGGTTGATCGTCCTCGTGAGGCGCAACAATTTAAATGCAGGTGAACTTACGGCTGTTGCCATCCTGCTTGCCATCGCAGTGGGGGTTGCTTTTCTGCTTTATCTTGGATATCGATCCGCAGCAAGGTTGGGAAGTGCATTGGCGTGGCTGGCACGCGTGATCAACCGAATCATGCGGCCCTTTATCCACCGGGACTATTTGCAGGAGGAGCGAGTCCATTATTATGCCAAGGAGATCTCAGAGGGGATATACATGTTACGTGGCAAACGCAAAAACCTTCTTTGGCCCTTCCTTTATTCGTTGAATAATTTTGCCTTATTGCTGTGCGTGCTGGCTTTCACTTTCCTCACCCTTGGGACTCCCTTCACTATTGGAACCCTGGTGGCAGGGTTCGCCATTAGTTATCTATTTCTGATCGTCTCACCCACTCCTTCAGGTTTGGGAGTAATGGAAGGTGTGATGACATTGGTTCTGACCACTCTGGGGGTCAAGTTGGAAGCTGCTGCGTTAATTACCTTGACCTACCGGTTTATTACCTTCTGGTTCCCTCTGTTGGTTGGTGCGGTTGCTTTCCGCATCCTCGGAGGCAAGACAAAACCACTAGCCGTGGACAGACCTACCGACAGCAAGGTGTAAACCCAGGAGTTGGTCGGCAGACAATCTATCTTATTTATTACCCGATTTTCATGAGATACTCTTATTTTAAGGATGATTTCTTTTAGGGTTTGCTTGGTTCTGTCTGCAGGACTTCTTAGATTTCAAGTAACGTGATCAATCTAAAGCCCTTGGAGAGGACGGTTTTTATTCGGTAAATATTCATATGGGAGGGCTGGGGAATTCCTGCAATTCCTTCTCTGATATGTGATCTGCGGTTAATTCAGAAGGTTTTTTGGGGGTTCTGGGAAATCCAAGTAAGATTCACAAGGAGGTGGAAATGTTTGAATTACCTGAATACATTACTCTTGCCCGCCAGATGAACCAAACTTTGCCTGGGAAAACTATCCAGCAAGGCAACCTTGGAAACTCTCCTCATAAGTTTGTCTGGTATAACCGGACACATGAAGAATTTGAAGCATTGACGCGAGGTAAACGTGTGGGGATGGGGCATGCGAAAGGGCGCTGGCTTTCCCTGGACCTTGAACCCGGATACAAATTACTTCTGGGTGAGTGTGGAGGGAAAGTACATTACCACGAGCCAGGAGTCTCCATGCCCGTTAAATTCCACTTATTATTGACATTCAATGATGGCTCCGCATTGACAATCATGACTGCCATGTGGGGCGCGATGGAACTATATGAATCAGGCCAGGAATTGGAACGCAAATACATCAAGGGTATGCGCCCCACCCCGGTCGACCCGGAATTTTCATTCGAATATTTCTCTTTGCTAATCGATGAACTCAAACAAGGGGCAAAACGCAGCATCAAAAGCTTATTGACCCAGGATCAGCTCATCCCCGGGCTGGGTAATGCCATTGCCCAGGATATCATGTTCCACGCATGCCTACACCCCCGTCACTCAATACCAATCTTATCCTCCGCCCAATGCAAGGACCTATTTACAGCCATAAAAGACACGACAGAGGCTGTTATCGAAAAGGGTGGCCGAAATGACGAAAGCGACCTGTTTGGACAACCAGGTGGTTATGTCCGAATAATGGACAGCCATTCGGTAGGCAGGCCCTGCCCCCGGTGTGGGCACACGATCGAAAAAATGCAATACCTGGGTGGGGCATGCTATTATTGCCCGAAATGCCAGTTGTAAATAGCTTTAAGAAACCGATCGGAAACTTAAGCTCCGGCTCAATTTTGAGATATCAGCTCCGTTTTCCTTAATTACACATATCTAATCGTTTCCACAACCTGCAACCTTACCTCTAGTTTTGCCGGAATGGCAGGAGTCAACAATCTAAAGACCAATCCCACGGTTTCGAATAATACCTGCCCCATATCACAAACCGATTCTGAATTCTGCACCCCGGGTATAATCCTTTCCATATAATGACCATTCAAAAACTGATTTCCCGGTGGCGCGATGACCCGGAAACTGCCCCCAATATTCCTGTCTGGCGCACAACCCCGCCGCGCGCTCCTGCCCTGATCCAATTTCCATCTGACCTGCCACAAGTCCTGGTCGATGCACTTATTGCGCATGGAATTAACTCGCTGTACAGCCATCAGGTGCAAGCCTGGGAATCTGCCAGGCGCGGTGAAAATGTCGTGATTGCCACAGGTACCGCCAGTGGGAAAACGCTTGGTTACAATCTGCCAATCCTGGCAGCGTTGCTCAAAGACCACGATACCCATGCTCTTTTTCTTTTCCCCACCAAAGCTCTCGCTCAGGATCAACTCGCTGGCCTAAATTCATTTCAATCCTCGATCGAAAATCTCAGGCCCGCCATCTATGACGGCGACACTCCTGCATCCCACCGGTCAGCCATCCGCAAGAATGGGAATATTATTTTCACCAACCCCGACATGCTTCACACCGGGATTCTGCCCCACCACACCAACTGGGGTGATCTCTTTCGTAATTTGCACTTCGTAGTCATCGATGAGATGCACACGTACCGTGGTGTGTTTGGTTCCCATGTGGCTAATGTAATTCGCAGGCTTAACCGGGTTGCGAAATATTATGGTGCCAGACCGCAGTTTATCCTGACTTCAGCCACCATCGGGAATCCCCAAGAACTCGCCGCACGCCTGATAGAGTCGCCCGTCACCCTGGTAGAAGAAGACGGTTCGCCCAGGGGTGAGCGTCATTTCCTGATCTATAATCCTCCAGTTATTGATCCGGCCCTTGGAATCCGGAAGAGTTCCACGCAGGAAAGTGTCCGCTTGGCACAGGACATTCTGTCACAGAATTTGCAGACGGTGGTATTCGCCCGATCAAGGCGGTCGGTGGAAATTCTACTGACGTATTTGAAGGGGAAGGGGGAAAAGGCAGGATGGCAATCCACTCATTCCAATCCACAACCACTCTCAACCATCCACGGCTACCGGTCGGGCTATCTCCCATCGCAGCGCAGGGAAATCGAAAAAGGTCTCCGAGACGGAAGCATCCGGCTGGTGGTTGCGACCAACGCTCTTGAACTGGGGATTGACATCGGCGGGCTGGAGGCGGCACTGTTGGTGGGCTATCCCGGGACAATTGCTTCGACCTGGCAGCAAGCTGGTCGCGCTGGTCGCGGGAATGACCCGGCAATTTCAATCCTGGTCGCCACTGCAAACCCTCTTGATCAGTTCCTTGCTCACCATCCTGAATATTTTTTTGCCCGTTCGCCAGAACAAGCGCTAGTAAACCCTGATCATCTTCTCATTTTACTCAACCACCTGCGTTGTGCAGCATTCGAATTACCCTTCCAACCAGGAGAGGGTTTTGGGGACCTGGCTGTCGAAAAGCTTAAAGAATACCTGGATTTCCTGGTTGACAGCCAGGTATTGCATCTTTCAGGAGAAAAATATTTTTGGATGGCGGATGCCTACCCGGCTGCAGAAGTTTCGCTTCGTTCAGCCTCTCCCGAAAATGTACTGCTCAATCTCGAAGATGGCACCGCGCCGAGTATCCTCGGAGAAGTGGATCTTGCCTCGGCTGCCTGGATGGTCCACCCTCGCGCCGTATACCTGCACGAAGGGCAGCAGTATTTCGTCCAGGAACTCAACTTGGACCGCAATACTGCAACATTGATCCCGGTTGCTCTCGACTACTTTACCGAGCCTCTTCGCAAGACCGAAATAAGCTTGATGGCCACCCTTGAGAGTGCCCCCTGTTCTGTTCAATTTGGGACTGGAGAGGCTTGCACCAAAAACTATGGAGAGCTCAAGGTTATTACACAAGTCACCGGTTTCCGTAAACGAGGGTGGTTTGGAGGCGAGAACCTGGGTGAGGAACCACTTGATTTGCCACCCAGCGAACTCCAGACCACCGGTTACTGGTTGACTCTCTCCGAACAGACAATCGACGCCCTGCGAGAATCAGGAAACTGGACCAACGATGCGAACGATTATGGTCCCGGTTGGAGCCGTCTGAGGGATGCAGTCCGACTCCGGGATGGTTACCGATGCCAGGTTTGCGGTTCAATGGAGAGCGAAAACAGGCAGCACGATGTACACCACAAGGTGCCTTTTCGTCGGTTCCATTCCATCGTCGAAGCCAATCGCATGGACAACCTCATCACACTTTGTCCAACATGTCACCAAAAAGCTGAAGCCAACCTACACATGAAAAGTGGATTGGCTGGGCTCGCCGCAGTGCTCGGACAATTGGCACCCTTATTTTTAATGTGTGATATTGGCGACCTGGGGGTGTACGCAGATGCAGCTTCAGCGGTATTCGGAAATCCATCGGTGGTAATATACGACGAAGTCCCGGCTGGGATTGGATTCAGTCAGAAGCTATTTGAAATCCACTCTGAAATGATAAGACGTGCGCTGGAATTGGTCGAAGAATGCGAATGTGAGGATGGTTGTCCTTCCTGTGTCGGTCCTGCTGGGGAAAACGGTGCGGGAGGCAAGCAGGAAGTGGTGGCAATATTAAAGCGGTTGGTCTCGTGATTACTTAAATAATAGGAAGTGGCTTCCTAATATTATTAAGCAATCTGCCTTCATGATTTTATTATAGGATTATGCATCAATACGATTGAATTCAATCTATACCCTCAGGAAGAGATCATTCACACTGAAAGGAAAAAATTCCCAGGTGCCGGTGGTTATCATGGAGGGTTTGTTAATCAATGAGGCGCTCTTCCGAGCGCCTCATTCTTATTGCAAAAGAAATTATGAAGCCGGGGGGAGTGGTTCCTGGGGGGGTAAGACATCCACAGGAGCTGCTTCTGCTGGAGCTTTCTTTTTGCGAAGGAGCAGCACGGGTACCACGACGGCAATGACAATGAAGATCAGCGCGACGCACAGGAAGCCAATCCCAAACTCCAAGGGAAATTCCCATACCCTTTCCACACATCGGGTAAAGTGCCAGTGGCGCCCCATATACCGAACACGCACAGGCTCAGACCCGGGCAGCCGCACAGTAAAATTGCTGCTATGGTTCCTATGATTGCGCCAGTTCTATTGGGTTTCTTCTCTTCCATAAGTCATCCTCCTGGGTCGAATTATTTTTTTTTAGTATACATGTGTCAGGCGCATAATGCAAGCATTTGGGAGATTCACCTTCCGTTAACTCCGCAGGACCGCGTTTAATTCCTGCTCGAGTCGGCGGACGATCCTGGCGCGCATTCCTGTCACATCCTTGTCTGAGAATGTTTTATTCACTGCCTGATACGTCAGGCTATAAGCCAGGCTTTTTTTGCCCGCTCCGATTTTATCGTCCCGGTACACATCAAACAAGCGTACTTCCGTTACCACTTTTCCACCTGCCTGGCGGATGATTTCAGCCACGCGATCGGCCGGGATGTTTTCATCCACTACGATCGCAAGGTCTTCGAGCACAGGTGGGAGAGTCGGAACAGGTTCGGTCTGGTATAGTGCAGGAATCAACTGCAGCAAGGCGGCTAAATCAATATCGGCAGTCATGATCTCAGCCCGGAAAGAAGCCGGCCAGTCAAACTGTCGGCGTACTTGCGGATGCAACTCTCCCAGGACGCCGATTTGGTTCTCACCTGACATCACTTTCGCACATTTCCCCGGGTGGTAACTGGGGTGGCCCGCCTGCTCAAAATGGACCTGAGGGATGCGCAGCTCATCGAGCAAGGTTGAAATGATCCCTTTAATATCGTAAAAATCCAAGAGTCCAGAGGTCTCGGGCTGCCAGCCGGGCAAGTGTCCGCATCCCTGCGAGAATGATCGCAATATGCTGCGGTTCATCCGGCAAATCCCCAGATTCGGAAGTAAGGAACACCGGGCCGATCTCAAAAAGTGCCAACCGGTCACGCAGGCGTGAATTGCGTTCCGCTGCTTCCAACACGCTGGAAAGAACATTGTGTCTCAGGACAGCTTTTTCAGGGGAAATGGGGTTGCTGATGCGTAATATATGGCTTGTCATCGGGAGGAGTATTGGGCGGCAGGAGTCGGGCTTCCCTAGCAGGCGTTGTTAACCGGTAGCTGATGATCTCCTGCAAACCCTGTGACACCAACAAGTCACGAATTCTTTCTTCCCTATCGAGTGAAAGGTTGCCCAGTTGAGGCGGGAGTTCATCTGACATACGCGTTTCAGGGATGTTATCGTACCCATAAACACGGGCGATCTCTTCAACGATGTCAGCTTTCCCAGTAACGCCCAAGCCGATATCCAAACGATGGTCAGGTACGGTGACCAGCAAAGTCTGTTTATCTTTCAGGGAGCACATAAACTCCAGCCGTTCCAGGGAGGATTTCATCTGGTCTATTGAAATTTCGACGCCCAGCCAGCGTCTTACGTCAGATGCCGAAATTTCGATTGTCGGGTCCTTGGTGGGCAGAGGGTAAGCATCCACAAGGCCCGGGGCAACCTTTCCATTTGCCCAGGCTTTCATCAATTCCAGCCCGCGCCGAACCCCGCGCTCTGCCATTGCCGGGTGAACGCCGCGTGAGAAGCGGTAAGCAGCTTCAGAGTTCAGGGATTGGGTGCGGGCAGTTTTACGGATATTGATAAAATTCCAGGCAGCGCCTTCCAGCAGTACATTACTGGTCATTTCGCTTACCTCTGACTCTTGTCCACCCATCACACCCGCCATCGAGAGTGCCCCGGCCTCATCGCAGACGAGGACCGTGGATTCATCCAGTTTGTGATCCACGCCATCAAGCGTGGTCAAGGTTTCCCCGGGTTTTGCAGTGCGGGTAATGATCCTGACTTGTTTGCCTCCGGCACGCCTGGCAAGAACATCAAAATCAAAAGCATGCAGAGGCTCCCCAATTTCCAGCATCCCATAATTGGTGGCATCCACTATATTATTAATCGGGCGCATTCCAGCAAGTTTCAACCGCCTTTGGACTTTAACAGGGCTGGGGTGGATTTCAACATCTTTGATCAACCCCAGCACGAAGCGTGGGTTAAGTGCTGGGTCGGTGATCTCGATCCTCGCAAATTCTCCAACAATTTCCAGGGCTGGCTGCAAGAGGGTGTGGGATGTTATTCAAGCTCTTTCCAGTGAGGGCGGCAATTTCGCGTGCCAATCCCTGGATACTGGCACAGCGGGCGAAACTCGGCAACAGTTTCACATCGAGGACGATATCTCCCAGGACATCTGCCAGAGGAGTCCCAGCTGTCGCATCGTCGTCAAGAAACATAATGCCTTCATGCTCATCGGATATCCCCAATTCCTTTTCCGAGCAGACCATCGAGTAAGACTCGACACCGCGGATGGTGGCACGTTTGAGTTTGGTCAATACCTGGCCTTCCTGGTGACCATCGTAAATCTGGGCACCTTCCTTGGCGTATGCCACTTTGAGGGCTTTGGGTAGTGGACCAATTCCCTTGAACTCGTACAAGTTTGGAGCTCCGGTCAGAACGATATGTTCCTGCTGACCATCGAACAGTTTACACAGAACCAGCCTGTCAGCGTTTGGATGAGGCATGACTTCCGAAATGGACGCCACCACGATTTTCTCACGGTCCCATTCCAATCCGGTGAGATGCGCGTCCACGCTTCCAGGGGCAGGCATGGGCCATGCCGATGATTGTCAGCTCTTCCACTTCCATGCCAGCCATGGTAAGCAGATGGGCCAGCTCGGCAATCGAAATATCAATGTCGACAAATTCTTTTAACCAGGATAAAGGTGCTTTCATTTCTTGCTCCTAGAACTGCTCAAGAAAGCGTAAATCATTTTCCCAGAAATAGCGGATGTCCGTTGATGCCGTATCGCAGCATGGCAATCCTTTGCGGTCCGAGGCCGAAGGCGAAACCGGTATATATTTCCGGGTCATAGCCACCGTTTGAAAGAACCACCGGGTGAACCATGCCGCAGCCTCCAATTTCCAACCAGCCACCGCCGCAAACATTACATCCCTTGCCGCCGCACAGGAAACATTCAATGTCGAACTCCGCACTCGGCTCGGTGAAAGGGAAGAACGAAGCCCGGAAGCGGGTGCGGACATTCTGTCCAAACAAGCCTTCGTGCTAGATCAGCCAACGTACCCTTCAGGTCACTAAAGGTGATACCCGGGCCTACCGCCAGACCCTTCGATCTGGTCGAATTGGGTTTCGTGCCGGGCATCCACCTGTTCGTAGCGATAGACCATCCCGGGCAGCACAATTCGCACCGGAGGCGGATTGATGTGGGTTGCGGGCGGAATATTCCCGCATGGCGCGAATCTGACCTGGAGAAGTGTGCGTTCTTAAGACGATCGGGTTGTCGCCGCGTCTGCTCGCTTTCCACAAAATAGGTATCCTGCATATCGCGCGCCGGGTGCCCGACCGGAAAGTTTAGCAACTGGAAATTGTATTCGTCGCTCTCCACCTCCCGTGAGCGATAAACCTGAAAACCCATATCGCCAAAAATTCGATACAGTTCCCGCAGGATCAGGGTATCCGGATGAAGACGGCCGAGTGGAAGGCGCCTGCCAGGTAAGGTGACATCCAGCCGCTCCTGTTCAATCGAGTGGGTTAACGCAGCCTGCTGAATTTCGCTCGGACCTGGACAGCAAATGCCTGCTTCGAGGTGCTTCTTCACCTCGTTGGCACGTTGACCAACCAGCGGTCTCTCTTCCCTGGAGAGCTTTCCAAATTCATTGAAAAGCAGGGTAAGCGCAGAACTGCGTCCAAGGTGGGCCACCCGCCAGGCTTCCAGTTCTGTCTCATCCTGAACTGAGCTTCAGGGCGTCCAATCCCAGCCGTTCGATATCATTCAATTTTTCAAGCATACAGTCCTCCGATAAACAAAAATCCCGTCCACTCTGGGACGGGAGGATTTTCCCGTGGTACCACCCAAATTAGCCATCCTGAGCTTCGTTGAAAGGCTGGCTCACTTTTTGCTGACCATCATCAGCCACCTCGCTAACGCTGGGAAGGCGGCTCAGACTACATGGCCCCGAAGGGCGTTCCCCTGAGCAGCTCAAGAGGGAACTTCGGTCGGATTCCACCGGATGCGGGTCTCAGTCTATGCCGGCATCTCCCTGTTGGCTTTCACTGACCTACTTTCCTCTGTCATTGCATTTAATATATATAGGCTCGCCTGTTGCGCTTTATTATCTGCAAAAACAACCTGCTGTCAAGGGCGATTGAGTTCCCAGATAAAGCGCAGCCCATCGAGGGTGAGCCAGGGAGCATGGATCTGGATGACCGGTGTTTCTTTCGCGATTAGGTCCGCCAGGCCGCCGGTGGCGATAACCTTCATCTGGGGACCAAGTTCCTGTCGAAAACGTTCCACCATCCCTTCGGTGAGAGCAACGTACCCATAGATCAAGACCAGACTGCATGGCGTGTGTTGTATTCCGCCCGATAATGGAGGGCGGCTTTTGCAGGTCGATACGCGGCAGTTTGGCCGCATGCGTGAACAGCGCCTCGGCAGCCAGGTTGATTCCGGCAGTAATTGCCCCGCCAAGGTAATCACCTTCTTTTGTCAGGGCATTGAAAGTGGTGGCCGTACCAAAGTCGATGATGCAGGCAGGACCGCCATACAGGTGCATGACCGCCACCGCATCCGCAACCCGGTCAGCGCCGACCGCTTTTGGGTCTTCATAACGGATTCGGATTCCGGTCTTGACCCCTGTATCCACCACGAGTGGGTCCTGCTTAAGGTATTCATGGCAAGCCTGGACAATCCGCCCTGTCAGTTGAGGGACCACCGACGCAAGGCAAATTCCGGTCAGATCTTCCAAGCGTCCGCCCGGCGTTCGTCAGCAGCCCAAGTAACTGCAACCCGTACTCATCGGGCATGCGGTTCTGGTCGGTTGCCAGCCGCCAGTGATGGACCAGCGTCTCATCCTGGTACAGCCCAATGGTCAGGTTCGTGTTGCCGAGGTCAATTGTGAGCAGCATGAGCTTATTATAATGCCTTGGGAGGTAATCTTAAGGATTTACACCAGTACCGATGGTCCCATTTTGCAGACCGGAGAGAATGTCCTGTACCAGGCGAAGTTTGGCATCACTAAGCAGGTCAGGGTTGATATCGCTCAGAGATCAGGGGGGTCGGAGCCACCTGGCCACCCTTTGCCGGCCACCAGGTCTGGCAAAGATGCCATCGATGGCAGAGGTGAGGTCAGGCTGGATGCTGGCAATCCAATTGGGACGGATATCCTCGCCGGGCAAAGTCTGGCTGATGAGTTCACATTGTTTTGAGCCATGTAAGAAAGGAGGTCAGGTGTGGCAATATCAGGATAAAGATATGCCACTTTCACAGAGTTTTGGATTAATAAGTTGGCATAACCGGTATAGTCGCTTGCAGGCGCGTCGGTTGGGATTCTGACGATGATCGGGTATTCTCCATGGTGGAATCCCATGGTGAAATTTGGGTTGAAACAATCGCCGCAGAAGAAATGGTACCCGTTTGAAAATGCCAGGACCGCCGCATCTCCGCCGGGAGTATCCTTCTGCGAAAGGATTCCAACACGCCACTCCGGTGCAACCATCCCGGCAATATACCCGGCCAGGAAAGCTTGCTGGTCCACCGGGAGGCCGGTCCCGCCGATACTGGAAAGGTTGGACCCTGCCACCAGGTCGGGTATTCCGATCGCCAGGAACTGTACGCCAGGCGCGGCTTCTGCTAATGCTGCCAAACCGGGGTCTGGTGGAAATGCAACGACAACTTTCAAAGCCGACCCTTCGAAGGCCAGGTCGGCGGGGGTTAGCCCGTTGCGCACCTGGAAGCGCATTCCATTCGTCTGGGCCAGGTTATATACCAAAGTCTGGTATTGGTCAGATTCGTCCTGCGGCATATCCGCGGGGACCACCAGGATGGTCAAGGGGGTGGCGGCTGGGGAAGGGGAAGCAGTCAGAATTGCAGGGGAGGTGGGGACTTCCGTGAGGGTATTGGAATTTCCGGGACGGGCGCAGGAAGCGAGCAGGATCAATGGAAAGAGAAGGAAGACAAGTTTTAAGCGCACGGGGAAGTCTCCAGGCAAAGAATGAAGGTATTTTACCTGAAATCCAATTCCACGTTAGCGATGTGGCGCGAGCTTGTTAAAGCCGTGGTAAATGAAAGTTTATTTTGAGGCTGTTGCGGAAGCATATGCCATCCAGCCCTCCCAGCTAACGAGGCCATTCCAATTTCCCTCGATATCCCATTAAATCATCAGGACGCCCTTGCGGGCGTCCTGATTAAGGAGGAGATGAACACTACGGGTAACTTTACTTGACGGCAACTTTTAATGGTTTTGGGACGGGCTGATTCAGCCTTGGGCAGGCGCAGGGTCAGGACACCATCGGTGATCTTGGCCTGGGCTTTCTCAGCATCCAGGGTGGCAGGCAGGCGCAAAGTCCGGTTGAACGAACCGTGCGGAAGTTCACGCATCAGGTATTCATTCTCATCGGCTTTGAACTCACCTTCCACGGTGACAACGTCCTCGAGGATCTGGATGTGCAGGTCTTCGGCTTTCAAGCCGGGGACGAGAGCGCTGAGGACATAAGCCTCATCTTCATCACGGACATCAACAGCCAGGGTGAAATCATGGGAGGGTTCTTCGAAACCAGCCATGCGGGCCCAGCGGCGGGCCATTCGATACGGGTAAGGTGCAACAAAGTAAGACATTTCAAACTCCTTTCGGGAATTGATGATCAATTAGAATGACCCTATCTTATCCAGAAAGTGTAAGAAATAAAGAAGATTGAGATTGTATTTATATAAGAGAAAATCCAGTCGAGCCATTAAAAAGTACTGCCGCAGGAGACCCTCCTGCGGCAGGTGGTAATTATCCAAATTTATTTTATGGAGTCGCAGCGATTGCTGCATCCACCTGAATCAAGCCTGCGCCTACCGGATCACATGGTGTTCCGTTGCAATCTGTATCCCAAGTGATTGTGGCAGCAGCAGTGTTATCCCAGATAGTTTGACTGCCAAAATCTGGGAATAACTCAATGCACTGGTCTTCAAGATGCCTTCAATTTGTGATTGAGTCAAGCTAGGATTTTTCTGCAATAATGAGAGCAGCAGCCGAAGCGACATGTGGGGTCGCCATGGATGTGCCACCGACATAATAGAAATTGCCGCTATTGTGACCCTTCAGATCAGCAATTCCATTAGACCACCACGGCAGGTGATTGTAGCCGGGATCGCCCGGGAAAGGCCCGCGCACCCAGGAGCCGGGAGCCAATACATCCAGTTCTTGACCGGGTAGAGCCCGGCTGCTGAAATCAGACAGGTAGACATCAATTACACTCGTTGGATCCGCAACATTTGCCGAATTGGCTAGCAATGGAGCATTTGGATACTGTAACCACCACATGCGGTAGCGAGGACCATCACCTGGATTGAGCCATTCACCGGTCCAACCCACCGAGCCTGCGGAAATAACCGGAGCATAAGCACCCGGAAACCCCATGCCCGCTTCACCTTCGTTGCCAGCCGCAGCAACGATAACAACACCATTTGCAATAGCGCGATCAATGGCATCTTGTTCAACCGGTGCGAGTTCACTCCCGCCAAGGCTCATGTTTATCACCATGGGCTTGTAACCCGCGATAGCAAGATCAGTAACATAATTAATTCCTGCTGCCACCATTTCATCCGTGCCAAAGACCACTGACTGTTTTGGGATTCCGCCTTTGCACTTTGGCATGGCCGGGATTTGATAATCAGCCAACACTTTGACCGGGATGATGGTTACTTCGGGGGCAATGCCGCGCACCATGATCGGGGGTAAAGCAAACCCTGCAGCGGCATCTGAATTACTGCGATAGAAGTATCCAATAATCGTACTGGTGACATGCGTCCCGTGTGTGGACCCTGTCGAACCAACCCAGGTTGTCTGGTGCAGCTTTCCAACCGTATTATCCAATTCGCATGGGTCTTTACCGGGCGAGAAAGAGACCGGCTGGTCAAACCCAGTCCCCAATTTAGTGGCAATGCGTTCTTTCGGAAAGTAATCGCTCCAATTGGGGACAAGCCCGGTATCCAGAACTGCGATATAAACTCCTGCGCCTGTTTGAGTTACACCTTCGACATTGATCAAATCAGAATCCCAGGTACTATAGCCGTCAACAGTCGAGGTAACATTTCCAAAGGGATTGCCTGCGAGGACAACCGTAAAGACCATGGCTGAAATAGCAATCACAGAGAACGAGACAAACAAAAATCGTTTCATTACTTAACCTCCTTTGAATTCGATTGATGTAATTAAATAGGGATCCTGGATCAATTATTTTCTATAGTCCGCACCTCCTCCAGATAAGAAAATATTATCAAAATGGCTAATATTCTAATAATTGTTTTTTATTTACACAACAATTGGGCTGATAATATTATAGCAGATTTGGAATTCATTACAAGTAGCCCATTCGGTGGGGGAAGCTGTATAATTCTGCAAATGATCATATTTACCTGGAAATAGAATAGATCAAAGGCGCGGGTATAATCATCTCATGGATAAACGCTGGCTGCTGGGTATCATAGTGGTTGGCATCCTTGCAGGGGCGGGGATCTACATTTACACGAGCATGGGACTGACTTTTGGAAGGACTGCACGGGTTGCGGAATGGATCCGCAATTCTTCCGCCCACCCAGATTGGGCGCTGCAAGCAGGGACAAGCTGCAGCCCTTCTGCTCCATTCGTCATGCCCACCAACGGGCTGGCAGGATACCTGTGGGGCGACTCTTTCCAGGCAGGCAAGCAGCACCAGGGGATTGATATCTTCAGCGGGGCGACTGTAGGGCTTACACCGGTGGTGGCAGCTTATCCCGGCTATCTAACCCGTCTTCCCTCATGGAAATCGGCTGTTATCGTCCGCATCCCGTCCGATCCACTGCAATCGGGACGCCAAATCTGGCTATACTATACCCACATGGCCGATCAAAACGGCTATTCGTTCATTTCGCCTGATTTCCCCGCAGGTACCGCCGAACATTACGTCGGAGCAGGAACAGTGCTTGGTTACCAAGGCAATTTCACCGGCGATCCCAACAGCCCCACCGGAGTCCACCTGCACTTTTCGATCGTGCTTGACAATGGGAAGGGCGGATTCCTCAACGAACTGGATATTAACAACACCCTCGATCCATCGCCGTATTTGGGCCTGCCGTTGAATGCAAAGACAAGCGATGGAAACGTGATCGTCTGCACGGGATCTGGTCAGTAGGTAATGACATGGCCGACTTCACTGGGAAAATTGTATTGATCACAGGCGCTGGCAAAGGCACGGGCCGAAGAGTGGCAGAAGAATTTGCGGCCAATGGAGCCACCCTGGCAGTGAACGATGTTTCACCAGTCAACCTGGACGCGACAGTAGCGCATATCCTTGCCATGGGTTGGCAGGCCAAGGCGTACGTGGAAGATATCGCCAAGAAAATGCCCATCCAGACACTGCTCAATTCGGTGGTGGATGATTTCGGGAAGATCGACATCCTGGTCAATTGTGCCGAGGTTGAGCCGCAGAAATCCGTGCTCGACATGGACGACTGGGACTGGCAGCGAACCATGGATGTAAATTTGACCGGACCTTTTTTGCTGACCCAGTCGGTGGGACGCATCATGAAAGAAAAAGGCGGCGGGGTTATCGTCCATGTGGGCGAACGAGCAAAGGGACAGGAGAACCGCGCCGCATACTTTGCCAGCAAGGCCGCGCTGGCGGCGTTATCAGCATTGGCGGCATATGAGTTTTCCGAGTTCGGTATTCGTGTCTTTCACTATCAACCGGTAGAACCCGGCGACACTGCAAAACAAATCCTGGAGCTGTGCGGTTAATATGACTGTACGATTGAGAGACCTTTTACTTGGCTTACGTGATTTACGCCTGGCGGATGCACCCGTGATCGTGCATTCGTCGCTAAAATCCTTCGGGCAGGTCGAAGGCGGTGCCTGGACGGTAGTCAACGCCCTGGTGGGTGTGTTCAACACCATGATCGTCCCAACGTTTACCTATAAGACCATGATCATCCCGCGCAGCGGACCCGAAAACAACGGGATCAGCTACGGTGCGTTCCAGGAACAGAACGAGGCAGCCGAGTTTTTTACATTGAAAATGCCTGCGGACCCGATGATGGGTATCATTCCCGAAATGCTGCGCAAGCATCCACGCGTGAAGCGTTCAAATCACCCAATCCAGTCGTTCGCGGGTATCAATGCCGAAAACATCCTGGCAGCGCAAACAATGACCGATCACCTTGCCCCCCTGGGGGTGATGGAAAAAGCTGACGGGTGGGTCGTCCTGATGGGAGTGAACCACACCGTCAATACCAGTATCCACTATGCGGAAAAGCTGGCAGGACGCAGGCAGTTCATACGCTGGGCGCTGACGCCAAAGGGGGTGGCGGAATGTCCCGGTTTCCCGGGTGATTCCGCAGGTTTCCAGGAGATCGCACCGGATTTGGAAAAATTCACACGAAAGGTAAAGATCGGTGACGCAACCATCCAGGCAGTGCCACTCAAAATGTTATTCAAGGTCGTGGTGACACGGATTAAGAAAGATCGGCTGGCATTATTATGCCAGCAGACTGATTGCGAAAGGTGTAACGCGATCCGAAACGGGTAGAGGGACGGGCAAGTTGCCCGTCCCTTTTTTATTGATATAAAATCGGTTCGACCCGCACATTTTCTTCGCCGACCGCCTCGGTAAGCAACGCGGCAAGTTCGGTACAAAGGTGGGTGGTGTCGTTGGGGAACTCGATCAGATGACCGAGCCCACCTTCGAAGATCTGGAAGGCAAAGCGGTCCTTGCCCGGGTATGATATGAAAGTGCCATGCAGGCGGCTAATGCGGCGGATATCGCGATCCGAATCACCGGAAGGGCGCAGGATCACAGTCACCATCTGGGGGGCATGATCTTCCTCCAGAGTGAGCGGAAGAGTGGCTGCCGGAATTTTTGGGGTCAGGACCGCGGCGGGAGGCTGGACAGGGTCCGGTAGCACGACTTCGCCAGTGGGGATATCCCCCGGGGCGTCTGCAATTTCTTCTTCCAAGATTTCCGGTTCCAGAACTGGCACTGCCTCCGCAACAGCCAACACCGGGCTGGCAGGCACGTATGCTTCCCAATCAGGGGGATCCTCCGGTATGGGCGGTTCTCCCGAAAACGGCGAATGGGGTGTGGGAAGACGTTTTGGAACAGAGCCGGATTTATTGATAACCGCAGAAGGTCTCGCTGGCAGGCTGCCTGCATTGCGGGGTGCGGGAGCAGGAGGGACATTGCGGTCAGTGGCCGAAGGCTGGGGCTGAGGCTGCAACGGGATCTGGGCCGGCTGGGTCAACTTGATCTCGGTGCGGATGTTATCCACCAAGACCTTGGAGGGGTTGGACTGGGCATCCACCTTGCCCTCAGCAATGATCACGCCCCCCACTTCCAGAGCAAACTGGTATTTCTCCCAGGTGCGCGGGAAAAGTACCAGTTCGATCACGCCGGTGATGTCTTCGAGGGTGACCCAGGCCATCATCTTGCCGGTCTTAGTCTGGTACGGGCGGATGCCGGATACCATCCCGGCAACACGGGTCTTTTCCTCATGTTCAGCCTCCCCCAGATTGCTTGAAAAATGCGTGACCAGGCGACGGATTTCATTCAGGTAGGGAGTGAGGGGGTGCTCGGACATGTACATGCCGATCAGGTCGCGTTCCCAGCCAAGGGTCTCGCGGCGATCTGCATCCGGGACAAGCGGCAGGGTAATGCTCTCGGTGACGCCCGTAGCAGTCCCAAAGAGCGACAACTGCCCGGCCTCCGCTGCCCGGAAATGGGAGGAACTGACCGCCACGACGCGGTCGAGGGAATCAAGCATGGCGGCGCGGGCTCCAAACTTATCGAACGCACCCACCTTGATCAGGCTTTCCATGGCACGCTTGCCGACGGCGCGCAGGTCAACCCGGGCGGAAAGGTCGTTAAGATCCTTGAAGGGGCCACCCTTTAAGCGAGCCTGGACGGGCAGATCCACTGCGCCCTGACCTACATTCTTGACAGCACCCAAGCCGAAGCGGATGGCAGATTTCCCCGATTGCCCTGGAGCAGCGTTTGAAAGGTCAACCTCTTCGATGGCGAAGTCCCAAGTGCTGGCGTTAATATCCGGAGGGAGGACAGTGACACCCATGTTGCGAGCGTCATTGACATAAAGAGCCATCTTCTCGGTCTCGTGCTTGGTGACTGAAAGGAGGGCGGTCATATATTCCACGGGGTAATGCAGCTTCAGGAAGCCAGTCTGGACAGCCAGCAGCCCGTAATCGGCGGCATGGGATTTGTTGAAACCGTAGCGGGCGAACTCATCCCAGTCGTGATAAATGGCCTCAGCAGTGGCACGCTCCATCCCCTGCTTTGCGGCACCTTCGACGAACTTCAGGCGCTGTTTCTCAATTTCCTTGGTTTTCTTCTTGGAAATAGCGGCACGCAATTCGTCCAATTCAGAAGGTGTGAAGCCTGCCAGCTCGATGGCAGCCCGCATCAACTGTTCCTGGTAAAGGGGGATGCCATAAGTCTCGCCAAAGATAGGCTCCAGGGAGGGATGACGGTATTCCACTTCGGATTCACCATGCATGCGGCTGATGTAGTCGGGGATGAAGTCCATCGGACCGGGACGGTAGAGCGCCACCATGGCAACGATGTGATCCAGGCAGGTGGGTTTCATCTGAACCAGCCACTTGGTCATCCCCGAACCTTCCAACTGGAAAACTCCCAAGGTGTTGCCTTCACCAAGGAACCTGTACGTCTCGGCGTCATCGGTGGGAATATTGTCGAGCGTGTAATGAATGCCGTGGCGCTGCTCGATGGAACTGCAGGCGCGCGCCAGGATGGTAAGCGTGGCAAGGCCAAGGAAGTCCACCTTGAGCATTTTGAGCTTTTCGAGGATGCCCATCTCGAACTGGGTGACGGTCTTGATGGGCGTCTCTTCGGAATTGTTGGTGGGACGATGCAAAGGCAGGTACTCGGACAGCGGCTTATCTGAAATGACGACCCCGGCGGCATGCGTGCCGGCATTGCGAACCACCCCTTCCATGCGGGCGGCAGTATCGATCAGCTCATGAATATGGGCAGCGGACGTGTAGGCATCCTTCAACTCCGGGAGACCCTTGAAATCATCGGCAATAATGTCACGCAATGGCATCGACTTGGAGGGGATGTTCGGAATGATCTTGGCAACCCGGTCCACTTCGGGGAGAGGAATATCCATCACGCGACCCACATCACGCAAGGCGGCGCGTGCGCCCAAGGTGCCAAACGTGATGATCTGCGCCACCTTGTCCTGCCCGTATTTATTGACCGTGTAATCAAGCACATCGGCGCGGCGGTCGTCGGGGAAGTCCAGGTCAATATCGGGCATCGAGATGCGTCCCGGGTTCAGGAAGCGTTCGAAGAGCAATTCCTGCTGGAGAGGGTCCACCACGGTGATATCCAGCGAGTATGCAACGATGGAACCGTTGGCAGAGCCGCGGGCGTTGTACCAGATGCCCTGCCGGCTGGCATAGCGGCACAAATCCCAAACGATGAGGAAGTAGGCATCAAAACCCATTCGATGAATGATGCCCAACTCGTAGTCAAGCCGGGTGCGGACCTGCTCGCTCTCTGAGCGATCCCCAAAGCGGCGCTTCAAGCCTTCTTCGCATAACGTCCTCAGGTATGTTTCCGCGGTCTGCCCGGCAGGAACCTCGAACAGCGGCAGGCGGTACTCCTTCACATCCAGGCTGACATTGCAGCGTTCGGCGATGACCAGGGTGTTCGAGAGGGACTCGGGCAGCTCGGCAAACAGACGAGCCATTTCATCAGGCGAACGAAGGTAATAAGATCCATCCGTCATGCGCATCCGGTCGGGGTCGGATAACAGCGTCCCGGTCTGGATGGCAAGCAGGATATCCTGGTACTTGGCGTCTTCGGGTTCGATGTAATGGGAGTCGTTGGTGGCAACGAAGCGGGCGTTGTAATGCGGACCCAGTTCGAGCAGGGTGCGGTTGATCTTCTCCAGCTCAGGAACGTCATGCTGCTGAAGTTCAAAGAAGAAATTGTCCTTGCCAAAGACCTGGTAGTACCAATCAATGCTGCGCCGGGCGGCGTCGAGCTGATCCTGTTTAATCAGGCGGGGCACTTCGGCAGACATGCACCCGGAAGTGCAGATGAGACCCTGGGCATGTTTGGCGAGGAATTCCTTGTCGATGCGGGGGTAGTAGTAAAAGCCTTCCAGTTGGGAGGCAGAGGCGATCTGGAGCAGGTTTTTGTAGCCTGTCTCGTTCTCGGCAAGAAGCAGCAGGTGGGAGGACCTGCGGTCTTCCTTGGGATCGTGCTCCTGCATGGTGCGGGCGGCCATGTAGGCCTCCACACCGATGACTGGTTTGATCCCCGCCTCTTTTGCAGCATGGTAGAACTCGATCACACCGAACATGGTGCCGTGGTCGGTGATGGCCAGGGCAGGCATGTTCATCTCTTTGGCACGCTTGACCAGCTTCTTGATATTGCTGAAGCCGTCGAGCAGGGAGTATTCGGTGTGAACGTGGAGGTGGGCGAAGGACATGGTCAGACCGGTAAATTGAGCAGAAAACTCAATTTGATTATAGCACGCTAAAATTTCTTAACGAGTGGGCGATAGACCCCATCCCCCTGCCCCCTTCCCAATGGGAAGGGGGAAAAGAGGCAAAAAAATGGGATTGTTACCGGTTCAGCTCGTCTTTTCAGGAAAAGAATAGGGAAATGATAGGTTGAAATCAGAACCTTCCGGTATCATCCGGCGTACATCAATATGACAAATAACCTATCTTAACTTGAGGAGAACTGAATGAACACAAAACTTTTGAAAGCTACAATCGGATTGATCATCGTGATGATGATGGCAAGCGCCTGCGGGCTGATGCCCGTTTTCGGGTCACGCAACCTGATCAGCGAGACACGCACAGTCAGCGGGTATGACAAGGTGGACGTCAGCGGGGGCGGCTCGTTAAACATCATCCAGGATGGGACTGAAGCCCTCACCATCGAGACGGACGATAATATGATGCAGTACATCACGTCCGATGTACGCGGCGGGACACTTTACCTGGGGCTGCATACCGTCGGGCAGTCGGTTTCCCCGAGCGCTTTGAACTTCACCCTGCATGTGAAGGACCTGAGCGGGATCAACACCTCAGGCTCCTGGGATGTAAGCTCGGCAGCCATCAAGAGCGTGGACCTGGCGATCGTACTGAGCGGGTCGGGTAAAGTGCGGGTGGACAGCGTGACCCTGACGACCCTTTCGGTGACCAGCAGCGGGTCAGGCAATGTCACCCTGGCTGGAAAGACCGACAGCCAAACCATCAGCATCAGCGGATCCGGGAAATACACGGCGGGTGACTTGAGCTCGCAGTCCGCAAGAATCACCATCAGCGGATCGGGGAACGTAACCGTGTGGGCGACCACCACCCTGACGGCACACGTGAGCGGCAGCGGGGACGTGAGCTACTACGGCAGCCCGCAGGTCAGCTTTGACCAGAGCGGATCGGGAAGCATCCATAACCTGGGAACCAAGTAAAAAGTGTGGAACCCCACCCCCTACCCCCGCCCCGCTGGCGGGGGTAATTATTTTTTTGGGGAGGTTGTGGACAGCCTCTGCTGTCCACAACCTCCCCAAACCCCTCAATAAGCCCAGCAAGAATGAGAAGCCCTAATGAATTATTTCTGCAGGGCTTTTCGTTTATACTTATTACCTGTCATAAAAAGAAAACACCACCACAAAGACACCAAGGTCCATATTGAGTTAATTTTCCAACAGTTTCGACCAATATTCCATAATATTCGTGTCTTTGTGTCTTAGTGGTTAGCTGGCATCATTTTTGTAAAGACCACCCAATCAAGAGGAGTCAGATCCATGGAAAACCCCGTAATACAAACCATGCTCAACCATCGATCGGTGCGGAAGTACACCAAGGAAAAACCGAGCGATGAAACCATCCAGGAGATCGTGCGAGCCGGGCAGCAGGCGCCGTTTGCATCGCAACTGTACAGTGTGCTGCTGTCACGCAAGAAGGCTCCCTACGCGGCACCGCTGTGGTTCACGATCTGCGTGGACCTGTACAAGCTGGAACGCTTCATGAAGGTGCGCGGCTGGGAGGTGGTGACCAACGACCTGAGCCTGCTGTTCTTCGGGATCCAGGACGCGGCGTACATGGCCGAGAACATGGTGATCGCCGGGGAAAGCCTGGGGCTGTTCTCGTGCTTCCTGGGGAATGCGCCATACATGGCGGACAGGATCGCGAGAGATTTCAAACTGCCGCCCAAGGTATTCCCATTGGTGCAGCTGGTGATGGGTTACCCGGCGGAAGAACTGCCTCCCCGGCCGCGCTGGCCGATGTGGTTCACGCTGTTCGAAGACAAGTACCCCGAGTTCACGGACGAGCAGGTGGCGGAGGCGATGAAGGTGATGGACGAGGGTTACCTGGAGCAGGGATACTATGTGAAGCAGAAGGCCAAGATCCGGCTGGAAAAAGGACAGAAGGAGACCTTCACGTACGAGAATTATTCCTGGACGGAGCACATTTCACGCAAGTGGGGGCAGTGGTATGAGAGCCCGGACGAGCTGCTGGAGCAGCTGGAGAAGAGAGGGTTCAAGGTGGGGTAATTGTTCACACTGGACCCTTCTGGTGCTTCGTCAACCAGCCCTACCCCATCCCTCCCCAAATACTTCGTATTTAGGGAGGGTGCCTGCATAAATGCATCGGGCTCTCGTCAGCGACGACTCATCCCACAAGGGGACGCTTCCCCTCGCTGCCGGTCGGGGACAATGTCTCTGAAGAGCAGCGGGACATGTCGCGGTGTCAGCGGGCATCGAACGCTATTGCGCTCGATGCGGCGTACTGCGACTTGCCACCCAAGCTCCCCAATGGGAGTGCTGCGCGAGGGGTGCTTCCCCTCGCTGCCGGTCGGGGACGATGTCGCGAAGGTCGCAGTACGGACATGGCGGCGTGATTTGCAGGTGGTCGACCCAAAGGGTGTTCCCCTAAAAAAGGGGACAATGTGCTCCCCGAAACCGCCCGACGCACACGATCGGTGGGGTACGCGAAGAGGAACAACCTATTTACCCAGATTAGACGATTCTCACCGAGAGGATTTTCATTAAATGGGCTCCAAAAAGCGGCGAGGGAGGTTGATTTGGGGGTTGATCCTGAGGAACAACCTTTAGGGACTAAAAAGGGCGAGATGACCCCCCAAAGGGGGTTCCCCTAAAAAAGGGGACAATGTGCTCCGCGAAACCGTCCACCGCGCCACAAGGAAAGCAGTTGCTTATTTGAAGGAAGATTAGGTAAGTGCCAGGGACACCGACGATTCACATCGTCGGTGTGGCGGGCGGACGCTGGCTCCCCTAAGGGAGTGCTCCGCGAATGCGCCTGCCGCGCATGATAAATACGCGAAAACGACTAGAAACGAATGAGAGGATTTGGGTCGTTTATTTTGAGGATGGCATGGGCTTCGAGCTCCCGTGAGCTCGAAGCAGTCTGTGGTATCTTGACGCCACCCAAGCCCGTGAAACAATTCCATGACAGGTCAACAGGAGGAGTGTCGCAACCCCACCTCACCCCGGCCCTCCCCAAATACTTCGTATTTGGGGAGGGTGACTTGCACGGGTAGATTGGGCTGATAAAGATTCCGCTCTGGCATAACGAATGATCCAATGAAAGGTTTTGGGTCTTTTATTTTTGATGATGCCATGGGCTTTGAGCTCCCGTGAGCTCGAACAAGTCTGTGGTATCTTGACGCCACCCAGACCGTGAAACAATTCCATGACAGTATCAACAGGAGGATTGTCGCAACGCCACCCCTCCCCGGCCCTCCCCAAATACTTCGTATTTGGGGAGGGTGACTCGCACGGGTAGATTGGGCTGATAAAGATTCCGCTCTGGCATAACGAATGATCCAATGAGAGGATTTGGGTCGTTTATTTTTCATCATGCCATGGGCTTCGAGCTCCCGTGAGCTCGAACCGGTCTGTGGTATCTTGACGCCACCCAGGCCGTTAAACAATTTCATGACAGTATCAACAGGAGGAGTGTCGCATCGCCACCCCACCACGGCCCTCCCCAAATACTTCGTATTTGGAGAGGGTGACTCGCAGGGACAGATTAGGCTGATATAGATTCCGCTTTGGCACAACGAATGATCCAATGAGAGGTTTTGGGTCTTTTATTTTTGATGATGGCATGGGCTTCGAGCGCCCGTGAGCTCGAACCGGTCTGTGGTGGCTTGACGCCACCCAGACCGTAAAACAATTTCATGACAGCATCAACAGGAGGAGTGTCACAACGCCACCCCTCCCCGACCCTCCCCAAATACTTCGTATTTGGAGAGGGTGACTGGCAGGGATAGATTGGGGCACCAAGTCTCTTCATATTCATATACAAGGCTAGGGAGCTCGTTTCTCAGAGCGAGCCTAAAAAGAATAAGATGTAGTAAGGAGGCGGGCAGCAGTGGGGATTGGTTGGAATTATGGGGGGCAGGATGAGTGAATTAGAGTCACTTTTACAGGTGTTTTTTCGGGACGAATACCCATTATTCGGCTGTTAAAGTGCAAAAGATCAGGCAGCAAGGAGATTTAAGGAGCATCTTTTGCCGCGGATTGATATTAGCACGGATGTTCTAGTTTGTCAACGGGTGGGATTTATTAGTGAAGACATTGGCGAGTGCTATTAATAATTGACATTCACATAAGCCAAACAGTAACATCGCGCGTGAGCACGGTGAAAGCTGTGCCGGGTGCAATTTAGCGGACAGCCCCCAGTCCAAAGCTCTTCGGACTCCAGTTTTCCAAAATGATGATTAAGAGCATGCCCCTGACCGCCTCTACTCGGTGGGGTGAAAAGCCCTTACCATGGCTAAAGCCTCTCCGAATCGGGGGGAGCGCATGCAGCGCAGAGCCTCACGCAGGTGAATCATCCCATACGTTAACTTTGCCTCGGCGTTCATCATATTCACCTTGTCTGTTACCAGGTCCTGATGAAATTCTGTGAAGCCCGGTGTGGTCATATCCGCATCGATGGACAGTCCTGCCCGGGACGCCTCCAGGAGCAACAAGGTTGCATAAAACATGGAAACAGACTGGCGCATCAGGAAGAAGCGGGAACGCCGATATTCTCCGGCGGGCTCGCCGAAGTATGCGCTGAGATAGTCTTCTTCCCGGGCTTCGTCTTTGACAAAAAAATTCGCCACGATAGCCAAATCGACATATTCATCATTGAGGAAGGCCGATTCCCAATCAACCAGCCAGATGCGTTCCCCGTCGAAACGGATATTTTGCGGTTTCAGGTCGTTATGACTTGCAACAAGCTGGCTGTCATTGCGCGGGTAACCCTTGACCACGTCCGCGTATAAGCGGAACAGTTCCGCGGTTGCGCTTTCCGGGAGGATCTTTGCCGCTTGAAAGCGTCGAACGAATCCGTTGCCCGCGTCAATGTAATTCACCACCTTTGGGAAATGAGGCAGGGAATGAAGCGTGCGGAGGGTAGGAACGATCAGCGGAAGGAAATCATCCGGATAAGGTTTTGCTTCGATATAATCGGTGATCAAAAGCCTGTCTTCCACGCT
Organism: uncultured Chloroflexia bacterium; assembly: GCA_963830585.1. GTDB lineage: Bacteria > Chloroflexota > Anaerolineae > Anaerolineales > Villigracilaceae > UBA877. The sequence goes on along the minus strand of CAWHNA010000003.1, from coordinate 614,676 downwards.
GGCAACCCAAATCCGGGGTGCAATGCCGGCTTCGGCAGCAGTTTGCATACAGGCGAACTCGTTCCTGGGATCGCTGATCACCTCTGTACGCAGGATCTTCAGGAGGTAAGGTTGTTTTCTCACGACAATCTTATAGGCACGGGCGGAGCTAAGTCCCCCGGTCAAAGGTCGAATATCTTCGTATTCATTTACCCCGAACGCGGTTTGCAGGGCGTGGGTCACGGCGCGTTGGTTTACTTCAGGAATCATGTTGTCTCCTTCTAGACCAATATTTTTTATTATTACGCACATTCATAAGGAGTAACTGTTTGAAGCACCGCTGCAATATACCATTTTTTCCAAGCCGGTTCAATTCTATAATAAGTAACCAATAGAATAGAAATACGGTCATTGAAATTCGATCTGAAAGCGCGTATAATTAAACCAGAGATTGCGGAAGAATTGGTTCTTCCGGATTTTTTATTGCACTTACCGGATTCTTCGAAGTGGGAACATTAGAAATTGAGGGGCATGGTTAATTGTGAATGAAGCCTGACGACGGTGATTCAAAGAGGCAGGGGAGAAATAAATCGAACCCAGTTGGGAACGTTAGTTATCAAGCTCCTATCCATTCCCCATCAATCCAACCCCAAAGAGCGATTCAGGGTATAATGGCGACAAGTCTGATGCAAATAGACGAATAACACCGGCACATTTACCCTGTTATTAAAGTCCACCTTTTCGAACCAGATGCGGGGAAAGCTAAAGGTCGAGCACGAACCCTGGTTTGGTGGTCCTCATTCGCCAATCAGATTAAGTCAAATCCAGAAACCCCTGTTCCCTTTCGGCATTAAAACCTGCCGCAGAACAGTATTTTTTTTAGCATACCCATTTGGAGGTTTTGATGAAAGTTTTAATGGTCTACCCGGAATTCCCCGACACGTTCTGGAGCTTCAAACATGCACTTAAATTCATCCGCAAAAAGGCCTCCACCCCCCCGCTGGGGCTGCTGACCGTGGCAGCCATGCTGCCGACGGAATGGGAAAAGCGGCTGGTGGACCTGAACGTCAGACCGCTTAAAGATAAAGACCTGGAATGGGCCGAACTTGTCTTCGTGAGCGCCATGGTGGTGCAAAGGAAATCAACCTACGAGGTGATCGCCCGCTGCAAAGCTGCCGGGTTGAAAGTGGTGGCGGGAGGACCCTTGTTCACGGCGGAATACGACCAGTTCCCGGACGTAGACCATTTCGTGCTGAACGAGGCCGAGATGACCCTGGCACCTTTCCTGCGAGACCTGGAACAGGGCAAGGCACAAAAATTCTATACCTCGGATGAATTCCCCGACATCCAGCAGACGCCGGCACCCCTGTGGGAACTGCTGGACCGGAACCGCTATGCGACCATGTCGATCCAGTATTCACGCGGCTGCCCGTTCGACTGCGAATTCTGCAATATCACCACCCTGTTCGGGCACACGCCGCGGGTCAAGACCGCAGTGCAGATCATCCGCGAGCTGGACGGGTTGTACAAGCTGGGCTGGCGCGAGCCGGTCTTTTTCGTGGACGACAACCTGATCGGCAACAAAAAGCAACTGCGGGGAGACCTGCTGCCGGCGCTGATCGAATGGCGCAAGGGCAAGAAGGGAATGCCGTTCAACACCGAGATCTCGATCAACATCGCCGACGACGAAGCGCTGATGAATATGATGACCCAGGCAGGATTCGATACGGTCTTCATCGGGGTCGAGACGCCCGACGATGACAGCCTGGCAGAGTGCAACAAGAAGCAAAACCTGCACCGCGACCTGGTGGCGGACGTGAAACGGATCCAGCGTGCCGGCCTGCAGGTACAGGGCGGCTTCATCATCGGGTTCGACAACGACAGCGCCTCCACCTTCCAGCGGCAGATCGATTTCATCCAGAAAAGCGGGATCGTGACCGCCATGGTGGGACTGCTGCAGGCGCCGATCGGGACGCGGCTGTATAAACGCATGGAGCAGGACGGCCGACTGGTGGGGTCGTTCTCGGGCGATAACGTGGACGGCGGGACGAATATCATCCCGAAAATAATGAATATCGAGGCACTGCAAAACGGCTACCGGGCAGTGGTAAGAACCCTGTATGCCCCGAAGAATTATTATGCGCGGGTGAAGACTTTCCTGAAGGAGTACAAAGCCCCCAAGATCACGATCCCGTTGAGCGGGGAATATGTGCGGGCATTTTTCCGGTCGGTGCTGCGGCTGGGGATCATCGGCAAGGAGCGGGTGCAGTACTGGAAGCTGTTGTTCTGGACGCTATTCCGGAGGCCGGAGCTGTTTGCGCTGGCGATCACGTTTGCCATTTATGGGTATCATTTCCGGCAGGTGATGGATCTGCATTTGGTGTGAGGAAAATATTGTTGGTTAACCCTACCCCCTGCCCCTCCCCTAAAGGGGAGGGGAGTATAATTGAGAAAAATGATGTGCTGGTCGCTTCGCTCCCAGCACATCATTTCTCGTTCTTTAGAGGGATAAACCATTAGAAAATACGATCTTGTTTATTCTTCCATTATGAATTTACCAGCAATGGATAGAGAAGATGGTCTATTGAGATTCGACAACTTCCTCACTCTGCCCTCACCGCTGCGCTGCAGGGACTGTAGCCCTAAAGGGGAGGGGTAATATATGAAAAATTGAATATGCTGGTCAATTCGCTCCCAGCATATTCAATTTTTCTGTACTTTTTGTGAGAATCATCACGGGGGGAGATATCAAACATCCCTGCAGGTCGTTCCGCTGAATGGAAAAATATTTCTCACATAAACCCCAGGTACTGCGTCAGGGGCATGCGTGCACCTAACGCAGTACAGTGTAAGTGTACCTAGAGGAAAAAAGTTTTAAAGTGGAGGGAGTACATTTAAAAAATGATGTGCTGGTCGCTTCGCTCTAAGCACATCAATTTTCTCGTTACTTTTTCAAAGAAAAACCATTATAAAATACGATCTTGGTAATTCCTCCGTTATAAATTTACCCTGCAGTGAATAGATTAGATGGTCGATTGAGATTCGAGAATTATCCCCACCCCCGACCCCTCCCCGAGACGGGGAGGGGAGATATTAAAAACATAAGGGTGTCGCAAGCGAAGCTTGCGACACCCTTATGTTTTTGTTGCCTTTTTAAACAGGAAAATGGGTGATAGATCCGGTGGTTAGTGGATGTGAAGGTGAAATTTACTCTTTGAGTGTTTGCCCTTTTTGGAGGCGCCGGGGTGACCTTCCTGGACCAACTCCACCAGGTCATCGGTGTCGAGATCGGGGTTGGCAGCGTGGGCGGCGCGGAGTTCGTCAGCAGTAGATATCGTTGTCGACCAATTCGACCAGGTGATCCAGTTCGAGATCTTCCAGGTGCAGGTCACGCAGGCTGCGGATGAAATCGGGGGTGACTCCATGATCGGAGGCATGGGCCAAATCATCCACATCCAGGTCCTTGATCCCGAGCTCGCGCAAGGCGAGGACGAGGTCGACCGTGACACCCCGGTCGAAGCATTTGACCAGGTCGTCCACATCCAGGTCCCTGAGACCGGCAGCACGCATGGCTTTAAGGAACTCGGGGGTGACGCCGTGATCAGAACTCCTGACCAGGTCATCCACATCCAGGTCTTTGAGCCCGGCATTCCGCATGGCTTTCAGGAATTCCGGGGCAACCCCATGGTCAAAGCATTTGACCAGGTCGTCCAGATCGAAGTCCTTCAGCCCGGCGGCGCGGATGGCAAGCACAAAATCAGGTGTCACGCCGTGGTCGAAGCATTTGACCAGTTCGTCCACGTCCAGGTCCTTGATGCCAGCGGCGCGCATGGCCTGCAGAAAATCGGGAGTGACACCATGGTCGGAACATTTGACCATTTCATCCACATCCAGGTCCTTGATCCCAGCGGCGCGCATGGCATGCAGGAAATCGGGGGTCACGCCGTGGTCGGAACATTTAACCATTTCGTCCACATCAAGATCTTCGATCCCGGCGGCGTGCATGCCGCGCAGGAAGTCGGGCGTTACGCCGTGATCGAAGCATTTGACCAGATCGTCCGCATCCAGGTCGCGGAGGCCGGAGAGGCGCATGCCACGCAGGAAATCGGGGGTCACGCCATGGTCGAAGCATTTGACAATGTCATCCACGTCCAAGTCGTCGAGTCCTGAATCGCGGATGGCACGCAGGAAATCGGGAGTGACACCATGGTCGAAGCAGGCAACCAACTCATCCACATCCGGGTGCTTGAACCCAGCCTCCTGCATGGCACGCAGAAAATCGGGGGTGACGCCGTGCTGGGAAGCCAGGATCAACTCGTCGAAATCGGCATCCTTCAACCCGGCGGCCTGCATTTCACGGACGTACTGCGGGGTGAGATTTTGCATGCGCAGGTTGACGAGCTCATCCAGGTCGTCATCATCGAAGCCCAGGGCTGCCATCTCGCGGACATAGTCGGGGGTGACGTTGTGCAGGCGCATCTCCTGCAGCTCGGACAACTTCAGGCGGTCGATGCCCAACTTGCGCAGTTCGGCAGCCAGGCTGGCGCCTTCACTGGGCGAATAGCCGGTGGCAGCCACCCCAAGCGGGTCGACCCGCACGGGCTGAGGTTTCGGTTTGGGGGTGCTGGCGGCGAGCGCCTTCAACAGTTCCTCGCCATCGGCAGCGGTGATCTTGCCCTGCGAGATCAAATCGAGCACCAACATTTGTTCACTCTGAGTGGCCATACTATCTCCTTGGACCCTATGAAATACCCTCGCCAAGCTGGTTCAACAGGCGGGTGGCTTCCTTGACGTCGATCTCTCCCTTGCTCAACCTTCCGAGGATCTCCTGGCGGTGGAGGACAGTTCGTCCTCGACCGGTTCGACCTCATAACCGAGCTCGGCAATGACCTCGTCGAGCCTGCGGCGGATGACCCAGTACGACTCGCCGCTCTCGCGCTCCATTTCCTTGACATTGCCGCGGTTGCGGATGAAAGTCTCGAGGAATGCCAGGCTTTCGTTGGACAGGCGCAGGAAGGGGTTGATCTCGTACAATCCCACCACATTGGTCTCGCACTTCGTGCAGCTCAACTGGGTGACGACAAGGGGGGCGGAGCAACTTGGACATTTGCGGGGAATAACGCTCATTTGTTTGCCTCTTTGGGGGAGTCTAGCATGATATTGGTGGAATGTCAATATATTTGGCATAATACCAAATAATTTGGTTTATTAGCGAGAATTTTGATTAATTACTGATTAGTTTGCTCAAGATTCCATCCAACCCCGCGCAATACTCTTCGTTTGGGATGATTAGAGGAAACTGGGATTTGTGAGCTTAGCTCGCAAGACCAGGTTTCTATTCCCGCCCCCAAGAGCTCGATTCAACAGATATTAAATTCCAATATTCCCCACCCCCATCCCCTCTACCCTTCGTTTCTCTTCGGGGACAATAGCCTTAATCGGAGAGGGGAGGTTTATGCAACAAACGGAGGCTAAGGTGCTTCGGAAAACTGGTTCAACCGGGAGAGGAGTTTATGCTGTTTCCTGGCGTCGAAACTGCAGAAGGCGGCTTGAAGCCGCCTCGGCTTAATAGTTTATCGGGGGGTGTGGGCGGTCTTCTCGCCCGCACCCCGCCCAAACCCCCAATTGGTAAAAACCTTGGGTGTAACGATTTTTTCTTATTCAGGTCTTACAACCCCATGCTATAATTTCCCCGAAAGGGACTTTCAATGCTCCAGAAATTTGTAAAAACATTCGGGGGAGACCCCAATAAACGTGAAATCGAAAAAACCACCGACCTGGTGGAACAGATCAATGCGCTCGAGCCGGATTTCGAAGCCCTGAGCGACGAAGCGCTGCGCCTCAAAACAGACGAGTTCCGCAGCCTGATCGCGGGGGAACTGGAAGGTGTGGAAGACGAGAAAGAACGCGTAGAGATCGAGAATTCCGTGCTGGAAGGGATTATGCCGGAAGCATTCGCGGCGGTACGCGAAGCAGCCAAACGGACCATCGGTCAGCGCCCATACGACGTGCAGCTGATCGGGGGTATCGTCCTGCACCAGGGCAAGATCGCCGAGATGCGCACAGGCGAAGGCAAGACGCTGGTTGCCACGCTGCCGCTCTACCTGAACGCACTGACCGGCAGGGGGGTGCACCTGGTGACGGTCAACGATTACCTGGCCCGGCGCGACGCCAGGTGGATGGGTGCCATCTACCATTTCCTGGGCTTATCGGTGGGGATCCTGCAGATGGCAGCCGCAACCGAAAACGGCAAGAAGGCTTTCCTGTACGACCCCGAGAAAGAGTCGCCGCACGAGGACCAGGATGAGATGCGCCTGGTGGACCGCGTGGAAGCGTACAAGGCGGATATCACCTACGGCACCAACTCCGAATTCGGCTTCGACTACCTGCGTGACAACATGGTCTACCGACTGGAGGAGAAGGTCCAGCGCGGTCACAACTACGCGATCGTGGACGAGGTGGATAACGTGCTGATCGACGAAGCGCGCACCCCGCTGATCATCTCCGGCCCGGCTTCGGGAAACATCGAATGGTACGCAAAGATGGCAGTGCTGGTGCGGCAATTAAAGGCAGAAGATTACGACGTCAGCGAAAAGGACCGCAGCGTAGCCCTGACCGAGATCGGCACCGCCCACATGGAGCAACTACTGGGACAGCCGCTGCGCGACCCTGACCGCCCCGAGGATGTGACCCCTGAACAGGCGCACCTGCTCGGTTTTTTGGAACAGGCACTGCGCGCCCAGCACCTTTTCAAGCGAAACAAGGACTACCTGGTGCAGGGCGGAAAAGTGCTGATCGTGGACGAGTTCACCGGGCGGCTGATGCCGGGGCGGCGCTGGAGCGACGGACTGCACCAGGCGGTGGAAGCCAAGGAAGGGGTGCGGGTGGAGCCCGAGAACGTCACGTACGCGACGATCACCCTGCAAAACTACTTCCGCATGTACACCAAGCTGGCAGGCATGACCGGGACCGCCCTGACCGAAGCGGAGGAGTTCGACAAGATCTATAAACTGCCCGTACTGCCCATCCCCACCAACCTGGAATTCCAGGCGTTTGGGTCGGAAGCTCCGCTGGTGGAGATCAAGACCAAGGATGAGGAAGGGTACGCTTACTCCTATTTTGCACACAGCGACGACCCCGAAAAAGAGGTGGTGTTCTGGAGACGCAAGGATTACCCGGACGTCATCTACCGCGGCGTGGAAGCCAAACTGCGGTCCCTGGTCCGGGAGATCGTCATCTACCACAGCATGGGACGTCCAATCCTGGTGGGCACCACCTCGGTGGAAGGCTCGGAACGTCTCTCGACCCGGCTGCGAGCTGAAGCTGTGCGCAGGTTGATGCAGATCCTGCTGCTTCGACATGCCTGGCTGGAAAAGAACGACCGCGAAGAAGATGGGCGGGTCATCCCCGAACTCCAGCCGCTCAATGAACCCATCGAGCAGCTGCGTCCGGAAGACATGCGACCGATGGCAAAGGAGCTGGGCTTGTCACTCAACCCCGAGGAACAAGCCAACCTGACACGCCTGATGGAGATCCTGGAGCTGCCGGCTGAAGATGAAGACAGGCTGAAAGCCGTGCTGCAGGGCGGAGTGCCCCACCAGGTATTGAACGCCCGCAAGCACACCGAGGAAAGCCAGATCATTGCGGGAGCCGGGGCATTCGGGGCAGTGACCATTGCCACCAACATGGCGGGACGCGGAGTGGATATCAAGCTGGGCGGCGACCTGGCGGAAGAGGTGATCGCGGCCGTGGCGCGCGTGCTGCGCAAGGCGGGGTACAAGGACCCATACGACATGTCGCTGCAGGAACGGCGTGAAGCCCTGCAAAAAGCCGACCCGAGCCTGTACGGCATTTACGAGGCGGAGGTACACAACTTCCTGCAATATTTCGAGGACATGGAACGGGTGCGCGCCCGCGGCGGGCTGCACGTGATCGGCTCCGAACGACATGAAGCGCGGCGGATCGACAACCAGCTGCGCGGCCGCGCCGCCCGACAGGGCGACCCAGGGTCGAGCCGCTTCTACCTGTCACTGGAAGACGACCTGATGAGGATGTTCGGCGGTGACCAGGTGAAGGGTGTGATGGAGCGTTTCAAGATCGACGACGACTACCCGATGCAGCACCGCATGGTCACCAACATGATCGAGCAATCGCAGCACAGGGTGGAAGGCGCCAACTTCGACGTGCGCAAGCACCTGCTCGAATACGACGACGTGCTCAACGCCCAACGCCAGCGCATTTACGACCAGCGCAACCGGGTATTCGCAAAGGAAGACCTGGTGGAAGACGTGAACGAGCTGCTGCAGGCAGGAAGTGCAGCGGCGGGCAGAGGAAGTCATCGCCAGCGAAGAATACTGGCGAATGCTGGCGTGGCTGGACCAGATCCAGCCGCCATTCAACACCCCCAACGGGATCTTCCCATCCTACACGTACAAACTCCTATTGGAAGAACTTAACGCAAACGCCAAATCCGAGGACCTGGCTGAGGCGCTGCGCCAACTGGCATTGAACGCATTACAAGCCGACCAGACACATTTTCTCAACACCATCCTCGAACAGATCGACCACACGGGCGAGAACCTGGAGCCCCAGATCGAAGACCGCATCGATTCACTGGATACCGCCCTGGACGGAATCACCGACGGCCTCGAAACCGAGACCCGCCGATCCAACGTGATCCTGGAGGAACTCTCCAGCCTGGTGAGGGTTCCGTTCCGCCTGGACCCGGAGCAAACGACCCAGCTGGGCGAGGACCCGAAGGGTCTTGCAGAGGAGTTGCATGCCCAGGTGGATGCCTACGTGGCTTCCACGAATATCACCCGCCTGGTCAACACCATCGAGTTCCGGCTGGGAGAATCCCTGGGGCTGAACATACCCGAAATGCAGGAGCTTGAATGGCAGGAAGCCTCCTCCAAGATAGAAGAACGCGTAAAGCAAGTCCTCTCAGGGCGTGAAGAAAAGCTGCTTGGGAAAGACGGGCAAATCGTGCGTGAACTGGCAAGCGCGCTCGAACGCAGCCCCGAGCGTGACGACCAGGCAAAGATACGGCTGCTGGGATTGATCGCACAGGGATCGAGCACGTCGTTTGATGCCAAGACCCACCGCCAGGTGCGCCAGATCTTCACCCGCCTGCATTACGTCCATCTAGCGGGCGAATTGCTGGCGAACAAGAATTCCGCCACCCTGGAAGAGGATGTATTGGACCACCTGCAGCAGGCGCAGGAAGCCCAGCGGCTTGCCTGGGGACAGAGCGAACTGACCCGCCTGGGAGAAAACGCGGGTGCCCAGACCGCCCAGGAAGTGGGCCGCAGCGTGCAGAGCCAGATCTACCGCCAGGTACTGCTGGGTGCGATCACCGAACTATGGGTGGACTACCTGACCCGGGTGGAGGCACTACGAGTTTCGATCGGGTTGGAAGCCTATGCCCAGAGCGACCCGCTGGTCAAATATAAAAGCCAGGCTTCGGAAATGTTCCAGACCCTGCTAGCAGACATCCGGGCGGGAGTCATCGGGCGCATTTTCCTGTACCAACCGCGCGGGGCTGCCACCCAGGTGGAAGCGGCAGCGGAACAAAGGTCTGAACCCGTGGCAGCTGCAGCTGTCGCGGCACAGACCAACGATAAAAAGAGAAAACGACACAGGCATTAGTGGACAAATCGGCGAATTTCTACAAGAGACTGCCAAAGGTCGACCTTCACCGACACCTGGAAGGTTCAATGCGGTTTCAAACGATGCTGGAAATTGCCCGCACGCACGGCATCACCGTACCAATTGGAGCGAACCCTTTCAGCAATCTAATCGGGGAGGAAACAAGCGAACCCGATACCATCCAACATTTCCTGTCAAAATTTAATACACTGCGCATGTTCTACCGCTCGCCTGAGATCATCCACCGGGTGACCAGCGAAGCCATTGAAGACGCGGCGAACGATAACGTCCGCCTGCTTGAACTGCGTTTTACACCGGTGGCTTTGAGCCGGGCTGAACGGTTCCCGATGGGGCAGGTGATGGACTGGGTCTGCGAAAGCGCCAGCGCGGCGGCAACGAAATTCGGAGTGCGGGTGATCCTGGTGGCCTCGGTCAACCGCCACGAGAGCGTGGAACTGGCAGAACAGGTAACCTGGCTGGCAACGGCGCGGATGGGCAGCGGCATCCGGGGGCTGGACCTGGCAGGTGACGAAGCAAAGTATCCAGCAGCACCTTTCCTGGGAATCTTCAGAGAAGCACAACAGTGCGGGCTGAAACTGACCGTGCATGCCGGGGAATGGGCGGGGGCGGCGAATGTGAGGGAGGCGATGGAAAGCTTCAATGCCGGGAGAATCGGGCACGGCGTGAGGATCATGGAAGACCCAGAGCTCGTGGCGATGGCACGCGAGCGCGGAACGGTTTTCGAGGTATGCGTGACGAGCAACATCCTGACCGGCGCGGTACCTTCCGTGCAGGAACACCCGGTGATGAACATGCTGAAGGCCGGGTTGAATGTCACACTTTGCAGCGATGACCCATCCATTTCGCAGATCGCGTTAAGCGAAGAATACCAGCGCGCCTGCGAAGACCTGGGAATGGAACATAAAACCCTAAAAGAGCGTATCCTTGCGGCAGCACGAGCGAGTTTCCTGCCGAAGGCTGAATGCGATATACTTGTGGAGCAACTTGTCAAAGAGTTGAGCGATAGATCTTAAAAACCAAAACAGGCCTGAAGGGCCGTGTCCCAACCAGAATGGAATTGGGAGGCACCTTTGAGTCTTTTTTTATCCCTGAGGCGAAATTGCCAGGTGAATCCCCGGCTTCGCCAGGAACCACAAAGAATTATTCCAGGAAACCAAACCCCCTTATTTGATAAGCATTTATTTGACGAAGGCGAAACGGCGAGGGATACCCTGCCAAAGGAGATGGATATGTCAAAAGATTATTTCAAATCCCGGGATGTGCTGAAACTGGGGAATATTGATTACAGCATTTACCGGCTCGACGCGCTGGAAAAAGCCGGGTTAACCCAACTCAACCTGCTGCCTTTCTCGATCCGCATCATGCTCGAGGCGGCGCTGCGCCAATGCAACGACAAAGAGATCACCCAGGAAGATGTAAAGAACATTGCCAGCTGGACCCCCAATCCGACCGCCAAAACGGGCGGCAGCCGCCCCGGGATCCCCTTCCTGCCAGCGCGGGTGATCATGCAGGACTTTACCGGGGTACCGGCAGTGGTGGACCTGGCAGCCATGCGGGCAGCAGTGGCGCGCCTGGGCGGTGACCCAAAGAAAATCAACCCGCTCGTGCCAGTCGACCTGGTGATCGACCACTCGGTCCAGGTGGACTTTTTTGCCACCCCGGATGCCTTGAAACGAAATGAGGAAATGGAATTCCAGCGCAACCGCGAACGGTACGAATTCCTCAAATGGGGTCAAAAGGCCTTCGCTAATTTCCGGGTGGTACCGCCAGCAACGGGCATCGTACACCAGGTAAACCTGGAATACCTGGCGCAGGTGGTACTTTCGAGGAAAGAAGGGCTGGGGTCCTCCGAAGTGCTGTTCCCCGACACGCTGATCGGGACTGATTCACACACCACCATGATCAACGGGCTGGGGGTGGTGGGCTGGGGTGTGGGCGGCATCGAGGCGGAAGCAGTCATGCTTGGTCAACCCATGGACATGCTGCTGCCAGACGTGGTCGGGTTCAAAATGCACGGCAAGCTCAAGGAAGGCATCACCGCCACCGACCTGGTGCTCACCGTCACGCAGATGCTGCGCCAGAAGGGCGTGGTAGATAAGATCGTCGAGTTCTTCGGACCCGGATTGGACAGCATGAGCCTGCCAGACCGCGCCACGATCGCCAACATGGCACCCGAATACGGCGCCACGATGGGCTTTTTCCCAGTGGATGTGGAAACACTGAGATATATGAAGATGACCGGCCGCAAGGCGGAGGTGATCGAACGAACCGAGGCCTACTGCCGGGCGCAGGGACTGTTCCGAGAAACCAGCACCCCGGACGCAAATTACACCGACCTGCTCGAACTGGACCTGGGAAGCGTGGTGCCTTCCCTGGCGGGACCAAAACGCCCGCAGGACCGCGTGGCACTCACCGAGATGAAGTCGGTGTTCAAGAAGACGCTGTCTGCGCCAGTGAAGGAACGCGGCTATGAACTGACTCCCGAGGCATTAAAGCGAACGGGAAAAGTGGGCAGCAACGGCGATTCGTACGAGATCGGGCACGGCGCGGTGGTGATCGCAGCCATCACCTCATGCACCAATACCAGCAACCCATCGGTCATGGTTGCCGCGGGGCTGGTTGCCAAAAAAGCCATCGAAAAGGGATTAGCTGTCAAGCCCTACGTGAAAACCAGCCTAGCACCCGGCAGCCGGGTTGTCACTGATTATCTCAAACAGGCCGACCTACTGCTGCCATTATCAAAATTGGGATTCAACGTGGTGGCTTACGGCTGCACCACCTGCATCGGCAACAGCGGACCGCTGCCGGGAGAAGTTGCCAAGGCTGTGACCGGGTCGGACCTTGTGGCGGCGGCAGTCATTTCGGGCAACCGAAACTTCGAAGGGCGCGTCCACCCGCTGGTAAAGGCAAACTTCCTGGCTTCCCCTCCGCTGGTGGTGGCATACGCCCTGGCTGGGACCGTGGACATCGACCTAAGCAGCGAACCGATCGGAACCGGGAAGGACGGACCGGTCTATCTCAAGGATATCTGGCCCACGGCGCAGGAAGTGGAGGAAGCGGTATTTTCCAGTGTCAGAACGGAAATGTTCTCAGATAAATATGCCAACGTGTTCGAAGGGTCGGACATGTGGAAGGATATCAAGGTGGCGGAAGGCGACCTGTACCAGTGGGCGGACGCTTCCACCTATATCCAGCACCCACCCTTCTTCCAGTCGCTGACCCTGGATGTCCCCCATATCAACAATATCCAGGGAGCGCGCGTGCTGGCCATGCTGGGTGACTCGATCACCACCGACCACATCTCCCCGGCCGGCAACATTGCCAGTGACAGCCCAGCCGGCAAATACCTGCAGGAGCAGGGAGTGCAGGTGCGGGACTTCAATTCGTACGGAAGCCGGCGCGGAAATGACCGCGTGATGGCACGCGGCACGTTCGCCAATATCCGGCTGAAGAACCTGATGGCTGCACCCAGGGAAGGCAACTGGACCATTCTGCAGCCCACGGGTGACGAAATGAGCATCTTCGATGCAGCCATGAAATACAAGGCGGAGGGTATCCCGGTCATCGTGATGGCAGGCAAGGAATACGGCACCGGGTCCAGCCGTGACTGGGCTGCCAAAGGTCCGATGCTGCAAGGGGTGAAAGCCGTAATCGCCGAGTCTTTCGAGCGCATCCACCGCTCGAACCTGGTTGGGATGGGAGTTCTTCCGCTGCGCTACGTGGACGGACAAAATGCCGAAAAACTGGGCTTGAAGGGCGATGAGGTTATTTCGATCGAGGGTTTGAACGACAAGATAACCCCGCGCTGTGTCGTCACGGTTAAGGCCAGGAAGGCAGACGGCAAGGAAATCGTTTTCAAGGCGGAGGCCCTTTTGAATACCGTTGTTGAAGTCAACTATTATCGGAACGGCGGGATCTTGCACACGGTTTTGCGCAACCTGGTCAAATAAGCAAGATTGGAACTGAGCAAAGCTAAATTATCAAGGTTTGTTCGATCCTTTTTATTGTATGGCGCTAGAGTTTTGGGGTGCTTGACGGTACGTACCGCCAGCACCCCTTTTTTAGTCTTTTCCCACTATATTCAGGATCAATAACCGACAATATTGTAAAGCCCCCGAAGCGGCATTTTCACCGGCTCTTTTTGGCATGGACGGGGTTATATCCATAGGTGATTGTTAGGATCGGGATAGGTGAAATTTGTCATTTACTGGTAAGCTATACCCATAGAATGAACAGGAGAAACCCTGCGATGCTTTCGGACATCCTTTACAAAATAAGCCGCATCATGATCCAGAGTTATGCCAGGCTCCTGCTCAATATGGACATTCGCTGGCGCTATTCCCTGCCAGCCGGACCGGTGCTTTTCGCCGCAAATCACCCCAGCACCACCGATCCGATCCTGATCCACCTGATCTCAAAAAAACCAATGAGCTTGATGGTCACGTCCAAGGCTTTTTCAATCCCGGTCCTGGGCGTTTTCATGCGCAAAATGAACCACATTTGCGTCAGCCCTGGACAAGGAGAAAAAGTGCTTGAGGAAGCCCGCCAAACTCTCAAGGCCGGCCGCTCCGTAACGATCTTCCCGGAAGGCTTGATCAGCCCGGCAGGCGGCGGATTCAACCCACCCCGCAGCGGGGTGGCGCGGCTGGCACTCAGCAGCGGAGTGCCGGTGGTGCCGATCGGGATTTACCTTTCAGACAAGGGCTGCCACCGCTTCCCGGCAATGTTCGAGGGAGAACCGGATATCGTGACCTGGTACCTGCACGGACCTTACGCGATCACCATCGGAAAAGCGCTGCATTTCCGGGGCGATGCGAACGACAAAGATTTCGTCAAAAAGGTATCCGAGAACATCATGCAGAGCATCCGTGCACTTGCCCTGGACAGCCAAAAGCGTGTCTGCCCGGCGAAAATGTAAACCTTTCTCCATTAATTCCCCTTGACTTTGAACAATTTATCATCCGTCTGAAATTAAGCAGACCAGGAGACAAGCAATGTTCCAGGTATTCCTATATGTGACCAGTCTTGCGCTTGTACGTTTCTTCGCACTCGTCATGCTGCGTTTCGACGTCCGCCGGCATGGGAGCCTGCCTTCCGGTCCCATGATCTTTGTTGCCAACCACCCCAGCGCGACGGACCCGTTCCTGATCCATATGATCACGCGGCAACAATTGAACGTCATGATCACCGCCAAGGCGTTCAAAGTGCCCGTCTTTGGCTGGTTCCTGCAAAAGGTCCAGGAAATCCCCGTCCCGCTCACCCAGGGGAGTGCAGCCCTGGAACAAGCCCGCCGGCATATCGGTAAGGGACGGTCAGTGGCAATTTTTATCGAAGGGCACATCAGCCCACTCGAGGGCGGATTCCTGCCACCCCGAAGTGGAGCGGCGCGACTGGCGCTCAGCACCGGGGTCCCGGTTGTGCCGGTTGGGATTTTCCTGCACCGGGAACGCTGTCACAACATACGGTCAAGAATTGCAGGAGGAATTCCCTCGGAAGCACGCTGGTACTTGCGCGGACCTTATGCTGTCACCGTGGGGCAACCAACCCATTTTGAAGGGAACGTGGAAGACCATGAGCACGTGGACCGCGTTTCCGAAACGATCATGGATAAAATCCGTGCCCTGGCGCATGAAAGTGAAAAGCGGATTCAAGGCGGGAATTTGGCAAGTTCACCGATTTAATCTGAATCCAGACAGACAAGGTTTTCCTATCGGCAAACTTTCTCCCACTCCGCCGGGCTTTGGGGACAAATGACCGAGTTGGAGAGGGGTAAAAAAAGTGGGTTATGCGAGCGATGCTCGCCTAACCCACTTTTTTTCGTTCATCCCAAGTATGAGGAATCTCTGCGTCGTTATTCGAATACTTCCTAATGAAAGGCTATCCAACTTTGGAAAAGAACTCATCCTGCAGGCGGCGGGAATCTTTGTCATCCTTGATGGTGCGAAGAGCGCGGGCAAGGGCACGCGAGCGGTCAACGAACCAGGCCTCCCCCTTTTCAGCAGTGGCAGGGCGCCCGTCCCCACAATAATGGGTGGGATGGTCGGCATACCACCAGATGCCAACATACGTGCCCTGGTCACCCAGTTGTTTTAGCCTGCCCATCGGCATGCCTTCCCCATCAGATGGCAGGCTCTCAAGCCTGACAAGCTCGGGACGGATGGCAAGCAGCATGCTGGTCTCACGCTCCCCGGCATGACCGTCGACGGCTGTTTCCCATTGGGCTGCGGTAGCGGGTTCCTCGGTCACGTAAGCCGGCTGGGGGATGTAGACGACATAATCGCGCCGGCTGGCAAGCTGGATCTGGGCAAAATAGTTGATCAGGTGGTCGTTGCCACCGTGGGCATTGATGATTACGATCTTAGTCAACCCGTTGCGAGCAATTTCGCGGCAAACGTTTTCCAACAGGCTGATGATCAGCTCGGGTTGGATCCCGAACGTGCCGGGGGTGTGGCGCGCTTCCAAAATCTGTGTGAATAAATAATCCGGGAAAATCACTGCCGGTTCGAGCTCGGCAACCCGGCGGCAGAGTTCCCGCCCGATGAACATGTCGGTGCCGAGCGGCAGGTGGTGCCCGTGGCGTTCGATGCAAGAAAAAGGCAGCAGGCAGACGTTTTCAGCCTGTTTCACTGCCCCAGGAAACTGGTCTCCGGTCAGATCTTCCCATCGCATAAGATTCTCCTTTTCCTGGTGAACTTATCAGCCGCTTACACAGTTGACATAATAATGTTACTTTCATAAATACATAGAACGTAACGACTTAAGTCGTTACTACAGTTTTTTTTGATTTGTTGAGATTCAAAGGAGTTTCTCAAAGATGCTGATGCTCTCGATATGAAAGGTCTGGGGAAACAGGTCGAAGGGCGTGACCTGCACAAGGTGGTAGCCACCGGCGATGAGCCGGGCAGCATCACGTGCCAGCGTGGAGGGGTCGCAGGACACGTATGCGAGCCGTGCTGGAGCAAGGACCATGAGAGCATCCAGGGCATGTTTCTCAAGGCCTGCCCGGGGCGGGTCCACGATGACAACATCCGGCTTGACGTCCAGTACCGGCAGAACCTCTTCAGCGGCAGCTTCGTAAAGCTCGACATTGTCGAAGTCGTCCAGGTTGATGGTGAAATCTTCACAGGCTGATGGAGACAGCTCAATCCCAATCACCCGTCCAACCCGCGGCGCAAAGAAGGCGCTGAAAAGCCCAACGCCGCAGTAAACATCCAGCAAGGTCGTGGCAGGAGAGACAGGTAGTTGTTCAAGCAAGTGCGACACCATTTTTTCCGCCATTCCGGTGTTGACCTGGAAAAAAGACGCTGCAGAAACGTGGAATAGACGGTCGATTACCTTTATAGACAGGTAATCATCCCCTGCCATGACGACGGTATCGTTCCCGGAGAGATGAACCACCGACAGGTCAGCTTCCAGTTCCAGTTCTGGTACGTCCGCAGATTCCAGCACCAGCATGGCCTGTTCATCCATTCCCAGGCGGAGGGAGGCACGCTCAAGTCCAAGACCCAGGATCAAATTCCAGCCTGGGCCAGAGGGAATCCAGGGTCAGCTCAGGCAGGTGACATTCGGTTATCGGGAAGATATCCCGACCGTGAATATCGACGTAACCTAATTTCCCCGCGCGGGTCAAGTGGAACTGGACCTGGTTGCGGTAATTCCATTCAGATGGGCATGGAACTGCCGGTCTCAACGGAAGATCATTTATCTTACCTATGCGCATTGCCTGGTCCCGCAAAATCGCAGACTTTATGTCTACCTGTATGGAGTACGGTAAATGCTGGTAATGACACCCCCCGCAGATGCCAAAATGCAGGCATTTTGGTGAAATCCGGTCCGGAGAGGGTTCCAAGACCTCGATCAACTCGGCGCGCACATGGTTGGGTTTTTCGTTCAGGATACGGATCGATACGGTTTCGCCGGGCAGGCCAAATGGAACAAAAACGGCGCGCCCATCGGAAAGTCGTCCGAGGGCATCGCCGCCGTAAGTCAGCTTGTCCAATTTAACGGTCAGCAGATCTGAGGTCATGGAAGCAGTGAGTCAGGTATTAAAAACCAAGTCGCCAGGAACGCCAAGCGGTTTCATTTAGTAAGCAACCCTGAACCATCGACCACCCTCCACGGATGGTCTTGCCGGCAGCGGTCGTGTGCATCGTTTCTGAGAACACAGGAGACCACGAGGGAGGAGATTGCTCACCTGCACCCTGGGCAGGTATGGACCGAACGCACACCGCCCGGCTGTCCTTCCGGGAGTGCGGTGAAAATGACGTCAGGCAAAGAATGCCCGTCTCCCCAAGGAGCGGGGGCCATGGGGCAATGACATACAGTTACCGGGTTATATTCCGAAAAGGGCGATAAGCTGGGTCTGGAAGATTGCCAGCACAATCAGGAAGGCAAAGAACGCCCCGGCCAGCAGACCGATACGTTTCAGGTCGCGCTTGATGATGCTGTAATCCGGATTGAAGTCGACGGGTTTGGCTGAAAAGGTGGAAAGCTGGCGGGGAGCCTGGCGTTTATATTTCCTGCTCATGATATCTCCTAAGGGTTTTGAAGTGTTGCAAAAACAACAATGCGTTGTTTATCAACCATATATGGGTAGCAACTAATAAGGGTGACGGTCGGATCGCTGGTGGAGTTCATCACGTCCACCTGGCTTGGATCGACGATGCGGGTTTCCGTCACCCGGTAGATGAATTGCTGCTGCAGCGTGTATAAAATGACCTGGTCGCCCGGTTGAAGTTTATCCAAATAACGAAAGACCTCACCAAAAACATCGTCATGACCGGACAGGACCACATTCCCATTCTCGCCGGGGTTGGCAGAACCAATATGCTGGCCAACTCCTTTTTTCAACTGCTCCCAGCCGTCACCCTGGACGACCGGCCAATTCTGAACGGCGATGGCAGGTATATCGATCTGGACGGCCTGCTGAGGACCCGGGGTGGGCACCGGCAGGTTCGACAGGGATTGAACCAGCGGGCGCAGGTGTTCCGGAATCTCCGCTTCGTTAAACTGGGCACCGCCGGCTGAGGAGGGCGGCGTATGACCGCTTGGCAATACGACCGCTGTAATCAACGGAGTGGCAGTGGGAGTATCCTGCTCCTGGCGCAGGGCAGCGACCATTTCCTGGTTCAGGGTACGCAACAATCCAAAGCCGTTAAAAAGCAAGCCAGCCAGTCCAAGCACCGCCAGGATTTCCACAAACAATAAAAGCCCGTCGAACCAGCGTCTCTTCAAAGGAGACGAGGCATATGTTACAGCGCTGTCGGACTGCTCCTCACCGGGAAGCTGTGTGCGCCATTCATCGAAAGCTGCCGGCGGCAGGTCGGGTGCGAGGCTGACTGCCCGCCCGGTCCGACGAAAGCGTTCGAGCCGCCGCTGGCGTGAGTCGTGGCGTTTGTCCAGCAACAGACGACGCAATTCCTGCTCCGAAAGGTCTTCCGGTCGCTTGAGGTTCGTCACGGGCGTGATTATACCGCACCCACTGAGGTGTTTTTAGACGGGAAAATTGGGAGCGCCAAGGCGGAAAATAGCGTTTATAATGGGTTTATTCCTGTTAACCTGTGCCGCAACGACTGTCACAGGCTTTTAGCCAAAAGGAGGTTCTGATGGCTTTCAGTTTTAAGAATAAAAAAGGTGTCACTTACTTCT
The DNA here is from genome assembly GCA_963830585.1 of uncultured Chloroflexia bacterium. Lineage (GTDB taxonomy): Bacteria > Chloroflexota > Anaerolineae > Anaerolineales > Villigracilaceae > UBA877. Next base: position 595,380 of record CAWHNA010000003.1, on the reverse strand, counting down.
TGCATTCAAGGAGCACAAAAACCAAGACCGGGAAAACCCAGACACTGTACTTCTTCGCAAAAGAAAAGAAGGCCGGAGTTATGGAAGCGGTCCCTGCCGGCTACAAAGTTTCCGAGACCGTCAACGGTCTGCCGGTGCTGAAGAAAGTGTGATGCTGGAATAAATCAGAGGCTCCCCTTATGGGGAGCCGATGTTTTTAAGGGGCAATGGTGGCCGGGTTGAAACACGGCTGGTAATCCCCGCCCACGATCAGCACATAGTTGATATCCGCCTGCGTCGGGTAGGAAACAAAAGCCTGCTGGGGAAGGCCGAGGACGTTCAAAATCGAGCTAATGCGGCTCAAGTCGGGGGAAGCGGACAAGTCATAAAGCAGCGAATTGGCATAATCCTGCCGGTCAGCAGCCGCGAGGCGGGTGTCATACCCGACGTAATTCAGTCGTTCGGCAGCGAGGGAGTCCCAGCCCGGGTTTGCAGTCCCATTGCGGACTTCGACGGTCAGGGGGGCTGCGCCAGGGGTGCGCGGGGCGAAAGCGAGCGCCTGCTGGAGCATTGATTGAATGGCAGGTCCATTGGGGAGCTGGACACTGGCGCCGCCGGAGGTTATCCAACTGGTTACGAGATCTTTCCCGATGTAAAAACTGCGGATATCGGCATTGGTCAAATGCAGTGCCAGCGGGGCGAGTGCCAGGAGATCGGGCAGGGTCAAGTCGGTAATGATCGCGGAGCTAAAATCCCTGTATAGTTCCGGGATCTTACTGATGGAATTGGTCTGCAGGGCACGGGCGTATAGAGCGCGCAGTACTTCCTGCGATCGCCGGCCGCGGTCGAAATCACTCGACATCTTGCGTGAGCGGGCATACCAGAGCGCCAGGTCGCCATTCATGTGGACGACCCCCGGACCGACGGTAAATTGCGACCAGCTGTTTTCGTCGTTCGGGTCCAAGCTGGGGTCGATCAGGTGCCAGTCGGTGTAGGGACAAAACACCGGCACATCGATCCCGCCCAATGTGTCGACTATGCTGGCGAATCCCGTGAAATCCACGATCGCAAGGTGATTAACGGTAAGTCCCAGGTTGTACTTAATCGTGTCTTCGAGCAAGGCGAAACCGCCCCCGGGGTAGTTGTACTTGGGCATCTGGCCGTATTCGTAGGCCGCATTTATACGGTCCATCCCAACGGTGGGGATATAAACATACAGGTCACGCGGCACCGAGATCATCGCAACCTGCCCGGTGGCAGGCCGGATCACAACAATGATAATGGTATCCGTTCGAAAGTAAGTCTGACCGGGGCGCTTATCCGAACCGAGCAAGAGAAACGTGATCGTCCCCGCACTAGTCAAGTCCGTAGACGGTTCAGGCGCATAGGGCGGGACGTAAAACGACTCCGGTGTGGGAGTGGGGGGGATAACGGCATTTGGATCAAAAGTGGGCGTTGGGGGGCCGGGTGTTTCTGTATTAACCGGGGTGTTCATTAGAGCTTCAGGACCGGTGTAGGGTTGGAAGGGGGTAGGGGTGGCAGTCGCATCCCCAGGGACGGTCACCAGATAAAGCGTGGTAGGGGTAGCAATGGACGCAGCGGGCTGGCCTCCACAGGCGGAAAGGATCAATACCAGTAAACAGGCGAGGTTAATAATTCGTGTGCGCATTGGGAATCGTATGATGAAAACCTCCACCAATCGACGTCACGGGGTAGGGATCGTATCGGTTGAGGTTGGTATATCCGTGGGGAATCCGGGAGCTGTAGTCGGCGTTTCGGTCGCGGGAGTTTCGAAAGGAAGGTAAAAGGTCGATTCTGAGGTAGGGAAGCAGGTATCACAGAAAAAAGTCGGGGTGGGCATGATCGGAGTCCAGGGTGGAACGTACAAACGCTGCCCGATATAAATAATCGTATTGACCAGGCAGTTTGCCCGCTGGATCATGGTGTAAGGAACCCCATAAATCTGACCCAGGTGGAAGAGGGTATCACCTCTCTGAACGATGTAAATGACCCATGAGCGGGGGGCACCGCACGAGAGCGAAGTTCGAGTGGGCACCGAAGAAAGGTAAAGAGTAGGTGAAGGGGTCCTGGAAGGGGTCAGGGTGGCAATTACGGTGGCGGTCCTGGCGGCAGTGATCGTGGGAAGGGCAGGGACAGTCCGGGTGGGAGTCACAGGTGGTGTCGACGTGGTAGTTACCGGAGGTGTTCCCGTGGGAGGCAAAGTGGGGGGTTGAGTGGGAGGCGGCGTTGGGGGTGGAGTGGGCGGGACGTATGCCGGACAAGTTTGGGGCACGGTAGTCGGGCAAATGTAAACCACGGGGGTAGAAGTGGCTGCTTGGGAAGCTGATGGCTGCACGGGGGTTGTGGATGAGGACAATTGGGTTAGCGTGGGCAGGTGGATAATTCCCTCAGCCTGGGAAAGCGAAAGAATTCCGAAGAGCAATACGCTGGAAACCAGGATAAAGACGATGCCCCAAATAACCTGTCGTGTATTCCTCATCTTATTTCTCAAGATCGCCCATGATATCGCTTTGGATTTCTTCTTCCGGCTTGAGCAGGACCGGCAGCAGGATGCTGAAAGTGGATCCACAGCCCGCTTCAGTCTCGACCCAAATGCGCCCACCCTGAGCCTCGACCAGCGCCTTCGCAATGGAAAGTCCGACACCGGTATCCCCGAGCCCCTGGATCAGGGAATGATCGGCACGATATCGGCGTGCAAATACACGCGGAATATCGGCTGAGGCAATGCCTCCACCGGTATCCGTGACCTGGATTAGGATAAAGTGCTCACTTTGTTCGCTTTGGATCCGGACGCGCAGGGTGACGATGCCTTCCACCTGGGCGGCACCAGTGGCATTTTGCAGTAAATGGATCAGGACCTGCTGGAAGGCGTCCCGGTCGGTGCGGATAAGCAGGGTGGAATCAGGGATGTCGAGCCGCAAGGTGATGTTCTTTTCGCGGATCTGGGCGCTGGTGTAAGCCATGGCGTTATCGATGATAAGGTTCAGGTCGATCAACTCCGCCTTGAATTCCATCCGCCCGGTCTCCAGGCTGGTAATCTGGATCAGGTCGTTCACCAACCCGCCGATACGATCAGTGGAAGCTTTAATCCGCTCGATGAACTTGCGCTGCAAAGCACCCAGGACGCCGACAGATTCGCCCATCAACAGGTCCGTATAGCCGATGATGGATGACATTGGCTGGCGCAATTCCTGGGAAATGGAGGCGATGACATCCACCTGCTCATTAGTCATCGCAGCGGAGGAGGAGCGCTGCCCCAGTTTCAAGAGATTCGCATTGGCTTCCGCGAGCGCATTTTGCATACGGGCCAGTTCTTCCAAAGCGTTATGGAGTTCAGTTTCCAATTGGGAAGAATCAGTCGTTTCCTCGCTCACTTCCCCCATCTGGCGCATCTGCTCGACCTGGGTTTCCAGTGATTCGATCATAACCCGGTATTCTTCCTGTTTATCCAGCAGGGCAGCAATTTGGACAGAGTCGCCGTTGGCATCCGCTTCGGCGGACTGTCGCATTTGTTCAATCTCAGCGTTCAAGGCATCGATGGTTTTCTGGGACTCCTCCTGCTTGACCAACAGGGCGGTTAATTGGGCCGCTTCGCCGGAGGTGGCATTCGCTTCGGCTGCCTGGCGCATCTGCTCAATTTGGGCATTCAGTGTCTCTATGGTTTTCTGGGATTCTTCCTGACGGGCGTTCCATACGACTGGATTTTTCTTGGTATCACCGGTCGTATCGACTTCTTCAGCAGCCTGGCGCATTTTTTCGATCTGGGCTTTTAAAGAATCAACCGTCCTTTGGGATTCTTCCTGCATGATCATCAGGGCGCCCATGTTTTCGAGCTGGATCTGCGACTGACTTTCCTTGTCATGCAGCCGATCCAATTCCACGGCAGCCAGGTCGTATTTGCTAATTGCCTGCTCTGCCTGTTCCTTTGAAGACTGGGCTTGCTGTAACGCCTGGTCACGTTCGGTTTCCATCTCGGAGGCACGCTGAACCCGGTCCAGGATGGGTATGTAGAGCGGCGACACATTGGTAAGGTAGTCCTGGTCCTCGGCACTCCAGAGGCGATCGGAATAAGGGGATAGGATCAAGATGCCACCCAACGGCACTCCTGCGGGTGAAGTGATCGGGACGCTCAACAGGTTACCCGGGTTGCTCAGGTTGAGCATCTGCCCCAGGGCTTTAAGATCCGAAGATGTACTGCTGGCCGGCAACCGCAGCGGACGGCCGCGTTGGATGGCGTTGGCAAGCAGGGGAATGGCATCGTTTTGGATGGGCGCGCCGTCCAGGTTCTCTTCGCGGATCAAGTCGTAGCCGCAGGCGATATACAGGCTCTTGTCTTCGGTGAGAGTGACCAGGAAACACAGGTCGGCCAGGATGGCCTGGGCTATGGCGCGGGTCAAGGCAAAGCCGATCTTTGTGGAATTAACCTCGGCAGCCAGGGTCATCAAAGCATGGAGGGTCTTGGGATCGGTACTGTAACGGCGTCGTTCGCGGACCGGTTGGGCGGCGGATTTGTCAGGCCTGGAGACCGGAGAGGTTGAGGGAGCTGGCATTGGGAAGCGCCTGACGATCGTCAGCAGGAGCGGGAACATGATCAGCTGGGTCAACCTGACAACGCCGGGGAGGTTGCCATCCATCCGCCAAACCAGGCTGACCAGATGACCGATAAAGGCAAGGGACAGGATCATGAGCCCGTTGATCCATCCGTTTGGTTTGCGCAAGAGCAAGCCAAGCAGACCCAGGAGGGCAACCGCCACACTCAGTCCCTGCCAGATCGATTCAAAGACCGAGCTGTTGAATGCCCCCGAGTAGCGAACCCATAAAACCTGGGTAAGGCCAAAGAGGACCACCACGAGCAAATTAAAGAGGATTGTGGCGTAATCGACCAGTCGAACCGGTTCCGGGAACCCCCACAGCCAGATGATCCAAATAAGCGACAGGACTGTAACCGCCCGGTCGAGCGGGGGAAGGACCAATTTAGGATCAAGCACTCCCAGCCCGGTGGGAGCGCCTGCAATTAAAACGATGACCTGCAACCCGAGTAAAATGCCGAGGCCGATGACCGTCCGCCGAGCCTGGGGGAATTGTGTGGAGCGCAAAATGAGGATGGCGCGCTGCAGAGTAACTGCAATCGATACCACCAGCACAATATGGTAAATCAGATTCCCCGGCGGGGTCGTTAAGAGCGCAAAAATTTCATTAAAAAATAAACTCATTGGCGACTGCCTGAGCGATTATACTTCTTCCTTCATAAGTTTATACCATTTTGGTCAGGGAGCATATACCATTTTCATGGGTGATTGCTAATTCCCATAAATAAGAAAAGGTTTGGAGCTTTTATTAAGGTTTCGGTCACCGAATCACACAATTCTCATGCGAGTCTGGTTGAATTTCGAACGAAACGGTTTCGTGATATATAATAGACCTCATCCAAATGCAGAAGAATTTCGGAGCAACCCAATTTTTCATCCTGGTCGGCCTGATGACTCTGATCCTGGCTCCCCGGCCGATTGCCGGCGCCTTGAACCTGAGGACCGCAGTCCGTTTGGACGCGGCAGGAAACAAAACAGATGCCGCGCGTGCTTATGCAACCGCTGCGGGTCGGATCCCGTGGATGCCGAGCTTATGGGAACTAGCAGGCAGGACGGCCATGGATGGGGGGGATGCCAGCAAAGCGATCGCTTACTTCAATGAAGCGGCAGGACAGCATGCCATTACTTCATCCGGCTGGCTCAGCCTGGGCAGTGCTTACCAGGTGGAGGGGGAGGTGACCAAGGCAATAGGTGCGTGGAAGCAGGCTCTACCGTCCGCCCGGGCGTATAGTTTCCTGGCGGCTGCGGAGCGCTCCCAGGGGAAATATTCAGAGGCGATCGCTTACTGGCGCGCAAATATCGCCCTGGAACCGGAGAGTTCAGCCGCGCACTACTCCCTGGGGTTACTGCTCGCAGCGACCGCGCCCGGGCAAGCCAACCCTGAGTTGATCCGGGCTGTCGATCTTTGTACCGCCCTGGAAGTGCCCGTCCAAACCCTGCGCACAGCCCTAGTTACTGCGCTGCTCTCGGATGATCGCGGTTACCAGTTCCTGGTCTCCGGGCAGGCTCTGGGGGCGCTGAGTGAATGGGACCTGGCTGCTGAAGCCTTCAGGAATGCCACGATCTCACGTCCGGAATATGGCGAAGCGTGGGCGTGGCTGGGGGAGGCGAAGCAGCAGCTGGGACTGGATGGAAGCCTGGAAATCATGCAAGCCATCACCTTCAGCCCGGGGTCAGCCATGGTCCAGGGACTATTCGGTATGTTCCTGCAGAGACAGGGAAAGCCATCAGAAGCGCTGGACGCTTTCCAAAAGGCCGCAGATTTAGAACCCGACAATCCCGGCTGGGAGATCGCACTAGGCAGCGCCACCGAGCAGACCGGCGACCTGGTAAAGGCGTACGAGTATTATTTAAAAGCGGTGGAGTTAGCCCCAGCGGATACTTCCACCTGGCAGGCGCTGGTGACATTCAGCGTGACCAACTCCGTGAATGTGGAACAGACCGGCCTTCCAGCAGCCCGCAGGCTGGTCGGCTTGTCTGCGGACGACTGGCAATCCTTTGACCTGGCCGGGCTGGCTGAGTTCTCGCTGGGAAATTACAGCGCGGCCGCGGTCTATTTGAAAAAAGCGGTGAAAATAGGCCCATCAGAGGCGGCCCCAGCCTTGCACCTTGGGTTGGTGTACCTGCAAACCGGCGAGCGAAACACGGCTTTATCCTATCTCACCCTGGCAAAGACCCTTGATCCGGAGGGCGGCTATGGCTGGCAAGCCGGGCGATTGTTGCAGCAGTATTTCCCTTAATATTTCTTCTCGTTCGGGGAGAAGACCGGGAGAGAACAAAACATCATGAAAAAACTATGGGTGCTGGTCCTGACTTTCTGCTTAACCGCCTGCCAGAGCGCCTGGATTGCCGGGCTGGTCACGATGCCTGGACAGGCACTCTACCACGAAGATTTCTCCAACCCGCACAGCGGCTGGCCGCAGGTGACCAGTCCGACCAGCTCAATGAGATACCAAGCCGGAGCCTACCGGATGATGGTGCAGCCCTCCATGTCAGATCTGCAGGCAGTGTCCGGGCAATCCTATGGGGACGTTCAAATTGAAGTCGATGCAACCCGGCAGGCAGGACCGGTATATAACCGCTTTGGATTAATTTGCCGGTTCGTGGACATGAATGATTTTTACTTCTTTGCGGTCTCCAGTGACGGATACTACGCCATCGGGAAGATGAAAAACGGAATCACTTCCCTGCTTGGCCAGGAAATGATGGCATACAACGCTTCCATCACACAAGAGGGTGAACCCAAACATCTGCGCTTTGACTGCATAGGGAATTCTTTAAAAGGGTACGTGAACGGTCAGATCCTGGCGATCACAAAAGATGGAGATTTTTTCGATGGCGATGCCGGTCTTATGGGCGGTTCATTTAATGAAGGCGGCGTGGAGATAAGTTTTGATAATTTTGTGGTATATAAACCATAACCCGAGATCAGAAATTCGCTGGGTTTTATCCGGTATCCTTTATGTGTAAATGAGAATTGGCATATTGTTTCCCTCACGGAACCCCCCATTCAAAAATTGCAGCCCAATAGCATTGGAATCATGAAAATCTACCTCGATACGATAGGCTGCCGCCTCAACCAGGCGGAAATCGAGTCCCTGGCCCGTCAATTCCGGGCTGCCGGGCATGTGATCGTTCCTACTGCTGGCGAGGCAGACCTGGCAGTGGTAAACACATGCACTGTCACCAGTGAAGCTGCCTCCGATTCGCGTGCCGCAATCCGCAGGGCAAAACGCCAGGGAGCGGGCGAGGTGGTCGCCACCGGGTGCTGGACCACCCTCGAACCGGAGAAGGCAGCCGCACTGGATGGGGTGGGGCGCATTGTCCCCAACCTGGAAAAGGAGAGCCTGGTCGCTGACCTGCTCGGCTTACCGCACGAGTATTTTGACCTGGAACCGTTGGCCCGCCAGCCGCTGCCAGGCTTGCACCAGCGCACACGCTCGTTCATCAAAGCCCAGGATGGGTGCAATAACAGCTGCACCTTTTGCGTCACCCGGCTGGCACGCGGTGCTTCACATTCCCGGTCAAAGGAAGAGATCGCCAGGGATATGACTTCTTCACTTGATGGCGGAGCCCAGGAAATTGTGCTGACCGGTGTGCAGCTTGGCTCGTGGGGATTGGACCTGGTGCCTGCCTTGCGAATCCAAGACCTGGTTTCCGCCCTGCTGGAGCAAACTTCCGTCCCGCGCCTTCGGCTGTCCTCACTCGAACCCTGGGACCTGGAGGCGGATTTCTTCTCGCTGTGGCAGAACCCCCGCCTGTGCCGGCACCTGCACCTGCCTCTCCAATCGGGGAGCGCAGCGGTATTGAAGCGCATGGCTCGCAAGACCAACCCGGCAAGTTATGCAGAATTGTTAGAATCAGCCCGGGCAGCCATCCCGGAGGTGGCAATCACCACAGACCTGATCACGGGTTTCCCCGGAGAGACAGACCAGGAATTCGTCGAGACGCTGGAATTTGTCAGGTCGATGGAATTCGCAGGCGGGCACGTTTTCTGCTATTCGCCCCGTCCCGGCACCCCGGCGAGTTTGATGAAGGGACAGGTGCCCGGTGAAGCGGCAAAGGTACGCAGCGCCGAACTGCGAAAAGTCCTAGCAGAATCGGCTGGAAATTTCCACCAAAAATTCATCGGAAAAACCTTGCCCGTATTATGGGAGGCAAGGTCCAGCCTTTCCAGTGAGGGCTGGCATATCGAAGGGTTGACAGACAACTTTATGCGAGTGACGGCGGTCGCTCCAGAACGGTACTGGAACCGGATCGACCAGGTGTCCCTGAAGACCGCCAACGCGGATGGGCTATGGGGGGAAATCCAGTGACCCGGTCAAACGGGGTAACAAAATATGCGAGAAAGGTACAGCGCAGTGTATTTCCATATTTTGGAAATTTGAGGGAACCTGGCAATCAGTCCGGGCGGGAAAGCTTGGTAAAATGCATTCCATATTCTATTGGTTTTGAATCAGGACCCGTACGATAAAAATTGAATGGTAGTGAGGTCGGATGCAAGGCCCAAGTTCGCTCTATGAACTTATACTGAATGAAAGCCAAATATCGCCCCAGGGACCAGCAATCCGCGCACCGCGGAAAGAAACCCTGTCTTACGGGGAGCTTTCCCAGCATTTACGATCCATCGCCCTCCAGTTATCCCGGTTGGGCATACACCATGAGGATCGGGTGGCAGTGGTCCTGCCGAACGGCTCGGAGATGGCGACTGCCTTCCTGGCAGTCTCATCGGTGTGTGCCTGCGCGCCGCTAAACCCGGGCTACCAATACGATGAATTTCTTTTCAGCCTGTCGGATTTGCATATCAAAGCGCTGGTAACACTGGCGGGCAGCAAATCTCCTGCCAACAAGGTGGCGGCTGCCCTGGAAATCCCGGTCATAAGCCTTGAGCCCGATCCCCGGCAGGCAGGGAAATTCATTCTTTCCAGCAAAATCCCATTGAAATCAACTTTGCTTGAGCCGATCCTGGCGGGTATGGATGACACGGCACTGGTGCTGCATACTTCCGGCACCACCTCCCGGCCCAAGATCGTGCCTCTCACCCATCGGAATATTTTTTACTCGGTGCAAAACATGATGGAGACCTATGCTTTGACCCGGGACGACACCAGCCTAAACATGATGCCGCTGTTCCACATCCACGGCCTGGTGGGTGCTCTCGCCGCATCGCTGGCGGCTGGTGCAAGCATTGTATGCACCCCAGGATTCCTCCCCGACGAGGTGCCCGGCTGGCTTGCGGAGTTTGCGCCGACCTGGTATTCGTCGGTCCCAACCATCCACCAAGCGCTGCTCGAACTGGTGCACCGGCGGCCTGAAATTCCCGCACGAGTACACTTGCGATTCATCCGCTCATGTTCTTCCTTCCTGGCACCGCTTCTCGCAGAGGAACTGGAGGAAGTTTTCGGTGCCCCGGTGCTGGAAGCGTACGGGATGACCGAGGCCGCCCACCAAATCTCCAGCAACCCGCTTCCGCCACGCCCGCATAAGTTTGGGTCGGTCGGTCTTACCACCGGCAGCGTGCAAATTGCCATCCTGGATGAGGCAGGAAATGTGCTTCCGGCGAATGCCAGCGGTGAGATCTGCATCCGCGGTGAAAACGTCATGGGTGGTTATGAAAACAATCCGGCTAGCAATCTTGCGAGTTTTTGCCGCGGCTGGTTGAGGACCGGGGACATTGGCTACACTGACAGGGATGGGTATTTATTCATCCAGGGACGCCTCAAGGAAATCATCAACCGAGGCGGTGAGAAGATCTCGCCGCGCGAAATTGACGAGGTACTGCTGCGCCATCCGGCTGTCAGGCAGGTAGTGACCTTCGCAGCGCCTCACCCCAGCCTTGGGGAAGACGTAGCAGCTGCGGTGGTGCTGCGGGATGGGCAAACCGTCTCAGCGCAGGATCTGCGGCAGCTGGCGGCCGAGAGCCTGGCAAGTTTCAAGGTTCCTCGCCAGATCGTTTTCGTCCAGGAGATCCCGAAAGGAGCCACCGGTAAGGTCCAGCGGATTGGACTGGCTGAAAAACTAAAAACAGAACTCGACGCCTTTACCCGGAAGGAGGCGGCAGGTACCACCCTACCGCGCACTTCCCTTGAAGCTAAATTGCTCGCCATCTGGCAGCAGGTGCTGGAAAACGGGCAGATCGGCGTACTGGATGATTTCCTGGCCCTTGGAGGGAATTCGATCCAGGCAGGGCGCATTCTGAATCGGGTCAATGAAAGTTTCGGCGTTGACCTGCAACTTATCGATATCTTCTCCACCCCCACCATTGCTGCAATGGCGAGCCTAGTCCAAGAAAACACCAGGAATTAGTAAATGACCAGGACCATCACTGCTCCCCCGCCCATTCAACGCCAAAATCTCAAAGAGGCTAGCCTGTCATTTTCCCAGGAAAGCCTGTGGTTCCTACAACAGCTCGACCCGGAAAATACAGCGTATAACACGAATTTCCTGGTCAAATTTACCGGCGGGATCGATTTGCCCCCCTTTGAGAAGGCATTGAATGAACTGGTCCGCCGCCATGAGCCACTGAGGACAATTTATCCAAACCAGGGGGGAAAGCCGGTTCAAATCATCCAGCCCTTCGAGCCATTCTCATTGCCATTTGTGGATTACTCTGGGCTATCCGAAGATGAGCAACATAAGGCCATCCGCGGTTTTGTTACCGAGCATGGAGACAAGCCATTCAACCTGCAAAAGGGGCCGGTGGTACGGTTTGCCCTCCTGCACAGATCGAAAAGCGAGGACTACCTGTTTTTTTGCACCCATCATATCGGCTTTGACGGCTGGTCGCGACAAATTTTTTTTAGCGAACTGATCCAGTACTATGATGGCTTCCGTTCCGGGAAGGAAGCGCAACTGTCTGAATTGCCAGTCCAGTTCTCAGATTATGCCTCCTGGCAGCGGAAATGGCTAAGCGGGGAGACGCTAAATGCATTTATCGATCATTGGAAAAATATCCTATCGGGTGATCTACCCGTCCTTGAACTGCCCACTGACCGTCCGCGCCCGGTCATGCAGTCCTACCGGGGTGCCAAATATTATTTCCGGCTCCCCCGGGGGCTTTCATCCCAACTAAAAGATTTTTGCCAGATGGAACGCCTGACAATATTTCACATGCTGCTGGCTGCCTATGCGGTCTTGCTCATGCGCTATTCAGGGCAGGAAGATCTCATTTTGGGGTGCCCCTTTGCCAATCGGTCCCGTGCCGACGTGGATGGATTGGTGGGATTGTTCGTCAATACCCTTCCGATCCGTCTTAATCTGGGAGGCAACCCCACGGTTCGGAATTTATTGGATCATGTCCGCGCCACCATGCTGGACGCCTTTACCTGGCAGGCAGCCCCATTTGAAGCGGTGGTCTCCGAGATCTCGCCGACACGAGACTTAAGCCGCGCACCGGTTTTCCAGGTGATGATCAACCTAAAGAATGTTCCCAAGCGCCAGACCTCCATTGAAGGGTTGGAGATGGAAAACATCCTGAGGGAGAATGCACCAAGCGCATTTGATCTCTCCCTGGAATTTGAAGAAGATAATCATGGGGAATTAGAAGCCTCGATCCAATACAATGTCGACCTGTACGATGAGAACAGCATCATCCACATGGTCGCGCATTATCAGAACCTGCTGGGCGAAATGTTGATGAAAACCAACCACCCCCTGGCGGATCTGGAAATGCTCACCTCTTCCGAACGCCAACGGATCCTGATCGATTGGAACGACCTCCAGGTGGATTTTCCTCAAATTTGCATCCATGACCTGATCAGCGAGCAGGCAGCACAAAATGGCAACACGCTGGCGGTTACCTGTAATGGCAATTCATTGACCTATGGTGATCTCGAAAAAAAGTCCAACCAACTCGCTCATTATCTCAGGGCTAACGGAGTGGGAGTGGAAGCCCGGGTAGGCATTTATCTGCCGCGTTCAGAAAAAATCGTTATTGCACTTTTGGCCGTTCTCAAAGCCGGAGGCGCCTATGTGCCGCTTGACCTGACATATCCAAATGAGCGGATCGCCTACATGGTGGAGGATTCCCAGCCCGCCGCGATCATCACCCTTTCCGATTTGAGCAACCAGCTTCCGGAACAGGTCAGGAAAATTTGCCTCGATACCGAAACAGGTTCGATCAATTCCTGCGAATCTGAAAGGCTTGTTTCTATTACTAATAATGACTCTTTGGCATATATTATTTATACTTCCGGGTCAACCGGCCGCCCCAAGGGAGCCATGAATATTCACAGGGGCATCGTCAATTACGTGACCTACATGAAGCGGAAATTCCAATTTAGCTCCGCAGACCGTATCATCCAGCTCACATCTTTTTCCTTTGATGTTTCGGTCTTTGAACTATTCGGCACGTTGTCTTTTGGCGGCACGGTATTTTTAATGGATGATGCCCAGATGCGCGACCCGGATTTCATCAATACAGCGGTCATAGATCACCAGGCTACATTTATCAGCTGTGTGCCAACGATGCTGAGGGCCTTGTGCGAGTGTGCCCTGGAAGGAGAACGAAAGGAAAACCATCTCCGGTTGATCCTGCCCGCCGGCGAGGTTCTCCGCGAAGCGGACGTGATCCTGACGCGCAAAGCCTTCGGGGATTCAGTTAAATTGGTCAATGAATACGGACCGACTGAGTGCAGTATTATTCATACGACTTACGTGGTACCGGCCGTAATCCCAAATGGTTCGCAAATTGTGCCAATTGGTAAACCGATCGACAATCAACGCTCCTATGTCCTCGATGATTATCTGCACCCGGTCCCTCCAGGTGCAAAAGGCGAACTGTTCATCGGAGGCGCAGGGGTGGGAAGCGGTTATTGGAACCAGCCAAACCTGACCGCCGAACGGTTCCTCCCCGACCCTTTTTGGCCGGGAGGAAGGATTTACCGAACCGGTGACATAGTCAAGCAGCTTCCAGATGGGACAATTTGCTACCTTGGCAGGTCGGACGACCAGGTAAAAATCCGGGGATACCGGGTGGAACTCGGGGAAATTGAAGCACTGGTGAATCAATTCGCAGGCGTGAAAGAAGCCGCGGTGGTTTTATGGCACGACGATGGATCGGAGACGCTGGCTGCTTATATCACCATTTTGGAAAGCGCCCAGGAGCCGGCGCTGGGAGACTTGAAATCCTACCTGGGGGACCGCCTGCCATTCTACATGCTGCCAGCCTCAATTACGGTTATAAGGGAGATGCCATTAACTCCGGCACGCAAAATCAACCGGCATGCACTGCCGCACCCGGGGAAGGGAATGGTGGGTGAACGTTACCTTGCCCCCAGGAATGAAACCGAAATGAAGATGGTTGCGATCTGGCAGGAGATCCTTGGGAGCGAGCACATTGGGGTAAAAGATAATTTCTTCGAGCTTGGCGGGCACTCCCTGCTGGCAGTGCGCCTATTCACCCGCATCCAGGAGGAATTTGGCGAATCTTTACCGCTGCTACTGCTCTTCAAAGATGGAACCGTGGAAGCCCTGGCGCTTGCGTTAAACCTGGCTGAGGATTCCCGCAAGCAAGAAGTTTGCATTCCCATCCAGGTGGAAGGCAGTCGTCCGCCCTTCTTCTGCATTTCACCAACCGCGATTGATGTCGTAACCTACCGGGACCTGTCTTCCGCCATCGGTCCGGACCAACCATTTTATGCCCTGTATGCTCCCCGCCATAACGGAAACCCAACCGCGATGGGAATCGACCCGGTTGACTCATTCCTGGGGGCAGTCCGGCATATCCAACCTTCGGGTCCATATTACCTGGGAGGATACTCACGCGGCGGTCCGCTGGCGCTATCCCTGGCAATACGTTTGCAAGGGCTGGGTGAAAAAGTTGAGTTGGTTGCCCTGCTGGATTCATTTGCACCCAATTATCCTGAACGGTTACCATGGGTTTCGCCCGGATTATTTAACTTCCTGCTGGTAATGCGCCGGGTTCAGACTTACGTTTGGAAATTCTTGATCCTGGATCGGCAGGGCAAGCGGGACTTGCTGCTCTCCGGGGAGCAGCCCTTCCACTCGCGAGTGAAAGATTGGACCAGCAACAGGCGAAAGGAGCTTCACAAGGGGGCAAAGATAAGGCCGACCCAAGTTTCCAACTTGGATGCGCAACAATACCGGGAATTTTCCGGTAAAGTAGTCCTTCTACGCGCCAAACAAAGAATACCGGGAGTGCGGTGGGACCCGAGCATGGGTTGGGGAAGTTGGCTTCAATCCCCTCCCGAGGTGCAGGTGGTTCCGGGAGAGCACGAGTCCATCCTTTTTGGGCCTCGCATTGCCAAGGTGGCTGGCATCCTGAAAAAAATCTTATAAAGCGCAATGAGCTTTTAACCTGGTCCTTTTAAACTCAAAAAGAGAATGATTGCAGCCTCCTTTAGCAAAGAAACAAATGATAATGACCAGCCTGCCTCCATAAAACCGGGCGAGGTGCATGTTTGGTTGTTCAGCCTGGCAGAACCGTATATGGAGACCAAAGCCTGGAGGAAGCTATTGTCAATGGAGGAAATCAATCGAGCGGACCGCTACCGATTTAATAAGGACCGCGCACGGTTCGTCATGCGCCGGGGAATCCTGCGTCAACTATTGGGTCGGTATTGCGATATTGATCCGGTCAAGATCAAATACCAGGTTAACCAATATGGCAAACCCGGCCTCCCATCCAACCCGGTCTCTTTCAATCTCTCAAAAAGCGGGGACCGGATCGCGTATGTATTCACCCTGGAGAAAGATGCAGGCGTGGATATCGAGCAGATCCGCGCGCACACAGACCTGGCCCTCCTGGCAAAACGTAATTTCTCGCAAGAAGAACAAGCTGAACTGGATAGCCTGCCTCCTTCACTCCGGGTAGAAGCGTTCTATCATACCTGGACCCAAAAGGAAGCCTTCATCAAGGCAAAGGGTTTGGGATTGAGTCAGTCCCTCGAAGATTTTTCTGTATCCGTGGACCCGGGCAAACCTGGCAGACTGATATCCGTTAAAAATCTTGCGGACGAAGTCTCCGGTTGGAAAATGGCCTGCTTTAAACCTGCATCGGACTGTTGGTTGGCGCTGTGTGTTCGCACGGAAAAGAAGATCGATGTCCAGGTCAAGGTCGGAGACATGTCAGATTTCCTGCGATCTGTCTCTTCTGGAAATTCGTCACAATCTGTATAATTGGAATTATAGAAATAAATCGCGGAGGGAAGAATGACAGCACAACTCATTGACGGAAAGGCAATTGCCCAGAAGGTGCGCGATGAAGTGGCTGCGCAGGTTACCAAGCGCAGCGCGGCAGGTAAACCCAGACCCACCCTGGCGACTGTTCTCGTTGGCGATCGGCCGGATTCGGCTGCTTATGTTGCCTCCAAGGGGAAAGCCTGCGAGGAACTTGGAATGGGTTCCATCAGCCAGCACCTGCCTGCGGACGCCACCCAGGAGCAGGTGGAGACGCTGGTAAGACAGTTGAACGCCGATAAAACTGTCAACGGCATCCTGGTGCAGCTACCCATGCCGTCCCAGATAAATGAAGAGCGCGTCCTTTCCCTGATCAGCATCGAGAAGGACGTGGACGGTTTTTCGCCACTAAACATCGGGCGCCTGGCTCAAAAAGGCCGTGAACCGTTGTTCGTGCCGTGCACCCCGTACGGCTGCATTTACCTTTTGGAACAGGCAGGGGTGAAAATCGAGGGAGCAAATGCGGTCGTCCTGGGACGTTCAAACATCGTCGGTATGCCAGCCGCGCTGCTGCTTATCAGCCGGAATGCCACCGTAACCGTCTGCCACTCGCGGACGCGCGACCTGCCCGGGGTCATCCGGCAGGCTGACATCCTGGTCGCCGCGATTGGGAAGATGCAGATGGTAAGAGGCGACTGGATCAAGCCTGGCGCGGCGGTCATTGACGTAGGGATCAACTCAGTCCCGGTGCTTAACCCGGACGGTACGCCCGCCATCAGTGAAAAGACTGGAAAGCCAAAGGCGAAACTGGTCGGAGATGTGAATTTCGAGGAAGCAAAGGAAGTCGCCGGCTTTATCACCCCCGTCCCCGGCGGGGTCGGCCCAATGACCATCGCCATGTTGATGAAGAACACCCTGCGCGCCTCGGAAATCCAAAACCCTTAAAACAGGAATTCCATATCGTCAGCCCCGCCCGGAATATTTACGGGGCGGGGCTGATTTATTTTTCCAATTCATTTTCCTAGTTGATTTAGTTATCGAGAATTCGTTAATAAATCTATCGAAGACCGTTGCGCTCCGCCAAGCGCACCAGCCGCCCAGCAATGCTTTCCACGAAAGCATCCGGAACGCCATCCACAGCCTTGGACTGCAGGCGCAGGTCCACCGGATCGTTAACATAATCGACCGCCGTAAAGCAGCCTTCGACAGTCAATGCAATTTCGGTTGAGAACAGGTGCAGGCGGCAGATCAGGGCAATACGGCGACCAAGTTCATAAAGACCATGCAGTCCGAATCGGAATCGTTCCTCCGCCGTCACGCGGGTATAGATGTGCGTGTGCTGGTCCCACCAGCAGGGATAGACCGCCCCATCGCAAACCAGCACACGGAACCAGGCTGGACGTCCCTCCAACACCCGCGGGTTGACATGGGCTTGCAGGAGGTATTTCTCGTGAGGATACTGCTTGCGGACGAAGGATACTTGTTCCTGGGAGGTAGCCTCCAGGACCACGCCTTCCCCTCCACCCAGCGAGGCTGGTTTGATCGCAAAGCGACCGCCCAACGGGCTGAGATCGAGCTGCGTCAGGTCAGGCCGTTCCTGGCATGAGGAGAGCAGAATGGTGTAGGGAGTGTCCAACCTGCGGCTCACAAATTCCAGGTGCATGGTGGCTTTATCCTGCGACCAGATCGTCATTTCCTGTGGATTGATACAGAAAACACCGGAATGGCGCGCCCATTCCACCAACGGCTGAAAGCGGTGGTCGGATTCGGAAGCCCGGTCGAAGAAACATGATAAGGAAATATCGCCATTGGAAAGCCCAGCCAGGGTGGCCTCAAGGTTTTCCCCCGTGACCGATAAGAACGCAAGTCCAACCCTCGCGCAGGCGATTTCGATCATCTGGACGAAATCGCGGTCGTATTCCCAGTTCCAGGCGAGGCAAAGGTCGTAGCAGGTCATCCTGCACGCATTATAAATCGGAAAAATGGAAATGGATTAAGAAAAACCCTGCCAGGAGGCAGGGTTTCACATCTTTCGTGGTTCGGGCTCGGTTAATTCTAAAACAGATCCTTGCGCCCTAGCGCTCAACTCTCGGTTTGGCAATATTCACTTTCAGTTCATTGCCGCCCAGAGAATAGGCGTTGAACATGCTAATGGCCTTGTCGGCATCCGCCTGGGCAGTCATCGTGATAAAACCAAAGCCCTTGGACAGGCCGCTGTCACGATCTTTAATAACATCCACATTGGTAACCGCCCCGGCCTGGGTGAACAGCGTGTTCAGTTCATCCGAGGTGGTCGATTTTGACATATTTCCTACATACAGTTTGACGTCCATTTTGTACTTCTCTCTCCGGCACAGCCGGTAAAAAAATGACCACCAGCCCCATAACAGGGTCGGCGGCCAAGGGCACCACACAAAACCAGTTATCCAATTTAAAACTGATAAAAAGAGTATAGCACAGATTACACCTGGAAACGCTGCAGTTCCCCAACCGGCAGGATCGGGAAGCAGGTGAAAAGGGCGGAGCCTTGGAGATAAACAGCTTGTCGGGCAAACGCCCTTGCTAAAACTATGGAAGTTTGTTACAGTGAACACCGCCATTAATTTAAATACATTTCAGGAAGGCTGAACATGCCAAACAAGAAACCAGCAAGATCTGTGATCGTGGCCGGAGATGTCACGATGGATTGGAATATCGCCACATCGTCCGGTCAAAAGGGACCAAACCAAACCTGGAGCCAGGATGCCAACTCTGCCATTTTCCTGGGCCGTGGAGGCGCAGCCCAACTGGCCGACCTGGTCGAAGCAGCCTCCTTATCCCTGCCAGTGGACCGGCAATACATTGTCCACCAGGCGAACCTGCCGAGCGAGGAGGTCTCTCCCTCCGATAAACGCTATCATCATTCTTTTAAGATGTGGTCGCCATTCAAGTACAGTGAAAAAACTCCCCAGGAGAAACCTGCCTGGCGAGTGGAGCAATTCCTGGGGCTCGATCGTAGCACCCTGGGTGGAGGTCAATCCACGACGGCGATCAACGAAGACCTGACCGCGCAGTTGGTGGTCCTGGATGACGACACGCTCGGCTACCGCAACCAGGAGGACTTGTGGCCCAAGTTGCTGCAATCAAAGAATAAACCCGATTGGATTCTGCTCAAGATGGCTCAACCGGTTGCCAGGGGACCCTTATGGGAGCGGCTGGTGGACGAATTCCCGGAGAGATTAGTGGTGGTGACTACGGTCAACGATTTAAGGCAGACAGTCAGTCCAGATCAGCCGGAATATCTCCTGGGAACGAACCGCCCAGGATGTGTGTTGGGAATTAACCTACAATCCGCTTGTAAACAGTCTTTCCCGATGCGCACACGTGATCGTGTCCTTTTATCACGCCGGGGTGATCCACCTTTCATGGAAGGCTGGCAGGGTAAATGCAACCTTGTTCTTTGATCCATTTGCCATGGAGGGGGAATGGGAACGGGGATACCCCGGGCAGATCGGAGGAACCACCACCTGCCTGGCGTCTGCCATTGCAAGACAGATGATGATCGATCCGGAACTGCCGAATTTCTCGAAGGGAATTCAAAGCGGTGTGAGTGCCATGCGAGTCCTGCACGCAGAAGGTTTTGGAGAACGCGGCTCCTTATTACCACAGACAAAACTCCAATTTCCCATACAAAAAGTAATCGAAGCAATGGGAGGGGAAACGAACCCGTTATCAGCCGCCTCCATCCAGGATCCCATCCAGAATTTGGCGGATGCAGACCCAGCCAGATGCTCCCCTGACCCACGCGGTTTCTGGACAATCCTGGAAGACCGTTACAGCAATTCACTTGAATTGGTTGCCCGCCAAATCGTTTTAAATGGATTCGAAAAGGCATTAGGCGAGGTACCGATCGGCCGCTTCGGTGGGCTGGTCACCGTGGACCGGCGGGAGATCGAAGCCCTGCACAGCATTCAATCCCTGATCCTGGAATACTGCCGCTCCACCCAAAAGAAACCCCTTTCGGTGGCGGTCTTTGGGCCTCCCGGTTCGGGCAAGTCGTTCGGTGTGGAGCAGGTGGCAAAATCGATCCTGGGTGACATTTCCGTACTTACCTTCAATTTATCCCAATTCAGCCGACCTGAGGATATTTACGATGCCCTTCACCAGGTTAGAGATGCAGGTTTATCCGGAAAGACCCCCCTGGTTTTTTGGGACGAGTTCGATACCGCTTTGAATGGACAACCCCTGGGGTGGCTGAGATACCTGCTAGCGCCCATGCAGGATGGATCCTTCCAGGAAGGTCAGCTCGTGCATCCCATCGGACGCTGCATCTTTGTTTTTGCCGGTGGTACCAGCCACTGCATGGAAGATTTTGGAACCGCATTAACCGATTCGGAAAAAAGAGCGGTGAAGCTGCCCGATTTCGTCAGCCGGCTTAGAGGCTACTTGAACGTCCTCGGACCCAATCGACAGGACGGAACCAGCCAGGACCGCTTTTATATCATCCGCAGGGCCGTTCTGCTTAGGAACATTTTCGAGCGCAATGTTCCTCAAATCATCCGCAACAAGGTGGTGAAAATAGACCTCGGCATCTTGCGCGCTTTCCTGAACACGCATGTTTTTAAACACGGAGTGCGCTCGATGGAATCAATCATCGGGATGAGCAGCCTGGTGGGAAAAACTGCGTACGAACGCTCCAGTCTGCCTTCCGAGGAACAGCTCACGCTGCACGTGGAGGCACGCGATTTCCTTGCCCTGGTGAGGCAGATCGAACTGGAAGGAGATTTACTTGAAAAAATGGCTTCGGCCGCGCACCAGGTCTTTTTCGAAGGATTGAAAAGAAAAGGTTATCGCCATGGGCCGCAGACCAATAGCAAACTCAAAACCCACAGTGCGATGGTTCCTTATGAGGAACTTCCCGAAGACGAGAAGGAACAGAACCGTCAAAACGTGAGAGACATTGCCAACAAACTTTCCCTTGCCGGCTACGTGATGCGCCCAGCACGCAGTCATGAGCACCCGTATAATTTTCCGGGAGATGACCTGGAGATGCTTTCCGAGTTGGAACACGAGCGCTGGATGAAAGATAAATTAATTGCCGGATGGAAGGGTGCTCCAAAAACCGATAAAGGGAAAAAGCTGCACAAGGACCTTGTCCCCTGGGCTGAACTGCCGGAAAAGGAAAAAGAAAAAGATCGGGAGATGGTACGCGGCATTCCGGCTATCCTGGCAAAAGCCGGTTTTGCCGTCGAGAAATCGGGATAGTTCGGATGCCAATCATTGCAGTCGGGGTTACCGGTCATCGGCATCTGATAAAAATTGATAAGATCATTCCGGGAATAGAATACTTCCTTCGGCGTCTTCTCGAAACGTTCCCTGGATCCAATTTTCGGGTGCTGTCGTCGCTGGCAGAGGGAGCCGATCGAATCCTGGCAGATAAGCTTCTCCAGCTCCATGGGACAACATTGTGGGTCCCGCTTCCACTTCCCCGGGAGGATTACCTCAAAGATTTCAATAATTCCCGGTCGAAAGAGGAATTCATCCGTTTAGTCGGCAAGGCTGAGCGGGTGATCGAGCTCCCGTTAACCAATGATCGCGATGAGGCCTACCTGGCCGCCGGCAGTTACATCATAGATAACTGCGATGTGCTCCTGGCAATATGGGATGGCAAGCCTTCCAAGGACAAGGCCGGGACAGGTCCGATCGTCACCCTGGCAAGAGAACGAAACCTGCCGTTGGCATGGATCCACGCCAACAACCACCGGTCAGCGCAGGCGTTCACGGACCCTCCTGAAGCAGTCCAGGGGAGCATTACCTTCGAGAATTTTCCACTCCCTGACAGATCATCAAAAACGTGATCGATAACTTGTTTGACTTTTGAGATGACCTCTTTCACCGATTGAAGGT
Organism: uncultured Chloroflexia bacterium; assembly: GCA_963830585.1. Lineage (GTDB taxonomy): Bacteria > Chloroflexota > Anaerolineae > Anaerolineales > Villigracilaceae > UBA877. The sequence goes on along the minus strand of CAWHNA010000003.1, from coordinate 573,766 downwards.
TGTAACCGGTTTGTCGGTAATCCAACCAGTCCACCCAATATTGTTGGGATTGAATAGTAAATTTTTTACAAGTTACCGAAAGGATTGATCCATTGTCTGATGTTTTTATTTCATATTCGCGTAAGGATATAGCTTTCGCCAGGCTGATCCGGGAATCTCTCCAGGCAAGCCAGATCGATACCTGGATCGACTGGGAACGCATCCCGGTGGGTGAGCGCTGGTGGGATGAGATCTGCCAGTCGATCGAAAATGCCAATGTTTTCATGTTTATCATCAGCAAAAATTCGATCGATTCTTCGGTATGTAAAAACGAGATCGATCATGCAATGAAAAATCACAAGCGCATCATTCCAATCATCGTCGATAACCTACAACCGGATGCGATCAAGGAATTTGCCCCCGAACTACCTCAATTTAACTGGATCATTTTTGAACACGATCACATCTTCCGCCTGGAAGAAAACCAGGAAATCAAATCCGACCATCCGGAAGACAACCTAGTGGCCTTCCCGAAATTGCCTCAATATGAACAGGCGCTGGAAAAATTGAGTATTGCCATCCACACGGATTGGGAATGGGTTAAATACCATACCCGCCTGCAGCTGGATGCCCTGCGCTGGGAGACCAGCAAACGCGATCGGAGTTACCTGGTCCAGGGACTCGCATTGGATGAAGCCGAGCAGCGACTATTGCGTGCAGCCGGGAAGGATCCCCAGCCGACCGGATTACAGATCGAATACATAACCAGCCAGCCGGCAAGGAGGACACCCGCCGGCAGCAGGAACAATTGAAACTCGAGCAGAAAGCGCGCCAGCGGCAACGGATTGTCATCTGGGCAGTGGGCATCGGTTTAACCGTAGCGATCGTATTGGGGGTTATAGCCTGGGGACAGCGAAATCAGTACCTTTCGGAAACTCACGTCCGCGCCACAGCAGAAGTCAAGGCGGTCTACCAGCAGACGACCGCGGAAGCCGCCAGCACGCAAGCCGTCCTACAGAGCAATGAAGCCCAACGGCAGGCAAAGATCGCCCTTTCAGGACAGTTATCAGCCCAATCCCAATCCCTGTTGTCTCACCAGCTCGACCTGGCGATGCTCCTGGCGGGTGAATCCTACCTGACCGCGGACACATATAACAGTCGCAGCAGCCTGCTTTTAGCGCTGGAGCAGAGCCCTCAACTGGCGCACATCTACCGGTATACTGAGCACATCACCGCTATGGCATTTACGCCTGACGGAATGCAAATTGCGGCAGCGGGCTGCACACAGCGCGATGCCCAGGGGGATGCCTGCCTGCAAAACGAGATCATATTTTACGATCTTGCCAGCGGGAAGACGGGGAGAGTCCTGGCTGCCGGTGGAGGCCGGCTGCTTGGGTTGGCATTCACACCTGACGGAAAGGACCTTTTTGCCACCATCGCCGGGGACCGGGTTTATCGCTTCGACCTTTCTGTAAAAGACCAACCGGCCTCCACTCCCCTGCCCGCTTTCGCTGACAGCAGCTCATCGGTGGTCATCAGCCCGGATGGACATTATATGGCCACCGGTGGGTGCAATGGCTTCTACATGCCCGGTGGGTGGTGCGACGGGGGAGCGATCGTCCTTTGGGATCTGAACACTCCCAACCCATCCGGATTGGTTCTTAAGGGGGTGGCACCACAATTGCATAACATGACCTTTGGCTCGCAGAGCGACCTTTTATACGCGGGCGACTGTGCAGGCCTGCAAACAGATCCATGTCAGAAAGGGGAAGTAAAAACCTGGAGTCTGCCCGATGGAAATATGCAGGAGCATCCCATTGGAGGCACAACCAGTGCGATTATCTCGGTCGATGTGAGTGCCGACGGCAAGCTGCTGGCAGCCGCGGAGGCTGCGGGGATTGTCCACATTATTAACCTTGCTGACTGGAAACAGGTTACTTTCTATTCACAGAAACAAGAGGTTGACGGACTGTTCTTCAGCCGCTCAGGCAGCGACCAGATTTTGGCAAGCCTTAGTCTCGGAGCCCCCATTGAAATTCACTCCGCGATGAACACCAGGGATGAATTCACCTTTGAGCCGTACCAAACAACCCAATTCGTGGATGCCCTGGCAATCAGCCCGGATGGCCGCACCCTGGCCAGCAGTTCCTGTACAACAGCCGGGCTGTCCTGGTACGATTGCAAAGAGGGCCAGATCTACCTGTGGAACTTATTTTCCTGGCAGCCCGTGTCGCAAGTATTCTCCGGCAGCGATTCCTCGCCGTGGAACTTCTGGCGGGTTGGCTTTGGCCCTGCTGCCCCGGATAAACCCATTGTTGTGGCGGCGACTGCGAAAGAAATCGTGGTTTGGGATGTTGCGAAAAACCAGCCAGCCGGGCAGCCATTCAAGACCGCGGCAGATGTCAATATTTCTGATATCTTTCTCAGCCACTCCGGAAAGGTTTTAGTTTACACAGAGCTGATCGGGTACGTCGAATCCACCAGGATCCATTTCCTGGACGTTAACACCCGGCAGGAAATTGCCACGCCTGTTTCGATTGCTGGGTGGTCGCTGAATGTGAATTTCAGCGCAGATGACCGTTGGTTGGTCAGCGACGGCCCGGATGGGAACCTCCTGGTTTGGGATGCCTCCACCGGCCAGGTTGCCCGCCAGATAACCATGGATCTCAACCCGGGGTTCATCAAATTCGCTTTCAGCCTGGATGGAAAAACGCTGGCAGTTGCCGGCTGCATTAAAGGTATTCAGAGTTGCCAGACATACCGGATCGAGATGTTCGACTTACAGACCGGAAAAACAACCGGTCATCCCTACGAAGGGGCCACAAACGGGAGTGTGTACCAGTTGGTTTTCAGCCCGGATGGAAATAAGATCGGTATTAGCACGTATTATTCGTACCCCATCTCTCAAGACACATGGTGGGACATCCAAACCGGGAACCCAGATGGGCAGACGAGTAACCTGCCTGTGGGACAATTCACGCGAGACGGGCACTATGCGGTCAGCATCGATTGCGATTCTGGCAATGGTTCAGGCTGTGGAGTCGGGTTGATCACCATATGGGATGTTCAAAAAGGTCAGCCAATCGGCCAGCCCATCCGCAACCCGGATGCAAGCGTCACATTCCAAGGCTTCAGCCCCGATGGCAAATTCCTGTATACTTCCAGTATTACAAAGATGACCGTTTGGTCTTTGGATCCGGCTGATTGGCTGAAGCGCATCTGTCAAGTCGCGAACCGGAATTTCACTCCTGAGGAATGGTCCCTTTATTTCGACCAGGCCGCTTACAATACAACCTGCAACCCGGCTCCATAAGATGGATTAAAATATCTGTTGACTTGCGCACTCTCCATGCCTTCGCCAGTTCCACTCGTTTAGACATAAAGTCGGGTAAATCCTCCTGACCAAGGAAGTCGATGGCACTAAACTTTCAACAGGTGATCGACAAGATCAAGCAGATCGGGTTGGGAGCCCGGGTCCGCCGGGAAAGCCTGGAGAGCCTGCGCGAGCATGCCCGGCAATCCCTGGACAATTGGGCAGATAAAGGCGTGGAACTGCGCGAAAAGGTTGAACGCGCCCGCCAGGCTGATTCCAGCCTACGCTGTGCGCTCCCATTGGATGAACGCCTGGATGCGTCCAGCCCTGCGCCGGTGCTTGAAGAGCAATTTACAGTGCTTGCCGCGGACGGTTCGCAGATCCTTCCAGACCGGCACGCCGCCACCCTATTTTCGCTGGTCAATGTCGGTGCGATCGCTTTGCAGCCAGGTTCCGGGCAGGCTCCTGAAATTTTCACAGACAGCAGCCTGCTTTTCGCTGACGAACTCTATACCGAGACCGGGATGGTCAACGAAGAATCCATCGAACTGCACCGGGATATCGCCGAGCGCCGCAAGCTGCTCGAACTAGCCCCGAATTATCCTGCTCCTATTTTGGCTTTGACCGACGGTCCGGTCGAGCTGTGGGGTGCCAAGAATGGCGGCGAGGACGATTACCGTAAAAATCTTGAAATCCACAAGTCGGTCCTGTCGCAGTTGCAGGCAAATAATGTGACCGTTGCCGGCTATGTGGATAAGCCCGGTGCTGACCTGGTCATCCGGACGCTTGAGATTGCCGAATTTTCCAATCCTGAAGATTATAAAAACATTCGTAAACTCCACCCATTCCGCGGGGTCACAGACCGCTGGTTGTTCGGTTTCCTGCCTGCCGGACATCGCTCAGCGGTCCTTGGGCTGCAATCCAGTTCGCGCCTCCATTACACTGGGGACCTTTCAATTCATTTTTTCTACTTGAACGTGGGGGAAGACAAACATCCCTGGCTGGTACGGGTGGAGTTCCCGCGCTGGGTGGCGGAAGATGCCGGTAAATTAAACCTCCTGCATTTCGCCCTGCTCCAGCAGTGCCGGATGATGGGGGTACGCCCTTATCCGTATATCCTGCACCGCGCCCATGAAATTGCCGTGGTTAAGCTCGATGAAAAAAAACAGGTCGAGCAAATGTTGGAAATCGAACTGCGCCGCGCCGGCGGCGAAGTGGAGACCGGATCGAACAAACAGTCAGCAAAAGACTTGCCGGGAAGGGGAAGAAAATGAATGAAGTTAAAATCATCACCATGACCGAATCCGACCTGGGGAAAATCCAAATGTTTTGCGGCCATTCTCCTACATATCACCGCGGCTATACTGCCAAGATGGAATGGCTTCGCGGACGCTTGCATGAAGGGATGCATTACACGCTCCTTCAGGTCGTCGGTCACAATGCTGGGTTGATTGAGTACCTTCCCAGTGAATACGCCTGGAGAGGGGTCGAGGCAGAAGGATATCTTTTCATCCACTGTTTTTGGGTTGTTGGAAGGAATCGGGGCCACGGTTACGGCGGCCAGTTACTCGAAACCTGCCTGGCGGATGCCCGCGGGACAAATGGGGTGGCAGTGGTAGTCAGCAAGACGCATTGGCTGCCAACCCCGAAAATCTTCCTAAAAAATGGATTTGAACTGGCGGACCATGTTGCTCCGTCTTTCGACCTGCTTGTCAAGCGGTTCAGTCCCGAGGCTCCCTTACCGCGCTTCAAGCATTCTGGAAAGGTGCCTCAGAACGGGTTGACGTTATTTTATAGCGACCAATGCCCTTACTTACAGAACCTGCCGGAAATAACGGCAAATGTCAGTGCGAAATTGAACATCCCCGTCAATATCATCCACGTGACCAGCGCCAGGGAGGCACAGGATTCTCCTTGTCCCTACGGAACGCTGGGATATTTCTTTAACGGCGAACTTCTGACATATCGTCCCTCTAGGAACGCAAAAATTGTTGGATTTGCTCGAGCCAAAAATGGCCGGGTAATGCGGAGGAAGTATGGATTCGATCCAAATCGGACACCTGCTGCGCGCCGGGACCACCGGTTTTGTCGCCGGCTGCTCGGTATCGCAGTTGGAGACTCCGGCTTTTGGTACCCTGGTGCGCGCCCCACTGGATAAAGACTACAGTGTATTTGGCCTGATCCACGACATCCACATCGACGACGACGGGCTGGTGCGTCAGCTTGTCACCGCCGGGAACATCAGCGCCGAGGTGATGCATGACAACCGCGAGCGGCGCATCGTGCCGGTCGAAATGTCGGTGCTGGCAGTGGGCTATGAGCTGGAAGGCAAAATATCCCACCTGCTGCCACCCCGTCCGCCGCTCAGCCTGGATGAGATCTTCCTGTGCACGGATGGCGAACTGGCAAAGTTTACCGGCGCTGGGAAATTTGGTTACTTCCGCCACGTCCTGCAGGCGAAAGATATCCCGATCGGAGAACTGCTGGCAGCTCACATCCTGCAGGTAAAACAAAAGACAAAAGACGAAAAATGGGTCGAGAGAGCCACCCAGGAATTGATCACCCTCCTTCGGGATGATTATCCGACCCTGATGTCTGTCCTTGGAGCGCTGGGAGAAGTAATATAAACACAAGGGACACCCAGAAAATATCGATCACATTTTTCTAGCGATGTGCCTGCGCGTTATCGAACCCTAATATGAACAAACGCAAATCCACCCAAACCTCTGCATTTGGCTCCCCCGGTCGGACCGCGCATGACTCGTCAGCATTTTACGCCGGTAAACTTTACGACGACCAGCTGCATGGAGAGGAAGCGGCGTACGTCGAGAATGCCATCCCGGCAGAATCACTCGACCACATCTTTTACCACTCTTCCGAGGCAATGAGCGAACTCCCCGACTGCTCGGTGCACCTGATGGTCACCTCCCCGCCCTACAACGTCGGCAAGGAATACGATGAAGACCTGTCGATGGACGACTACCTGGCGTTTCTCCGGAGAGTGTGGAAAGAAACAGAGCGTGTCCTGGTACCCGGTGGGCGCATGTGTATCAACGTGGCAAACCTGGGACGCAAGCCGTATATCCCCATGCATGCCTTCATTGCCGAACAGGCCATCAAATTGGGTTTCCTGATGCGCGGCGAGATCATCTGGAACAAGGCTGCCAGCGCCTCCCCGTCCACGGCCTGGGGCAGTTGGAGATCAGCAGGCAACCCCACCCTGCGCGATGTGCACGAATACATCCTGGTCTTCTGTAAAGGTTCCTTCAAACGTCAGAACCCAACCAAGCGTGAAAACACCATCGGCCGCGATGAATTCCTGGAATACAACAAATCCGTTTGGAATTTCGCCGCCGAACCAGCCCGCAAGATCGGTCATCCCGCCCCGTTCCCGGTCGAACTGCCGAGGCGGTTGATCCAAATGTATTCATTGCGAAATCGTCGGCGGCTGATCCAAATGTATTCATTTAAAGACGAAATCGTGCTGGACCCGTTCATGGGCAGTGGGCAGACAGCCATTGCGGCATTTAAATGTAATCGCCATTATATTGGCTACGAAACGGAAGAAAAATACATTACTCTTGCCAACCAGCGAATTCAGAAAGAGAGGAATCCATGAACCCTGCCGATCTGATTAACTGTGTCGACTTCCCCTGCCTAGACACCCGCCGGTCCAGCTATTTCATCCCGAACATCGACATCGACCCAAGGAAAGTTGCCATCATGCTCATCTCCGAAGCCAGCCCGGAAAACCCCAGTGATCATTATTATGCCGGTCCCGAGGCGCTTTTCGCCCGGACCACCCTGCTGGCATTCCAGGATGCCGGGGCGAAGGTGCAATCCATGCAGGATCTGCTCGAGATGGGGGTATATATGACCACCGCGGTCAAATGCGGCAAGACCGGGTACGGCATCGCCACGGATACCATCCAGGCCTGTTCAGATCTGCTCGAAAAAGAGATCGCCTGGTTCCCTAACATCAAGGTGTTCTTGTTGATGGGGGACGTTGCCATCAAGGCCATCAATATGATCGCCAAACGCATAGGCGAGCCGCGGGTCATCCCTGCCGGCTCCACCTACAAGATCCGGGGCGGAGAGTTCACATTCCGCGGCAGCGCGTGCCCTGCCATCCTATGTCCAGGCAGGACCGGCGTTCTTTGTCGAGAAGAGCAAGCGCAAAATGATTGGCGAAGATATCAAAAAAGCCATATCTCTGGTTTAATTGTCCTCTTAAATATTGCTGCCGCCCGGTTTTAGGCGGCGAGGACGCCGCCTAAAACTATTATTGTTTTCGGGAGAGAATGATGGATAACCAACCGATCGGGTACATTGTTGGGGGAGGATTGAAGGAGAGTTTCCGCGCCCGCTTAACCGTTCCTTCCCAGGAAGTCCAGGAAGGAGCTTTCGTGGTGATCCCCTCCGGCAACTGGCAGTTCTATGGCCTGGTGACCGACCTGCAGCTCGGCTCCACCGACCCGCGCTTTGCCGATGAACAGTCCGAAACGCGCCTGCCGCCTGCCCTGGCGCAGGCCCTGCATGGGCAGACGCTGTTCACCAATCTCGAAGTCCTGCCCGCCCTGATGCTCGAGCGGGGACCGGAACCATCATCACCGGAATATCCTGCCTGGATCAAGGAAAAAGGGGAAAATCCACCGCACCCACTGCCAGTCAAAACCGTGCCGCCGCACCATGCACAGGTCCGCCTTGCTTCGGGAGGCGATATCGCCGAGATCTTCGGTGACCCGGCCGATAAAGGCAATTTCGTCATCGGCACCACCCGCGAGCAGGGACATCCCGTTTGTATCAACCTGGATAAGTTTGTCCAGCGTTCGGCAGGCGTTTTCGGCGCCACCGGGACCGGGAAATCATTCCTGACCCGCATCGTGCTTGCCGGATTGATGCAGCACGGCAAGGCTTCCGTGCTGGTTTACGACATGCACAACGAGTACGGCTTTGACGACACTGCCTCCGACACCGGGCTGCCCGTGACGGGCTTAAAAACAAAGTTCACCAGCCGGATACAGGTTGTCGGGCTGGGCGCCGGGACGACCATCCGCACCCGCACCCCGGATTTCAACCTGGAGATCGCCATGACGGATATTTCCTCCGCCGATATTGAACTGCTGACCCAGGAATTGAACCTCAAGGAGACCACCCCCACCACGCTGGAAGCACTTTATACGGAATTCCGTCAGAACTGGTTTTCGGCATTTCGTCAAATGGAAAATGGTGCCATGATCGAAAATGAGGAGGGAAAGAAAATCCCTGCACCTTCATCCGTCGCATATTGGGCAAACAGGGCAGGCGTCAATGTGATGGCTGCTGAGGGCTTGCATTCCAAGCTGCAGCGGTTGTTCCATAAGGAGTACATTGTCGAAAAACCCGCCACCGATAATATCCGCGAGATCATCAAGTCATTGGAGGCAGGCAAGCATGTCATCCTGTCCTTTGGGCAGTTCGAGACTGACCTGGACTACCTGCTGGTCTCCAACCTGCTGACCCGCAAGATCAAGCAGGTGTGGGAAGACAAGACCAATGATTATCGCGGGCACGGAAAGACCGAGCCGCGCCAACTGGTGATCGTGGTGGAGGAAGCTCACAAGCTGCTCAATCGCGAGATGGCGGGTCAGACCACCTTTGCTGGAATTGCCCGTGAAATGCGCAAATACTACGTGACATTATTGATCATCGACCAGCGCCCGTCGCAGATCTCTGACGAGGTCATGTCCCAACTGGGCACGCGCATCTCCGGGTGGCTGGGTGACGAGGACGACGTGCATGCGGTGCTGTCCGGGCTCTCGGGACGCGAGTCGCTGCGCGGCATGCTGGCACGCCTGCAGCCGAAGGAAGAAGTGCTCCTGCTGGGTTGGGGAGTGCCGATGCCCTTGCCGGTCAAATCGCGCCGTTACGACGACACCTTCTGGCGCGAGTTATTCGGCGCGGGAGGAAAGAAGGACGAGGCACAGATCATGAAGGAGTTGGGATATTAAGATCCCAACAGTTTTATGTTTGCGGATTATTCGTTCCTCGAAAATAAAGAATTCTGCACGCGAATTTGATAAGTATGGAATCGCATTCAATAACAACCCCTTTATTTTGCTCGCCCTGGTATAAACCTGCCTACCACTCAATGTTGTCATGGTTTAAGGACCATCAATGTCACTTGAACTTATCCAGATCTTCGTGTTGATCATTCCTCCCATTCTCTACGTTGCGTTGGCATTGTGGACCCGTCCGCCATGGAAGGTCATCGGTTTCTCCTTCGTAGTCGGCCTGTTGATGGGCAGCCTCAATTTATTGGGAGACATACTTGCTTATTACCAGGGCTGGTGGCATTACCCATTCACATCAGCTAACCGTGCCCCGTTGACATTTTACCTGGGAACGGTGATATTTTACGGCGCGGGAATCATCGGTCTGGTTGGCTGGTGGGTTCGAAAACGCGTTGGGATTCGCGGCGGGCTAATCCTGCTGATCGCCTTTCCGATGTGGGGCATCCTGCGTGATTTCGCCGGTTCAGCCCTGACTCACCAGACCGGGACAATGATTGTCTGGGGAAAAGGGTTCGTGCCGGTCCTGGCGGACTTCCTGTTGTGGGGCAGTGCAGGCGCGGCCGGCTTCTTTGTCATGTTAGTTCTGGAGAAGTTGTCTAAAAAAAACGATTAACTTGAAATAGTGGAGACACTGTCCGAGCAAAACCGTCTTTATAAGGAGAAATCAAACATGAGATCGAAAAAGCCTCTGGCAACAAGAATCATTGTGATGGTCATCCTGACGTTGCTGGCTTTTCAGTTCGAACTTGGTATGGCTGTAAACGTCGCTAAACAACCAAAGCTGCCCCCTTTCGGGTTTTCCCTGGGAGGAGTATCGGATGCGCTCAACCAGATCGGAGCCGTGGCCATGATCCATGCCAGCATGGGAACATTATTGGTCATAATTTCCGTGGTCAGCATCATATTCGCTCTGAGGTCGGGGGTCAGGAGCGTGCAGGTCTTTGGCAGCCTAGCCTTCGTGGCAATCTGCCTGGCAACAACCACGGGTCTGCTATATACCCTGTCCGGTTTTCAAAATGATGGGTTGTCGGAAGGGATGGCAACCAATTTCCTGCTGTCGTTTACATTCAATTTCCTGGAATTGTATTTCCTGAAACCGGCTCCAAAAACCCAGCAGAATTGAATCAACTTCCCATCTCGCTGGGATTATTTTCTCCAACTCATTTCAAAAAGGTACGTAAACCGTAAATTTGATTTTCAACACCGGAAAGTCGGGAGTAAAATTCATTATCTTGCCTCAACGGAGCATTTCATGGAAAACAAAAAAACCGGTCTTCGCAGCCTGCCCCTCAACGTTTGGATCTTAACAGCCACCTCCTTTTTAACCGACGTTTCCTCTGAAATGATCGTATACCTGATCCCGCTCTTCCTGGCAAACGTGCTCAACGCCGGGACAGCGGTGATCGGACTCATCGAGGGCCTGGCTGAGACCACCGCCAGCCTGATGAAAATCTATTCGGGAGCGCTGTCGGATAAACTTGGCAAGCGTAAATGGATCACGGTGATCGGTTATGGCCTCTCGACAATCGCCAAGCCGTTCATGTATTTTGCCTCTACCTGGCAAGGGGTGCTGGGGGTGCGTGTTGCAGACCGGCTGGGCAAGGGGATCCGCACTGCCCCACGCGACGCGCTGGTGGCTGGTTCGATCGATAATAAACAGCGTGGACTGGCTTTCGGGTTGCACCGGGCTGGCGATACTGCCGGTGCATTTTTTGGGCTTTTGATCGCCGCTGTAATCGTCTGGCTCACTGAAAAAGGTGCCGCCGACCTAACCCGCAGCACCTTCCGGATTGCGGTGCTGATCAGCATTATCCCGGCAGTACTGGCAGTGGTGGTGCTTGCAATCGGTGCCCGTGACGTGGCTACGGGAGGCAAGTCCAAGGCTCCCATTCTCAGCCTTAAAGGCATGGATAACCGTTTCAAGATGTTCATGCTGGTGCTGGTGCTGTTCACACTTGGAAATTCATCTGACGCTTTCATCATCCTGCGCGCCCAGGAGCGCGGCCTGGACGTGCTCCAGATCATGCTCATGCTGATGACATTCAACCTGATCTACTCTGTCCTGGCTGGCCCACTGGGAGCGCTTTCCGACAAAGTCGGTCGCCGCCGCCTGATCATCTTTGGATGGATCTCCTATGGGCTCGTTTATCTCGGGTTTGCCCTCTCCCACACCGGCTGGGAAATATGGACGCTCTTTGGCTTCTATGGGATCTATTACGCCGCGACGGAAGGATCCGCCAAAGCTCTTATCGCTGACCTGGTGCCTGCAGAGCGCCATGGGACGGCATACGGCCTATACAATGCCGCGATTGGATTGACGGCTTTCCCGGCTTCGGCTATCGCCGGGTTGTTGTGGCAGGGTGCATTCGGATGGCATGGGTTCGGTCCAGCCGCGCCGTTTTTCTTTGGGGCGGGGCTGGCACTCCTGGCAGGAATCTTATTCTGGAGGCTGGTACCGGTAAAACAATGATGCACAAAAAGCGGGTGACAATGTCACCCGCTTTTTTTATTCTCCTGATCTTTTTACTTCAACCCCACCACTTCGTAAACACCCACAGGTCCGCTTTTCCCTTTCACGTGCAACGGAAAATGCGGGTAAGCCTGGACTTCCTTCTTGACGCGCTCGTATGCTGATTTGCTAATCAATATTTGGTTCCTGGCTGCGTTTTCCTGGATGCGCCGGGCAGTATTGACTGCGTCACCGATGGCGGTGTATTCAAGGCGCTTTTCCGTCCCAATCCAGCCCAGGACCGCTTTGCCATAGTGGATACCCACGCCAAAGGAAAGATGGGCTTCAGATGGCAGCTGGGCGTGCAGTTTTCGGATGGCAGTGCGCAATCCAATAGCAGCGCGGACGGCTCGCAGGGTATGGTCGGGTTGGGGCAGCGGGGCATTGAACCATGCCATGACTGCATCTCCAAGAAATTTATCCACGGTACCTTCCTGGGCCAGGACCGCTTCTGCGCCGGCTGCCAGGTAGAGGTTGAGTACGGCGACAAGGTCCTCGGGTGAATGTTTTTCGCTAAAACTGGTGAAACCGCGGATGTCGGCGAACAAGGTGGTTATTTCTCGCTGCTGACCGCCGATTTGCGGACTGTCGGGATCGATCTGGTCGAGCATCGCCGGGGAGACCATACGCTCCAGGAGACGGTGCTGGGCCTCCAGTTTTTTCCGCTCGGTCATATCGTCAACCACAATTGCCACGCCCTGGGTGACCTGATCGGCATCTTTAAGCGGGGATAGGTTAAGCCGCCATTCCACGGTGCCGCGTTCTGGCATGCAATGGGTTATCTCCAACCCCATCACCGAACTGTCAGTGTCGCGCACTGTTACCAGGTGGGCGCGAATATCTCCCACGCAAGTGGACAACACTTCCTCCAGCCGGCGACCGATGATCTCGTCCCGGCTGTATCCTAGAATCCCTTCAGCGGCACGGTTACATAAAGTGACCTGTCTCTTTAACGTCGGCTGTAATCACGCCGCTGGCAATGGACGAAAAAACATCGTCCGTCAGATTTTTGAGGCCGGTCACTTCGTCAAGCGTGCGGCTGACCGAAGCAAAGAGACGGGCATTTTCAATGGCAATGGCTGCCTGGTCAGCAAAGACCTTGAGCAGGTCCCGTTCAGCCTCATTAAAAATACCTGAGCGGATGCGATTATCGGCATAGATGACACCGATCAGTTCGGTCTTGGCCTGCAGTGGTACGCACAGGATGGAACGCAGGTTATAGGCCACGATGGATTCCTGACCTCCGAAACGCGGGTCCTCCTGGGCATTGGTTGTCAGGACCGCTTCTCCGGTTTCAATGACGCGCTTGATAATGGTTCGGCTGACTTCAAACTCATTGGGGTTGATCGATTCCTGTTCCCAGTTGCGGGCGATGCGTGTCGCCATCTGACCTTCAGCATCCCGCAACATCAGGAAGCCGCGCTCGGCGTCCGTCAGGCGGATGATGGTATCCATGACCAGCTGCAATACTTCATCCAATTCGAGGCTGGAGTTGACCGCCTGGGTGGTATTTGCCAATCCCAGTAACTTGCTGCGTTCTTCTTCAACCGTAATAACCTGCCTGCTTATCTTGAATAAGGCGCTTTCCAAGCTCGAGAGTTTTTCAAGCGTACCCGCGGGCAGGCTCGCACCTACTGACTGCAGAGTGGTCCGCATTTGTCCGGTCAATTTACTGAGGGAAATAATTTGTTCGTTTAAGGAAGAAGGGGAAACGTGGGTCATCTTGCACCTAGTTTACCCTAAATGGTCGAAAACTGCGATGAGGTTTGGAATGTATTCTTACTGTGGCTTCTTGGAAAGCCTTCCCAAGATTCCATCGAGCAACAGCGTGACACGTTGGCGGATAACTGTGAGGAATGCCTGGCGGCGGATTAATTGTGCCGTCTGGCGGGCGGCAACCAAGTCAAAATGACGCTGGCTGAATATTGCATGTTCGTATGCCATCAGCAGCGAATGAGTTTCATCCGTGAGCGCGGGTAGATATTCAATCAGCGCGACAGCGGCTTCGGAAGGTGTCCGGGAAGGAGAGGGATTGGCTCCCAGCCAACGCAGGCTTTGAAAAACCACTCCAAAGGACCGCTCGATCGGATTAATCCAGCAACATATGCCCAACGCGTCAACCAAACGGGAGGCGGGATGGAAAGATTGATATAAATATCGAGCAACAAACCGGGGAAGGATCTCCGGGAGGCAGGGATGATACGGCGGATAACCCTATCCAGCCGACCCGTGGTGTAGGCAGCAACCCCTCCAATAATCACCAAGACTAGAAGTAAAACCAATATTGTCACCGTCAGAAGGTTGTTAGTTGAACTTCCGCCTTGACTCCCGCTTCCAGTCTCCGAGGTCGGCGTGGGGGTTAATTCCAGGTTATTCTGCTGAGCATTCTGGGTGGCACTAGATGGTTGTTGGGTGGGTGTTGGAAGACCAGGGAGACGGTTGAGTTCCGGCTGGCTGGCAGTGGGCTCGAACTCCACCCACCCGATCCCGGGGAAGTAGACTTCCGGCCAGGCGTGAGCATCCTTCAGAAGAACAGTATATTTATCAGGTGGCTGGTACTCTCCCTGTGCAAAACCAACCACCATCCTCGCCGGGACACCTGCGCTGCGCAGCAGGATCACTTCGGCGGTGGCATAATAATTACAAAAACCCTTACGGCTATCGAAGAGGAACCAGACCAAGGGATCAGTTCCCTGCGGGGGAGCTTCCACCGTGGTTACATAGGTAATCGTGGCACGCAGGTAATTGGTGATGGCAACCGCCTTGTCATAAGGCGTCACGGCTTGTGAGGTAATGCTCCGTGCCAGTTCGGAGATTAAGGGAGAAATGTTTGCAGGCATTTGCAAGTAATGATCCTTAACCCAAGCAGGATATGCCACACCGGCCTGCTGCAGCCGGAGAACAGAGGGGTTACTAATAATGGCATGAACGACATACTGCTCCCCAACCAGGATGGGGGGATCAGCCCGGAAGAAGAGCGGGTCAACATTACTATTTGTGGAGGTGGAAAAGCTCATTACCGAGGGACGGCTGATCCAAATCGGATTGGCAGGAGTGACCAGTAGGCTTAAATTTTCCTGTGGGGTGGTGAAGACAAACTCGCTTGCCAGTCCCTGGGTATCAATCAACTGGAGGGAAGTTTGATTGGGGATGAACGGTTCCGTATACACATCCCCACTCTGCCATTGGTTATCCACGAATTGATCATAAGTTCGGACACGCCAATAGTAGCGGTCTGCCCCCCCGGTGAGGGGAGCACTGATTCGCAGGTAAACATTGTCACCAGTGGAAGCACTGAGCCCCAAGGAAAGCGTATTTCCGTAGATATCAACGATGGTGCCTTGTACCCCGCCTTTCAAACCAGTCACGGCATTGCTCAGGTCGTGGCGCAGATTGTCAAACGGGCGGTTAATATTTTGCCAGGCAATCCTGGCAGCCAGCACCGGCCGCCCCGTGGCTGGAGAAAGCCAGGCTGCAAGTATTAAGACCAAGGCAGCAATGGGAAAGGCGATGTTAATGTCGGTCCATGCCTCGGCAGAAAAGGAAACATGATGAGCCTTCCAGAAGGAACGCTTTTGGACGTAATTCAACCGCCCCAGTAACAGCAGACACAGGAATGCATATATTGCCAAGGTAATCACACTGTCCCCCACCCCGGAATCATAGAGCTGGATAATTATCAAAATAATCCCGGAAGGTAATATCGCTGCGATAAAATTCCCCGCGTTGGTCAAGGAATACCCTGCTACCACGCTGAGGAGCCAAAACCCAAGCCCGACAAAAATGACAAATAGGATCGTATCCTGGACCGGTTGGGAAGCGATAAAAAGGGAAATACCATTTTGCAGCCGACCTGACAGGCTGACCATGCGCTCCGCCCAGGATGTATATTGATAGAAAACACCGGCGACCGCCAATGGAACTACCGTCACGGTGTAACCGAAAGTAAGCCAGAAAATCACCAGGGGGTTGAAACGGCTTGCGCCGAGTCCCAGACCCAGTAGAACGCCAAGGAAAGCCAGGAAAATGGCAATCTCCAACCCAGGAGCCCAGTTGGTTGCGAATAGACGCTGGGAAACAATAAGCAGACCAAAGATTAGGATGGCGGCTGAGGGAAAGTCCCAAAACCGGTCGGACACACGTTTCATTCTTTGAGTGTACAATACTTATCATAAAATCGTCAATCTCAAGGAGTGACACCGTGGAGATTATCTTGAACATTGGGATTACGTGGAATATATTCTTTCAAAACCTAGGTAGTTGGTTGAAAACGCCAATGGAAGCGTTCTCTTTCCTTGGAAGTGAATATTTCTTCCTCATACTCCTGCCGGCTCTATACTGGTGCCTGGAAGCGAGTCTTGGTCTGCGAGTGGGAATCATTCTTTTATTGTCCACATCAGTAAACGACGCACTCAAAATGGCGTTTCATGGTCCGCGTCCCTATTGGATAAGTACAGATGTTATTAGTTATGCCAGTGAAACATCCTTCGGAGTGCCCTCCGGGCATGCCCAGATTGCAGTGGGTGTATGGGGAATGCTCGCGGCGGGTATACGCAAGGGGTGGGCCTGGGTGATCGCAATCCTGGTCATCCTGATGATCGGCATCTCCCGCATATACCTGGGGGTTCACTTTCCCCATGACGTAATTTTAGGCTGGTTGATCGGGCTCATCATGTTTTGGCTTGTCCTTCGGTACTGGAAACCAGCGGCTGCATGGTTGAATAAACTGAGCCTGGGTCAACAAATATTTAGCGCTTTCTTAGCGTCGCTGGTGCTTCTCCTCTTTTCCCTCATCCCATATATATGGTTAAAAGCATCTAATTGGCAGCCACCTTCAGAATGGGCTTCTTTCGCCACCCAGGCAGTTTCCCTTGAAGGTGCCCTGGTTTCTTCCGGGACATTATTCGGGCTGCTGGCAGGGCTGGCATGGATTAAGCGACAAGGCGGGTTCAACACCGCGGGTAAAATTTGGAAGCGCATCCTACGTTTCATTGTAGGGGCAATCGGCATCCTGGTCTTCTATGTGGGATTGGATGTGCTCTTTGGAATTATTGCACCGGGTGGAGAAGCTATTTTTCCGTTCATACTTCGCTACATTCGCTATACGTTGGTCGGGGCCTGGGTTTCTGCCGGTGCACCGTGGGTCTTTGTGAAACTGAAACTAGCCGGGAAGGAAGCCTGAGACTTTGCGGTTACCATACAAAATGCCCCGCAGGTTTTTGGCTCTGATATAATCATCCCGCCATGGGTGCGAAACTAGAACGCGGCTCATTGCTTCATAAACGCTACCGGATCGTAGAAATTCTCGGCCAGGGAGGCATGGGATCGGTATACCGCGCCGTGGACGAGAACCTGGGGGTAGATGTAGCGGTCAAAGAGAATTTATTTACAACTGAAGATTATGCCCGACAATTCAGGTTGGAAGCAGTCATCCTCGCGAAGCTCCGTCACGCCCACCTGCCGCGCGTGACCGATCATTTCGTGATCGCTGAACAAGGCCAATACCTGATCATGGATTATATTGATGGGGAAGACCTGCGCGACCGCATGGAAAGGACCGGCCCCATTTCCGAAGAGGAAGCCATCCTGATCGGAACAGCCATGTGCGACGCTCTTCAATATTTGCACACCCGCAATCCTTCCATTATTCATCGCGACCTTAAACCCGGAAACGTCCGCATCTCCAAGGACGGGCACATCTACCTGGTGGATTTCGGTCTGGCGAAACTGGTCAAAGCCGGACAGGCCACCACAACCGGGGCGCGTGCAATGACCCCCGGGTATTCCCCCCCCGAACAATACGGCACTGCCCGCACTGGTCCCCGCACAGACATTTATTCCCTTGGCGCGACGCTTTACGCGGCGTTAACCTGCAACATCCCCGAAGACGGCCTGGCGCGAGCCATGGACAACGTCGAACTGGTCCCGATCCGTGAGTACAATCCCAAGGTCTCACGAAAGCTGGCGGTTGCGATCGAAAAAGCCCTGGCTGTCCATCCTGAAGACCGGTTTCAATCCGCGGAGGAATTCGGACAGGCGTTATTGAACTCGAGGAATAATATCCAGCGACAGGAAGGTGAGATCTTGATTGCTCCGCCGCCGCAGTCGCAGGAATCTGAAGATAATGGGAAGATTGCCCAAGAAATCCCAGATGACATCGGAAATGGTCCAACCCCAGCGCATCCGCCCAAGTCCCCAGGGAAACCTCAAAGAGCGAGCTGGTGGGTGTTCCTTTCCTACTTCCTGCTAACCATTGGTATGGTGGTAGGCTTACTTCTTATCTTTTGGTCGCCGATCTTTAAGGCAATCCTGGGCGACCGGGTTTCTTCAACCCCCACCTCCGCGGTGGCTTTAGCTCTTGACACTCCTGCTGACCAGGTTGAAACAAAACCGGGAACAACAGCAACAGGAAGCAAACCATCCTCTCTTACCGTCTCCCCGGGATTCACGGCGACGCCAATGCCGAGCTTGACTCCATTCAAAACTCCCAATCCAACTGAGACTCCGGCAGCCACTGTCACCCCTCTGGGGGGAGGATTCAGCCAGATTGCATTCGCCTCTGATCAAACCGGGATGCCACAAATATTCATCATGAATGCCGACGGCAGCAATCCCATGCAGATAACCAACCTGACATTTGGCGCCTGCCAGCCCTCATGGTCACCTGATGGACAACGCCTGGTATTCACTTCCCCATGTTCAGAACGCCAGGACGATTACCCAGGTGCAAACCTATACATTATCAATGCCGACGGCAGCAGCATGACCCCCCTGGAAACCGGTGCGGAAGGAAATTTCGACCCAGCCTGGTCACCTGACGGGACACGGATCGCATTTACTTCTCTTCGTGACGGATCACGTCAAATTTATGTTATTACGCTGGGAAACAACCAGGTTACCCGCCTTACTGGTGGTTCCGGTGATGTTCGCTTACCAGACTGGTCCATGCAACCAGCCTGGTCACCAAGAGGAACGCAGATCGTCTTCACCGGGCACGGTCCTCTGACTGGTTCTCTGCAAATATGGCAAATGAGCGATGCAGGGTTCGGTCAATCATTCCTTATCCATAGGGGAGCAGATCTTTGGAATTCCCGTCCGAACTGGTCGCCTGACGGTAAAACCATCCTGTTTAGTGAGACCATGGGCGCTCAGGAACTTGGCTGGCTGATGCGTTTTGATAGCGGAACATTAAATGTCGATCACCTTATTACCGGGGTAAATGGCACGCATGGGGATTACTCGCCGGACGGAGCCTGGGTGGTATATGAAAGCAAGGATTATCAAGATTCCAATCGCCAGGATTATGATATTTACCTGGTCAGATCGGATGGGACAGGAGAAATCGTCCGCCTGACAAAAGCCCTGACGATGGAATTCGATCCCGCCTGGCGCCCGATCATCGAACCATAATAATTGCTTTCGTAAAATGCCCCGAGATTCGCTTCGGGGCTTTTTTTATGGAGTTTCTGTCGGAGGGGGTGTCGAAGAGGGCGTCTCGGACGGGATCAGCGTCACGGTTGGAATTTCCGTTGGAGTAGGAGTGAGAGTCGGTGTTGGCGTGGGTGTCTCGGTTGGAGTTGGGGTCGGGGTGGGGGTAGGCAAATTTAAATTAAGATGGATAAATTTATCAGCGTAAGTATTGCCCTCCCCCGTCATGAACAATCGCAAGGTTACCTGTCCATTTGGGATTCCAGTCAGGTCCCAAGTAAAAACGTTGGTCGGATTCTGAACAGGAATAAAAATATCGCCGAACAAAGTAGGCAAGTCGCCTACGTCACCGCCCGGTCCCCCTTCCAACCGCCAGGATTGGAATCCACTGGTCGCATTTGCAACGACGGTGATATCCAACAAGTTTTGAGTAATTGTCTGTCCATCCGCCAGACCGATAAAGTTCAAAGTCGGTCGAGGGTCGGTGGCAGCGCACTTTCGATCGGGGACGTAGAAAATATTATCAAAGCCCATATCTCGAGCCCACTGCTGACCCAATGGTTCCTGGTAAATCCAATTACGTGCCCATTGCTCAACGACATTGATCGCTAAACGATCATCAACAAAGGCGTCCGTGCATTCGGGAGAAGCCTCCAGGTTTGTCCAGGTGTCCACCTGGACTTTGCGCCAAAGGTCATCCTCAGGCGGCAGGGGAGGTTGCCCCACAGCAAAATATTCCTCGCGTACACTGGGGCACCATTGTGACGGCTGTGTTCCCGAAATCGTACAGATTGTGTGTTCCTCAATCCCTACCGGGCGAACGAATGGTGCCGGGTTTCCATCGGTCAGGCGGTTGATGGCATATGTCATGAATTGGGCCCAGATCGGTCCGGCACCGGTTATCCCGGTGGTATTCTCCATCGGAGTGAAGTCAGCATTTCCCACCCAGACGCCCACTGCCAGGTCGGGGGTATAACCGAGAGTCCAGTTATCACGCGAGTCGTTCGAAGTCCCGGTCTTGACCGCCACCTGGAAGGGCAGGTTGATTATCGAATTGGGACCGAAGACTGGTGCACGGGCGGAATTATCAGAGAGAATGGATGACATCAGGAAAGCGTGTTCCGGGCTGATGACCTGATCACCCGCCGGGGACTGGTACTGGTAGACAACGTTACCCTGGAAATCCACGATCTTCGATATCGCCAACGGGGGCATACGAAGCCCGCTATTGCCGATAACGGCGTAGCCGCCGGTCATATCCAGCAGGCTGACCTCCCCGCCGCCCAGGGTAAGCGACAGGCCGTAGTCAGCCCGGGTAAGGCTGGTAATGCCCATGCGCTCGGCCATTCCGATCAAGCCATCTTTCTGGGGAGTGGACGGATCGTCGTAGACCCCAACAAACTGTAGAGTCTTGACCGCCGGAACATTGTACGAATTCGCCAGCGCCGTTCGGACAGTGACCGGGCCATGGAATTTGTGGTCAAAATTGTTGGGTATATAGGGTGGATTTGGATCATTGGGCAGCCCGGACGGCGGGAATTCCGAAGGAACATCCCAAATCAATGTGGCAGGTGTCCAGCCCTTTTCAAAGGCCGCCAGGTACGTAAAGGGCTTGATGGACGAACCAGGTTGTCGCGTTGGACTGACCGCCATATTAATTTGTCCGGCATTGGCATCATTGAAGAAATCGGGCGAACCGACCATTGCCAGTATTTCGCCGGTCGAAGGTTTGATTGCCACCAGTGCACCATCTGTAACGTGTTTGTCTGCCAGGGCTGCCACCTGGGTGGTAACAGACTGCTGGGCCGCATCTTCCAGGTCCGGGTCAAGGGTTGTGTAGACGGTAAAACCAGACCGGTAAATTGTCTGCGGGTCAAATTGATCTTCAAGCAAAGTACGGATGTACTGCACCCAGTGGGGGTAACGCATGACAGTTGTGGGAGAATTAAAGGACAGGTTTTGGATATACTGGATGGCTGCCGCTGCGGCAGGCCCATCAACGCAGACAGGATCCGGGGCATTGCTGACATGGATGCAGTGTCGTTCAATGCTTAAAGAAAGCATTCCCATAACTACGTTCTGGTACCGGACCATGGTGACATCCCGGTTTGTGTAAATGTCATAAACCGAGGGAGCCTGCGGTAGACCAGCCAGGAAAGCTGCCTCAGCGAGGGTTAATTGACCAGCCGACTTGTTAAAATAGGTTTCGGCGGCAGCTTCGACACCGTAAGCGAGGTTGCCATAATAGATTTCATTCAGGTAGAGTTCGAGAATTTCGTCTTTACTATAACGGCGTTCAATTTCTGAGGACAGGATGGCTTCTCGGACTTTTCGGATGTAAGATCTTTGACCGCGCTCTTCGGGGGTGAAGAGCAAGGCCCGCGCCAATTGTTGGGTTATCGTGGAGGCACCAGAGACGGTCTCGCCGCTGGTTATGTTTTGCCAGAAAGCGCGCAGGATCGCAAGCGGGTCAAACCCGCCGTGGGTATAAAAGTCCTTATCTTCGGTCGAGATCGTTGCCGCCACCAGGAGGGGAGATATCTCATTCAATGGCACATATGTTCGCCGGCCTGCATTTGGATCATTAATTTCGTATAAAGTATCCCCGTTTCGATCCAGGATACGGGTTGTTTCAAACTGCGACGCACGCTGCTTTAAATCACTTACGCTGGGAAGACTGGCAGCAATGGAATAATACTCATACATACCAACCGCGGTCAAGACCAGTCCGACAGCCACAAGAATAAAAATACTGGTGATCAGCCCCCGCAATAAACAACCACCCGCCCGTGCCCTATTGAAAGGCTGGCGCACAGGGACTGGCGGAACTCTCGGGACCGTCTTCGGTCGGCGCGCGGTTGGAGTTGGGGTATGTTCATATGCAGCCTGCCTTACATGCGTCGCCCCCATGTCGATCTCTTCCACGTGACGCGGCAAGGGCATGCCGTTCTCGTCCACCGCTGGGTGACGGACGGGGTGTGTACCGCTGCCGGGAGTGTATTCTTCGGCAGGCGGTTCGGCTTGTGTCTCACCTTCCGGGTCCACCAAACGGTGGAATTTATCACGTGGTTCTTCTGGTTTTGGCATGGTAAACCGTAGTATTTGAATAATTCTAGCACAAAACCTTTGACGCTCCGTGAAAACGACCGTATACTTGCCTGATGCGCGACTGGAACCTCGGACCCGGTGACCCACTTGCCCTTACACTCGCCGCAGATTTTCGCTTTTGCACCCCCGATTACGTCAACGATCATATCTGGGAACTCGAAACCAGCAGCGGCGATCCGCCGGCGCTTTCGCTATATACCACCTATGGGTTACGCGCCCGCAGGATGCGAATTTTTCCGCGCTTCACTATCGGAAGTCAATCTGTTTCGGATCCAGCTGCGTTTTTTCTACCGCCACGCGTGCGCTCTTTCTACCCCAATTTCCTATCCATCGATTTTTCTCCTTTTGACAAGCTTGAAGTGAACGCAGAATACTGGGCACCCGATTCGCATACTTCTGCGGGACGATTAATAGTGACCAATCATTTTGAGGAAACGACAAACCTAGTGCTTGAACTGTGCGGACAACTTAGTCCCCTGGAAGGACAGAGCCTGGCACCGTTATCCCTGCAATCGGTAAATATCCTGGCTGGCCAATGTGCTGACCTTGCCCCAGTCATCTTCCTAACAGGGGGGCCACAGCCCGGGCCGGGGCCTTATCCATCCCTTGCGCTTGTCCTGGCGCTGTCTGGGCGGAGGCACGCGCACGCTGACCTGGGCACAGGCAGCTCTCACCACCCAAACTGAATCGTTCGATCATGCCAGGAAAATTACTGCCCGACACTGGGAGGCTGAACGTGCCAAGATTGAAATTGTGAATACCTCCCAAACCATCAATATCCATACAGGTGACGGTGACTGGGATACAGCCTTTGCCCTGAGTCAGAAGACTGCCTTCGGGCTGTACTTTGGTTCAAGCCAGCACCTTCCCTATCCAAGTTTTGTGCTCACCCGCCAACCAGACCAGGGGTATTCGCCACGCGGAGATGGAAGCGATTACAGCCATTTATGGAGCGGGCAATCGATGCTTGAAGCCAGCTGGATATCCAACCAATTACCGGGGTCACCGTGGCTGGCTGCCGGTTTGATCCGAAATTTCCTTGCAGGACAATCTGAAAATGGAGCCGTAGACGGGAAACCTGGCCTTGCCGGTCAGCGTGGGCGCTGGCTGGCTACCCCATTCCTGGCAAACATCACTTGGGAAACTTTCCAGAAGACGCGCGATTTGGAACTCCTGAGGGAAGTCCAGCCTGGACTTGAAGCCTTTATCAATTACTGGTTTACCGGGGCTCACGACCGGGATGGCGATGGCTTTCCCGAATGGGATTTCCCCCTGCAGGCCGGGCTTGAAGATAACCCGGCGTTCAACGATTGGCTGACAACCAGCCAGGGAGCTGATATCTCCACCAGCGAAAGCCCAGCCATGGCAGCCGTGCTATGCAGGGAAACCTCCGTGCTTGCAATGATAGCCAGTGTGCTTGACCAACCTGATAATTGCCAAAAATGGGAAATGGAATCCAAACGGTTATCCCGCCTGGCTGGAGAATGCTGGGATAAAGAGGAGAAGCGATACCACTTGCGTGACCGCGATACTCATCTGAGCCCTGCCGGGAAAATACTCAGCACCCGACGCGGACCGGGGGCTTTTGCTATCGGACGGAAATTTCGACAGCCTGTCCGTCTAATTATCAAGCTGCAGCTTGTTGGGGAAGCCACGCGCCAGCCTGAAATCATCCTGCATGGGCTGAATGTAGAGACGCCCCAAAGTGAGCTTTTCAAACGAAAAGATTTCCATTGGGGACCCGGTTTGGCGGTTGCAACAACCAGGTTGGTTTATACCAGCATGGCTGAAATCGTCGTGAACGGGTTGGAAAAACGAGACCAGGTTTCTGTGTCTATCATGGATTTTTCCAGCGACGATTTGACACTCTTCCTGCCATTGTGGGCAGGAATACCCGATATGAACCGAGCCTTGGACCTTGTCAAAGGGACAATTCTTGCGCCTGACCAATTTGAGGGGAAGTTCGGCCTCCCAGATTGCACAATAGTCCCAGTTCCAGCACAGGAAAAAGAAGTGCCCCCTTCAAGGAAAACTATGACGTCCACAGTCCAACAACCTGCGCCAGCTTGCAGCACGGTCCATATGCCCCTGAACGCGCTGATTGGCGAAGGTCTATTGAAATATGACCTGAGGCAGGAAGCTGCAGCTTTAACGACACGGCTGATGGCCGCAGTCATCCAGAATCTCAAACAGGGACACGCTTTTGCACATGCCTATCACGTGGACAGCGGTGCAGCGATTGGTGAACGGAATTCCCTATACGGGCTTGCTCCACTGGGGCTGTTCCTCAGCACACTCGGAGTTCGGATCGAATCAGAACCTGGAAACCTCGGTTCCAATCTCCGGGTTGTTTTAAGTGGAACAAACCCATTTCCATGGCCAGTTACGGTAAAATATAGAGGTCTGACCGTTACCCGCGGCGCCGACGCAACCGCGGTTATCTTTCCAGATGGGCAGACCGTCAGGTTGGACGACCCGACCGATGCGGTGGTTTCTTTAGTCCCGGTTTCCCCACGGGACACCGGATAAGAGGCTCGTATGGATATTTCACCCATTCGCTTTCTGCTGACCGCCATCGTCCAGGAACAGGACGTGGACCTGGCAACACGTGCCCTAGGGGCTTTGGGTGTGCCTGTATTTCACCTTGCAAGCACCGGCGGATTCCTTGGGCGGCGCAATGCCACATTGTTGGTGGGACTCCCGGAGGGTAAGGAGGATGAAGTGCGGGTGGCGCTCCAAAAATCCTGCCGGCAGAGAGTCGAATATCTTGCCATCCCGCTGGAAGGTTCCCCCCTCCCGCTGCCGACACCTGTCCCAGTAACAGTGGGTGGTGCGACAGTTTTTACGATCCCGGTGGAACGGTTCGAGGAGTTCTAGGCTTCGCCCTTTGCGAAGCAAAGGAGTATGCGCCATGAAAATGATTATTGCCATCCTCAGAGATGTGGACTCTGATCCGGTCACCCGGGTACTGACGGACGGACATTTCCGCGTAACGCGTATCGCGTCTACAGGTGGTATTTTACGGCGCGGGGTGACTACCCTGCTGGTGGGTGTGGACGACGAGAAGGTGGATTCCGCGATCCAGGCTTTGAAAGAAACGTGCTGTCCAGCTCCCGAGGGTGAAAAGCGCGCCACCATTTTTGTGGTGCCCGTGGAAAAATATGAGCAGGTGTAAAAATCAATGATGTGGAATGAAGGCTCATAATTCAAGCGTAAGGGTCAGGAAGCACGCGGTGGTAAGCAAAATCCAAATTTAATACCAGAATGAAGAGGAACCTTAATTTTTAAGGGGAAAAGGCTTGGAAAAGGTGTGTTTTGGAATTTAGGAGGGAACCTTCGAGCAGCACATCATTTTATTGACCAGGTAAGGTGAACAAATGGAAGAACAAACAGATGTTATCCATTGGCTTCTGGAAGAAGACAACCCGTCCGTACGATATCGTACTCTCAAAGAAATCCTGGATTACAAAGATGACTCCCCCGAAATAATCCAGGCAAAAACAGCACTCCTGCAGTCTCACCCGGTACGGACATTGCTTGAGGGGATGCACCCAGATGGGTATTGGCTTCAGGAAAACCCACGGACTCACAGGGTGGTGGGGGAAGGGGTAGAGTATGGATCTTTTGGAACAACCCACTTTTGTCTTGCATATCTCTCTGAACTCGGCGTAGATCGAACCAACTCTCAAGTTCAAAAAGCTGCGCAGCGGTACCTGGATTTGCAGAAGTCGGATGGAGACTGGATAAAACATTATTCGTGCCTGCTGGGATATAACATCCGGACATTCGTGCGTTTGGGGTTCAGGGATGACGAGCACGTTCAGCGGGCGATGGATTTGCTGAACCAAACAATTCGCAAAGATGGCGGGTTTTTATGCGATATTCACGAAAAGAGAAACAGGACAGGTTCAGTAAAAAGTTGTTACCGGGGCTCAGTCAAGGTTCTACTGGCTTTCTCAGAATTCCCCGATTCCTGGGACCAGCCGAGATGCAAGCAATTGGTCGATTATTTCCTTGGACGAGGAGGCATCTTTCAATCCAAACACCCTGGCATCCCGGTCAATCGCGATGTGCAAATCCAGTCGTTTCCCATTACATGGCGGGCGAACTTGTATGAGGTCCTCTATGCATTAAGTAGAATGGGATATGGAAGCGACGAGAGACTGCAAGCCGCATGGAAGATTTTGGAAGGTCAAGCCGACTCATCAGGCCGGTATCGACTGGACTGGACTCCCACGCAAAGTCCGTGGTTGGCAGGTAAGCGCGGTGAGGAGAATAAGTGGATCACTTTCTATGCAGAAGCAGCGACGAAAATTAAAAGGCAAGTGTTTATTAACTAAATCGCCATAGATTATCAGTGGCCTTTTAATTTTCCTCGGGGCAGTAAAAAGAAATAAAGCGCACAGACAATTGGAACGCCGCCGCAAGAGGCCTTATTCAGCGAATCCGACCTGAACCAATCAGGTCTTTTTCGCGAGTAAATTAATGCAGGGCGGAGTTCCTGTCCCTAATTGCAAGAGATTAGTTGCCGTTTCTCCAGCTCATCCGCCGATTACAACATTGTCGATCAATCTGGTTTTCCCCATAAAGACCGCCATAGAAACCAAAGCCTTGCCGCTGATCGTAGTCAACTCTTCCAGCGTATCATAATCAGAACAAGAAACATACTGTAATACTGCCAGGGGTTCGGAAGCAACTGTTGCCCTCACAAGTTCTCGCAGTTTTTCAGCTGCACGTTCCCCAGAATCATAAGCTGATTTGGCAGTGCTAAGGGCACGAAAAAGAATGGTCGCCGCTCTGCGCTGCTTGTCATTGAGATATGTATTTCGGCTCGACATTGCCAGCCCATCTGGTTCACGCAGGGTAGGACAGACCACGATCTCCACCGGGAAATCAAGATCCCTGGTCATCCGCCTTACCACGGCGGCCTGCTGGGCGTCCTTCTGGCCGAAGTAAGCCCTGTTCGGCCCAACCGCGTTGAACAGCTTAGCAACGACAGTCGTCACACCGCGGAAATGCCCGGGTCGGACTTCTCCCTCAAGCCGTTGAGTTAATTTCTCCACCTTCACCCATGTCTGGAACCCGGCTGGGTACATGACCTCCATCGTGGGCGTCCAGACCAGGTCCACCCCGGCAGCTTTGAGCAGGGCAAGGTCGTGCGGCAGATCGCGTGGATATTTCGCAAGGTCCTCATTGGGTCCAAACTGGGTCGGGTTCACAAAAATGCTCGCAATCACCCCCTGGCATTCGCGTTTGGCAGCCTCCACTAGCGAGATATGACCGGCGTGGAGGAACCCCATGGTCGGTATAAACCCCACCGATCCCGATAAAAGAGTGCGTTCTTTGCGCAGGTCAGGGAGTGTGGTCACAATTTTCATATTTTCCCTCCATCCATCTTGACAACTGTCTGAACACCAGTACACTAAAGGTAACAACTTTAATCCATTTAACAGGAGAAAGTATATGCCCGCTCTAAATCGTATTCAATTGATCGGCCGCCTCGGCAAAGATCCCGAAACCCGTTCCACACCCACCGGCAAGAAGGTGGCACACTTCAGCCTGGCAGTCAGTCAGCGATGGAAGTCAGCCGAAGGTGAAAACAAGGAATCCACTGAATGGGTCAATGTGGAAGCCTGGGCCCGGCTAGGTGAGGTCTGCCAACAATATCTACACAAAGGCAGCCTGGTCTACCTTGAAGGCCGCCTGAAAACTGATAAATTCGATGATAAGGGCGGCGAGACCAAATATTACACCAAGGTGGTGGCATTGTCCATGCAGATGCTCGACCGCAAGCCGGAGGAGGAGCTGGTGGCGATGATAGAAGAAGCACCTGCCGAATACGATGCATAATACAGCATATTAATTAAATAATAAAAGGCGCGTCCTGTTTTCGCGATGCGCCTTTTAAATTTATGCGACAAATTACAAACTCGACCGAATGTGGACGATGTCACCGTCCTTGACCACATATTCCTTCCCTTCCAGTCGTAGTTTCCCTTTTGCTTTAGCTTCTACCATCCCGCCCAATTCGATCAAATCCTGGCAGGCGATCACTTCCGCCCGCACGAATCCATGTGCCAGGTCGGTATGGATTTCGCCGGCTGCTTCCACTGCTGTCGCTTTGCGCCTGGTTGTCCAAGCCCGGACTTCATCTTCCCCCACGGTGAAAAAGGACTGCTGGTCCAACAGGTCATAGGAAATGCTGATCATTCGGTTGAGCGAAAGTTCAGTGATGCCATATTCCGACATAAAAATCTCAGCATCGGCTGCCGGCAACTGGGCAATCTCCATCTCCAACTTACCTTGCAGCGCAACCAATTTCGAGCTGGTCTGTACCGTGGGTTCCTTCTGTCCCTCACCAAGATTTAATAACACCAGCAGCGGCTTCCTGGTCAGAAGACCGAAGCCGGAGAGAAATCTCTCCTCTTCTACGGAAACTTCCACCCCCAGCAAGGGTTTATCCGCGGACAGGGTTTCATGCAAACGGGTGAACAATGCTGTTTGACGCTCGTTGAGAATCTTGTCGGTTCCCCCTTTCTTACGTTCTTCCACCAAGCGTTCAAGTTTACGCTCAACCGTGATCAAGTCGTTCAAAAGGAGCTCCCCGTCCATGGCGGTGATATCACGCGCCGGATCCACGCTCCCGGACGGATGGGGCACACTCCCGTCTTCAAAACAGCGTACGACATGGATCAATCCATCCATTTGCGACAGCTGGTTCAGAAGCTGCCCTGAGATCCCGGATTTTGCCACGCCGCTATCCAACCCAGCGATATCAGCGTAAGTGACCTTGGCGTAGATGGTCTTTTTCGGATTGAACATCGCCGAGAGAGTGTCCACACGCTGGTCCGGTACATCTACGACCGCGGTATGGACTTCGATTCTTCCGGCAGATGCTGTGGTTGGAGCATTGCCGCGCGTCAGGGCATTAAAAAGAGTGGTTTTTCCCGATTGGGGGAAGCCAATTATTCCAAGTTTCATCTGATCCTGTTGTTGTGGTAAAATTTGGGCGCTGGCCGGAGTGGCGGAACTGGCAGACGCGCACGACTCAAACTCGTGTTCCCTGACGGGATTGTGGGTTCAAGTCCCACCTTCGGCATTATATCAAGAAAAGGACTCTTTGTCGGGGAGTAGCGCCCGCATATGCGGGGCAGGTAATCGTCAACACGGAGGAATCTCCCGGTTGCCTGTGCGCAATCAAGCGTTCGCGAGACCGCCATCCAGGTGGTCTCGTTTTTTTTATAACATTTGCGAAAACGCCTGGAGAAGTAATCATTAATAGAACTGGCGTACCTGATTTTTCTGGATTATTATTGATTTGTATGCATATATAACGTGGAGAAGAGACCGATGCCTGGCTTAAATGATATTTTGGCTGTTGTGCTGGGGGGTGGACGTGGTACCCGGCTCTTTCCTTTAACCAAATTGCGTTCCAAGCCAGCCGTTCCCATCGCCGGAAAATATCGCCTGGTCGATATTCCCATTAGCAACTGCATCAACTCCGGGATTTACCGGATCGATGTGCTGACCCAATTCAACTCCCATTCCCTCCACCGCCATATCAACCAGACTTATAACTTCGACCAATTCCACACCGGGTTTGTAGAGATCCTGGCGGCCGAGCAGACGCTAGAATCAGCAGACTGGTACCAGGGTACGGCAGATGCACTGCGCAAACAGATCTTCCAGATCCGTTCCGCGCGAGCTAAATATGTGCTTATCCTGGCAGGAGATCACCTTTACCGGATGGATTACGCCCCCATGGCCAAATTCCACTGGGAGCATAATGCAGATATCACCGTTGCAGTCCAGCCAGTCATTGGCGAAGAGGCTTCCCGCCTGGGAATCTTGAAACGCGGTAACGATGGACGAATCAGTGATTTCACTGAAAAGCCCAAAGACCCGGCTGTCCTGGCTAAGTTTGCCAACCGGGCAAACAAAAAACATCCGTTCCTTGGATCAATGGGTATATATTTCTTTAATACGGATGTCTTGATCGACCTCTTGCGCGATAACCCGAATTTTGACGATTTTGGTGGTGACATCATTCCGTTCGCGATCCACAATTGTGATGTGTTCGGTTATGATTTTGACGGCTACTGGCGGGATATTGGAACGATCCGTTCTTTCTACGAAGTCAACCTGGACCTGACCTGTCAAAACCCTTCTTTTAACTTCTTTGACACCGAGCGCCCCGTTTATACCCACTCACGTTTCCTACCTGGTTCTGTGGTCGAGGACAGCCAATTGAAGGACGTGCTGCTGGCTGATGGCTGCCAGATCCATCAAGCTGAAATCACCCATTCGGTCATCGGAGTGCGCAGCATAGTTGCTGCCAGGACAAAAATCAAGGATAGCGTTTTGATGGGAGCGGATTATTATTTGGATGATTCCGATGTGGATCCCAACAAACCTCCCATCGGGATCGGGCCGGATTGCACCATCGAAGGTGCCATCATTGACAAAAACGCCCGGCTTGGTGGGGATGTAAGCATTCACCCCTTCCCTCCTGGTACTGATATAACCAATGAGAATTGGGTCGTCCAGGATGGAATTGTGGTCATCCCAAAAAATGTGGTGCTCCCCAGCGGGACGAAAATTGGACCTGCTGCCTGAACCTGATTCATGCCCTGTCATTCCAGTTTTGGAGATAACGCACAATGAAAAATAAGGTCCCCCAGGATAATGTTGCCACACCGAAACCTGAACCCTGGCACGCGCTGACAGCAGATGAAGTTCTCGATCACCTGAAAGTCCATGAGAACGGGGTGTCCGATGCGGAAGCAACTGAGCGGATGACACAATATGGACCAAATCAGCTGACCGAGGCAGTACGTCCGGGATTCCTAATACTCCTTTGGGGACAGTTTAACAATTTCATCGTAATTCTTCTAATCGTGGCCGCAATGATATCCGCATTTCTTGGTGAATGGATCGATGCAACGGCAATACTCTCAATCGTTGTATTAAATGCCGTACTTGGAATCATTCAAGAACGCCGCGCCGAAGAAGCTCTAGCTGCCCTGCAAAAATTAGCCGCCCCTGAGGCACATGTGATGCGTGGGGGAAAACGAATCAATATACCGGCGCGCGAATTGGTACCTGGCGATATTGTCTTCCTCGAGTCCGGGAACCATGTCCCGGCTGACCTGCGCTTGCTCGATGCGTATAATTTACAGATTGAAGAAGCAGCCTTGACTGGTGAATTGCTACCAGTAAGCAAGAATGCAGCTTTGAAACTTGAAAAAAACATTCCAGTGGGTGATCGCAGGAATACCGCGTTTATGGGCACATTGGTCACTTATGGTCGCGGGCGAGGGGTGGTTATCGCCACTGGTATGCGCACTCAACTCGGCTTGATCGCGAAGATGCTCGAGGGTGTGGAAAACGAAGAGACACCGCTCCAGCAAAGACTTGACCAGCTGGGGAAAACGCTCGGCTGGGGTGCCCTGGCAATATGCGCCCTTGTATTTATCGTAGCCGTGTTGCGCAACACCGACCTGACCATTATCACCGCTGCTGGGGGTGGCTTGCTGGCTTATTTAAGTGCCGCAAAAAAGCAAATAGTCGATATGTTCATGCTGGCGGTGGGGCTGGCGATTGCTGCGGTACCCGAAGGACTGCCAGCTGTAGTCACAATTACCCTGGCATTGGGCATGCGTGAAATGATCCGACACCACGCTCTAATCCGCCGGCTCTCATCAGTGGAAACGCTGGGATCTGCCACTGTCATCTGCTCTGATAAAACAGGAACCCTAACGCAGAATGAAATGACAGTCACGCGGATATGGGTGGACGGATTGTTCGTCACCGTGACCGGCTCGGGTTATTCCCGGCGGGGCGAGTTCCAGATAGATAACAATTCGATAGAACTAAGTGCCTATCCAGGTGTGGAGACCGCTCTATGGTTGGGCGCGCTCAATAATGATGCCCAGCTGGAAGCGATGGAGGGCGATGACCAGTCGTACCGAATCGTGGGCGATCCCACCGAAGGATCCCTGCTCATTGCAGCAGCCAAGGCGGATGCTACTCATTTGGAATTGCATAGAGCCTACCCACGCCAGGACGAAGTGCCGTTCGACTCGGAACGCAAGCGCATGGTCACCATCCATGACATCCGTGAGCCCAGGTCAAATGACGTATCGCCGTTCAGGGACAACAAATTGCAGGGTTGGGATGTGATCGCTGTTAAAGGCGCGCCCGACCTGGTGTTGGACCTGTGTTCGTCCTATCAAACCGTCGATGACAAATCCAATCCGCTGAGCGAGTCAACCCGCAGGCGTATCCGCGACGCCAACGACGCAATGACCCAGGATGCCCTGCGTGTTCTCGCACTGGCATACCGAGTGGTTAAAGAGGCTCCCAAAGCTGATTCCGTGGCAGTCGACGAATTGGAAAAGGACCTGGTGTTCATTGGAATGGTGGGGATGATCGATCCTCCGCGGGAAGAGGTTAAGCCCGCCATGTTGAAGGCCGCCCACGCCGGCATCCGTACGGTTATGATCACTGGCGATTATCCCAACACTGCCCGGGCAGTAGCCGAGGAGATCGGATTGATGCGTCCGGGTCACGAAGTACTGACCGGCGCAGACCTAGACAGGATGAGCGACGATGTCCTGAAAAACGAGATAGAACTCGTGGACGTGTTCGCACGGGTATCCCCCGAACATAAAATGCGCATCGTGGATGCCCTGCAAGCAAATGGTGAAGTGGTTGCCATGACCGGCGATGGAGTAAACGATGCTCCGGCCATCAAACGCTCCGATATAGGTATCGCCATGGGCATCACCGGCACAGACGTAGCCAAGGAAACGGCTGACATGGTGCTGACCGATGACAACTATGTCAGCATTGTAGCCGCCGTGGAACAGGGAAGGATCATTTATAACAACATTCGAAAATTTGTGTTCTTCCTGCTCTCCAGTAATGTCGCTGAAATCATGGTCATTTTCCTGGCTACCTTGGCAGGGCTGCCAGCCCCGCTGACAGTAATCCAACTCCTTTGGTTAAACCTCATAACGGATGGTGCTCCTGCCCTAGCCCTGGCAATGGAAAGAGGTGACCCCGATATTATGAGCCGCTCCCCGCGCCCAAAGAAAGAACCCATAATCAACGCATCCATGCGTACGGGCATCATTATCCAAACTATTACTCAAACCGGCGCGGTATTAACTGCCTTTTCACTGGGACTATTATGGGAACTAAAGGCATTGGGATTTGGGATGCCACTAGGAATGAACCCGTTGGCCTACCTGCTTGGGTTTAACTGGCATTCAGTAAATTTGGAAAATGTCCGCACTGCTGAGACCATGGCTTTTATGACCCTCTCTCTGTGTGAATTATTCCGAGCTTATACTGTCCGTTCGGAAAAAGTTTCTCTTGCCTCCATTGGTATGTTTTCAAACAAGTGGATGCAATACGCAGTTGGTTCGTCGATGGTCCTGCTCTTACTGGTATGCGTAATACCTTTCCTGCAAAATATCTTCAATACCCATTTCATGTCGGGGCCAGAGTGGGCTGTGGTCATAGGCCTTTCGCTCATCCCCGCAATATCCGAGGAAATCACCAAATTCTTCTTACGGAGGCGAGAGAAGAACAGTGCATTGGCCTAAATAAAATTAGAGGGCTGCCAGGAAAGCAGCCCTCTAATTTTATTAATCATATTTTCTACCCTGTCTTTATCCCGACCACCTGGTGGATGATGGTCAGCAAGACCCTCAGGTTCGGGATGGTGGAGGCCGGTGCGCTCGCTCCGCTGAACCAACCGCCATCCTTCCGCGAAACTTTTAGAATTCCACGATTGATGGAGACTTCTTTAACATCCGGCCAGGGATATGTCTTTTTACTGATCGTGATCCCGGCTTTGCTGATCGCCACGGGTCCGGAAACGATTGGCTGCCCTGAGTTGTATTGTCCAGCGGCAAGTTCATATAGCCGCGGGAAAATACTTTCATCGATCAGGTTTGCCAATTCCTCGATTTTGCCGATCGAATCAGCCAGGACCAGGCGCTGGTCCTGGCGATTGAGCAGGGTGTAGACATGCGTGGTGCCGGTGTATATGCCATTGGTGTAATGGCGGGTTATAGCTGACTTCATTGAGACCACGTCTTCCCAATTCCAGACTTGGAGACTTTTTCGATCGCTATATGCAAACCCACGCTCACAAACCAGCACACCTTTTTTCCAATTGGCGTATGCGCTCCAACCCGCCAGCAAACCAAATGATGCCAGGATAAACGAGATCACCAGCGGGACAGGCAGTTTATCGTCGATCATGGCAGGACCGTTCTGCTGGTAGGCCATGTAGGTTGTGTATATGCCAAAAAATAGAACGAGCGCAGCTCCGCCCAGGAGTACCAGGCAAATTATTAAATTGCCCCACCTGTTCCAATTTTTGACCGGGTAATAAGTCCGCCTGACGCCAAGACCGGTTACGGAATTATATATCTCGGGAATTTGCGGATTGTTCATTGGACCCCTTAACAAAAGACCGGGCAAGGAAAGCCCGGTCAGACAGGTTTCAAACAGGCGGCAGGTTGCGCTTGATGATGGAGTACATTCCGAGCGCCTTGACCGCACCTTCCACCACACAGGTGGTGGGGTTATCAACCATATAGGCGGGAATACCCAGGGCTTTCGTCAGCAGTTTATCCATCCCGCGCAGCAGCGCCCCCCCGCCGCACAATGCCACCCCCCGATCGATGATGTCAGAAACAAGTTCAGGAGGCGTCTTTTCGAGCACGCGCCGGCAGGTCTCAATGACCTGCTTGAGCGGTTCCTGAAGCGCTTCTACCACTTCACCAGTGGTCAGGGTGACCGGGCGCGGCAGGCCGCTGACCTGGTCCTGCCCCTGGACCTCCAGGCTGTCTTCCTTATCCTGTGGGATGGCGGCGCCGATCTTAATCTTCAACTGTTCCGCGGTGGAGGGACCGATGATCACCCCGTATTTTTTCCTGACGTAAGTGACAATGGCCTCATCAAGCTGAGCGCCACCGGAGCGCATCGTTTCTGCCGCGACGATGCCATACATCGAAATGACCGCAGCCTGGGTGACTCCGCCGCCCAGGCAGATGACCATGTTGCCCGAGGGAGAGCCGATGGGCAGGTCCACACCCAGGGCAGCTGCCAAAGGCTGCTGGATAAGATAAGCATCACGGCTGCCTGCCTGGAGGACTGCTTCATGAACTGCGCGCGATTCCACGCTGGTAACGCCGTAAGGGACGGTAATCATGACCCGCGGGCGGAAGACGCGCATGGGTCCGCTGACGCGCCGGATCAGGTGATGCAGGAGTGCTTCGGTGATTTCGTAATCTGCCACCACGCCGTTCTGGAGGGGATTGGCAACTTCAAGAGTTTCATCCGAGACGCGTCCCTGCATTCCAGCCGCTTCCATACCAAGGGCCACGATCTTTTGTTCCTGGATGACTATGACAACAATCGTCGGTTCATCCAGCAAAATACCGCTGCCATCGGCAATCCGGGTCTTATTCGTGCCAAGATCAATCCCCAGGTCTTTGGAAAAAGTGAACGCGTTAGGCATTAGTCAATCTCGATCCGGGTCAATCAGAAATCCGTGGAGGTTTAGCAGGGGTGTGACGGTAACGCTTGACTGCATCCAAGCGTAAGTTGGACTTACGTAAAGCAGCTTCCATTTTCAAGTAGGAATCGGTGTCGGCAGGAACACCTTTTGCGAGAATCTCCTGGGCGCTCTTGCGTGCAGCTTCAGCGCGGGCAACATCAATCTCCTCGACGTTTTCCGCGGCATCGGCGAGAACGGTGACGATATCAGGCTGGACCTCAGCAACCCCGCCAGCCACGGTGAATACTTCCTCTTTCCCACCGGAGCGCACTTTAATAATACCGATTTTGAGGGTAGTAAGCAAGGGGGCGTGATGTGGCAGGATGCCCATCTCGCCGTCCGTGCCAGGAAGGACAACTATATCAACATCCCCTGCGTAAACCATACGATCCTGGGACACGATTTCACAACGAATGGGCATAGTTTTTCATTTTCACTAATTCACAATTTCATGGACGCAAAGTTACCAGCAGGTATGTGTGAATGGAACAAATAGTTGAAAGTACACCGTCAAGATAAACCATTAAAAGCTATGCTTCCTTTGCCAGTTTTTCAGCCTTCTCGCGCACATCTTCGATTGTACCAGCCATCATGAAGGCTTGTTCGGGCAGGTCATCACATTTACCGTCCAGGATTTCGCGGAAGCCGCGAACGGTTTCTTTGATGGGCACATACTTTCCGGTAGTTCCGGTGAACACTTCCGCCACGAAGAACGGCTGGGAGAAGAAGCGTTCGATCTTGCGGGCACGCGAGACCACCTGCTTGTCGTCTTCGCTCAACTCGTCGATGCCGAGGATGGCGATGATATCCTGCAAATCCTTGTAGCGCTGGAGAATGCGCTGGCACTCGCGGGCAGTGTTGTAATGGTCCGCGCCAACAATATTGGGGTCAAGGATGCGGCTGGTGGATGCCAGCGGGTCAACAGCAGGATAGATGCCTTTTTCGACGATGGAGCGTTCGAGGGCGATGGTTGCATCCAGATGCGTAAAGGTGGCGACAGGTGCCGGGTCGGAATAATCATCTGCAGGCACGTAGACAGCCTGCATCGAAGTGATGGAGCCATGACGGGTGGAGGTGATGCGTTCCTGCAATTCACCCATCTCGGTGGCGAGGGTGGGTTGGTAACCCACGGCGGATGGCATGCGACCCAGCAGCGCAGAAACTTCTGAACCAGACATTGTAAAGCGGAATATGTTGTCAATGAACAGGAGCACGTCGCGCCCCTGGTCACGGAAATACTCGGCCATCGAAAGGGCTGTGAGGGCGACGCGCAAGCGGACGCCTGGCGGCTCGTTCATTTGGCCGAAAACCATGACGGTATCCTTCATCACGCCAGACTCGAGCATTTCACGATAGAGCTGCGTGCCTTCGCGGCTGCGTTCCCCCACCCCGGCGAAAACCGAGTTGCCCTGGTGGACCGTGGCTACCGAGCGGATGAGCTCCTGGATAACGATGGTCTTGCCCACACCGGCACCGCCAAAGATGCCGGTCTTGCCACCCTTGGTAAAGGGCGCGATCAGGTCAATGACCTTGATCCCAGTTTCAAAAATCTCGGTGCGAGTGGATTGCTCGGAAAAAAGCGGAGCCGGACGATGAATAGGGTAGCACTGTTCTGAATTGACTGGTCCCTTTTCATCCACCGGGAGACCCAGGACGTTAAAGATTCGCCCCAGTGTGCATGCTCCCACCGGTACCAGGATTGGGTCGCCTGTGGCAAGCGCGGGAAGCCCGCGCTGCAAACCATCGGTGGTATCCATCGAAACACAACGCACCTTGTCCTTGCCCAGGTGCTTTTCCACTTCGAGTACCAGCTTGCCGCCTTTTTCGAGAGGGACTTCAAGCGCTTCATAAATTTCGGGAAGTTCTCCCCTGGGGAACTCCACGTCGACAACACTTCCCTGGATCTGGATCACGCGGCCTGTTGCTTTCGCCATTTGCTTCCTCCGATAATTTATTCCTGCGCTATCGTCTTGGCCAATGCTTCCGCACCGCCGGCGATATCGAGGAGATCATTAGTGATTGTTTGCTGACGAGCCTTGTTGTATTGCAATTGCAGTCCGCCCACCAATTCAAGGGCGTTATCCGTGGCATTACTCATGGCCACCATGCGGGCAGCATGTTCCGAGGCAAGTGACTCCAAGATGGCCTGGTAGACCTGCAGAGCGGTAAAGCGAGGAACGATCTCGTCCAATATTTCGCGCTCAGCTGGTTCATATATGTAAGCCGCAGTGAGGCGTTTTTGCTCGTAGGATTCCACGCGCCCTTCTTCGTCATTTACTTCCAGCGGCAGCAGTTTTTTAACGACCGTTTCCTGGCGGGCCATGTTAATGAAGTCAGTGTAGACCAGGTGTACCTCGTCAACTTCACCTTTTAGAAACTCATCCACAGCCATGCGGCCGATAGCAGAGACATCTGCGAAAGAGGGTGCCGCCGGCAGGTTACTGAACTCGGCGATCACCTGTTTGCGCCTGCGGATCAACAAATCACGACCCTTGCGTCCAACGGCGATATAACGTACCGGAGCTTCTGAGGATCCAAAGCTCTGGTTGACACAGCGGATGATGTTGGTATTGTACGCACCTGCCAAGCCCCGGTCTCCGCTGACAACCAGCACCAGCATATTGCGGACCCTGGGCCGGCGCGTTAACAGCGGATGAAGATTTTCCCGACCGGGCTGCCTGGCGATATGGGTAAGCACCTGCCAAGCTTTGGATGAGTAGGCACGCGTGGACGAAACCGCTGCCATGGCCTTGCGCACTTTGCTGGCAGAGACTGCTTCAAGGGCACGCGTAACCTGGGAGATATTCTTGACGCTGCGGATTCGCATCCGCATTTCGCGGGCAGAAGCCATGCTTTTTCTTTATCCTATTGCCAGGTGTCCTGGAAGGCAGCCAAAACCTCGCGCAGGCTCTTTTCGTTATCATCGGTGATTCGGTTATTGACTGCAATACTCCTGGCAAGGGTTGGATGGGAGTTGCCAAGAAAGCGCATTAGTTCGACCTCCCACTTCCTCATCTTTTCGACCGGCACGTTATCGGCAAAACCGTTGGTCCCGGCAAAAAGAATGATGACCTGGTTC
Source organism: uncultured Chloroflexia bacterium (assembly GCA_963830585.1). Classification (GTDB taxonomy): domain Bacteria; phylum Chloroflexota; class Anaerolineae; order Anaerolineales; family Villigracilaceae; genus UBA877. The sequence continues at coordinate 534,718 of CAWHNA010000003.1, read as the reverse complement.
TCGAGGGACATGGGTTCGTACTGAGGCTGCTTGAGGATTTCCTGCATGCGCTGGCCGCGTGTCAGTTGATACTGGGTGGCTTTGTCCAGGTCGGAAGACATGAGCGCAAATGCTGCCAGTTCGCGGTAAGAAGCCATGTCCATGCGGAGTTTGCCAGCCACCTGACGCATAGCTTTCTGCTGGGCAGAACCACCCACACGCGACACCGAAATGCCCACGTCCACTGCCGGGCGGATGCCGGCGTTGAACAGGTTGTTAACCAGGTAAATCTGCCCATCGGTAATGGAAATGACATTGGTGGGTATGTAGGCTGAAACGTCTCCGAGCAGGGTTTCGATGATCGGCAGGGCGGTCAGAGACCCACCGGAACCTGCGAGTTTTACCAGCTTGTAGTCATCTGGATCCTTCATCGCCTTGCGAGCCTGTTCAGCATCGTGGCTGGAGCGTGGTCCTGTGTAGAGTTGACCGTCCACGCCATCTTTTTCTACAGCCAAGCTGGCATCGAAATCCTTCCCGACAATGACATACTTGTTTGCCAGCCGGGAGGCACGTTCGAGCAGCCGCGAATGCAGGTAGAAGATGTCGCCTGGATAAGCTTCACGTCCAGGCGGGCGGCGGAGCAGCAGGGAAACCTGGCGATATGCCCAGGCATGCTTGGAAAGGTCATCATAGATGACGAGCGCATCGCGCCCGGATTCCATGAACTCTTCTCCGATGGCGCACCCGGCATAAGGAGCAATGTATTGCAGCGATGCGGATTCATCGGCAGCGGCGATGACAACAATAGTATGCTCCATCGCTCCGTTGCGTTCGAGCAGGGCCACGGTGCGGGCCACGGCAGCTTTTTTCTGCCCGATGGCAACGTAGATGCAAATAAGGTCCTTGCCCTTCTGATTGATGATCGTATCGATCGCCAGGGCGGTCTTGCCTGTCTGGCGGTCGCCGATGATCAGTTCACGCTGCCCGCGGCCGATGGGGATCATCGAATCGATGGCCTTTATGCCGGTCTGGACGGGAGTATCCACGTCCTGGCGCTGAACCACCCCGGGGGCAATACGTTCAATGGGGCGGAACCCGGTGGCCTGGATTGGACCTTTGCCATCAACCGGGTCGCCAAGAACATTTACCACCCGCCCGATCAATGCGTCGCCCACCGGGACCGATGCGATGCGCCCCGTGGCCTGAACGATCATGCCTTCGGAGATCCCGGAGTACTCCCCCATAATAATGATACCGACAGCGTCCTGTTCCAGGTTGAAGGCAATGCCCATCACCCCGCTGGCAAATTGAACCAACTCCTGAGACTTGACGTTTGCCAGACCTGAAACCTTGGCAATGCCATCGCCTGCCTCCAGCACGGTACCGATATCGGCAACGCCAATTTTCGGTTGGAAGGATTCGATCTGTTTCTGCAAATCACTGGAAATCTGTTTTGCGAGGTCTGCCATTTAGCCTCCCGGCCAAAAAAGGTTATTTTTCATCTAGGTAAAGTAATTTACACACGACTGCCCGGATGGAAAGCGCGGATCCGGGCACGCCGAAGGAAACTGTCGATCTTTGAAGAGCCGGTTAGCCGATTCTTTTGGAAATATCCGGTACAGGCGACCGCTTTGTGAAGACTGGTCCAAACCGGGCGGGCTAATGATACCTGAAAGCGCGGTCATTGTCTAGTTTTCCCATGAAATGAGCTAATAAAAAGTATTTGCAGAGTCTTCCCCCGTAAAAGCGGGGACTAACGTTCCCTGGAATATGGTATCCACATGGGCGAGTATGAAGCTGGAGAAACTTTTTTGGTTTGACTTGGGCTAAAAAACAAGGAACAAAAGAATACCGCCAGGATTATTTTCTACATCGTTAGTCCTTGAATATTTATTACGATGATGAAACGAGGGATTTGGAACCATGCCTTTACGCAAATCGAGCGAATGCCTCCATATAAGAATAAACGTAATTATTAATTATCCTTGATCTGCTTATCCTGGAGAGTCAGGAAATCCATGTTCATGATTGTTTGCTAAACAAACAGAAAGTAAAAGGCTATAATGCTGACATCTCAATAAAAGGATAAAAAAAACGCGGAAAATAAATTACCGTACAATCCTGATCTACCTGGCTCTCCTGGTGATTCCCATCGTGCTGATCGCGCTACTCTACCCCATATTACCGGTTATTTAATTATCTCACCTGGATGTTAATGGTCCAACCATCCGGACGCTGGACAAGCATGTCTATAATATTCAGGCCATTATCCTCATTTTTGTGTTTTACAGGATAAAAAGATAGTCAGAGAATAGGGTCCCAGAACAGAAAACTGGATTGAACCCATTTCGGTGCGCAGAATGTTTTGGATTTGATCCTGAGGATCCAAGAGGAACAAATCGTGTCCCCAGTTAGATAGTAGATAAATTCGCAATAACGACTCACCTGCCTACCTGGTGGGTGATTATTATAGAACATATATTCTATTTTGTAAAGGTGCCAAATTTCTCCGTTTCAGATCCTGGACCGGGTTTTTGAAAGGTACGCTATGACCACTTACACGCTCAGCCCGTCTGACCTGACATTTTCATGGGATGGCTGCAAACGCTGCTTTTACCTCAAGGTAAAGCATAAAATTGTTTACCGGGGACCATTTCCGGGCATGTTCGGAAAAATGGGCGATCTGACAAGTAACTATTATCTCGATAAGCCATCCAGCGAACTATCCCCGGACTTGCCAACAGGGACGGTGACGCTCAGGGAAAAGTGGGTCAAATCTGCTCCAATCAGCTTTCCGGGAACATCTTCCCAATGCACAATCAGGGGTCGGTTCGATGCAATCATGGCTTTTGAGGACGGCTCGTTCGGGATCATCGACTACAAGACTTCGGATGCATCAGAGGAGAAAGCCGCCTTTTACAGCCGGCAGTTATCCGCTTATGCCTATGCGTTGGAAAACCCTGCACCAGGGGCATTATCGCTCTCCCCCATCACCCGTCTAGGCCTGTTCATTATTACACCGGAACGCTATGAAAAAATGACCAGCGGGGAAGCCGGTTTTGTAACCAGAACAACCTGGATGAATATTCCCCGCGATGATGCAACCTTCCTGGCATTATTAAATGAAGTCGTCACTTTACTCGACAACCCGAGCCCACCGGACCCCGCAGAAGATTGCGGCCTGTGCAATTATAGGAGAGATTACCACGCAGCGGGAATATTGGATTGAGATGCCATAAAATATGACAGGGAAGAACGGTATTGGGCTCGAACCACCTGGATCTTAAGGGCTCATTCAAAAAATTCCCCCAATGTGGAGTCTTTTCTCGCGGCGCTGGGAATTGCATCGTCCCCCAAGGGGAAACCAGGAACTAAAACCAAAGGACTCCACTTCCGTGGAGTCCCTGTGTCGGGGCGCCGGGAATTGAACCCGGGACCTCTTGCACCCCATGCAAGCGCGCTAGCCGGACTGCGCCACGCCCCGTCAGGCAGGCGGTATTATAGTCGCGATTGAGTTTTCTGACAATGAATGAACGTGTAGGTGAAGATCCCAACCAATTATTATGGGTAACCCGAGTAATCTTCATTGCATCAGGGCAATGAAATGGTCGAGTGCGGCTTGAAGCTGCCTTGCATCGGTTTCGCGGTACAATTCCGCCGATGACAGAACCCAGGCACCTGCCTGAATCAGCCCGAATCAGTGTTTTGACTGCTGCCGTCCTGCTGGCATTTGCGTTGACGCGGGTACTTAATGCCACTCCATTATTCTCCTTGCTCCTCCCGGTGGGAAATTTCAGGCTGACAATCGCCCTAAACCTGAATACCGTCATCGTCCTTTTAGCAGCAGGGGTAACCGCCACCGGCATGGATTGGCTGCTGCGCACACATCCTGCATTAAAAAAAGGGGGACTTCGCGAGCATTGGCTGCTCCCCACACTGACGGTGCTAGTGATCGGGATAGCTCTTTACACTCTGCCCAATACACCCATCTGGTGGCTGGGGTTTGGGTTGGGTGCAGCCATTTTCCTGGCAGTTGCCCTGGCTGAATATGTGGTGGTGGACGCGAACGACGCCCGTTACCAAGCAGCAGCCGCGATCCTTACGGTTTTTGCTTTTGTCATTTTTCTTATCCTGGCAACCGCGCTGAAAGCAGTCAATGCACGCCTGGTAATGGTTGTTCCAGCATTGTTCGCGACCAGCGGGCTGGCGGCTTTGCGAACCCTGCACTTGCGTCTCAACCAACGCTGGGAAGTAGCCTGGGCGGCAGGGATTGGCCTAATTTCAGCCCAGCTTGGGGCAGCCATGCATTACCTGCCGCTTTCGCCCGTCCAATTTGGGCTGGCTTTACTGGCTCCCCTATACGCGCTGACCGTGCTGGCTGTTAGCCTGGTGGAGGGCAATCCGTTCCGCCGGGCATTTCTCGAGCCAACGCTGATGCTCGCATTGTTCTGGGGTCTGGCGATCTGGTTCCGGTAAATGAACTCCAAACTGATATTAACGCGAAAAACCTGGCAGGCGATGCGCCACCATGTCAACCGCTGGGCTCCGCTGGAAGCATGCGGTTTGCTCTGCGGTAATCAAATGACGGTGGAGCGGTCTCTAGGCATCCCCAATGCGGAAAAAAGCCAAGTACGCTACCGCATGGAAGCGCGTGCACAATGGCGCGCTTTTCAGCGCATGGAAGCCGATGGGTTTGAGCTAATAGGAATCTATCATTCTCATCCAAACGGTCCTGACCACCTTTCTCCCAGTGATCTGGCTGAGGCCATGTACCCCGTGACACAGGTCATCTGGTTTCGTAAGAGCGGAAAATGGCAGGCGCGCGGTTTTATAATCGAGAGGAACAAAGCAATCGAAATTGCCCTGGAAATTACAGAACCCGAGTGACCTTCTCCCAATTTATGTGTTAATGCTATTAACGAGATGGATTATCCATCTGCAGGATTGATCGGGCTCTGATATTTCCACAACCATAGTTTTTAAAGCCGCGGAGGTAACTTTTATGCAAGTCCTGGTTGACGTCGGCATCCTGCTGGCGTCGTATATTATCGGTTCCGTCCCATTTGGTTTGATCGTGGTTAAATTGATTAATGGAAGGGATATCCGCACCGTCGCCAGCGGGCGGACCGGCGGGACAAACGCCATGCGCAGCGGCCGGACCCTGGGCCGGGCTGATGACTGCTGTTTTTGATGTCCTTAAAGCTGCTGCGTCAGTCTGGCTTGCTCAAACGCTGACACCCAATGTATGGATCCATCTGCTGGCACCCATCGCAGCTGTAATCGGGCACAACTATTCCCTATTTTTGATCGTGCACGACCAGGATGGGCACATCCGCCTGGGCGGCGGGGCGGGCGGTGCGGCAGCAGGAGGCGGTGCCTTTGGTCTTTGGCCCCCGATCGCCCTCTTCCTGATCCCTCTCGGTCTCCTGATCTGGTACGTTACTGGTTATGCTTCAGTGACCACCCTCAGCATTGGGGTACTGACAATTATTATTTTTGGGGCACGTGCTGCTTTAGGGCTGGGGCCATGGGAGTACGTGATATATGGCTTCCTGGTTGAATTCCTGCTGATCTGGGCACTGCTGCCAAACCTCAAACGCCTGAGGGAAGGGACGGAGCGCCGACATGGTCTGCCGGTGAAGCTCGAGCAATTGAAGAAGGAGCGCGACCAAAAAAGCAGGGGGAAAACGTCTTAAGGAGCAAACCCCTGCGCTGATTTGATATTTCGGGGTTCAAATAAAAGGGTATAAATTTCCGGCAATAACTTCATATATCAAAAAATCCACCGCACTTTTCAAGTGCGGTGGATCGAATTAATCCTTGCCAGCTTCCTTGGCATCTTTTTCTTCCAGGTAAAGTGCCCGCAGGTTTCGGCGATGAAGTTCCTCCGCCAACCCTCCCAGGTAAACCCGGCTCTTGCCGCATGATTCAATATTATTTTCATCCATAAAATCCTGGGGTGCGCGCCGGCGGACAGCCGTCCTGGCAACCTTGCGGATGCTGGTCAGGTAGTTCAGGTTTTCCTTGACAGCCGCATCTATTTCACCCCGCAAGATAATATCGCCGTGACCCTGGATGATGTTTTCCAGACCCATGCGCCCGATCTTTTTAATGGATGTGGTGATATCTTCTGTATTGCCATCCACCACGTAAGGCAGGGGCATGAACGAATCCCCGGCGAACAGCACCCGGTCCTCTTCAACCAGCACAGCGATCCCGTCCGGGCTGTGACCGGGCGCCGTCATGATGGACAAATTTTTCTTGCCAACGCGCAGGTTCAACGTGCCCTCATTAAAAGTCAAATGGGGCAGCACGATTTTAACCTGGCGGAAGGTTTGGTTCTGTTTGCGGGCATTCTCGAGCGCAGGGATACCGCGCTCGATCAGCAGGTCACGACACAGGGAGTGGGAAATGATCGTGGCACCGGGAAAAAAGCAATTGCCCCAGGTATGGTCAGCATGGTAATGGGTATTGATAATGTAGCGAACCTGGACCCCGAGCTCGTGTTCCACGTAATCGCGCATTGCCAGGGTTTCTTCGGGTAATGCGAGGGTGTCGATCACCAGAGCCCACTGCGGTCCAACCACCACACCTGCGGTCACCTGAGCATAAACTTCACTTTGGAACCAGTAGACATTTTCTGAAACTCTTTCGCGATGCATAATTTTCCTCAAACATAAGATGCTTGAATCTAGCACAAATGAGGGGCAAAAGTCAAGAAAAAGTGCATTTTGGGTGAAGATTGACCAGCATAAAGATAATTCCGCTTATTCTAAATAATACTTGACTGGAAACAAAACCTTGTGATAAACTTCACTGGTTAGAAAAATTCAAAGAAAGGAGGCGCACTTCATGGTTAAAAATTATCTCATCACTCTTGCACGTGTCCGCGCCGCTGCTCGCAGCGGTCAGACCGTACCTACTTGGAGTGCGCCTGTTGCCTGACTAGATACACGCAATGTATTACGGCCACGGACACTCCATGCCCGTGGCCTTTTTCTTTCCCAAGGCGGTCATGGGCTAATCCAGGACCGTTTTTTGTGTCTGGTTCGTGAAAGGAAAATAAAAGATGGAAACAATTTCTCTCGCCAATTCCCCCTCCATCCAGGGATTAAGCTTCCGACATTTTCAAGGGGAAACAGATTACCCCTGTATGGCGGACCTGATCGCCATTTGCAAGGTGAAAGATGGTGTGGAACGCAGCACTGACGTGGACGATATTGCCCGTACATACCGCCACCTAGTTAACTGCGACCCTCAGACCGACATGCTCTTTGCTGAAGTGAATGGCAAAGTGATCGCATACGGGCGCATCTGGTGGGAAGACTTATTAGAAGGTATTACCCTTTACCATCCCTTCGGTTTCCTGCACCCCGATTGGCGCGGGAAAGGCATTGGCAATGCGATGTTTGCAGCCGCTGAACTGCGGGCTCAGAAGATCGCCGTCGACCATCCGAAAACGACGCCAAAATTTCTGCAGGTGGAACCATGGGGCTCGGAAAAAGACATCATTTCCCTGCTGGAAAGGCGCGGGTACAAGCCTGCTCGTTTTGAGACTCATATGGTGCGCGACCTGGGTAAACCGTTCCCGGAAGCTCCCATGCCAGCAGGGCTGGAAGTTCGCCCGGTTCAAGCCGGGGATATCCGCCCGATCTTTGACGCCAGCAACGAAGCTTTCCGTGACCACTGGGGTATCCGCGATATGAGCGATGAGGAATTCAAAATGCAAATGGAAAGCCCGGAATTCCAGCCTGAAATCTGGAAGGTAGCCTGGGATGGCGACCAGGTAGCCAGTGTGATCCATAATTTTGTTGACCACAAGGAGAACAAGGAATACCAGCGCAAGCGCGGTTATACCGAAGGGATCTGTACCCGCAGACCCTGGCGCAAAATGGGACTGGCCCGTTCCTTGCTCGTCCAGAGCATGCTGATGTTTAAGGAGATGGGTATGACCGAGACTGCCCTCAGTGTGGATTCTGAGAATATATCCGGTGCATTTCGCCTTTATGAAGGCGTGGGCTACCGAAAAGTCATGCAGCAAATTTATTATCGCAAGGCGATGGAGTAAAATAGGTCAACCAAACAATCCGCAACCGTCCTGTGCCACCAAAGGAGATTGATATGCAACTACGCTGTACTTACTGCCAGACCATGTTCGCCATCAGCCGCGAGGATATGCTTGCCGCCCTGGAGCATATGGAAGAAAATAACCTGATCTTTTACGATGCCCACTGCCCAAAGTGCCGCCGCGCCAACCGCGTGGAACGTGCCCGAATGGAACGCTTTTTCCCAGATTGGAAAAATGCCATCAAGACCATGTCGAAGGAATCGGCGAAAGTGGAAGCTGCGGTTGAAAAACCAGCTGCGATCGCCAAGGCAAATGAGGCAGCGCCAGCGCCAAAACCCGCCTCAAAACACGAGAGAAAGCATACTTCCCGAACCAAAACCGCGGCAGGAACAAAGAAGGGATGAAGGTACGGGCAGTCTTCGTTGACTTTGGCGGCGTGATCATGCGCACGGAGGACAAAGGTCCACGCCACCGCCAGGCCGAACGGCTTGGGATGACCTCCCGTGATCTGGAAAAGATCGTTTTCGAAAGCGATTCCAGCTTGAGAGCTTCCACCGGGAAGATCCCGGAAGAGGCTCACTGGCAAGCAGTGTCGAAAGCGTTGGGTGTCAGCCGGGAGGAAGGTGAAAAGATCATTACCGAATTCTTTTCGGGCGACCGGGTGGATGTGACCCTGCTTGATTTCCTGCGCAGCCTGCGCCCGGACCGGAAAGTTGGCTTGATAAGCAATGCCTGGTCGGGGCTCAGGAAAGTCATCACCACCAATAATTTCGCGAATGTATTCGATGAATTGGTCATCTCCGCCGAAGTGGGACTGTTGAAACCCGACCCGCGCATTTACCACCTGGCACTTGAACGACTTGGGGTACGACCCGAAGAATCGGTTTTCCTGGACGATATGCTGGTCAACGTGGAGGCGGCGCGCTCGGTGGGAATGAGCGCCATCCAGTTCACCCAGCAGGATAGTTCGCTGGAAGAATTAAAACATTTTCTGATTGATACCGGGTGACCTTCCGCCTGTCGGGGGGAATGGTCACAGAACAGGACAGACATGAACATAAATCTTAACAACCGCCCGATCTTGAGAAACCTTGGAGATGGGCTCATACTCTGCCGTTCCATCGCAAATGACGCGGATGCCCTGGGCGAATTTAATTCCCGCATCCACAGCGATGATGGTTTTGACAAACCCGATCAGCGAGTGGGTGCCTGGACGCGCGACCTGGTCGCCCGTCCCCATCCCAGCTTCCATGAAGACAACTGTACGCTGGTAGTCGAAGCCGCCACAGGAAAAATAGTCTCTTCGATGAATTTAATCCCGCAGACATGGGCCTATGAAGGCATCCCGTTTGGAGCAGGCCGACCTGAGCTGGTTGGGACGCTGCCCGAGTTCCGGAACCGGGGCCTGGTGCGCGTCCAATTCGAGGAGGTCCATAAATGGAGTGCTAAAAATGGTGACCTCCTGCAGGGTATAACCGGCATCCCATACTATTACCGTCTTTTCGGTTATGAAATGGGGCTGGAACTGGGAGGAGGGCGCACCGGTTTTGAAGCGCAACTCCCGGTCTTGAAAGAAGGCGAGAGCGAACCTTTCACCATCCGCGCCGCCAACGAAGCTGACATACCCTTTATAACGGAAGCCTATGCGCATGGAAGCCGGCGGAGGCTGATCACCTGCGTCCGTGACGAGAACAATTGGCGCTACGAACTGACCGGGATGCACGAACAGAACGTGGAGCGGCTAGAATTCCGCATCCTCGAAATACCCGGCACCCATGAACCGGTCGGCTATTTTACCCACCCATGGTACGACTGGGATACCGGGCTGGCTGCATTCCATTATGAGCTCAAGCCGGGTGTATCCTGGTTGGAAACGACCCCCCCAGTGGCGCGCTATTTATGGAAGACGGGAGAAACCTATTCGAAGCGAGATGGCAAACCGGTAATCCGCACGACCTACAGTTTCTGGTTTGGGAGCGAGCATCCAGCTTATGATATTTTCAAGGAACGGCTGCCGCGCCTGCGCGACCCGTATGCCTGGTACATCCGTGTCCCGGACCTGCCTGCATTTTTGCACCGGATTGCGCCGGCATTGGAACGGCACATTTCCGAGTCTGCGATCGTCGGGTACAGCGGAGAGGCCAAGATCAGTTTTTATCACTCCGGCCTAAGACTGGTGCTCGACAAAGGCAGGCTGGTGACGATCGAATCCTGGAAGCCGTGCCACGAGGACCAAGGTAATGCAGCCTTCCCGGACCTGTCCTTCCTGCAGCTGGTTTTTGGCTACCGTTCGTACGAAGAACTGGAACAATCCTACGCCGATTGCACCTACAAGGACGATGAGAGGCGCGTGCTGTTGAGCACTCTCTTTCCGAAGAAGGCTTCATCGGTGATGTTTGTAAACTAGAATTTTTTCCGCGGGGTAATCCCCCGCCTGGCGATTTGAAATGAAAACTTTCCTTCACTCCATTTTTAATCAGTTCCGCCTGCTCAACCGTCCTGCGCGCCTGTTCCTGGTTGCGCTGTTCCTGGACGGACTGCTTTTTGCAGGCTGGAACCTGTTCTTCAACCTGTACATCATCGACGCCGGGTACAGCCGCGATTTTCTTGGGCTGGTGAATGCAGCCCCAAGCCTTTCCGCGCTCCTGCTTGGCGTCCCGATGGGATTGCTATCCGACCGGATGGGCCGCAAGCGCGCCATGATGGTCGGATTTGCCCTGGCAAATTTTGCCATCATTACCATGATCCTGGGTCGTTCCGAAGGGGTCATCCTGGCGGGAGCGCTCATTGCTTGGTGCAACCTCGCAGTTATATGTTCTCAGCCAGGCACCATTCATGATGAAGACCTCCGACGACAAGAGCCGCGACGTATTGTTCAGCCTCAGTTTTGGTATGTTCCCCCTTGCCAGTACTGCCGGCAATTTCCTGGCAGGTTATCTTCCGGGATTGTTCACCCGCTGGTTCCACCTGGCAGGCAGTGTGGCAGCGTACCAAGCTGTGCTGCTATTCTGCGTTGTCATCAGTTTCTTTGTCCTGGTACCGATCGCCTTTATCCACGAGCCAAAAAAGTACGCCGCGGATGAAAAATCGAAGTCAGGCGAACCCAGAAATTCGGTCTGGAAGGTGCTGCTCCGTCCCCTGACCTTGAAACTGGCGATCCCCAACCTGGTGATCGGGTTTGGCGCCGCCACCCTGGTGCCCTATTTCAACGTCTTTTATGCCGAACGATATAAGATGGGAGATTCCACCCTGGGGGTCCTGTTCAGCCTCGGTGCGCTGCTGACCGGGATCGGCTGCGTTATTGGCCCGCGGCTGGTGGGCAACCTGGGGGGTAAAATCCGGACGATCGTGCTGGGCCAAGGAGCCAGCCTGGTTTTCCTGCTGCTGATCGGTTTCTCCCCGTGGCCCTGGCTGTCTGTGATCGGATTTCTGGCACGCGGCGCTCTGATGAACATGGTGGCTCCTCTTTTCGATGCCTTTGCCCTGGAACAGAGCCACGAGTCTGAACACGGGGCGGTCAACAGCATCCGTAACCTGGCCTGGAACGTCGGCTGGGCGGTCGGACCGTATATTTCAGGTATCGTCCAGCAGCGTTACGGATTTTCACCGTTGTTCGTTAGCACGGCGATTCTATATGCGCTCGGCATCAGCCTGACGTGGATCTTCTTTCGCCCTCGTGCGATTCAGGTACCCCGCGTTGGGCCGGTTGTTGAGGAAGTTATTTAATGAAATGAGAAGTAAATGTCCGGCAATATGACTGCCGGACATTTTATTATATTTAATATGGATTTCCATGCTACTCCTCCCTGTAAATTTCCATGCCATTCCTTTGTCATAAAAGACTTTCATTAACCTTCCCTCTCATCCAGTTGACCAAAAGCTGAATCAGTCTTATAGTCGTACACGCCTCACAGGGAAATGCACTAATTCCTACCTGTGCATGGCTACAAAATTCAGGAGATCATTATGTTTCATGGTGGCAGTTGGGGGGCTTACATGCGATCGGGTGACGAGAAGCCCAAGGTTACCCGGGAACTCTTAATACGGGTGCTCAATTATGCCAGACCCTATTGGTCCCAAATCATTGGCATGCTGGTGATGATCCTGATAAGTACAGGACTTTCGTTGATCACCCCCTTGATCTTCCGGCAGATGATCGACAAGGTCCTGCCCTCCAAGGATCTGCACAGCCTGGTGCTGCTAGCTGTCGCACTTTTGTTCGTTCCCATCCTTAACGGTGTCATATCGGTCATCCAGCGGCGGTTGAATGTACAGGTCGGCGAAGGGGTCATCTACGACCTGCGCGTGGCGCTCTTCAGCAAGCTGCAGCGCATGAGCCTGCGCTTTTTCACCAACACCAAGGTCGGCGAAATGATGAGCCGCCTGAACAACGATGTGGTCGGTGCACAGAACGCGATCAGCAACACCATCGTCAACATCATCACCAATATCATCGAGGCAATCGCCCTGCTGGCTGTCATGCTCACCCTCGAATGGCAACTGACCCTGGTCAGCGTGCTGATCCTGCCGCTGTTCATCTTTGCCGCCCAAAGATTGGGCGGGGTCCTGCGCGACCTGGCCCGCAAACAGATGGAAGCCAACGCGCAGATGAACGCACATATGAACGAAACGCTCAACATCGGCGGCGCGCTGCTGGTCAAGCTGTTTGGACGCGCCAACGAAGAAACGAACCGCTTCCGTCAGCGGGCCGCCAGCGTGCGCAACATGGGCATCGACCGCGCCGTGGTTGGCTCCACCTTTTTCATGATCCTGGGACTGGTCGGCGCGGTGGGCACTGCCCTGGTCTACGGCCTGGGCGGCTGGTACGTCATCCAGGGGACGTTCACGGTCGGGACCATCGTGGCCTTCGGCTCCTACCTGGGGCAGCTTTATGGCACGCTGCAGGGCCTGGCAAGCGCGCCGGTCGACTTTTCAACGTCGATGGTCAGTTTCGAGCGGGTCTTCGAGGTGATCGATCTGCCCAGGGATATCCCTGAAAAAGAGAACGCGATCGTCTTGCACAATGTCCAGGGTAATCTCGAATTCGAGGATGTCACCTTTAATTACAGCGTGGATGAATCCAAATTGCTCAAAGATGTCAAACGCTACGGCCGGATGGAAGACGTGGGCGCAGTCCTGTCTTCAGCGGAGAAGATCGCCAAAGGGGATGGAAAAGAAGAAGATCGAAGAATCGGCCTTCATTGAAGAAAAAATGGAAGGGACTTCACAGGCGCGTGATGTGGCTCTCGAAGGGATTTCCTTTAAGGCTGCTTCCGGACAGCTGGTGGCGCTCGTAGGACCCTCCGGAGCGGGGAAGACGACGGTCACCTATCTCATCCCGCGCCTGTACGACCCCAGCAGCGGAGTCATCCGCATCGATGGGACCGATGTGAAGGAGGTCACACTCGACTCGCTTGCCACTGCGATCGGCATGGTGACGCAGGAGAACTACCTATTCCACGACACCATCCGCACCAACCTGATCTATGCAAAACCTGAAGCAACCCAAGCAGAGATCGAGGCAGCAGCGAAGGCAGCCAACATCCATCAATTCATCATGGACCTGCCCGACCGCTACGAGACCATCGTGGGCGAGCGCGGCTACCGGTTGAGCGGCGGCGAAAAACAACGCATCGCCCTGGCGCGCGTGATCCTGAAAGACCCGAGGATCCTGGTCCTTGACGAAGCCACCAGCCACCTCGACAGCGAATCCGAAGCACTGATCCAGGAGGCTTTGAAGCGCGTCATGGCAGGCAGGACGAGCATCGTCATCGCCCACCGCCTGTCTACGATCCTGGCGGCGGACCTGATCCTGGTGATGGACCGGGGGAAGATCGTCGAACGCGGCACGCACGATCAGCTGCTCGGTATGGGAGGTGTGTACAGCCAGTTGTATGAGACGCAGTTTAGGGGGGAAAGGGTGTAAGATTTTCTAACTACCCTCCCTGGGATTTAAAACACAGACCCTCTCCTTTTACTCAATTTGTAAATGGGAGGGTCTGATTTTAATGCCAGTTATGAAGCTCTTTTTCGTGCCTCGGTGATAAATTGCTGCAGAAGTGTTCTGTCCAGTCCGCTGATTCCAGGTACCACCCAATCGTCCAGGGCTTCCATGGGTCTAACGGCTGCGGCCATTTCCCAGAAGCCCAGGTTCTCCGCCCTGCGTCCCATTTCTGATTCATAGATCCGTAGGAAATCATCCGCCGCCTGGTTAAGCCCCATCAGGACCATGTTCATGCGCGCATAGGCCACATCAATGACGGGGTCGCCATAGGCGGCCTCTTCCCAATCCAGGACCGCGGAAATTTCGTTCTCATGCCACAAGATATTGCCGGACCAGTAATCAATGTGCACGAGCCCAGGTGGCGTCGCCAGGATCCGGGGGAACGCCCCGACCAGCACCTGCCAAAGCTCGCTTCCTCCAGGAAATGCAGCCATGTAGTCCGGTGCCCTGTCTGAGTTCAGGAACCAGGTTGCTTCCGAATTCGCATCCAGTAAAAAGCTTTGTGCATCCTTTCCACACGGGATTGAATGGATTTTCGCCAATGTTACGGCGAGTTTGCCCGCCCAATCCAGGGGGTCCAGGGGCGGAGTCAACATCATCGATCCAGGCACAAAACGCGTCACGATCCCGGGTGTACCCAAAAGTGACCCGGTATCATCCAGGTACAATGGTTCAGGGGCAGGGATTCCGTATTGATGCAGATACTCAAAAGTTTTAAACTCACGCCGGGCTTTTTCGCGGCGATCATAATCGCCAAAAACCGCATAGCGACGCACGACAATCTTAAAATCTTGCCCGTTTACCAGGCGTGCCGCGACGATGTGTGTGGAATTCGAAAAACTCCCCGGCAGTAAACTGAATGTCAGTAAATGACTGCCAGGCGCGATTTCCTTCAATAAGCTTTGAACGACATCTTGTGAGAGCGGAGGAACGGGATTCTTTGCCATTTAATTAATAGATATAGGTTCATTGATCATTGGATTGCATTCCGACTCGAAGTGAGCTGATAAATGTGCCCCCTCGAAGACCGGTTTACCCATGCAGCCTGGCGATCACGAGGATGAGAGCAAATACGATCACGCAGCCTGCAAACCCGGTCAAGACACTAAGATACCATTTCTCATGCCAGGGATATTTTCGGGTGAAAAGATAAAAGATTATTGCAAGCACGAGTCCAACAACCCCATTGATGAACAGGAATATCCCGGCAATATCGTACCCGGATTGGTGGAGCTGACCCAGGTACCAGCCGTAACCCATCAGGATGACAGGCACGATGGCAAGCGGGAGTGCTTTTATAATTTTCATTTTCAACCTTCCCTGTGGAATTTGGGTGAGTATACACCATTGGAAAAATTAGTTCCCGACGCTGACCGTTTCCATCTGCTTCCATCTGTGGTTTAATTATTGCATGGGCACCCTTTATCTTGTTGCCACCCCGATCGGGAACCTGGAAGACATGAGCCCGCGCGCAGTGCGGACCCTGCGCTCCGCCCGACTCATCGCGGCGGAAGATACGCGTGTCACCCGCAAACTGGTGACCCATTTCGACCTGCACACTCCTCTCACCAGCTACTTCGAACACAACAAGCTGACCAAGCTGGATGTCATCCTTTCAGCGTTATCCAGCGGCGACGTGGCCCTGGTCTCAGATGCAGGAACGCCGGCGATCAATGATCCCGGCTACGAACTGGTGCGGGCAGCGCTGGAAGCAGGACACAACGTATGTCCCATCCCGGGGCCGTCCGCCCCGCTGGCGGCACTGGCAGCTTCAGGACTACCCACCGACTCGTTCCTGTACCTTGGTTACCTGCCGCGCAAGTCGTCCGAGCGCCAGGAGCTTTTGAGACAGTTGGAAAACCTGCCCTACACCCTGATCTTCCTGGAATCTCCACACCGGCTGCAGGACGCGTTAAAAGACCTGGAAGCCCTGTTTGGCAGGCGTCAGATCGCAGTTGCCCGCGAACTGACCAAGCTCCACGAACAGATCTGGCGCGGCATCCTCCCGGAAGCAATTGAATATTTTAAACTCAACGAACCACGCGGCGAATTTACCCTGGTGGTGGCGGGAAAAACAAAGCGAGATAAGGAAAAATGGTCGGATGATAAGGTAAAAATCGCACTCAAATTCGGGGTGAAACTGGGTGAAAGCCCGTCCGTACTGGCGAAGCGGGTGGCGCAGGAGAGCGGCTGGGCAAGGAAAGAAATTTATAAGCTCATCACAGAAATGCAGGGATGAAAATAATTCACCGGAATTATTGGCGGTATACGGGATTATGAAAAAGAAGGAGGCATTTGATATGAACCTTGACGACCTGGAATATATTCACAACCACGACCCGCAAAACATGCTGGGTGAAATTGACAACCTTCCGGCTCAACTTAAAAATGCCTGGGAATTGGGGCAGGCTCAACCTTTGCCCGAATTTAAGAACCTGCGCCAGGTGATCATCCCCGGCATGGGCGGCTCAGCCATCGGCGCGGACCTGCTGGCGGCGTTCATCGCTCCTGCCTGCAAGGTGCCCGTTTTTGTACAGCGTGACTACGGTCTGCCAGCCTGGGCGTACGGTCCGGAAACGCTGGTAATCGCAAGCTCCCATTCCGGGAACACCGAAGAGACCCTTGAGGCCTTCACCGCCGCGCTCCAAAACAAGTGCAGCCTGATGGCAGTGGCGACGGGCGGAAAGTTGGCGGAACAGGCTGGACAGGTGAATATCCCTCTCTGGAAATTCGAGCACAAAGGTCAGCCGCGCGCTGCGGTTGGCTTTTCTTTCGGCCTCTTGCTGGCTGCCTTCACCCGCCTGGGATTAATTGCCAACCCGGCGGATGAACTGTCGGAGGCAATTACCGCCATGAAAAAGCAGCAAGAGACCCTGCGCGCCGAAGTCCCCGCGACCCAAAATCCAGCCAAGCGCCTGGCAGGACAACTGGTCGAACGCTGGGTAAACGTTTACGGCTCGGGCTGCCTGGCCCCGGTGGCACGCCGCTGGAAGACCCAAATAAATGAAATCGCCAAGGCAGGGGCAGGCTTCGAGGTACTGCCAGAAGCAGACCATAACGCTCTTGCGGGTCTGCTTAACCCAGCCGAAATAATGGCACACACGGTGTCATTGTTCCTGCATGCACCATCAGACCACGCCCGCAACCGCCTACGTCTCGATCTCACGCGGCATGGATTCACGATCGAGGGTCTGACAACGGACGTATATCAAGCAATGGGCGAAACGCGGTTGGCTCACATCTGGACCACCCTGCATTTTGGAGATTACGTTTCGTATTACCTGGCAATGGCTTACGGTGCGGACCCCACGCCGGTGGAGGCATTGGAAAACTTTAAAGCCGCCATGCGGGCTGCCGGTAAGCCCGGATAAATTGGTCAAATAGTCAAGCGATCGATAAAAAAAACTCACCCCGAATTGTACTACGCGGTGAGTTTTGGTTTCTATAAATAGCTTGAATAAACATTTTCAACGAGCTGAAATCAGCATGGAAATGATGCCCGCCACTCCTCCCAACCCGAAACCTGCCAAGATGTCAGATAGGAAATGAACGCCCATAGCGACGCGTGCCAGCGCCACCAGCGGCGCCCAGATACAAATGATCAACGCCAGCCATCCCGGACCCTGCCCGAGGGCGAGAACAGCAATCAGGACCACACGGGCAGCATGCCCGGAAGGGAACGAATGCGGATCGGTTTTCCGGTATACGCCTCCCCAGTCCCCCTCCGGTCTTCGGCGGCGAATAGTGAACTTGATCGCCAACACAATCACAGCCAGGGCAATAATGGACAGGAGTACCGTCAGCGCCCACGGGCGCCAGAAAGAGTCACCCAGCCACCAGAGCAGTCCCAGCCCTGCCCACCAGAACCAGGAATCACCCGAATGCGCCAGGACGATCGCCACGCTGCGCAATACCCCAGGGCGCTCTGCCACCCGCATCTGTGCGGAGAGACGAGCGTCCAGTTCCAGGATACTCTTCCAGGTCACTTATTAGTTGTCTTTCTTGCAGGAACTATCTTCTTCGTTGGAATGGCCTTGACTGCCCTGGCAGCCTTCCCGGCACTTTTCGGAATGAGTCACTTTTTTCTTCAGTGACCTTGCTCCCTTTTCAGCCTGCTTAATTTTCTTCATCAAATCTGCACGCATGATCTCAAGCTGGTGCGGCTTATCCACATCCATACCCACTTCGGCATACGGGCAGACAACGGCTCGACCGGTTATGTTCATCCGGCTCATGACCCTGGTTTCTGCATCCTGGAGACTTAACCTGCCTGTCAGCAGCATTATCGCCGTACCGTAGCCAATCAGGGCAGCCTGTTTGAGCGGATTCTTGCGGGAATTGGTGATCTTTTCCCACAAGTCGGTATCGTCGTTGACGATCATACTGAGGCGCGCGGCATTCAGATCACCCCCGCAGACTTCCATGTCACTCAGCTTGGTCCAGGTCCGTTTCGAGCCGGGATAACGTTTCTCCATCACCTCGCGCTGGATGACGTTGTAGACGATATCCGCTTTCTGCTCGAGTTCTGTTTTCACCACCCAGTCCACCATCTCGCCGGTTATGCCCGGGATATCGGATGAAGAGATCAGCACATACTCGGCTTTTTCATTTACCTCCAGCACTTTTTTCGCCCCCGCCTGCAGGTTCTCCACCATCTTGCCCTGGTTGGAAACAAAATACATCTTCTTGCTGCATTTCAAGCCGCTTTTATCAGTCAGACCGACGATGATTACATTGTCGATACTACTTGATTCCGATATTGCATCCAACACCCACTGGACCATCGGCTTACCAGCCACATCCACCATTGCCTTGGGATGACCCTGGGTGGCATCGTACAATGGCTCTTCCGGGAGCGGAACGCCCCCCGCGGTTACGATTGCATCCATAAATTCTCCTTTAATTAACTTTTGATTCGCCTAGCGCGAACGCGCATCAACCCTGGATAAAAACCCGGGAGAGTGCGGCTATTTTTGTTCGAATCAGCGAATAAATTTCATAGGTATGGCCAAGTTGTACAGGAGGACACTTCTAATTCAATTCTTGAAGTGACGGCTCAAATCCGAGCTTGGTAAGCATTTCTTCGTACTCGTCGTGGGTGAGGGCACGTCGCTTCCCTGAAACGGCGATCAGGGCAGCTTCCATCATGTTCGTTCCAAACGATCGCCCATCCAGCACCGGTGTGGTGGTGACCAGGGTTTTCACCCCGCACTTACGGAACAATTCCACATCCTGGGGCGTGGTGGTGTTGGTCACGACCACCTTGCCTTTCATATTATCGGGCATATAGCGCTTAATATAATGACAGTCGCCCGCAATCACCAACCCCCACTCGAACCATTTCGGATATTTCGGCTTGCGTTCTTCCTGCTTTTCTCCGGTTGGATAAACCCATTCGAAGGGCAGGCGTCCCGCCAACGGCATGAGAATGGATGCGAGTGTCTTGAGCTGCCCTTCATTATGCAGGGCGATCGGGATACCTAGCGAAAACATCAAATCTCCAAAGACGCACTCATAGCCTGCCTGGATAAAACCGTGTGCCAAACCCCAGCGATCAGCACCGGTCATGACAAATGCTTTCTTGCCACCGTTTTTCTGGATGTAGTCGCCGAGTTTGGTCTCCACAAAAGGCGCGGCTTTATTCTCCAATGTATTTTTCAGACCAGTGCCATCCACGACCGGTGTTGTCTTAATGAACCGCACCATCTTTTCAACCGAAAAGAGCCGGTACCATTTATCGTCCACCATCAGCCCTAGGTCTGCGCCACCCACCCCAAAGGCGTCCACTTTTCCATCGAGTTCCTGGTATTTGCGTGCTGCAACCTCCATGTCCCCATCCGTGCCGATGCGTTCGATGCTGACTTCCTCACCCAACAACTTGACGGTGACCGCCTTGTCGCGTTTGGAAGAGCCAATACTGATACTGACAGCTCGTTTCATAAATGAGGCCTCCTGAGGAATTTGCGTGAGGGAGTATACACCCAACCAATTTTTCTGGAAATACCGCGTTTTACAGCCATCGATGATTTTCCGACTATGATTGACTCCGAAATATAGAGACGTGCATTCTGTCGATCGTCCAATGGATTGCAGGGCAACCCTCTCCGTGAGTGGAAACCCCCGAAAGCCTTTGCAGAGGCGGATTTCGATGCTGCCATTCACATGCAACCGATGAGCCATGACGCTCTGCGCGAGGGATTGCAGCGCTTTCCCCAACCCGATACAGCAGCGGAAGCTGGGGTAAAATTTGTATTGAGGAGAAATCTGCCATGACTCTGCGCCGAACCACGCTTGCCCTGCTCATTCTCTACGCTCTCCTGACTCTATACCCCATCATCAGCATCGTCGTAGGCGTGAGTCCCCTCCCCTCTTGTTACACAGGCTTCGACCCTGTCCGGTTTCACTTTCGCATTGCTGCACGCAGGGCAACGCGAAGGCTGGGGGCGAGCCCTGCGGTTGCTCGCCCTGGTGTTTGGCGTGAGTCTTCTTTTTGAGAGCGTGGGCGTTGCGACCGGATTGGTCTATGGCCCATACCATTACACCGATAAACTCGGTCCCCTCTTTCTTGGGCTGGTGCCATATCTCATCCCAGTGGCCTGGTTCATGATGAGTTACCCCTCCTTTGTCATTGCGGACCGGCTTATCCCGGCAACCTGGCTGCGCTGGCAAAGGGTGCTCGCGGTTGCTGCCCTGGGAGGATTGGTGATGACCGCCTGGGACCTGGTGATGGACCCGATCATGGTTGCGAGCGGGCATTGGGTCTGGGATGTGAATGGAGCCTATCATGGCATCCCCCTCCAGAACTTCTGGGGCTGGTGGCTGACCGTTTTTTCCACTTTCGCGCTGTACCTGCTGATCTCGGGCAAGACCCCCAAACCCACAGAGGGTAAATTTGATCGGTTCGCTGTGGTGAGCTATGCCATCACAGCCATTGGGATCGTGGTCATCTCGCTGGTTACAAAAGCGGGCGAATTGGCGCTGATCGGTTTCTTCGCGATGATGCCTTGGATATTATCGGGGTGGTTAAGCCTGGTTAAAGATTAATTTTTAGAATCATCAATATAATCAACAGTGCTTTGCGAGTTTAGCTCGCAGAGCACTGTTTCATCCATCTTCCCTGGTTAAGCATGGATGGCAAGGGGTCATGGAACCCTGAAGCATCTACCTAAAAAAACAGTGGATCATGGAGTGTATTTGGTGCAAAAATGCTCCTTATCGCACTGAATGTATTGTATAGAAGACACAGTCCCCATGCACTGGTAGACTCCCCAGGAGTCACACAGGTTTTTTCCAACTGCAACAATTGGGTAAGTATCATCAGCCTGCGGTTCGACATAGACAATACCACGGTCGGTGGTTTCGAAGGCTACAAAAGCATGTCCCGGTCCGCCATCTGTAAAATCGACTGCAACAATCCATGCCTTGATCCCCGCCTGTGCTGCGTTTGCCACCAGGTCAGTGGAGAAGTCCAGGCAGGTATATTTTCCGGGAACATAAGGGCTCCAATTGGTATGGTCCTTTTGCAAGAAACTTACCAAATCCGTCCAGGTGATCGAGCTGGCGGATGTTTTAATTGTATTGGATGTCGTGGAGGCTGTCGGGGGGCGCGGAGCCAAGACCTGGATGGCAGGATTGGAGAAAGCCAGATCGGTAGCTGATACAACCGGGATCCTAAACCCCGTTGTCGCAGCCGCAAGCACAATAGAACCCAATAAGAGGAACATTGTCAAGATAATATTTACTTTGCGGCCAGGGTTCATTTGAATACCTATAAAATCAATGAACTTCCGGGAGTCCCTGGGCTTTAGTTGTTATGGGCTTCAGCCTGCCAGAAGGCAGGCTTCAGGGAGCAGGTGGAACTCACGATCGCAGAAAGAATCGATATCCAATTAAAATGTCTATTCCCCTCTCCCATGCACATTATAAATTAATGTATTCCGTAATGAATACCCTTGCCGGGTTATTCTAATGAAATATTAAGTCGCAGGTGCTGCAGGATATCTCATGATGACTTCTTCGATTTTCTTTCTTCCAGCTTCGTCGCTCTTCCCCCAAGGGACAAAGAGGAATAACCATATTTTATTAGGGAGGTAATGAGTCGAATATGTCATCAAATAAAAACCCCGAAGCCAGGCTTCGGGGTTTTGTTGATTTCGACTTTACAGTCCGGAAGCTTTCCTGAGGTCGGCAGCCTTGTCGGTGTTTTCCCAGGGGAACTGGACATCGTCGCGACCAAAGTGACCGTATGAAGCTGTCTTGCGATAGATTGGGCGGCGCAGGTCAAGATCGCGAATGATGGCTCCGGGACGCAGGTCGAAATGCTCGAGGATCAATTTGCTAATCTTTTCATCCGGGATTTTCCCGGTCCCGAACGTTTCGACGTTGACCGAAAGCGGGTGTGCCACACCAATGGCGTAGGCCACCTGGATCTCGATCCGATCAGCCAACCCAGCTGCAACCGCGTTCTTGGCTGCCCAGCGGGCAGCGTACGCTGCGGAGCGGTCCACCTTGGTGGGATCTTTTCCAGAAAATGACCCCCCACCATGGCGTCCCATGCCGCCGTACGTGTCCACAATGATCTTGCGCCCGGTGACCCCTGCATCGCCCATGGGTCCACCGATGACAAATCGTCCGGTAGGGTTGACGAAATACTTGAGTTGTTTATCAACCATTTCTGCCGGCAAGCTCGGAATGATGACGTGCTCCATGATGCCTTCTTCGATTTCAGCATGCGAAACATCCGCAGAGTGTTGGGCTGAGACCAGCACGGTATCGATGCGCTTAGGCTTGCCGTAGGCATACTCAATGGTCACCTGGCTCTTGCCATCCGGGTAAAGCCATGGCAACGTGCCCGCCCTGCGTACTTCGGCCAGCTTGCGGGTCAATTTGTGGGCCAGGTAGATTGGCATGGGCATCAATTGGGCGGTTTCGGTGCAGGCATAGCCAAACATCATGCCCTGGTCACCCGCACCGATCAGGTCGATCTGATCCTGGTCGCCATCCTTGGCTTCCATGGATTTACTGACGCCCAGATCGATATCCGGGCTCTGGCTGGATATGGCCGATAGGACGCCGCAGGTATTGCCGTCGAATCCTTTTTTTGCGCGGTCGTAGCCGATTTCAACGATCACCTTGCGAACAAGTTCGTCAAAGTTGACAAAGGCATGCGTGGTAATCTCACCCAGCAGCATCACGTAGCCGGTCTTGGTGGCAACTTCGCAAGCCACCCGGCTTTGCGGGTCCTGCTCGAAGCATGCATCCAGGACCGAATCGGCGATCTGGTCGCACAGTTTGTCGGGGTGACCTTCGGTGACCGACTCGGAGGTGAAGAGCAGCTTGGGAGAAGACATAAAAGTGGTGGTCATATCTGGTGAGCCTCCTGAAAATGAAATTGCCCCTTCGAGTGAAAGGGCAATTGCGCGAGGCGCACGGCTGCCCTCTCATCTTCCAGATTGTCTGCCGGAGTTAGCACCTTCCTTCTTGGGCGACCTTGTTAGTCGTCCCGTCTGGGGTTGCTGAGGTTTCGCAGGGCCGGTCCCTCCACCTCTCTGGATAAGAGTGCCGATTGGGGCTATTTGATTGTGTCGGGATGATACCACAGGGGAACAGAGGTGTCAATTTAATAATTCTTTGGGAAGATTGGTGCTGTCAGAAAGTTTGATCATCTCCGAAATGCACATTCATGACATTCTTGCCTCTAATCATTCCTGAACTGAAGACAATAGTGGT
Source organism: uncultured Chloroflexia bacterium (assembly GCA_963830585.1). Classification (GTDB taxonomy): domain Bacteria; phylum Chloroflexota; class Anaerolineae; order Anaerolineales; family Villigracilaceae; genus UBA877. The sequence goes on along the minus strand of CAWHNA010000003.1, from coordinate 510,938 downwards.
GGAAGGTGTTACTCACCCAGGCAGAACCCAACCCGTATGGAGCCAGGCGCTGGTTATCCTGCAACCAGAGCTTTTCGTCTTTGAGCGTATAGACCTTGCCGAGTTCCCGTCCCAGGTCCCATGCGAGAGGATAGATCCTGCCACCTTTTTTCACGTTTTTAACAATTATGGTGAGGTAGGCTTTTTCACGCAGGAGAGGTTTCAACCCGGCATAAATTGCCACCAGTCTTGACAGGAATTCCTCGTAATCACGCACGTTGCCAAGGTCGTTGGCGTCATCGGAATAATATACATCCAGGTCGGCTGATGTGCGGCGTTTCCTTTGAGTCCCCGCCCCCTTGGCATGCAGCATATCCCAATAAGGGGGGGAAGTTAGGACATAGTCGAATACCGGAAGTCCAAAATCAACTGCAGTTATTGCATTTCCGGTAAAGATTTTTGATTCCAGGTTATTAACCGATTCCCCCAGTAAAGCGCGTTCTTCGAAAATGATCCGCTTAGCAATTTCAGCATACTTGGGATTTATCTCAATGCCCCATGAATTCCGTCCCGCACGCAAGGCAGCAACAAGTGTGGATCCGGTACCAGCCATCGGGTCAAGGATATTCTCACCACCCTTGGTAAAGAATTCGATGAATTCCCGAGCCATCGTCTCAGGAAACTTGGCAGGATGGACAAGCACACCCTTCTTACGCGGTGGAGGGTTGTGGATGAACCAGGATTTTTGGAACTTAAGCCACGTGCGGGAGTCGAGGTCGTTGAGTTTATTCTTCATATAGAAAAATTAAGGCGTGGGAGTCCGGCTGGGAATGGGAGTTCGAGTTGGAGTCGGTGTTCGGGAGGAAGTGAGAGAGGGGACGGGTGAGACGTAAATTACCGGATACACCGAGAGCTCTGAGAAGGAAGCGGTGATCGGTGCTGTGCCGTTGGCATAAATGTAGAATCCAAGCGTGCCTATGTGCAAGGCCGTGTCCCGGAAAGTGAATTGCAAATGGTCATTCAGGAAGAAGCGCATTTCACTGCCTGCTGTCCAGACCCCGAGTTTGACCTCGGCCGGTGCAGCGATGGGGGCATCACCGCTCGACAACCATGGATTCAGAGGTACGAGAGAACCGGAAACCATTCGCTCAAGGCGCGTCTGTCCATCACAGCTGACCACGAAGCGATAATAATTATTACCGAACGCAGCTCGGAAGAGCATCCCGAACTGGTCCTTGTCTCCACACAGGCTGAGTTTTACGGTTGCCTCAGCGTAGAAATCTGCCAGGACTAGCTGGGTGCGGAGACCGAACACCGTCAGCGGTCCCTGGCCGGATATGGATAACAGCAGTTGGTTGCGGATCACTGTTGCACTGGTAGTATCCCCCTTGGAAGTGTTCCACATATCTGCCTGGTCGAAATTATCCGTGAAGAGCAATTCCCCCAGCCCCGGTCTCAGGTCCAAGGTGGACACCAAGGTCTGCGAAGGAAAAAATGTGGGCGTATCGGTGGCAGGGAACCAGATTATGGTTGGGGTGGCAGTCTGGGTGTCTGAAACCAGGGTGATGGTTTCAGTCGGCGCGGCAGGCGAGCTGCTGCAAGCCGCCAGGAATACAAGTAAGACCAAGCCCCGGTATAATAATGTGAGTTTCATCGGTAAATAATTGGAAGAATATTCAGGCAAGCTGTTGTACAATCATTACTACTGGCAACCATATAATCCATTCATTCTAATGCTTATTGATTATATCCGTGAACTGTGCTACCCCTAAAATCAGAGTCTTTGAAAATCACCCCGGGTTTTTATCATAGTGGTGTCCCGATCTCGTGAGCTCGAAACAAGGAGATATGAATGATCGAAAAATCCGTCCTGGTAACCGGCGCATGCGGAGAAATCGGCCAGGCCCTGGTCCAAAGCCTGTATAAGCGCGGCTACCGAATCTTCACCGCTGACCTGGTTTCACTGCCTGAGTCAATCAAGAACCTGCCGGTTGAACACATCCAGGGCGACTTGGTGAACCGCATCAAGGTTTTTTACGATTATGATTTTGATCTGATCTTCCACCTGGCAGCATCGCTCTCATCGAAAGCGGAAGTTGCCACCGAGGAAGCCCATCGCATTAACGTGGAAGGGACCATGCAGTTGCTGCTCCTGGCTGCGTACAAGTCGGAGAAGCTAAAAAAATCAGTTAAATTCATGTTCCCCAGTTCCATCGCCGCTTACGGCTTCCCCGACCGGGCTGCCAAACATGCCGCCGGGATCGTGAAAGAAGATGATTGGAACACCCCTCACACGATGTACGGGTGCAACAAGCTCTATTGCGAAAAGTTGGGGGTGTATTACAGCTGCTACTGCGGCCAGCGCCACCTTGATCCGGTCCCCCCCACCATGCTCGATTTTCGTGCCATCCGCTTTCCTGGATTGGTGAGCGCCTTTACCACCCCCAGTGGAGGAACGAGCGATTACGGTCCCGAGATGCTGCATTCTGCCGCGGCTGGCAAACCTTACGCTTGCTTTGTAGATGCTGAAACACGCATCTCGTTCATGGCCATGCCGGATGCAATCAAGTCCCTGCTGATGCTGATGGATGCGCCCCGTGAATCCCTCTCCAGCCAAGTGTATAACATCGCAGCGTTCAGTTTAACCGCTGGAGAATTTCGTCAGCGGGCGCTGGGTGCCTTCCCCGAGGCACAGATTACCTTCGCGCCCAACCCGCGCCGCCAGGGCATCGTAGATTCCTGGCCTGAGGATGTGGACGACAACCTAGCTCGCAAAGATTGGGGCTGGAAACCGGAATTCAATGCGGATAAATTTTTTAACGAATACTTCCTACCCGAGATTAAAAAACGATACCAGAGACCGAGCACCCATACGATTGAATAATGAAAGAGACCGCCTTTTGGCGGTCTCTTTCATTATTCCATTAATTTATGCCAAGAAGATCATGAATGAGGAACAATCTGTTCACGCTCTGCTCCCACGCTCACCAGCTTTACCGGCACCCCTGCTAGGGAAGCCACCCGATCGAGATAGGTCTGAGCGGCATTTGGTAAATCACCCCAATGGCGTACATCAGAAACATTCTCGCTCCACCCAGGGAGTTCTTCGAAAACCGGTTCATTTGGGCGCGGATCCGCCGGGCCGAAAGGCAAATCGGTGAACTCCCTACCTTGCACACGGTATGCGTGGCACAGCTTGATGCTTTCCAACCCGCTCAGGATATCCAGCTTGGTGACCGCCAGTTCGCGGATGCCGTTGATCCGGATCGCGTACTGTTAATAAAACCCCATCCAGCCAACCTACCCGGCGCGGCCGCCCGGTGGTAGTGCCATATTCGTCCCATGGATGTTCGCCTGTGCCGCGCAGTCGCAAGGCAAGGTCGTTAAAGACCTCGGTCGGAAATGGACCGGAACCGACCCGGGTTTGGAATGCCTTCACCACTCCTATCACCGCAGCATCGCGGGCGACATCCAGTCCCAAGCCGAGACCGGTTAACGCGCCCGGAGCAGTGGTATTGGAAGAAGTGACAAATGGATAAGTTCCCAGATCTATATCGAGTAAGGTCCCCTGTGCCCCCTCCACCAAGACTGTCTTCCCAGCTTGCAGTGCCGTGTTGAGTGCCAAGGACGTATCAGCAATATAAGGTTCCAGGCGTGAGGCAACCTTCTGGTACTGATCGCATATTTTCCCGCAATCGAGCTCAGGAGCACCAAGCATTCGCAGAGTGCGGTTGGACTCGGTGATATGAGCTTCGATCCTGTCATAGAAATCCGGAGCAAGGCTGTCGCCCACGCGCAATCCGCGGCGGGTGGCCTTATCGGTATATGCCGGACCGATTCCACGCCCGGTGGTGCCGATACTGCCCTTGCCTCTTTGTGATTCGAGAGCCCTGTCGAGCGCCTGGTGGGCGGGTGTGATCAGGTGGGCCGCATACGAAATGTGCAGCCGCTCCGGTGCAACGGAAATCCCAGCCTGGCGCAGGACGTCTATTTCTTCAAAAAGAGTGGTTGGGTTGACGACCATTCCGTTCCCAAGGATGGCGATGATTTGAGGATGGATGATCCCGGAGGGAATAAGATGTAGCTTAAAGATCCGGCTTCCAACCGTTACCGTGTGCCCGGCATTATCACCGCCATTATAGCGTGCAGAGAAATCCGCCTGCTCTGCAAACCAGTCCACAATTCGACCTTTGCCCTCGTCCCCCCATTGTGCTCCCACGATCACTTGCAGAGTCATTTCTTCGCTCCTCGGGTTTGCAGATGGGAATATTAACCTGTCCGCATGATTCAGACAGTGCATTATATCAAGCGCTTGGGCGATGGGGTATAATCTTTGCCAGTGATTCCATGAAGATGAAAGCTCTTTTGCTCGCCAGTGTCGTCCTGATCCTACTTGGTTTTGTTTCCATTTCTGGCAGCGTACAGGCTTCTCCCGTTGAACCTCTGAACGGCTACCCTTCGCCGACCCCTCAGCCGGACGGACAAATCATTTACATCGTTAAAAGCGGGGATACCTGCACATCATTATCCATAATATATGGGGTTACCTTGGAGTATCTGCAGACAACCAACAACCTGGACGCGAATTGCACCCTGCGAGAAGGGCAAAGGCTTACCCTAGGCGTCGGGGCTTCCGCCGCGGCTTCCCCCACCTCAGGACCTTCGCAGGTGCCTACACAAGTTCTACCAACTGCGACCCCGGGTGTTGGCGGCCTGGCTCAGGTTTGTGTGCTGGTTTATGATGACAACAACGGAGATGGTTTGCGCCAGTCGACTGAGGTGGCGATAGGCGATGCAGCAGTCAGTCTCACCAGCCTGGATGGGTCTTATTCGAAAACTCTGACAACCGCCATCAACCCGGATGCCACTACCTACCAGGGCACATGTTTTTCAAATGTCCCAATGGGACAATACAATGTAAGTGCCGCAGCACCTGACGGCTATAACCCAACGATTGACCTGACCTCCAAAATTGTGATCACCGCAGGCGATATCGCATATATTGACTACGGTGCACAGTCAAAAACCGTGATCGATCCCGGTAATCTTTCCGATAAACGTTCCCCACTCATGGGGATCCTCGGAGCGGTTTTCTTACTGGCGGGAATTGGGATCGGCGTGTATGTCCTGAGTTTGCTGAGAAAAAAGTAAACAATGGTAAATAAAAAGATCAGGCGGGTTGTGTGCACACAGCCCGCCATGTCAATTATGGATTCAGATATCCAGCTTCCAGATCAAACTACATTGTATTCACGGATTTGACGACCTTCCGTGAACCTGGCCAGGTCAAGGAATGAAACGTCCAGGCTTTGGAATTTTCCATCCAGGATGCATTCCGCCATTAACTTGCCCGAGATCGGGCCATGCATAAAACCGTGACCTGAAAAACCTGCAACGATATAAAAGCCCTCCACAGTGGTTTTTCCGTAGATAGGATGGGCGTCGGGGGTGACTTCATACAATCCAGCCCAATGAGAAAGCAAGCCCACCTTCTCCAGGCATGGCATGCGTGCGATCGATGCCTCCAGGTTGACCATCTCGAAGGCTTCGTCCACGTTTTGATCAAACCCGACTTTTTCATTGTTGTTTGACATACCGGTCAAAATGCCATCGCCTTCGTGGTGAAAATAAAGCGACTGTGCGAAATCCAAAACGAAAGGAAAATCCGCCGGCAATTCGGGGATGGGCGTTGTGGTCATGATCTGCCTGCGGTACGGCTCGATGGGGACAGTGACTCCCGCCATCCGGCCGATCAGACCCGCCCATGGGCCTGCCGCGTCGACGATCACGGGTGTGGAAATGGTGCCTTGGTTAGTCTCCACGGAGTTGATTTTCCCCGATGATGCTTTTATGCCCGTTACTTCAACTTTATTGAGGCATTGCACTCCCAAACGCTGTGCCGCGCCGATATACCCCATGACAACGCTGTTGGGGTCGACCAGTCCGTCGTCCTTATTAAATGAGCCTGCCAACGCATCCTCAAAACGCATTAAAGGGAGGCGCTTGCGGATTTCGTCTGGGGTCAAGCCACTGGGTATGGACGCCGAGGTTTTGCTGCATCTCCAGGCTATGCCGAAATGTTTTGACATCCTCAGGCGTGGTAAGGACAAACAGGTAACCGCATTTGCGAAAGTTTATATCCTGACCAATTTCATCCTTGAAGCGGTCAAGCATGGGCAAGCTTTGCAGGGATAGGCGGACGTTTACCTCAGTGGAAAATTGATACCGGACTCCCCCCGCGCATTTACCAGTCGCTTCCTGTCCAAAAAATTCATCTTTTTCAAGAAGCAGGATATTCTTTTGGCCGCGCAAAGCAAGATGGTAAGCCGTGCTTGCGCCCATTACGCCGCCTCCGATAATGACGACATCAGCTGTTTTGGGAACCATAATTTCTTGAACTCCTCCTCTCTTTACCGCTTGAGCATTTTTACTGCGAAAGTATCCGGGTAAGATCAGCTAAATATTGGGGTTAAACCTGGGTGATAAAACGCCCAACCATGTGGGCGTTTTATCAAATAATAATTGTCAGGCCATTAAAGCGGCAGCCAGGTGCCGATCCCTTTATCCATTGCTCGCCGGTAAATTTCAGGTGCTATGGCCATATCGTCCATGGCGAGCCCCAGGTTGATCGCCAGGGTTCGTTCTTTGTCTGAGCCCCGTCCCGGTTTTTGACCCGTAGCCAGTTGCCCCAGGTCAGCGTAGGGTGCGGGGGTCTTGGAAAAATATCCGCTCTCCCGGTAATATTCGAACTGGGCGTGGTCGTCGGTGCTGATCCGGTCCATTTGAGCCATAGCTGGTCCAGTCCAATACGAATCGAAATCAACTGCTGAACCAAACCCTCCTGGTTTTAACCAGTCTTTTTCAATGGTTGGTGTTGGATGTTTGAGGATTGGGCCGGAGGTCACGACCAGGTCGCTTGCCATGACGGCTTCCTTGGGACTCTTGGCGGGCAGAATCTCAAATTTGAATTTCTTCTTCATTTCCGTTATAAACTTTGCCTGGACTTCCGGAAGGATGTCATAGGCATATGCTCGCTTAAGCGGGAATATACTGGCAAGCGCTTCCAGGTTGGTGCGTCCCTGCACGCCGCAAGCCAGGATCGCAGCCACCTCGCTGTTTGAACGCGCCAGGTATTTGGCTGCCAACCCGGTGGCAGCCCCGGTACGATAGGCGGTGATCCAAGTGCAGTCCATTACTGCATATGGGATTCCAGTTTCGTCTTCATTGAGGATGAGCAGTCCGGTAATATAGGGGAGTCCGCGCTTGAAATTTTCGGGGTAGCCGCTCACCCATTTGATCCCCGCCGAATGCAGCGAGGGAATAAATGCAGGCATGGCATGGATGAAGGCATCGGGCATGGTGTGGATCCCAGGCTTGGGGGGCATTTCCACCTTTCCGTTCCCTTTTTCCTTGAAGGCTTCTTCGAGAAGTTTCAAAATGGTCGGCATGCCGAGCGCAACTTTTTCGACATCGGCGCGAGATAGGTAAAGCATTCGTTGTTCAGCCATTTAAATTCCTTTCTCTTGATTGGAGATCTGGATTTTGTTACTCCATATGACCTTTGGATTACTACCATCGTGATTTCAAGAATTATCTATTAATCAATTTGCCGGGTCGTCAGTCCATCGGTATGAATTGAGTTGACCATCCGCAGGCTCTCTCCGCAAGTTGCGAAGAGAGCTGTTTGATCCTTTGAAAAGGTGGACGTGAGTTACATGCAGTCTCGGCTTGGAACCCCCTATTCCATACCTAAATATGATTTTTGGATCATCTTGTTTTTCTTAAGTTCCTCAGCCGTATCGTGAACCACAATTTCTCCAGTTTGAAGAACATAACCGCGCGAGGCAACGCTAAGTGCCATGAGGGCGTTTTGTTCCACCAGCAGGATGGTGGTTCCCTCTTTATTGATTTGAATGATCGTATCGAAAATACTTTCCACCAGCACCGGCGCCAGGCCCATCGAGGGTTCATCCATCAATAACAAGCGGGGATGGGCCATCAGCGCTCTTCCCGTGGCAAGCATTTGTTGTTCCCCGCCAGAAAGCGTCCCGCCAACTTGTTTTCTCCGCTCCTTCAAGCGCGGAAAAAGTGTAAAGATGCGTTCAAGGTCAGCGGCAATATCTGGTCCGCTCTTGCGGGTGTAGGCTCCCATTTCAAGGTTTTCCGAGACCGTGAGCCGTGCGAAGATCCGCCTTCCTTCCGGCACCATCGACATCCCTTTAAAAATCAGGTCGTGAGGCTTAAAAGGAGCCAGGTCTTCCCCATCAAAGCGGACACTGCCCTCGCGCGGCTTCATCAGCCCGCTGATCGTGCGCAGGGTGGTGGATTTACCGGCGCCATTCGCGCCGATCAACGTTACGATTTCACCTTTCTCAACGGTCAGTGAGATACCTTTGAGGGCATGGATATTCCCGTAATAGGAGTGAATATTCTCGACTTCCAAAATAGGCATAATGGTCCTCCGCCTCAGGCTGCAGTCTGCGCCATGCCAAGACCGCTGGCGGCGCCTCGACCGAGATAAGCTTCAACCACCCTAGGATTCTTTTGGATTTCCAGCGGGGTCCCTTCGGCAATTTTCACACCAAAATCCAGTACGGTGATCTGCTCTGATATGCTCATGACCACCCGCATTTGGTGCTCGATTAGCAGGATCGTAATGCCCAGCTCGTCCCGCAGGCGGCGAATGAAACTGACCATATCCTGGGTCTCGCTGGGGTTCATCCCGGCTGTGGGCTCATCCAGGAGAAGGAGGGATGGTTTGCTGGCGAGAGCACGCCCGATTTCCAGGCGGCGTTGTTGCCCATAAGGCAGGTTCTTTGCCAGCAGGTCTCCCTTTCCTTTCAGGTTGATAAAGGCTAGCAAACGAGTGGCTTCTTCAACAGCAGCTTTTTCCTCCCGGTTGGTGCGCGGATCACGGAAAATCGCTCCCAGCACACCAGATTTCAAATGAGGTTGCATCCCCACCAAGATATTTTCCACAACGGTCATGTTTTTAAATAAACGGATGTTTTGGTAGGTGCGGGAGATCCCTAAACGCGTCACCCGATCAGTGGAAAGTCCAGTAATGTTTCTATCATTGAATAGAATCTCCCCTTCTTCGGGGGTGTAAAAACCAGTGACGCAGTTAAAGAATGTAGTCTTACCAGCCCCATTGGGACCGATGATGCTATAGATTGCGTGTTCCTTAACTTCCAGATCCACCTTGCTAACCGCCTCCAGACCACCAAAACGCTTGGTTACCTTTTTCGAAACGAGTATCGCCATCTCAGTTACCTCCTAGCTTCCTGGATTCTTGGTCACGGTCTGAGGTTGTTCTTGTAGACCCGGTGCAGCCTCATCCTCGTGTAATTCCAGACGGCGACGTGCTTCGGGTGCCAGGCCCTCCGGTTTCATCAACATCATGATCACCAATACGGCGCCATATACCAAGTATCGGAAATCAGCGAATTGGCTGAGCAGCAAGGGTAATCCGACAAGGGCAAGGCCACCCACAAAGACACCCGGGATACTGCCCATTCCTCCAATGATGATCAGGGAAAGAATATTGATCGAAACAATAAAGCTGAAGCTTTGCGGGTAGACCGAACCGATCTTGGTGGCGAACAAAGCTCCGCCCAAACCGGAAAAGAGGGCACCCATGGCAAAGGCCAGGAGCTTGGTCGTGACCTTATTAATTCCCATGGCTTCAGCGACATCCTCGTCTTCGCGCAAGGCCATCCATGAACGGCCGAGATGAGAATCTTTTAACCGAATGGAAATAAATCCTGCCAGGATAATTCCAGCCAGGATTAAGTAATAAAGTTCCTGCTGGTTTTCAAGTATAAAATTCCCGAGCATCGGTTTGGCGATACGTTGGATGCCCTCCGATCCCCCCAGGAGTGGTTTCAACCAGTCTGATAGAACCAGGATGCGGATGATCTCACCAAAGCCCAGGGTGACGATCGCCAGGTAATCTCCGCGCAGCCTGAGGATTGGCAGACCCAGGATCACTCCAGCCGCGACTGCGATCACCAATGCAATTGGCGCTGCCAGCCAGAAGCTGATGTGTAAAAGTCCCACTGCCTCGGATGTGGTCAGGATACCCAAGGTATAAGCCCCAATGGCATAGAAGGCAACGTATCCCAGGTCGAGCAAACCGGCAAACCCCACAACGATGTTAAGTCCCAATCCCATCAGGATATAAATACCGACGTTGTCCAAGATTTCACTGAAATAACTCCCCAGAATGACCGGCATAAGGAGAGTGAGCAGCCCCAGAATTCCCAATGTGGTCCAGCGAGTCACTCGAGTTTGGCGCGGAGTGCGTTTAAGTGCGATTGCCTTCCGGTCGCGTCCCTTATTCCAATATGTAATTAATCCAATGAGGACAAAGAGGACCAGGGCTCCGATGATATTCAGACCGCTTGAAGCGAATAGCCACATGAAACCGTATTGCACCACCCCCCAGTGAAGAATCACGCTGACTATCAGGTCACGGAACAAACCCACTATGACAACCACTAGCACCGCCTGGGTCAAGGCTCCCCGAATTCGATTCGGAAGAAGAAATACACCTGCTGCGATCAAACCGGTCACGAGGCTGGCAGCCAGCAGGACGAGCACACCAGAAACAATCGGTAAGTGGAAGGTTAAAAGCGCGAAAAGGTCAGGGGAGACATTCACTAAAACTGCTCGATAATTAACAACCTCCCCAATCAGGATGAATGCAACCAGAACCGCCCCTCCAACCAGCCCGCATAACCCCCCAATCATAAGAAGAAAACCGGGCTTTTTCGATGGCGCGTGCCGTAAAGTAAGATAGGCTTCGAACAAGAAGGGGGACAGAACAAAGATCTCTCCCATCGTAATCACGCCTTTAATCACAAAGGATGTACCAAAAGCCAGGACCAGCCCGACCACACTCAAGAGCAAAGATATCCCACCCCCGATAACCCCGTTTTGAAGCGTCTTGACCCAGTACGAAGATTCGCTTTTCATATCATCCTCCTTAGGCCTTGTCCTTGGAGATCCGTTCGCCCAGGATGCCTGTTGGGCGGAAGATCAGGATGAGCACCAGTACGATGAAAGCGATGGCATCTTTCAACTGGGACGGGGAGGGTACGCCCAACCCGGTCAGGAACAGGTTTGGTCCCACCGATTCAAGCAAACCCAGGATGATCGCTCCGAGAAATGCACCAGGAACATTCCCGATGCCTCCCAGAACAGCTGCCGTAAAGGCTTTGATCCCGGGGAAGAAGCCCATGTAAAATGTAACCACTGGGAACAGGAGAACATACAGGATGCCTGCTGCGCCAGCCGAGGCGCCTCCCAGCCCAAAGGTAAAAACGATAATCCGATCGACGTCAATCCCCATCAACTCAGCCGCTTCCTTATCTTCGGAAACTGCACGCATGGCTTTCCCGATCTTCGTCCATTGCACTATGCCATATAGGACAACCATCATAAGCACGGCACCGATGATAACGACGACCTGGGTCGCATATACCTGGATCCCAGCAACTGTCCAGGAATGATCCAATGCTTTTATGTCAGGGTACCCATAGGTACCCGAGCCGTAAAAGCCGCGAAAAACGTATTGGAGAAAAAATGAAGCCCCGATGGCCGTAATGAGGGGCACCAAGCGGGGTGCATTGCGCAACGGGCGGTAAGCTATTCTTTCCAGGAGGATAGCTATTATGGTCGACACACCCGTTGAAACTATCAAGATGATAGCCAGTCCAATCACCGGCTGTTTATCCAAAAAACCGGACTTGGACAACCCAATCGCCACAAAAACCGCTGTGAAGGGTCCTGCCATGAAAACTTCGCTGTGAGCGAAGTTGATCATTTTTAATATGCCGTACACCATGGTATAGCCCATGGCGATGAGGGCGTAGACACCACCGAGTGCCAACCCTTTGATCGAAAGGTCGAGCCATATATTGGCTGCATATTGGCCTTGCCGGAGTGTGCTGATTGTCCCCCAAATGACGATTCCAGCAATACTAAGTCCAATCAACCAAATGAAGACATCCGTAATCGTGATGCGCTGAAGCCGGGTTCGGAGCATCGCAAACTCCTCTTCTCAAATCGGAGTGAGATTATGAAGAGGGGCGAGCAAGGGCTCGCCCCTCTTTGAAACTACAGTGAAGGACTATTTAACGTACTGGGTCGGCCAGATCAGGGTGGGCGGATAAGCGCCAGTGTGATATTGGTAAACACCGATGATCGGGTTGGCGCAGTCGCCGGAGACACTGCAGGTCAGGACACCAGTAAGACCCTGGAAGTCCTTGGTGGCAGCCACGGCATCGCGCAAGGCCTGGCGCGGGATATGGAGCGTCCCATCAGCGTCTTGCACGGCTACCTTCTGGATGGCAGCCATGATGATGTTGAAACCATCATATGCATGCGCATGGAAGATGTTGATCGGCAGCGAGCCGAACTTGGCCTGGTACTTAGCAACAAATGCGTCATAAGCAGCACCCTGGACCAGGGGGCTTGAAACATATACGCCTTCAACATCAGTACCAGCAGCATTCATCACGTCAGGTGAATACAGACCGTCCGCGACCATCAACTTTGTATTTTCAAGGCCAGGGGTGGTCCGGGCCTGCTTGATGAGGAATGCGCCTTCGGGCATGAAGATCGGGAAGTAGATCAGCTCAGGTGATCCGGAGGCAATGGAAGCCAGGACCGAGCTCATGTCGGTCTGCCCGACGGTGACCGAAGTCTGCAAAGTGATCGTCCCACCGAGCTGCTTGAAGCTGTCGGCGAAGACGCCCTGCAGTTTATCAGCATACAGGCTGCCATCATGAATGGTAGCTGCCTTGGTGACATGCAGGAAATTGAAGGCGAAGTCAGCTGCGGCCGCGCCCTGGATCTTGTCGTTATGGGCGGTGCGGAAGTAGCCGGCATAATGGTTCGGGCTGGTTGGATCGGTCAGATCAGGAGCGGTGTTGGACGGGGAAATTGTTACGAACCCAGCTGCAGAGAGCAGGGGCTCGGCTGCGCGGGCTTCGCTCGAGCAGGACGTGCCAATGACCGCTATGATTGTGGGGTCTGAGGCCAGCTTGGTGCCGGCCGCCTGGCCGCCATCTGCGCTGCACGCACCATCCTCACCATCAAACTTGATTGTGTGACCCAAGATCTTGCCACCGGCATCATCGATGGCAATCTGCACACCATTGCGGGAGTCGGTGCCCAGCGCTGCGTTAGGGCCGGCGACAACCAGCAGGTAGGCAATATGGACGGGGTCAGTCGGTGCAATCGTTACGCAGCCGATCGAGTCGGTGCAGGTGTAAGAGGCTGCAGCCGGACCGCAGGCAGTCAGAAGCATGCCGAAGATCGCGATTGCAGAAATAACTAATGACAACCTTTTAAACATACGTTTTCTCCTTCTCCTCCAATGAAAAAAGGTGAATAAAGGGACCCTTTATTCGGGTTGATTGGTGCAGCTGACAAAGCCTTTCCGTGTCTGGCATCACCTCCTTCAGTCCTGTAATTTTATTGAACTAAATGATTCTCTGTCCCTGATCCATGAATGGGAGGGGTGAAAAATCCAAATCCATAATTCATTCAAAATCAGGAATTGAACAACCTTGTAATATATCCGTTTTTAAAAAATTGGCGCGAATTAACTGCCAATAAAAAAATAAGTCCTCTGGTGATAAAAAGGCATCCGAAGTTCAGGGTCTTCGAGAAGGGAATAAACTTTCTCCAGAATTCTCGAGATCACCTGTTCTTGCGAAATGCCTTTTTCGCCATTGGACCGATTTTCATTACAATAGACTTTACTCTTTTTTAATAAATTAGTCAAGTACCTATCCAGGTTTTAGTCTATTTTAACGTATGACAGCAATAAATCTGCACAAAGAATGTGTGAGATTTTACTGTACTCATTATGATTTATCGAACCTAGTGACATCCTCCATTTCATTCCAGGTCGACCATTGGGCAGATCTACCTGCAGGGCAGGCTTATTCTCATGTCAGGGTTGTCCTAGTAACGAAACCAATCATACCCTTAATTGTTTTTGAATACTTCTTCCACGGAAGAAGATGACCAGGATCTATTCTGACCAACCAATATTTATCAGGAACCTATATTTGTGTTTTTAACAACCGCTGGCGGGTGTAAGCAATTAATCCGCCTGCGTCGATGATCGCCTGCCGCGCCTGCGGCAGGGGTATCACCTTGAAGGATTTCCCGCTCGTTTGATTCAACACTTGCGTCGGCGAAATCTTCAGCTCGTCACCTTCTTCAGCCTCGATACCGGGGCAAATGATTGTATTAAGCCCAAGGTTTATGGAATTCTGCAGGAAGATGCGGGCGAAATCCCTGGCGATGACAATAAAATCTGGTCCCTTGAGACAGGAAGCGGCCTGCTCGCGGGAAGAACCGCAGCCGAAATTATTCCCAGCCACGATCACGCTCTGCGGCGGGAATTCTTGATTCTTGATGCGGCGATTAAAATCGACCAGGTCAGCAAATAAGTATTGAGGCGTTTCCGTGGGCAGCACAGTCGCCATGAAACGTCCAGGGTAGATGATATCGGTTGAGACATCATCCCCGAGTTTGAGGACAACTTTTGTCATGCTCAGGCTCCTTTCCGGGGATCGGTAATTTTGCCGGTCAACGCACTGGCGGCTGCCACAGCAGGAGAGCAGAGGAAAACCTCAGCAGCTGGATTACCCATGCGGCCTTTAAAATTCCGGTTGGTGGTCGCCAGGGCAACATCCCCATCCGCCAAGGCACCCTGGTGCACGCCCAGGCAAGGTCCGCAGCCTGAGTTCATCACCACTGCTCCAGCGTCCATCAGCGACAATAAATATCCATCTTTGAGTGCCTGGCGGTAAATACGCGCCGAGGCCGGGAATACCAACATGCGCACATTGCGGGAAACTTTTTTCCCGTCCAGGATTTGGGCGGCAATACGGATGTCATCGAGACGTCCATTGGTGCAGGAACCGATCACGATCTGGTTGACCTGCTTGCCAATTACATCCTGAATGGGCTTGACATTGTCCACCGTGTGAGGGCAAGCAAGCTGCGGGTCCAACGCCGAAGCGTCGATTTGGATCACCCGATCATAATTGGCATCTGTATCCGGTTGGAGGACTTCGATGTGCTCAATAACACCTGCTTCCTCATTTAAGTACCGCACCGTTTCCGCATCAGCTGGGACGATTCCCGCGGTTGCACCAGCTTCCACTGCCATGTTACAGATCGTCAACCTTCCGGACGTTGAAATCTTTTTGATCGTCTCGCCGTGGAATTCGATGACTTTAAAATTAGCTCCCTGGGCTGAGATATGACCGATCAGGTAAAGGATCAGGTCCTTGGGAAGGACATACGGATGAAAGTCGCCATGGACTTCCACCTTGATCGTTCCGGGGACTTCAACATTCAGGACTCGTCCCAGCGTCCAAACGGAGGCCATTTCCGTGGCTCCAATGCCAAACGCGAAGGCACCCAACGCACCATGGCTCGTGGTATGGCTGTCCGTACCCACCACCACCGCTCCCGGGCGAACATAACCATTTTCCGGCAGGATCTGGTGGCAGATGCCGCCCTCGTCACCGCGGATGTCGTGGAATTTCCCGATACCTTGTTGGCTGACAAAATCGCGCACCTTTTTCTGGTTGGTGGCTGTTTTTGAGCTCTCTGCCGGTACGCGGTGATCGAAGACAATGGCGATCCTGTCAGGGTCCCAGACCTTAGCTTCGAGGCCCGTGCCCTGGTAGATCTCCTGAAACTGGTTCAACACCAGGGCAGCATTCTCGTGTGACATGGCCAGGTCCACGCGCGGTTCTACCACGTCCCCCGCCTTGACGGCGGTCTGCCCGGTAGCCCGGGCCAATATTTTTTCAACCAATGTCATTCCCATGGATATCTCCTGCGATATGGGGTACGGGTCTCAGCCCATTAATCTGGAATGGTTAATCAATGCGGAGGAAGGTCGTATTAACCTGCGTCCCATTAAATAACACCTTTACCTTTTAATATTTTGATATCTTCGGTGCTGTATCCCAACTCTTCCAGGATTTCACCGGTATTCTGGGAAAGCATGGGCGGCGGCATCTCGATCTGCGCGGGGGTTTTGGAAAACTTGGCGGTCATGTTGAAAATTTTGATCTTCCCAATCCCGGGTTGTTCCACTTCCGCGATAACCTCACGATGCTTAGCTTGCCCTGAAGTAAGGGCAGCTTCCAGGCTCACCACGTCGCCGGAGGGGATGCCCCTGGCATTGAGCGCTTCAACCCAGTGGGTCGTGATTTCCCGGGTCAGTTTTTCTTCCAGGAGCGGGGTCAGCAGGGAGCGGTTGGATTTGCGCGTGTCGCGCTCTTTGAAGCGGGAATCTGTCTTCAGCTCCGGCAGTCCCAACTCGTCTGCCAGGTCCTCCCACTGCTGCTGTTGGTTGGCAGCGATATTAATATAGCCATCCTTCGTCTTGAACATGCCAGAAGGAGCTGCGGTAAAGTTGTCATTGCCAAGCAGAACTGGCGGCTGCCCTCCGATCAACAAATTGGCAGCCACCCAACCCATGAGCGGCATGATCGAGTCCAACAGGGCGATATCGATGAACTGGCCCTGGCCGGTATGCTCGCGATAATACAAAGCGGCCATGATGGCAAAGGCGGCGTTCATCCCGCCGACCGTATCGCAGACCGGGAACCCGCTGCGGAGAGGGTTGAGAGTTTCGTCACCGTTGACGGCCATCACCCCCGACAATCCCTGGATGATCTGGTCATAAGCCGGTTTGAATGCGTCCGGTCCATTCTGCCCAAACCCGGAAATCGCACAATAGATGATCCCCGGGTTGATTTTGCATAATTCTTCATATGAAAATCCCAGCCTAGCCATCACTCCCGGGCGAAAGTTTTCTACCAGGATATCCGAGGTTTTGACAAGTTTTACGAAGATCTCCTTGCCCTGCTCAGCCTTTAAGTTTAGGGTCAAGGATTTCTTATTGGCATTCTGGGCCAGGAAACTGGTGCCGAGCAGCTGCTGGTTATACTTCGGCACATTGCCCAGTTTGCGGGCCAAGTCGCCACCATCGGGGTTTTCGATCTTGACCACGTCCGCTCCCAGCAAGGACAGGTGCAACGTTGCAAATGGTCCAGAGAGAACATTGGTCATATCGAGCACGCGGATGCCTTCCAGCAGCTTCATGCGCCCTCCCCAGATCTGTCAACCTGGCCTCCGAAATCAACAATTGAACCGGATTTCAAAATGAAACCGGGCAGTTCCCGTTCAAAATATTTACTGACCTGGCGCGCTACAGCGAGCAGCGCATCAAGCCGGATGTCCCTGCGCAGGTTCATGCGTTGCAGCGAATGGACCAGGTCCTCGGTGCTGACATTCCCTGCCGGAAGCTTTGTAAACGGACAGCCGCCAAGTCCGCCAATGGCAGATTCGAACCAGGTCACCCCGCTATTCATCGCCGCAAAACAGTTGGACAGTCCCAGCGCATACGTGTTGTGGAAGTGGCAGGCCAGCACCACTGAAGGGTCCAGCACCCGGATGGCACCGAACAGGTCCGCGACCTGCTGTGGATTCCCATGACCCGCTGTGTCTGCCAGGCTGATATTGTGGATGCCGGCTTCCAGGTAGGCTTTGACGATATCCAGCACCTTTTCCCGGTCCACCGGACCTTCGTATCCGCAGCCAAACGCGGACTGGACCGAGACCTGCACGCTTTTTCCGGCAATCATGGCTCGCCTGGCCATCAGGATTATTCGTCCCAGTGCTTCGCCAGAGGACATCCCAGTATTTTTCCGGCTGTGGGTTTCGCTGGCCGACACGCCCATGCAGAACATCTCCACGCCGCAAGCCAAGCCACGCTCCAGTCCCTTTTCATTTAATACCAGCCCTGAAAGGATCATCCCGGCGGGTTTGTTCCGAATGAAATGGTGGAATAAGGCATCGGTGTCGGCCATTTGCGGGACCTTCTCGGGGTTTACAAATGACCCGAGCTGGACGACATCAATGCCTGAGGCGCACAGCCCTTCAACCCATTGGACCTTTTCATCCAAGGGGACGATTTTCTTTTCTGCCTGCAGGCCGTCGCGTGGCCCAACTTCGTGAATGATAATTTTACTCATATGCATTTTTGAAAATCAATTTGCCAGCCGTATGGCATGGACGTAAATGGCGCAGCGCACTCCGTACAGCGGATGCCTTACAACTTGGCGGCAATGGCCTCTCCCATTTCAAGGGTCGTGTTCGAGCCGCCCATATCATAGGTTCTGACTTTGCCTTCCTTGACCACTTCGGCAACAGCTTTTTCCACCGCGGCCCCCTTTTGGTCCTCCCCCAGCCAATCGAGCATCATCTTGGCAGCCAGGATGGAAGCGATCGGATTAACCTTATATTGCCCGGCATACTTGGGAGCAGATCCGTGACTGGGCTCGAAGACTGCCAGCTTATCACCGATATTCCCAGAACACGCGAAACCAAGCCCTCCGACCATTTGGGCGCACAGGTCGGAAATGATATCTCCATATAGATTGGGCGCCACCAGTACGTCATAACTCAACGGGTTCTTCAACAGCCACATGCAAATAGCGTCCACATTTGCTTCATCCATTTGGACCTCAGGATATTCCCTAGCGATCTCCCTGGCAGTGTCGAGGAATAAACCGTCCGTGGCGCGTACCACGTTGGCTTTATGGACCACGGTGACTTTCTTTCGACCGAATTTCCTGGCGAAATCGAAAGCCGCTCGTGTTATGCGTTCACATCCCATGCGTGTATTTACCTTCACGGAAATGGCATATTCATCACCGTGCAGGTCCTTGAACGGTGCAAAAGGTTTTGATTCCTGGGCGAGCACTGCAGCCACGCTGGCGGGTACGGGGTTGAATTCCACCCCGGCGTAAAGGTCTTCGGTGTTCTCACGAAAAACAACCAGGTCGATCCCCTCTTTGTAATTCAGTGGGTTATTCGGGTATCCCTTGCATGGACGGAGGCAATCATAAAGGTCAAAAAGCTGGCGCATCCGCACGATGGGTGAACGGTAGGTCAACCCTTTTCCTTTTAACTCTGGAACCAATTCGGCCTCAGCAGTCTTGACCGGCTTGGAGGTTATGGCCCCAAACATCGCCGCGTTGACCTTCTTGAGCAGGTCGATGGTCCGGGCAGGGAAAGCATCCCCTTCCTTGCACCAGAATTCCCAGCCGATATCCCCATGGATATATTCGGCATTTAAGTTGACTTTGTCAAGCACAATCTTTGTTGCATCGAGCACATCCACCCCCACCCCATCCCCCGGAAGCCACGCAATCAGATACTTGCCATTTTTATTAATTTTGCTATTCATGCGCTTCTCCTGATTAAATTTTATTATGCCCTGGAATACATCGAGTACCCATTTTAGCCAAGAGACTTGAAAAGTAGAAGTGACAGATGTCACACACAATGCCATATGGGATTTCTTAAAGAAAAATCGAAACAAGTCCGTTCAAGTGCATCCCTGTGTCTCCCGGGGAAAATGAAAGCAATCCCGGCTTCATTTTGCAAATAGACAAAGGAATGTACCGTTTTGGCAGTAAAATAAACTCCGCAAAATCTGATTTTTGAGATGTGACCTTTCATGGTGAATAATTCAACAAAAACGAAACAGGTTTGGGGGTTTCTTTCAGGGTTAACCGCGGCTGCCATCTGGGGCGGCATGTACGTGGTCAGCAAGGTGGTCATGACGGTGGTCCCGCCTTTTTCGCTGATCGTCACCCGCCTCATCCTTGGGATTCTGACATTGACCATGATCGTATTGATCCGTAAGAGCTGGAATGTCAGCCACCGCCAATTTTGGCAGATTTTTGGGGTTGGCCTGGTGGGATATGGCATCTCTCTCGGATTCCAATTTGTTGGCACAAACCTCTCCACTGCAGCCAACGGTTCGCTGGTTACTTCCACCACTCCGGCCTTCGTCCTCTTATTCGCCGCCTTGCTCCTGGGTGAAAAAGTCACCCCCAGGCGGTTATTAGCGCTGGGGATCGCCACCCTGGGTGTGGTAGCGGTCATCGACCCGCGCAACGCAGCCATATCCCCCTCCTTCTTCTGGGGTAACATGAGCCTGGTTGCCGCGGCTTTGACCTGGGCGCTGTATTCGGTGCTCATCCGCAAAGTCACCCGCGACTCCGATGTTCTCTCCACCACGCTGATCGCCTTCATCGGCGGTCTCCCTATCTGTTTACCGTTGGGCGGATGGGAGTTGGCGACTCACCAGCTTGGGACTATCAGCTTTGGAGTGGTGGGCGGCATCTTGTTCCTAGGCATCATCTCCACCGCCCTGGCAATGTACTTGTGGAATACGGCGTTTTCCGTGCTGGATGCGGGAGCTGCCTCACTGACATTTTTCGCGCAGCCCGTGGTTGGGACTCTGCTCAGTGTCCTTTTTTTGAGTGAGCATATCACTTCCTTGTTCGTAATTGGCGGGGTCCTGATTGGCATTGCCCTGCTGATCTCCAGCAAAGCTTGAATCCTCAGGATGGATATCCATCACCTCTATTGCCAAATATGATAAATTGGATATAATCAGGCAAGTTAAATTCCATTTTTCGGAGAATCAGATATAAATAGTGAGGCTCTGATAGTATTGGAATGTGCCTGGAGTGGAATTAAAAGGCTAACCAGTCAATGAAAAAGAAATCCTTTCAAGATAACAATGTCAGCCTGTCTGCATTTCCTGAGACATACAAGGTTCCACCGACATTAAATTGGATCGCCAAGCGACATTGGTGGGCGGTTATCCTAGCAGCCGTCCTGCTTGTGTCCTTTGAAGTTTATGATTTTTCCCACGACCAAGGCCTTTGGCTATATGTGATCGAGACAGTTATTTTTCTTGTCCTCCTTTGGGTCATCGGTCTATTATTGGCATCTTTGTCACGCGGATTTCGCGACCAGATTCGCACTATAAAAATTCTTGATGCCAAACACAAACTAAGCATGGAATTTTCAGGTTATCACGATTGGGACTTGCTGGTTAATCAGATTGCCAAATTTCCATCCACTCTTGTTGCAACCAGGCAATCATTTTTGTTTGTGTCTAACATCATTACCAACCAGTTTGAAATGGCAGCTCAATGGAGCCAGGGTGGGGAAGATGGAATTGAATTATGCATCGGGGCATCCTGTCAGGAATGTTTCCAGAATAGATCAGGGGCTGATTTGGCATTTTTCCAGAGTGTCGCTGAACCTTCAGCAGGAGGGTTTTATTCCCAGGCATACAAGTATTGCTCTGGCTATCAAAGATGAAGAAAGACTGCTGGCGGTTTTACAATTCGTCCTTGAGCCGGGGCAATCCCTGACCGAAGAGCAGGTCGATGTTTTCCGGAATATCAGTGATGATATGGCATTTGCCCTCAAGGCAGGCCAGGACCGCCAGGTGCTGCAGGAAATGCTCACATCGGAGACAGCCCTGGCTGAACGGCGGTCGGTATCTCATTATTTGCATGATCACCTGGGCCAAAGCCTGGGATACTTGCACTTAAAAATGGATCAACTTCTAACCAATAAAGGGGAACTATCTCTTGACACCGTTCTCGACGACCTGGAACTCATGCGAAACGCTGCCGATGAATCCTATGGGATCGTGCGGGGTGTCCTTGAAACCATGCGCCCGGAAACAACCCAGACGTTAACCAATTTGCTACTGGAATATGCCCGGAAGTTGTCCCAGCGCGCAAATTTCAAACTTGATTTTAAGACCAGCGGCAAACCGATTCCTCTTCCCGAGCCGGCTCAAAGCGCGGCCTTCTATGCCTTCGAAGAATTGCTCAGTAATGTAGAAAAGCATGCCAGGGCGACCAGGGTTACCATCCGGGCCGATTGGAGCCCGAGTGAATTATCCTTATCCATCTCGGATAATGGGGTTGGGTTTGACCCACAGGGAGTAAATTCAGACCAGCACTTTGGGTTGGAAATCTTGAATGAGCGCATGGCAATAGTGAACGGCCACATATCGTTTATCACGTCTGAAAAATCGGGTACCGTCGCGAATATCCTCGTCCCTGTTTCGTCTCAAAGTCGGTTGGGAACGGGTTCATGAGCCAACAGAATCCTTCAACAAAAACGACCAAGAAAGTATTGGTAATAGACGACCAGATCCTCTTTCGGGAAGGATTGGAGAGTTTATTAAGTTCCACCTCTGATTTTGAAATGGTTGGGTGTGCAGGCACGGTTCATGAGGGTTGCGAACAGGCCCTGTTGTTTAAGCCCGATATCATTCTTATGGATTTTTCCCTGCCAGACGGAACTGGTTTGGATGCCACCCGCGCAATCCTTCCCCGTGTCCCTGAGTGTAAAATCGTATTCCTGACCGTTCACGAAAGCGATGAGAACCTTTTTGCAGCTATTCGCCTGGGGGCAAAAGGCTACATGCTTAAAAACATCGGCAGTAATGAATTGCTTTCCAGCCTGCGCGCCCTTGATAGAGGCGAGGAGGCTGTCTCCCGGAAAATGGTCAGCCGGATCGTGGAAGAATTTGCCCGTTCTCCCGAACCCAAATCGGTGGACGATCGTTTATTGGTGAACCTGAGCCCGCGTGAACTGGATGTCATTCGGGAAATGGAAAGTGGTGCTACCAACCTTGAAATTGCCGGCCGCCTGTTTTTATCGGTGAATACGGTCAAGCATCATATCAGGAACGTGATGGGTAAATTGGGGTTAAAAAACCGGCGCCAGGTTGCTTCATTTGCCCGCAAGAATGGATTGGTCCCCAGGCCTCCCTCGGTCAAAGAAAATTAATGTTTAAGAAATGACGCCCCCGGGATCCTTCTTCCTCTTGAAGGGTTAACACTTTTCAAATTGAGCCATCAATAGATGGCTCTTTTTTAATTCCTTATTGATGATGTGAGGATTATGGACTGGAATGAGGTAATCATTTATTATTCATTTATGACTATTCTTACCAGATAGGTAGGTTTTATGAACACGACTTGCGTACTGGTCACAAAACAAGATTCAATGCTAAATCGAGCATTAACAAACCTTCTCCACAGCTCGGAATGTGAACTCAAAATAATTACGAGCGGAGCCAGTGATGTGCATGGCCTGATCACCGAGACTTCCAAGATTAAACCGGATGTCGTCATCCTTGGAGAATCCACTCCGTTGGCTCGGATGGATGTGCTGGGAAACCTGCTCATGAGCTACCCCGAAATGCGGGTGGTGGTGGTGAGCGAAGAAAGTAATTGGCTTCACATCTTTGACAAACGAGATAAGTTGATGACTCGGAATGCTGATCTTTTAGACGCCCTCTGCGTCGAATGATTTGATCGGTTTGCAAGTGGGAATAACCCGACAAATTTCGAAATAGCAAGGATGTTTTGCAGCTGTTGAAATTTCAAAGGTTCCATTTCCAATATTTCCTAATAATTAAAGGAGTACTTATGGCTATTGATCAGGTAGTTTCCAGCAAAGTTTTCACCCAGGAAACCAGGGTAAATCAGAACAGTCTGACCCTATCGGTGATCGTTCCAACCCGGAATGAGGCCGGGAACGTGAACTTGTTGCTCACCAGCATCCGCAACGCGTTTTATGGAACATCGATTGAAGTCATCTTTGTGGACGACTCCACGGATGAGACTCCCCGCGTTGTGGAAGCGGCTGCTAAAGATTTTCCTGCCCAGAACGTCCGTTTGATCCACCGTCCACCCGAACAACAATCGGGCGGATTGGGGGGTGCGGTGGTGGTTGGACTCAAGGCTGCCAGGGCAGATTACGCCTGCGTGATGGACGGTGACCTGCAACATCCAGCTGAGGTTGTGCCGGTCTTATTGGAAACCGCACTCGAAAAGCACGCCGACCTGGTGGTTGCAACCCGGCGCAGCGACGAGAGCCGCGTTACCGGTCTTAACACCGCCCGAAACCTGATCTCCATTGCGCTCGACTTGACCGCCCGGGCCTTTTTTCCACGCCGTCTGCACGGGGTAAGCGACCCCCTAACCGGGTTCTTCCTGGTTCGTGTGAAAGCATTGGACCTGGATGCGCTGCGCCCGAAAGGTTTCAAGATCCTCATGGAGATCCTCGTACGCAACCCGCGCCTGCGCAAGGCAGAAGTGCCTTTCCATTTCGGGGAGCGCGCCACCGGTCAAAGCAAGGCTTCGGCAAAAGAAGTATTGAAATATCTCAACCTGCTGTGGACCTTGCGCTTCGGTGAAGGTTCGCTGAGGTTTATCGGGTTTGCCACAGTAGGAGTGACCGGTATCCTGGTTAATTCCGCAGCACTGTTCCTGGCAACTGATAAGTTGCACATCTACTACCTCGTCTCGGCAGGGATTGCCACGGTTGCATCGACATTGTGGAATTTCACCCTGACCGAAGAATTGGTTTACCGGAAAACTTCGCAATCGAAAGGGCTTGCCAGCAGGTTGGGGTTGTTCTTCCTCGTTAACTTGATAGCCCTGGCTTTGCGTACCCCCATGATCTACTTGATGACCACGCTGCTGGGTATTTTCTACGTGGTTTCAAACCTGGTATCACTGGCAGTTCTGACCGTCCTGCGCTTCATGGTGGCAGACAACCTGATTTGGGATCAGGCGTCTGCATCCACTTCGGCTCGTAAATCCGCATTCCAGATATGGAGACGTTCTATGAAAAGCAAATTCTATTACAACATACACGATATCGTCACGGTGGCATCGGAGGGTGATTTACCCGAGCTCAAACCTTTCAAGGTCGCTGCGGAAATTAAGGACCCAACGATCAATGTGCGCATTGGCATCCCCCGGGCACAGAAATTGCCCGAAGATTATGGGCATTATATGCGCTACCGTGAAATATTTGGCCATCTCGGGTTTGAGGTGGGTATAGAAATGGGGGAACAAAAGGTGGAGGTGATTGCCGCGCCCATGCTGCGTCGTTCCCCGCACGTCCTTTATACAAATGTGGTGGAACCGCTCCTACGCTGGACCTTTGTAAAAAGGGGATATGCGCTGGTCCACGGAGCTACGATTGCATTCGGTGATTCTGCTTACATGATCACTGCCCGCACGGATACCGGCAAAACCACCACCCTTTTGAAAATCCTGGCTTACCAGCGCCGCAACAGCGACCCGGCAGCCTTTATTTCCGATGATATGACCATCGTTTCACCCAATGGAACCGCTATGGATTATCCCAAGCCGTTGACGATCAGTTATCACACCTTGCATGCGGTGAATACCGACACGCTGACTTTCTGGGAAAAAATTTCCCTCCCGTTCCAAAGCCGCATTCATTCCCGCTCCGGTCGCCGCTTCGCCTTCCTGATCAGCAAAACCCATCTGCCTGCCGCAACCATCAATATGGTCACACAGATGATCGTCCCGCCTCCCAAGTATTTCGTGAGCAAATTGATCCCCAAGGTCAAGCTCACCAGCAAGGCACAATTGACCGGCATGTTCATCATCAAACGGGGTGATGAAGAGATCCTGCCTGTTGAGAACAGCGAAGCCATGAAAGTTTTACTGCAGAATTGTGAAGACGCTTATGGTTTTCCTCCTTATGAAGACGTGAAAGAGTTCCTGTATTGCATAGACGATGTTGATCTGCATGAGAAGGAATTCAGCATCATTCGCCAAGCAATGGGTGCTTTACCCGCTACAGAAATCAGCTCCAACAAGCTTGATTGGTGGTCACAGATTCCTGCCTTTGTTCACAATGAACAGGTATCCAGTGATATCACCCGCGCCCTCGAGGTGGAAACCTTTCCCCGTCCTCATATCAGCAATCAACCGGAACGTGTGAAGGCGTAATGAGGCAAAATGGATACAAGTTCTGAGGGAAAGGTGGGAGCTCCACTGAAGATCAGCGGTACCACCACCATCTCATCCACACGCGCGGTCGCTGCTTCCAGGTTAAACGAAGTGGTTGTCAGCCGGGTGCTCCTGGCGCTGGCGTTGGCAGGAGGTGCATATTTACGCCTCTGGCAGATCAATGCCATGGGTTATAACACCGACGAAGCTGTCTACGCTGGGCAGGCAGCTGCCATTAGCGGTATTGCCGGCTTAAAGGACATCTTCCCGGTATTTCGAGCCCACCCGCTTTTGGTACAGTTTGTGCTTTCCCTGATCTACAGGGTTTATTTCAGTGACCTGGTGGGACGCTTGTTCGCAGTTGCCGTGGGCCTGGGCACGGTGTACGTGACTTACCTGATCGGAAAGACACTGTACGGACGGTTGCCCGGTGCAGTGGCAGCAGCAGCGCTCGCAGTGATGCCCTATCACGTGATCGTTTCCCGCCAATTGCTGCTCGATGGACCGATGGTATTCTTTGCAACCCTCACCTTGTACATGCTGGCACGTTTTGGCAAGTCACAAAAACCTGCCTGGTTGTATGCCTCCGGGGTAGCCATGGGGCTGACGTTCCTCTCCAAGGAAACGGGAATCATCCTGGTGGGAGCCATTTTCGTTTTCCTGGCACTTTCCCCCGAAGTACGCGTCCGCATCCGGGATTTGATCCTGGCCGTCATCCTGTTGATAGTGGTCAGTGTTCCCTTCCCCCTAAGTATTTTTTTGGCGGGCGGGTCATCTACCGGCAGAAACTACCTTACCTGGCAGCTCTTCCGCCGGCCCAATCATCCCTGGAATTTCTACTTGCAGAATCTCCCTTCTGCCCTGGGCATAGTGTTGATCCTGCTTGCTGTTTTGGGACTGATTGTATTGTGGCGCGAACGGTCATGGCGTGAAGTTTTGCTCCTGTCCTGGATCATCGTGCCGTTCGCCTTTTTTCAAATATGGCCCGTGAAAGGTTATCAATATTTATTGCCGATCGCACCTTCCACAGCATTGCTGGCAGGACGGTTGATTGCAAAATTGGTGAACCATGGTCAGCGTGCCCGGCTTCCAGCCAGGTCCCCGGCTTATTTCTCAGTGCCCCCAGTCTTATCGTGGCTGGTTGCGGGTGGTCTATTATTCTCATTGGGTAGCGCCAGTTGGCAGCAGGTTCAGCCCGAAACCTCTTCTTTGTTCCTGGCAGGCACGGGTGGGGTCCCCGGGGGGCGCGAGACAGGAGCGTGGATCGTCCAGAATGTTCCCGGCAGCGCCACATTCATGACCATTGGTCCCTCCATGGCAAACATTATCGAATTCTACGGTCAGCGCAAAGCGTACGGCCTGTCTGTCAGTGCCAACCCGCTGCACCGCAACCCCTCCTATGAACCCATCCTTAACCCTGACTTGCAAATCCGCAACTCAGACTTGCAGTATATCGTCTGGGACTCTTTTTCAGCAGCCCGGTCCTCGTTCTTTTCAAACCAGATAATGTCATATGTGAAAAAGTATAACGGACGGGTCGTTCACACAGAATCAATCACCGTGAATGACGGCCACGGAAATATGGTTGTCACACCGGTCATCATTATTTACGAGGTGCATCCATGATCCGGCATAAATTATTCGCAATAGTCCTCGCTGTATTCCTGGGAGCCAGCCAGCTTGGTTTGGTCAATCCGCCGTTGGGAACCAACGCCCCGCGGACAGCAACACCCATCAAGCACCTGGTGGTTCTCATGCAGGAGAACCATACTTTCGATAATTATTTTGGTACTTACCCGGGAGCAAATGGCATCCCCAGTGGCACGAAAATGCCCGTGGATCCCTCCAACCCATTCTCAGCCGTGGTGGAACCCTGGCATATTGGAAATACCACCATCACCGACCTAAGCCACAGTGCTCCGACGTTTCTCGCCCAATATGATTCCGGGAAGATGGATGGGTTTATCTCTGCCCTGAACAACCTCAATCAAAATGGGAAGCTTTCAATGGGTTACTACGACTATAGCGATATTCCTTATTATTGGAATCTCGCAGCCAACTACGTTCTGTTCGATAATTTATTCAGTTCTGCAAAAGACGGGAGTGGTGCCAATCACATGTTTTGGATTGCCGGCGTCTCTCCCACCGCACATCATGGCCAGGCATTATCCAACGTGCTGGTAAATATACCCACCATTTTTGACCGCTTGCAGGCTGCAGGTATCAGTTGGAAATTTTATGTTGAAAACTACAACCAGAATATTAATTACCGGAACATGGCATCCCAGGGCAACAGGGGTTCCCAGGTCATCTGGGTTCCGCTGCTCAATTTCGACCGGTTTATCGATGACCCCACCCTCTCGAGCCATATTGTTGATCTTAGTGAATACTATGTGGACCTAAACCAAGGGACGCTGCCCGCAGTATCCTACATCGTTCCTTCGGGTACCAGCGAGCATCCCCCTGAATATCCCGCCACCGGTGAACGCCAGGTGAAGAACCTGATCCAGGAATTGATGCGCTCCACCTCGTGGAACAGTTCTGCCTTCATGCTGCTTTACGATGACTGGGGCGGTTGGTATGACCATGTTGCTCCTCCCCAGGTGGATGCCTCCGGGTATGGGCTGCGCGTCCCTGGTTTGTTGGTGAGCCCCTATGCAAAGATCGGGTACATTGATAATACCCAGCTCGACTTCACTTCTGTGCTTAAGTTCATCGAGAGTAACTGGAATGTTGAGTCATTATCAACCCGGGACGCCGCCGCCAACAATATCACATCGGCATTTGATTTCAACCAAGCACCTCGCCCGGCAGCCTTCCTGTCCTCCACTTGGGGACCGGCTGCTGCGGTAAAAAAGAGCCCAACTACGATCATTTATACATCCTACGGTCTGGCTTTCCTGGTATCCATATTGGTCTTTGGATATGCCTTATTGAAACAACGCAGGCTGCAGGTACAAACCCAGGAAAAGTCCGCGCAATGAAAAGAATCTTTCTTCTAACCCTTATTGTTTCCGGTCTCTTGGCACTGGGGCTGCCCTCCGGGGCATTGATCCCTGTTTCAGCCGCCGCCGAGGGAGGATTGGGAAAGCAATATTCCCAGGCTTCTGCGCTAAACGCTGCCATGATCGTCCCGGGGACGGGCCCGACATCATCCGGCCCTTCGGTTTCAGCTTCCCGAATCCTTAAAGGCAGTTCTTTTATTACCCTGGACCAGCCACAGGATGTCGGCGTGGGAGATCAATTTACCATTTCCGGTCATATTCGTGACCTGGCTGGAGGGCCGATTAACAACGCAACCATCCATATCACCATGAATGGCACCCTTCTTGGGAATGCCAGGTCCAATCCTGCCGGCTATTTTGTAAGAAAATTTAATTCGAAAAAACTCTCGGCAGGCACTTATGCGATCGCTGCATATTTTAATGGGACGCGTTTCCTTTATAGGTCCGGTGCCTCCACCCATTTAACAATCGACAATGGTGTCGTTGGAGTTCAAACCATCCCGGCGATCTCAGGGATCACCTTTCAAATGGACGGGAAGCTGTATGTGACCGGTCCAAATGGAAATGTTGTCATTCCGGTCGATGAACCCGGAGTACATCGTCTCACAGTACTGTTGAACCTTTACAACAACCCCTCCCAACGCGTTGAGTTCTCTCGATGGCTTGATGGAACTGTGCAGCCCTATTTAGATGTTCCGGTACCCTCCAAGAGTAATTTTGTCGAAGTCGGACTGAATATATATCACCAGGTGGGCTTGACTTTTGTTGACCAAGGTAAGTTTCCGGTCGATCCTCAGCGCGTCAGCCAGGTCACTTACCGCAGCGCACAGGGGGATGTCTTTGTTGTAAAAAATGTCGACCCTCAGTGGATCCCCGCCAGCCGGGTCGCCCGACTTGCCAATGGGTTGGTGCCCACCCCCCTGCTCTACTCGGTGATCAGTGTAATGACTGATGGATCAAATGTTGTGAACTCTTCACAGCAGCAGTTCTATGCCCTTCCTGACGATACCTGGAAGATCTCCATGCTCCTGTATTCGATTCACTTGAGCGCAAGCGATGGCTTGTTTAATTTTCCTACTGGCAGTTCCATAAATTTGGTGGCTCCCGATGGCACGATTAAAAACTATCCACTGGACCTGGCCGGGACAGCTGAAATCCATTCCCTGGCACGTGGGAATTATTCCATCAAATTGGTGGGTGCTGCGGGTCTCGGCAACAAAACTCCGGTCGCCCTCTCGCGCAACCAAAATGTTTCCGTCAAGGAAATCAGCTTTTTAGACCTGGCGGTTGTGTTCGTGATTGGGATAGTCCTTACGCTCGGGCTACTTTTATACGGTCGGCCTCAACTGTTCAGCTTCCTGGTAAGAAAGCCCAGATCGCAGCAAGTGGTGGCATTTAAACCGGCATTAATCGAAACAGATGGAGAGAACGACCTCCAAATTATTGAGAATAGAGTCCGTCAAAACAACGAATTAATTAAATGGTCCTGATTTATGGAATGGCGTACGCTGTGGAACTATTTACTACAGGTTAATCCTTCCCGGGTAACCCGGTTCGGAATCTCTTCCCTGGAAATAAACCGGGGAAGGAATTTCGGGCACGCTGAATCAGGAGAGAATTTTCATGGTATCTAAGCGTATTGCGTGCTTTGGTTGGTTGTCAGTTTTCCTGCTCCTGACTGTTGTATTCGCGGGTGCTGTCCCTGCACGAGCGCGGCAGGAGGTGCCTCAATCCACCACCTCTCCAATCCCGATACTAGCTTACTACTATATTTGGTACAACACCAGCTCATGGAACCGGGCAAAAATTGATTATCCCCTGCTGGGAAAATATTCCAGCAACGATATTTCGGTAATGCGCCAGCAGATCCTGTGGGCCAAGGCTGCCGGGATTAACGGGTTTATCGTTAGTTGGAAGAGTACCGCTGTACTTAACAGTCGCCTTGAGCAGCTTATCCAGGTTGCGGAACAAGAAAATTTTAAACTGGCGGTCATATACGAGGGACTGGACTTTAATCGCGACCCCCTGCCAGTCCAAACCGTAGCCAATGACCTGGATTATTTCATCCAGCATTTCGCCTGGCAGTCTGTCTTCAATATCTTCTCAAAGCCCATGGTGATCTGGTCAGGGACCTGGATGTTCACCCCGAGGGAGGTTGCACAGGTGACCCAGGGTAGGAGATCCTCCCTTTTGATCCTGGCTTCAGAGCGTAATATGACTGGGTACCAGCAATTGGCTGGATCAGTGGATGGGAACGCCTATTACTGGTCATCTGTCAACCCAAATACTTACCCTGGCTACCAGGACAAATTATCCCAAATGGGCCAGGCAGTCCACCAGGATGGTGGCATTTGGATCCCTCCAGCCGCTCCCGGTTTCGATGCCACTGCCATCGGTGGAATCACCTCTGTGGCGAGGGACAACGGCGCCACGTTCCGCACCCAGATCAACACAGCGCTGTCTTCCTCCCCTGATGCATTGGGGATTATCAGTTGGAACGAGTTCAGTGAAAACTCGTATATCGAGCCGTCCCAAAATTATGGTTTCACTTACTTGAATATTTTGAGCGGCATCGATCGCCTGCCTTTGGTCTCGGTTGAACAATTTGATTCAAGCGAATCTGCTGCCACTTTCCCCGATTTGCTGCCATATTCGCGTGTTATTGCCCTGGGTGGGTTATCCATCCTGGTCCTTGCCGGTCTTGTGGTGGTGGTTGTTCGTCGCCATTAAGTTTGTACATCATGTTGCTTATCTAGTTGGTCTGCTGCGGTCATAATATTGATTGGTTGATTATTGAAGTAAAAGACGATGAAAATTCTACATTTTCTCAGCAGCCTATTAGTCATCGCCTTACTGGACTCACCCTTAATTATCCAGGCGGCTCCGGTATTGACAGCGTCCGGATGCGTCGCCAGCTCGCCCACCTCTGGCGCTTACACTGTCACGATCTGCATATCAAGTCCATTGGATGGGAGCACGCTCATCGGGAATGCAACAGTTACCGTCACCGCCTCCATCACCGGAACAAACCCTGGCGTACAGCGCATGATCTATTATTTAGGTGGTTCATATTTGCTGACGGATTACTCCAGCCCATACACATTTACCCTGCCTTCCAATAAGTGGGCAGATGGCAGTTACAACCTGGCCGCTAGCACGCTCATGCGGGATGGCTTCAGTTCCTCCGCATCCATTATTTCAATAACTTTTAGCAATGGGAATGCCACTGCCCCAGTCAACAAGAATCAATTCCATCCCTCCACGGGGTCATTCCCAGCCAGCGGTCAACCCTTCGTCGTGGCCGCTGCCGGGGATGGTGCCAGCGGTGAAGCCTCTGCCACTAAAGTGGTCAACACGATCTCCTCGCTCAATCCCAACCTGTTCCTCTACCTGGGAGACGTTTACGAAAGCGGCAGCATAGCTGAGTTTTATAACTGGTATGGCACATCCTCTTCCAACTATGGGGTCCTGCGCGCCATCACCGACCCGACCATAGGTAACCACGAATATGGCAATTCTGTTGGTGGGGCGGGTTATTTCGACTACTGGAACAATATTCCCAACTACTACAGCTTCAATGCTGGCGGTTGGCATTTCATCAGCCTCAACTCCAATTACACTAAAATTGGGGTTACTCCCACATCCTCCCAGTACCAGTGGCTGCAGCAGGACCTTGCTACTAACGTACAGGCGTGTACCATTGTCTACTACCACCAGCCTCTCTATAATATCGGCCCGGAGGGACCCACTCCTGCCATGGCGAGTATGTGGTCTTTGATGGCACAGTATGGGGTGAGTATTGTGCTCAATGGTCATGACCATGATTATCAGCGCTGGGTTCCTCTGGATGGGAACGGCAACCCCAGCCCCACCGGGATCACTGAGTTCATTGCCGGTGGCGGTGGACACGGTTTGTTAACGATCGCCAACTCAGACAGTCGCGTGGCTTATTCCAATTATTTGAACCCGGCTGCATTTGGCGTTTTGCTTCTGAAGCTATCCGGGAACGGCGCTAATTATAGTTATCACTCTTCAAACGGTTCCATTCTTGATACCGGTTTCGTTCCCTGCGTGAATGCTGCTTCTACGTCTACATCTACCGCCACCATTGCAGCTACCAACACTCCCACTCTCACTTCCTCAGACACACAAATCGCAACCAGCACTTCCACGCCCATCCCCACCGCTACCGCAACGCAGGCAGCAACTTCCTCATTTACTCCCACGCCAACGGCTACTCCCACCACCACTCAAATCCCGATCAACACGCCAGCTTTCACGCCTACGGCGACAATTGGGACCTCTTCGGTGACCTTCGTCCCGGTCGTTGATACCTATGTGAATGCTGGCAGCACTACAACCAACTACGGCTCTTCCACTACCATCCGTCTTGACTCCTCTCCGGATAATCACGCCTATTTGCGCTTCAACGTTTCGGGGTTCGCTGGTTCCACTATCAGCAAAGTCCTTCTGAAGTTGTATGCCAATAATAGTAACAGTTCAGGTATCCGTGCTTTTTCAGTCGCGGATAACACCTGGGGTGAGCTGACCATGAATTACACCAATGCACCTTTTCTTAGCGCTCAATTAGCATCGTCCGGTTCATTCTCGTCAGCAAGCTGGGTCACGCTGGATATAACTTCCTATATCAACAGCGATGGTAGTTACAGCATAGGTGTGACCAATCTCAGCTCCACTGCCATTAGTGTGAACTCGCGTGAGTCCGGGGCAAATGCCCCCCAATTGGTCATCACATACAGCGGCGTGCTCAGCCCCACCTTCACTCCCACCCCCGCGGCATCTCCCACACCAACGAATACCCCCGCTCCGACTGTCACCTCCACACCTACCGCGGTAGTCACTTCAACTGCTACTGCAACACTGGCATTCAATCCCTCAGCTACGCCCACCCCCGGACCTGTGTATACACCCACTGCCACCATCACCCCTGTCCCCTCTTCCACCCCCACTTCCACCTCGGTGGTAAGTTCAGTGACTTTTATCCCGGTCGCGGACACCTACGTCAATGCCGGCAGTACCATCACTAACTACGGTTCTTCGACCACCATGCGGTTGGATTCCTCTCCAGATGTCCACGCCTATCTTCGCTTCACCATTTCAGGCTTCAGCGGCACCATCTCCCAGGTGCGATTGCTGCTCTTCTCCAACAACAGCGACAGCTCGGGCATCAGAGCATTTACGTTGGCGGATAATACCTGGGGTGAGCTCACCCTCAACTACACCAATGCGCCTGCCCTGGGTGCTCAAATTGCTTCCCTTGGTTCCTTCGCTGCCGGCTGGGTCACTTTGGATGTGACCTCCTACATTACCGGCAACGGCACCTACAGTATTGGAGTTACCAACCTGAGTTCCACCGCCATCAGTGTCAACTCACGAGAATCAGGCGCAAATGCACCCCAGCTGGTGATCTCCTACCACTAGGTATCTGGAGTATTACTCCATATTTTCCTCAATAACTTCGATTTTTGGTGAGATTAATTTGTTGCTATTGAACAGGGTTCAAAATATGAAAAAGATATTTGTATTTATGGTGCTTTGCTTAATCCTGGCTGGATGTGCACCCACGGCATCTATCAGCAGATCGACCCAGGGTACCGACCCCACGCCAGTTCCCGGTACTCCGGCACCCACTATCACGGTCCCCAACCTGGATCACATCGTCCTGATCATGCTCGAAAACCGGGACTATAAAACCGTTATTGGCCCAGATTCTCAAATGCCTCTGCTGAACACTCTTGCCCAGCAGGAAGTGATCCTGTCCAACTATTTCGCCGTAGCACACCCCAGCCTGCCCAACTATATCTCCCTCGTCAGCGGCAGCACCCAGGGGATCACCTCTGACTGCACAACTTGCTTCATCAACCAGCCCAGCCTGGCTGACCTGATCGAGGCCAGCGGACGCACCTGGAAATCCTATGAGGAGAGCATGCCCTCGCCATGTTTTATTGGGAATGCCAATCCTTATGTCCAAAAGCACAACCCATTCCTCTATTTCGACTCAATCCGCTTGAATTCGGCGCGCTGTGACCGGAGCATTGTCCCGCTGACGGCACTGGATGGTGACCTGGCGAACAACCAGCTGCCGAATTTCTCCTTCATCATGCCCAACCTATGCAATTCGGGTCATGATTGCTCAGCCGCCACTGCGGACAAATGGGTCACCGACATGGTTGCTAAACTGCAGGCTTCTTCTGCCATCGGGATTAAAAGCTTGATCATCATTGCCTTCGATGAAGGCAGCGACAAAAGTATCGCCAGTTGCTGCGGGCTAGGCAGCCCGGCTGGCGGGCAGGTGGCGGTCGTGCTCATTTCGCCGACGACCCTTCCTGAATTCACCGACAACACACCGTATTCACAT
Organism: uncultured Chloroflexia bacterium; assembly: GCA_963830585.1. Taxonomy (GTDB): domain Bacteria; phylum Chloroflexota; class Anaerolineae; order Anaerolineales; family Villigracilaceae; genus UBA877. The sequence continues at coordinate 475,857 of CAWHNA010000003.1, read as the reverse complement.
TACAGCTTGTTAAAGACGATCCTGACTGCCTGGAACCTGCCCTCGCTCGGCATGACTTCCCAGGATTCAACCCAGGCAATTACAGCCCCCTGGACAGGCATCCTCGGAGGTTCAACAACGAATGCTCCGGTTGGAAGCGACATTCCATCTGCACCAAGTGCCAATACTGTATTTTTCCAATTCCAGCCCGAAAATTGCACAATCACTTCACCCGTCATGGTTGGCTGCATCTCCTCAATTGCCTTCCCAAGGTGGTTTAACTAAACTCTGGTCCATTCAAACCATTAACAAAGGGTTCCTGCCGCAACTGATTACTTAGAATGGATTCTTAGCCGTTCCGGAAAATTCATATGACAACCATAAAAAAATTCGCTCGTTCATTTTATCGGCAATACAAGTTCCTGATCATGCTCTTACTGGTAATAGCACTGCAATTATCCTTCCCTGGGCTGCTATCGACTATTACAAATCTGCCGGGAAATATCCTCCAGGCATCAGCTGCTGGCGATCCAGTGATTGCCGCGGCTGGCGATATCGCCTGTGATCCCTCTACCACAGCTTTTAACAATGGCTTGGGTACCACTAACGCCTGCCGTCAGAAATATACCTCCGACCTGTTGGTGAGCATTGCCCCTGCGGCAGTATTGGACCTGGGGGATAACCAGTATTACTGCGGCGGCTACCAGGCTTTCGTGCAATCCTATGATCTGAGTTGGGGCCGACTGAAATCCATCACCCATCCTTCCGTAGGCAACCACGAATATCTGACCAGCGGGGGAACCGGCTGTACCACTGCTAATGCCGGCGCCGCGGGATACTTTCAATATTTTGGTTCTGCTGCTGGTGCAGTCGGACAGGGATATTATAGTTATGATATTGGCGCTTGGCATCTCATTGCCTTGAATACGAATTGTGCAAGTGCAGGCGGATGCGGTACAACATCTCCTCAATACAAATGGCTGCAGGCCGATCTGATCGCCCACCCGAATCTCTGCACATTGGCTTACTGGCATATCCCGCTATATAGTTCCGGCGGGCGTGCCAATGCCAATTCCCAAAAACTCTATAATCTTTTATATACCTACAATGCTGACCTGATTCTTACCGGTCATGACCATATCTATGAACGCTTTGCACCTCAGGATGCAAACGGCAACCTGGACCCGGTCAATGGCATTCCTGAATTCATCATCGGTACGGGGGGAGCGGACCATACCTCCATCGTAGCTGTGGCTCCAAATAGCATCGTACGAAACGCTTCCACCTATGGGGTGATCAAGCTTACCTTGCATGCAGCCAGTTTTGATTGGCAGTTTGTCCCAGAAGCCGGCAAGACTTTCACTGATTCGGGCACAGCCGCTTGTCACGGAAGCGTACCCAATACACCTACTCCGACATCAACCCTTGCCACAACCGGCACTCCCACTTTCACACCTACGATTACCGGTGTGTTGACCGCAACCAATACTCCCACAACAACTCCCACCGCTACTCAGACCGGGGTCGTTACTTCAACGCCTACTCCTACGGCAACAGCAGGAGTATCTTCCGTAACCTTTATCCCCGAGGCAGACACTTATGTGGATGCTGCCAACCCCACCTTCAATCATGGCACATCCACCACTTTACGGTTGGATGGTTCACCTGATGTGCATGGCTACCTGCGCTTCACCGTCTCAGGCATTAGTGGCACCATCAGCCAGGTGCGCTTGCTGCTCTTCGCCAACAACAGCGACAGCTCGGGTATCCGCCTTTGGTCGGTCCTAGACAACACCTGGGGTGAACTCACCATGAACTACTCCAATGCTCCTGCGCTGGGTGCTCAAATTGCATCCCTTGGTTCTTTCGCTGCCGGGTGGATCACCCTGGATGTGACCTCCTACATTACCGGCAACGGCACCTACAGCATTGGAGTTACCAACCTCAGCTCCACTGCTATCAGTGTCAATTCGCGCGAGTCAGGTGCAAATGCCCCTCAACTAATAGTCACTTATAGTGGATCTCTTGGACCCACCGCAACACCCACCTCCGTGGTTACATCCACCTCGACGAGCACACCCACCGCTACGTCTCTTTTTACCCCTACAGCAACCGCAACAGCAACGGCTACACCCACCCAAACTGCCACGCCCCCCCACTGCAACCGGAACGGCTACTTCAACCCCAACTGCGTCACCTACTTCCGGGTCGGTGAATACTCCCACCTCAACCTTCACCCCGCTCGCCACTCCCTCACCCACTTCCACCCCGGCGATAAGTTCTGTGACCTTCATCCCCGAGGCAGACACTTATGTGGATGCTGCCAACCCCACCATCAATCATGGCACATCCACCACTTTGCGGTTGGATGGTTCACCTGATGTGCATGGTTACCTGCGCTTCACCGTCTCAGGCATTAGTGGCACCATCAGCCAGGTGCGCTTGCTGCTCTTCGCCAACAACAGCGACAGCTCGGGTATCCGCCTTTGGTCGGTCCTAGACAACACCTGGGGTGAACTCACCATGAACTACTCCAATGCTCCTGCGCTGGGTGCTCAAATTGCATCCCTTGGTTCTTTCGCTGCCGGGTGGATCACCCTGGATGTGACCTCCTACATTACCGGCAACGGCACCTACAGCATTGGAGTTACCAACCTCAGCTCCACTGCTATCAGTGTCAATTCGCGCAGAGTCAGGTGCAAATGCCCCTCAACTAATAGTCACCTACCATTAATGTTATTTATTCTATTGGGTTAATCCGAGTGATGTTCATTCTCGGGAAGATTAAACATATTTTTTGAATAGAGGATTCCATGAAAATACTTTTTTATCTCGCAATTGGATGTTCACTGCTGGCAAGTTGTTCGTCAGCAAGCCCCATCCTTAGTTCTGTTCAACCAGCCTCTGTTGTTATTGCAGCAGCAGCACCGACCCAGCCACCGGCTGCAGCACAGCCGTCAGTTGCCAACCCATCTTCCATCGTTGCACCCCAGCAGTCCAGTCCCAGCGCGATCGCAACGGCGGTAGCGAAGGTTCAACCTGCAGTTATTGTTCCCAATTTCGATCATATTGTCTTGATCATGCTCGAAAATGAGTATTTCCAGGATGTGATCGGATCCAAGCAAATGCCGTACTTTAATTCCCTGGCTGAAAAGAATGTGCTGCTATCAAATTACTTTGCAGTGGGCCATCCAAGCCTGCCCGACTACCTTGCCCTGGTAAGCGGAAGCACTCAGAATATCGCCAGCGACTGTCTTAATTGTTTCGTGAACCAGCCCAACCTGGCTGATGAGATCGAGACCAGCGGGCGCACCTGGAAATCTTACCAGGAAAGCCTGCCTTCTCCCTGTTTCGTTGGGAATGCAGGTCGTTATGCACAATGGATGAATCCTTTCATTTACTTCAACTCGATCCGGCTCGATGCAGCCCGCTGTGACCGCAGCATTGTCCCCTTGACCCAATTGGACAAGGACCTGGCTGCAAATCAGCTGCCAAGCTTTTCTTTGATCATGCCTAATCTCTGCGATTCAGGTCACAGCTGCGTCGCCAAAACAGCAGATAACTGGGTCAATGCGCTGGTTGCCAAACTTCAGGCTTCCCCAGCGCTTGGGCAAAACAGCCTGATCATCATCACATTTGACGAAGGCGTACAGAATAATACTTCCAATTGTTGTGGAGTGACCACCAAGACGAAAGGTCAGATTCCCGCGGTTCTCATCTCATCCATGGCTCATCAGGGTTTTAATGATCCGACCCTCTATTCACATTACAATCTGCTCAAAACGATCCTTACAGCCTGGAACCTGCCGGGTCTTGGTCAGGCTGCCCTAGATTCCACTCAACCGATCGTTGCACCCTGGAACGCCCAGCATCAGTAAAGGGACTTGTTTCATTCACATTGGTCAATTCGATACTAATTAATTTGTGAATCGCAGAAAGAGTCAAACGATGAAAAAGGTCATTCTCTTCACATTGATCTGCCTGGTAATGGTAAGTTGTTCACCTGCAAGTTTCCTTGGCGGATCGGTTCAATCCGATATCGTTCCCAATGCCACGCAGGCGATACCTACGGTAGTAAATCCTAATTCCTCGTCTGGCGCTCCTGCATCTGCAAGTGGAATCCCCAATTTCGATCATATAGTCGTGATCATGCTCGAAAACCGGGATTATCAAAACGTGATAGGAGCAGGGACTCAGATGCCCCTGCTCAACTCCCTTGCGCAGCAGAACGTGCTCCTTTCCAACTATTTCGCAGTGGTACACCCCAGCCTGCCCAACTATATCTCCCTCATCAGCGGCAGCACCCAAGGGATCACCTCCGACTGCAATGATTGCTTCGTCAATCAGCCCAGCCTGGCTGACCTGATCGAGGCCAGTGGACGCACCTGGAAATCCTACGAGGAAAGCATGCCCTCCCCATGTTTTATTGGGGATGCCAATCCCTATGCCCAAAAGCATGACCCATTCCTCTATTTCGACTCAATCCGCCTGAATTCGGCACGCTGTGACCGGAGCATTGTCCCGCTGACGGCACTGGATGGTGACCTGGCGAACAACCAGCTGCCGAATTTCTCCTTCATCATGCCCAACCTGTGCAATTCGGGTCATGATTGCCCAGCCGCCACCGCGGACAAATGGGTCACCGACATGGTCGCTAAACTGCAGGCTTCTTCCGCCCTCGGGATCAAAAGCTTGATCATCATTGCCTTCGATGAAGGCAGCGACAAAAGTATCGCCAGTTGCTGCGGGCTGGGCAGCCCGGCTGGCGGGCAGGTGGCGGTCGTGCTGATCTCTCCAACAATAATTGCTGGTTTCAATGACACAACTGCCTATTCTCATTACAGCCTGCTCAAGACGGTCCTGACCTCGTGGAATCTCCCCGCTTTGGGACAGACCTCCCGGAATTCCACCCAGGTGATTGAAGGTCCGTGGACTGGCCAGGTGGGACTGAGCAGTACGAACAATACCAACGGTTCTCCTGGCTCCGGGACAGGGAATAACACCCCTGTTCCAGTTCAGGCTGGTAGTTGTGCCACCAGCTCACCTGCCTCCGCTGGCTACACCGCGAAAGTCTGCTTCTCAAGTCCCGATACGGGAGGAACACTTACTGGCAATGTAACGGTTACGGCGGTCGCTCACGTATCAGGCCAGTCCAGGGTCGGCGTGCAGGATCTGGAATTTTACCTGGATGGCACCTACCTGCTTTCTGCTTTTTCCAGCCCGTACACCTTTGTTTTGCCAACTGCAAATTGGTTGGATGGTAGTCATACCCTATCCGTTGCTGCCCAAATGCACGATAATTTCACAACAGACCAGGGTTCGCTCCCCGTGGTATTTAATAATGGGATTACATCGGTGCCAGCAAACACGACCCAGTTCCAGCCTGCCACCGGTACAACTCCGGCGAACGGGGCACCCTTTGTCGTCGCTGCCGGTGGAGACGGCGCCAGCGGAGAGCCGGCAGAAACCAAAGTCACTAATCTAATCGCTTCCATCAACCCGAACCTGTTTCTCTACCTGGGTGATGTTTACGAAAGCGGCAGCCTGGCTGAATTCTTAAACTGGTACGGTACCACCTCGAATTTTGGGCAGTTCCGTTCGATAACGGACCCCACCATTGGAAACCATGAATATCTCACCCCCGGAGCAGCTGGCTATTTTAACTACTGGAACAATATTCCCAGCTACTACAGTTTCAATGCCGACGGATGGCACTTCATTAGCCTTAACTCCAATCTCTGCAAAAATCGGGAACACCGGTCAGTCTGCCCAATTTGATTGGTTGCAGCAGGACTTGGCAGCCAATCAAAATCCCTGTACCATTGTCTATTACCATCACCCTCTATTTAACATTGGGCCGGAAGGATCTACTACTTCCCTATCAGGCATTTGGTCTTTGCTGGCTCAATATGGGGTGACGATGGTGCTCAATGGGCACGACCACGATTACCAGCGCTGGGTGCCTCTTGATGGCAGCGGGCAGCCCAATCCAAATGGGATCACCGAGTTTGTCGTCGGCAGCGCCGGGCACGGCATTCAGAAATTTGCAAACTCGGATAACCGTGTAGCTTACTCCAATGATTCCACTTCAGCTGCCTTTGGAGTCCTGGTGCTGCAACTCAGCCAGGATAACGCCAGTTTCGCTTACCATAACACGAATGGAGCCATCCTCGATGCGGGTGTCATCCCGTGCGTTCACACGGCTCCTGTTTCCCTAGTGCCCGGACTGCCCACCGGATTTTCAGCAGCTGGCACCGGTTTGTCGGATGTGGCTTTTTTAGGGACAAACTCATCCAGGTTGACTCCCCGCCGCCAGCGCGTTTTAGTTTCCTGAACTGTAAATAACTGGTTACGGAAAAAATGATACTATAAGACGATACTGGATTCCATCCTGTATTTTTATTGCGCATTCATTGGGATTCAAAATTATTTCAAGACTTTATTGATACCAGGAGAAAACTAAAATGGAAAAACATGCCCGAATCGTTAGTTTTGATGAGTTCGACCAGGTACGCGATCAATTGGGTCGGATCGTGTGCACTTCAGGAGGATTTGACCCGCTCCATCCCGGTCATGCCTCCTGCATTATCGAGTCCAAGCAATATGGGGATACCCTCGTGGTGGTGGTCAACGGGGATGGCTTCCTGCAACGCAAGAAGGGCAAGGCTTTCATGGATTTAAAAACCCGCTGCTACATTGTGTCCTGCCTGCGGGAGGTCGATTATGTCATCCCGTATGAGATCGAAGACGATCAGACGGTCACCCAGGCGTTGCGCCGGATTCGCCCGCACGTATTCACCAAGGGCGGCGATCGGGTCGACTTCAGCAACATACCCGAATGGCAGGTCTGTCAGGAATTGGGTATTAAATTGGTATCGGAGGTCGGGGAGCCAAAACTCTGGAGCAGTTCCGATTTTCTCAAGGAGTGGGGCGACTTCTGCCTGGAACGCGCCCTTCATCCCCTGGATGGACTTGAAAAGGATGCTGATCCGGTTCGCGCTTCCAGTTTCCAATAATGCTGACCTGGGTGGTTCAATCCCATATGCATCAAGTCAGGCAATTTATTGCACCACGAAGCGCGCCAGTTTTCCGCCGATCAGGTGCAGGTGCAGGTGGAAGACCGATTGCCCGGCATGCATCCCGGTATTGATGATGAGCCGGTAGCCGCGTTCAGCGATCCCTTCCTGCATCGCCAGATCTTTCGCCACCATCACCATGTGTCCGACCAGGGAGTCGTCCTCCGCATCCAACTTGTTTACTGACTCGATATGCCGATTGGATACGATCAGGATGTGCGTGGTTGCAATGGGATGGGTATCGCGGAAAGCCGTCACACGGTGATCGCGGTGAAGGATTTGGGCAGGAGAGTCCCCTGCGACAATTTTACAAAAAGGACAATCCATGGTCATTTTTTGTTGGGCGGCCCGCGGATCGCCCTTTTTTATATCTCATGAGCCTGGTCCGCTTTTCAATTAAACCTATGGGATCGGGCCATAATGAGCTTCACAGGCAATATCGTAATATTCCAGTTCAACAGCTTTGTTTTGTTCGGCATATGTATAAGCTCCTTGTCCTGCCTGAATCACTTCATCGATGTGGGTGATGGCATCCGTGTCCCAGTAACGCGGCAGCACCATCAATGGGTCATTAACCGGGCCTTCAGGGATCCAAGTGAGGCGTTCCGTGTCCACCAAGTCCGCCAGCGGCACCCAGTTGAACATCACTGGTCCGCGCGGGTTGGTGGTGAATCCCAGCCGGTAGCCTAACTGCCGAGCAACTTCAGCCGCGCCCGGCGTAAAACCTCCTCCGGGCCAGATTACTGCAATGGGAGTTTTATGGAAATTCTTCTGGAAAACTTCGATTGGCTTTTGCAGCTCCCCGAGGATAAATTCCACGGTTGAATCTGGTCCAATAGGAATATTGTGGATAAAACCGTGAGCCTGGTGGTCCACCCAGCCTTCATTTTCCAGTGCAATGTTGTCCGGTAATGCTGCTGCGCCGTTTGCGTCATCCAGGCTGATCCATGCGTTTACCACCGGCCAGCTATATTTTGTCCAGTACTCCAGGAAATACCGATTGAAATATTGGGCGAAGTGCCGGTCGTCCACCACCAGCAGGACGGATCTCTCAGGGATCTTTGCGTTATGTTCCATAAAATCAGCCATTTGCGTGGTATTGATCGCGCTAAACCCCTCGTTATGGAGTTTACTCATCAAAGTACGTAAACCGAATTCGGATATCTCGTTGGGAGTTGAGTTCGCCCCCCCGGATATGGAATGGAACATGATGGTCATTACCACCGTCCCGGGTGGGCTGTTTTTCGAAGACCATTTGTCCTGCAAATACAGGCATTGATCCTGGATATAAGTATGGGGCGAACCGAAGGGAGTCAGGGAACTATTCTGGTATAGAACCGGCAAGACAGGCGGGGTGCGCGGCGTGGCAGTCATCGTCGCGGTCGCACTGGCGGTGGGGTGCGGCGTCCTTGTTATGACCGGGGAACTGGTTTCCGAAACTATGGGTGTGAATAATGCTTCCGTTGGGGCACAGGCTGAAAGGAACACCGCGACCATGATAAAACCGCCTAGGATGCGCGCATCTAAGTGCCGGTGGGAGGTCATGCCTGGAATTTTACTCTAAATGGGAAAACAAATCCGGCGGGGAGGCTGGCTCCCCGCCGGTTGGAATTACTCGTTACTCTCGCCCTTGATAAATGCCTCGGTTTTTTCGCGGCAGATATTGTCCTTGAATTGCTTGGGCGGAGTTTTGAAGAAATAAGAAGAGGGTCCGATGATCGGACCGGAAAGGCCGCGGTCGAGCGCCAGCTTGGCGCAGCGGACTGCGTCGATGACCACCCCCGCCGAATTTGGACTGTCCCAAACTTCAAGCTTTGCCTCCAGGGTCAGGGGTACATTCCCAAACGTGGTGCCCTCCATGACGATATAACACCATTTACGGTCGGTCAACCAGGGGACATGGTCCGAGGGACCCACATGGATGTTATCGGGATCCAGCTTATAAGGGATCATGCTGGTAACCGCCCCGGTCTTGGAAATTTTCTTGGATTCAAGCCTTTCCCTCTCCAGCATGTTCAGGAAATCGGTGTTGCCGCCAAAGTTGAGCTGGTAGGTGCGGTCGATGCGAACGCCCCGGTCCACGAACAGGCTCGTCAGCACCCGGTGCAGGATGGTGGCGCCCACCTGCGACTTGATATCGTCTCCCAGGATCGGCAGTCCGGCATCCTTGAAGCGCTTTCCCCAATATTCAGACGATGAAATAAAGACTGGGATGCAGTTGACGAACGCGCAGCCTGCCTCAATGATTTGTTCCGCATACCATTTTGTGGCCATCTCCGATCCCACCGGCAGGTACGAGATAACCACGTCCGTTTTCGTTTCCTTGAGCAGCTTTACGATGTCTGCGGTGGGTCCGGGGGCTTTGACAATCACCTCGGAGAGGTACTTGCCGAGCCCGTCGTGGGTCATTCCGCGCACTACCGGTACGTCCAGCTTGGGTACCTCACAGAACTTGTAAGTATTATTTGGCTCTGCAAATATGGCTTCGGAGAGGTCTTTCCCCACTTTGGTCACATTGATATCAATACCCAGGCTGAATTCAATATCCCGGATGTGGTACCCGCCCAGGTTCACGTGCATCAAGCCGGGCACCGTTGCGTCAGCTGGTGTATTCTTATAGAACTCGATCCCCTGGACAAGCGAAGAGGCGCAGTTCCCCACGCCGATGATCGCCACGCGGACCTTCTTTTTACTCATAATAGCTCCTTGGTTCCAATGTAAAATATTGTGAATGACGCTATAATCCGGGTATCTATGGACTCTCGCATCGTTCTGCCATTTAGCGAACCCCAACAGCGTCTTGACCGTCTGCTCGAGGTCATTCACCTTCTGAGCTCTTCGCTAAACCTGGAAACTTTTTTGGATACGCTTATTTCAGCCGCATCCGAATTGACCGGCTGCGAAGTGGCTTCCATCCTTGAACTGGACGAAGGCGGAAAACAGTTGCGGTTTACCGCAACTCCTTGGTTCCACCGGGACCTTCTAAAGGGGATCAAAGTTCCGCTTGAGACCAGCCTGGCAGGCTTGGCGCTTCAAAACGGACAACCGGTTGTCGCCCCGGATATATCGACAGAATCTCGACACTTTAAAGGTGCCGACCAAGCTGCCAAGTTCGCCACCCGCTCGCTCATGGCAGTACCCATGATATATCTTGGGGAGAAACTCGGTGTACTGGAAGTGGTCAATAAACTCGATCAAACCGATTATACCCAAGAAGACCGAATAATTCTAGAAACACTTGCCACTCAGGCTGCGATGGCACTCCAAAACCTACACCTGGTGAACAAGGTCAAAACATCCCAGGACCAGATCATTCAGCTTGACCGAATGAAGAGTAGTTTCATCGGCATCGCTTCCCACGAGCTCCGCACCCCGCTTGGTCTCATCCTCGGTTATTCAACATTCCTGCGCGAAATTATCGAGCCTGATTACCGCCCGCAATTGGATATCATTCACCGGAATGCCATGCGATTGAAAGAGATCATAGACAACCTTGCCAATATGGATAATCTTCAACGCGGGGTGGCAAGTGTTCGAGCTCATACGGTCTCCATCCGGAGACTGATCGAAGAAGTGGTGGATTCATTTCAATCGGAAGCAAACCATAAGCGCCTCACCCTGCAATTCGATCCCCCTCAGAATGACCTGATGGTGGAAGGCGATTCACCCAAGGTCTCTATAGCGCTTGGAAATGTGATCGCAAATGCCATTACATTCACCAACCCAGGCGGACACATTGAGGTGGTTGCAGAGTCCATTCCTGGGTACGTCAGAGTTTCGGTCATTGATGATGGGATTGGCATCCCGCTAAATGATCTTCCCCACATTTTCGACCGCTTTTACCAGGTGGAATCTCATCTGACCCGCAAGCATGGCGGTATGGGGCTGGGTTTATCGGTGTCCAAGGTAATGATAGAAATGCATGGCGGCCGAATCTGGGCCGAAAGTTTGGAAGGCAAGGGCAGTACTTTTACCTTCCTCCTGCCTGTAAAATCCGACCGGGTTGTTCTACCCGGGGACCCCTCAATTCCTGACAAACTATGAATCCCGCCTATATCCTTGCCGGGCAACTGCACCGCGATTATTTGTTGTCCGAAAAAGGGCCTTCACGGCTGGATATACCTGGCGGAAACCTGCTCTATGCCGCAGCCGGACTGGGAGTCTGGGAAAGTGGCATTGGTCTGCTTGCCCGAGTGGGTGAGGATTATCCCCACGATTGGCTGCGTTCATTTGAAAAACGCGGGTGGGATACCCGCGGCATCCACATAACTGCTGAAGGTCTCGACCTGCGGTATTTCCAGGTGATCCTGGAAAACCAATCGGTCCAGCGTAACAACCCGGTGGCATGTTTTGCCCGGCTTGGTCTGCCTTTTCCAAAGTCCCTGCTCGGTTACCAGCCCCGCAGTGGGAATGAGGATGACCGCAGAAGTTCCAGCCCTGCTTCTCCTCGTCCTGATGACATCCCCTCGGATTACCTTAACGCTCACTTGGTTCATCTTTGCCCGGTCGATTATGTTACCGGCACCCGACTCACCTCCACCTTTAGGCAGGCCTCCATGACCACAATAACTCTGGATCCCTCCGCAGCTTATATGACCGGTAAAACTCTTTACGATGTTCATATCCTGCTTGGAGGCCTGACTGCATTTCTGCCCTCAGAGGAGGAACTGCGGGCATTATTCTGGGGCAGCACCGACGACCTGTGGACCATGGCGGAAGCCCTGGGGGATTTTGGCTGCGAGTTCATCGTCGTGAAACGCGGCGCAAGAGGTCAAATGCTTTACGATTCAGTCTCCAAAAAAAAGTGGGAGATCCCTGCTTATCCCGCCCGGGTGGTGGATGCCACAGGAGCGGGTGATTCATTTTGTGGAGGCTTCCTGGCAGGCTATCAAAAATCTTATGATCCTCTGCGGGCTGTCTTGTATGGCAGCGTTTCCGCCTCCTTGACGATCGAAGGCAGCGGCGCTCTCCATGCGCTCGAGACTTTGCCTGGTCTCGCCCAGGCGCGTCTCAATTCACTAGACAGTTTTATACGGCAGGTATGATTTTATGAACGACCTGTCAACTCGGCTCATTGACCTGGCAGTCGCTATCCAACAGATCCCAGCTCCCACCCTCCATGAAGATGCACGGGCTGAATTCGTGCGGCTCCACTTCTCAAAAGAGGGGCTTGCTGATGTGGAAATGGACTCGGTCGGTAATGTCTTTGCCCGGCTGCCAGGTCGGGATTCAAAAAAGTCTCTGGTGGTCAGCGCTCATCTGGATACTGTTTTCCTATCCAACATTGACCTGCATGTTTCACGCGAACCCGGCCATATCCTCGCCCCCGGAATCGGCGATAATTCCATAGGCGTGGCTGGATTGTTTGGGCTGGTTTGGGCACTGCGCGACCGCCACCAGGTTCTCCCCGGTGACTTGTGGCTTGCTGCCAATGTCTGCGAGGAAGGGCTCGGGAATCTGCGCGGCATTCGGGCCGTGGTGGACCGGTTCGGCTCCCTGCCTCTGGCTTATATTGTCTTAGAAGGTATGGCACTCGGGCAGGTATATAATCGCGGATTGGGAGTTCGCCGCTACCGCATCACCGTCCGCTCCGCGGGCGGTCACTCCTGGATAGATTATGGAAAGCCTTCCGCAATCCATGAACTGACCGCCCTCTCGACCCGTATTGCTGCGTTGGAACCTCCCCGCTTGCCGCGCACCGACCCTCAATGTCGGTATCATCTCCGGAGGCACCTCGGTGAACACAATCGCTGCCGATGCAATGCTGGAACTGGACCTGAGGTCGGAGGATGCTGGGAAGCTGGACGATTTAGCCCAGCAGGTGGAGCAAATGGTCATTGCCGCCAGGAAACCTGGCGTGAATGTTGAGGCTGAAATCATCGGGCAGCGTCCCGCGGGGGAAATCCCCGCCGATCACCCCTTGGTCATGCTCGCCCAGGACTGCCTTCGTCACGCAGGAGTCGAGCCGCATTTGAACACGGGTTCAACGGATGCAAACCTGCCTCTCAGCCGCGGTCTCCCCTGCGGTAACCATCGGACTGACAACCGGCGGGCGGGCGCACTCCGTACAGGAATTCATTGACCTCGCCCCGCTTGAAAAAGGTATGGACCAAGCAGTAAGGCTGGTGTCCTCCGTTTGGGACATTTTGTAATTATCTAGTTGACTTTCCAGGGACTATCGTTTAGGATAGCTTATCCTTCATAAATAACAGCAAACATGCACATCCTTCACTCACCCAAGCTGTTTGGAACTGTCGTTATCCTGATTTTCCTTGTCTTGGTCGTTTTAACTGTTGGCTCGGGAAAATTCCACTTGGCTGTTCCATGGAGTAATGGGGGAACTCCTTCTGCCAGCGGGATCACCCAAGGGGATTTTAATGCTGTCAGTCCCACGTTTTCACCCACTACCTTACAGTCATCGCTTGAGCTTCAACCTTTCGATCCAGCCTTCACCCCAACTTTTTTCCAGGGATTAACCGCAAAGAGATCAATCTCCGCCACGATAACTCCTGCCCCAGGAGCCGTTGCAACTCTCCCCGGAGAATATTCTCCGGATGTGGTTATCGTTAAAATTGATCCCACGCTAATCGGAAGTAAATTGCAGAAATGTCTTGAATCTTCGCATGCCACCATTGCATCCCAAATAAAAGAGATTAACGTGCTTCAGTTGGCCGTACCCAGTGGCGAGGTCGCTGACGCCGTCGCGAGTCTCTCGGATTGTCCGGGTATCTCCTACGCCGAACCCGATTACGTTGCCACGATGGCGGACACCATCCCAAATGACACTTTTTGGGCGAACCAATATGGCTTGGTTGCGATCCACGCACCGCAAGGCTGGGATAAAAATACCGGTTCCACGTCTGTTACGATCGCCATTGTGGATTCGGGGGTCGACCTGACCCATGCTGACCTGGCTGACAAGATCGTGGCTGGTTACGATTTTGTTAATCTCGACAACATCCCCCAGGATGACAACGGGCACGGTACTCATGTTGCAGGGATTGCCGCTGCGGTTACGAACAATGGAATTGGCGTGGCGGGTGTATCCTGGGGAGCCCGCATCATGCCAGTCAAGGTGCTGGATGCTTCCGGTGCAGGCTCGATTTCCAACGTGGCTCTGGGGATTATCTGGGCAGCTGAAAACGGCGCAGAAGTAATTAATATCAGCCTCGGTTGCGGGCTCTTATCTTGCCCATCCTCACCACAGGTACTCGAAGACGCCGTAAATTTTGCATATGGGACAGGCGCTACACTCGTTGCTGCCGCCGGTAACGGCAGCACTAATTTTGTTTTTTACCCAGCACGCTTTCCTCACGTCATCGCCGTGGCTGCCACCGATCAACTGAATGACCATTGGGCGCAGTCAAATTTCGGGCCCGAGGTGGATGTATCTGCACCGGGAGCTGGGATCTACTCCACTTTTCGCGGCAACATATACCGTTACCTGGATGGAACCTCCATGTCCACCGCCTTTGTTTCAGGGCTAGCATCGATCCTGAGAGGACTCCCCACCTACATCTCACCCGACCAGATTGCCAATAACATTGAAACCACCGCGTTGGATCTCGGGGCTCCAGGCCGAGATGATCTTTTTGGTGCAGGCTTGATCCAAATGGATGCCGCCATAACTTCTTTCGATCCTACTCCAACTCCCACGCCCACAGCAACCATTACACCCACTGCCACGTTCCCGGTTAGTACCCAGGCGGCTCCCATACTGTTGCCCGCAACCGGGTTTTCCCCTCACCGGGTGACAAACCTGTCGCCCCACCCGGAAGCACTGATATATCCGGACGTGGGCAACCTGAGTCTGGAAATCCCCCGCCTGCAGATCCAGGTGCCAATTGTGGGAGTCCCATTGGTCGATAATTTTTGGGATGTTTCGTGGCTGGGGTACCAGGCTGGCTGGCTAAATGGAACGGCGTTCCCGACCCACGCAGGCAACTCGGTGATTTCCGCTCACGTTTATGATGCTTCCGGAAACCCGGGACCATTCGTGCGCCTTGACACTCTGGTTTGGGGTGACCTGTTGATCGTCCACGCTTATGGTCAAGAGTATGTGTACTCGGTTAGGGAATTTTCCCTGGTAGGTCCAGGGGCGGTTGCCTCGGTGATCCGGCACGATCAGTACCCCTGGCTTACCTTGATTACCTGCCAGGGGTATGATGAGATCACCAACTCATACCGGTCCCGCGTGGTGGTCAGGGGAGTCCAGGTTGAGATAAAAACAGATAGATAAAAAAAAGCCCTTCCGGGGCTTTTTTTTCATGCGTGACAATCTAAATATTTTCCGTTTGGATGATTATTAGAAATGCTTCCACCACAGTTGGGTCGTACATTTTACCTGAGTTTTGTTTCAATTCATCAATGATCCTGTCTTTACTGTACGATTCCTTGTAGGGGCGTTTATCGAGCATTGCTGAATACGAATCGACCACGCTGATGATTCGTGCACCGAGAGGGATTTCCTCCCCTTTTTTTCCATTGGGATATCCCAGACCATCGTATCTTTCATGGCTGTTCTCGATCATTGGAGAAACTTTAGCCAGTTTTTTGATCGGTGAAATTAATTCAGCTCCGAGTTTGGGGTGAGTGCGAACAACTGTCCATTCTTCTTCGTTTAATTTGGACGGTTTTTGCAGGATCGTGTCAGGGATCCCGATTTTACCGATATCGTGAAGTAATCCACCTAAAAAGATATCATTGATTTCTTGAGTGGTGCATCCAAGCTGACGTGCGGTCTTACCAGCCCAGGAAGCGATCTGCTGGCTGTGCCTATTTGTATAGGTATCGCGAATGTCGATGGCATTCGCCAGGGCAGTCACCGATTGTACGAACGACCCACTCAGCTCATCGTATAAGCGTGCGTTCTCGATCGCAACCGCAGTCTGGTTGGCAAGCGTTGAGAAAATCAATTGTTCATCCTCAGAATATGGTTGGGAAGACAGTTTTTTGCCCAGAGCAAGGATACCGATTAATTCTCCCTTCGAATTTAGAGGAATGAAAATTTCGCCATTAAACCTTTCCAGTTCCTCCATCTCTGCCTTCCACATCGATTTAAAGATTGGAACCAGGGATAGATCCCTATATAAAAGAGGTTGATTTTCCCTGGATATCCAGGTAACGATGGGGTGATCAGCACGAAATCCGGTAGGAAAATGCTTTATATCGCCGTCCTGTGCGATGACTTGAAAATCCCCTCTTTCCACGTATTTTATAAGGACCGCGCCATGCTCTATATGTAAAGTATTACTAATTTCAGACAAGATCAAATGCGTGATTTTTTCTATATCCAGAAGGGAAGCCGTGGTTTGACTTAACCTCTGGAGCATTAACTCGGAATTATATTTCTCACGGTAGAAAATCCGATCGATCCAGGATTGAGCCAGGTTGCGCAGTGGGTTAAGCAGGACCGCAGTCGCTGCACCCACGAGGATTGACACTAAAAAGACACCTTTTCCGGTAAATATTTGGAAAAAATTTAACAACAGGGATATACTCAAATAATATACCCCACCAAAGATTGCCGTGGTGATTGAATACACCAGCCCTGCCCGGATAATCACCTGAATTTCCAGCAATTTATGACGAAGGATTGCATAAGCGATGAGGATTGCTGTCACACAATTTGCTGCAATATCGATTGGATATTGTCCCAATTTTGTTAAGTCTGTCAGGGTGGCCAAAATGGTAACGGAGAACGCGATCAATAAATATCGAATCAGGTTGCGTTGGTGACCGTCGCGAGTCCTGTTGTACCCCCGAATCAAGTCACTCACACAAATAATGAACAGTGAATATCCCGGCGCTGCAACCAAGACAAAGACCAGACCCAAGTTGTATTGAAGCCTTCCCGCCTGATCAAGGAACGCAGATTGAACCACCAAATTAGAAAAGATCGTCACAGGGATGGCCAGAATTCCATAGACAATCGCCCATGGTGCCCATTTTCGCCGGAAACCGAATAATGTTTGAACAAAGAAAAAGAAAGCCAGGAGCATCGCCATCGTTGAAGCACTCATCACCTTAAACCAGGGCAATACACCCACCAGACCGGAAAGTACAAGGAAACCGCTAACCGACCATAAAATCATGGTCAATAAATATAGCCCAAAGATTTCCTTCAACCGGGTACGCGGCTTGGATTGGGACACCAACGTAAAAATAACCCCGTAGATAATCGTCGCGAAGAGCGGGATCAGTGTGCTAATGGTCCAGTGCATTTATCGTTTTATTCTTTCGAAACTGCCAATAATACCTTCATAATATCGTCCGATGGCTTCATGTGCGGAGGCTTCAAATGACCAAGGTCTGCCCCAGCCGCCATTTTTGAGTTTATATATGCCATAAAAGAACCCTTCGGTAATAGAGTGACAACAACTGGTTCAATTCGCAGCATATCCTTCATATCGTTATAATCTGTGAAACGGGTTGAAAATGATTGGCGGATCATCTCCTGGACTTTCTCTTCTGACGTGGCTGCAGAACCAGCCATCTCTAAATAAAGTTGCAGGGTGGGGTGGTTACCAGTGAGTTGTTTTCGTGCAACCCAGTCATTGTATACAAGTCCGGTTTCCTCGATTGTTTTCCAGATATCCCTCTCGGTGAGCCTTAAGAAACTTCCCAAATCGATCAGGTCGTCTGTACGTGAATAGAATTTCATTTGAGGAAGTTCTGATCCAGTCTCCTCATCTCGATTGGCAATCACTTGAAACAGATCGCCTACCCGGTAACGCACCAACGCTCCACCATAGAAACTGGATATCACCAGTTCATAGAAACCCAGGTCCAACTCATCATAAAGGAGTGTTTTGGGTTGATAGCCCTGGTCTTCCTTGTTTTTCTGAACTTCAGCCAGGGGAATGAATTCAAGGAAGGCAATATCTGGAACAAACACCATCCCTTTAAAATTCCACGCCTGCATAGCTAGGTTGCCCGCTTCGGTACAGGCATACCCTTCCAACGGTTTTCTCCCCCAGAAATGCTCTATCTTATCTTTATATATTTCGATATCTGTGCCACCCGACATGATCCCCTTGAGATGCCAGATGTCTTTGGGCAATATGTTGCGCTTCTGCACCTTTGAGACGATCACTGCCTTCAGCAGTCTCCACAGGGTCGGAATATTAAGCAGTTCCTTGGATGGTTTGGTACTGCTGGATTGCTGTTCGAATTGCTCCCCCATTCTCGCCAAGACCACTGATAAACCCATAAAATAATCCAAGCCTTCACGCATGGCAAGTTTAAAGCCAGTGGCGACCCGTTCACCATATGCCATTTTCTCTCCGTCCTCGAGACTCGGAAGGAACCTGGACTTCAAATTTTCTTTAGTGGAACGCGCCAAGTGACCGGATATATATGGAGGTGGTGCTGTTGCTAATAGGAACTTATCACCCCGTTCAAGTTTTACATCTCCCGGCTGGGAACAGGAGCTCAGCAGCATCGATCCAATCACTGCGTCACTCAAGTGGTCGTACATGGCTTTTGAATATGGTATCCATTTGGGTCCCACGCTGGAGCTGTAGCCGGAAGTACGCGCCCAGACATACGGTTTAACCGGCAGACCTTCTTCCTGGTTCTCTTTTAAAATTTCCAAATAATCAACATAGGTCGTGAGGGGGGTTATCTGGCGGTATTCTTCCAGGCTTGCTGGGGTTCTCCCTCCCATGAATCTTTTTCCAATCTCCGAAGGACCCAGCAGGCTGATCTGTTCAAGCATGAGCCTGTCCTGGATCTCCTTGAATTCCTTTCGGCTGAGGCTGAGAAACCCGCAATACTTGGTCCACAATTCGCCTTTCCTGCCCTCTTCGATCAATTTGTATGCGATTTCCATGTCGGCTCCTCCATTATTTTTCAGCTTTTATCAGCAAAGGGGCTGGGATCCAGAAGTACCTGGATGAAAGTTTCTGAATAACAATATTCCGGAATCCTGAATTCGTGAGGATAAGGATCCAATCATCCTTGGAAAGGACATTGGAAATTGCACTGGATTCTGCCCATGCCCGGGATCTATTTTCGGTCAGGATGAAATATATATAGGCTGCGATCCGGAGCAGGACTTTTGCGCCGGGTAATTTCCAAAAGCCTGAACCACCCACGTCTGCGATGGTTAGTTTTCCCCCGTTTTGCAGGATGCAATAAGATTCATGCAGCAATTTACCAACATCCATGTGATGGGTTGCCAGTCCGCAAATAACATGCGAAAAACTGGACTCTGCATACGGCATTTCCATCGCCGAGGCGCAAACCAAGTTTTGGTTCAAGTGACCTTCATGATCGCCCAAACAATTCTTAGCATGCTTGAGCATCGCTAAGGTGATATCCAATCCATGGATCTGGTTCTGCGGATGTCCAGCTTTTTCGAGCAAAGATGGAATAACGCCTGTACCGGTGGCAACATCCAAAATAATGTCCTGCGGGTTTATCACAGTCGAGGCGATTAATAATTTGATAAAGGCGGTGTAGCTCCACCCCCAAAATCGATTCAATTCCGAATTAACGACCTGCTCATACCTGGGCGCCAATTCGGTAAAGGTTTCGATGATGTTTGCTTTATCTTCCATTTTTTTTGGCGGGGTCTTTGATTTTATTCCTCCGTCAATAATACCGTAAATTCAAGAAATACGATATGGATTCGGTGGAACAATGGCTCGGCAATCAATCATGTACTTCCGCACCTTATTCACCCTTTGAATGGAGTTTCTTACATGGAATCTCAAGGGTTCGGTTGGTCTATTAAAACAAAAAGACCGTTATTTTCGAATCGCGAAAAGAACGGTCATATTGAACCGTGTGATATATTCCTTGCTTATAATGAGAGCAGCTGTTACCTGATCAGGAGAACCAGGGCGACCAATACTCCGACCGTCCCAAGCAGCAGGCTCACCTTGGGGAAGAGCAGGTGATCCAAAAACCCGGTATTCCGTTTTAACTCGCTGACTAGTGAATCAATGGGATCAAAAATTTCGGACATAATAATTATCCTTTCCTTGCTTCACAGTATAAGGGAAAGGATAAATCATGACATTTACAGATTTGTTAAAAGAATTATGATGTCTGTAAGTACCCCCCATATATGGGGGGTTAAATTTCTCGACCCCTATCTGTAAAAATTGAAAAGACGAATCCGAGAGAAAGGATAAGGTCTGCACTGAACAATAGCCAACCAAGCTGGTTCATTGCACCGGATATTAATCCATCGAGATCGATCACGGTCAAAATCCCCAATGTGATCAGCATGCCATATGACACCAGCCGGCGAACCTCTGCATACTGGACATCCTTTGCCAGCCACGTGATGACTGCCAAGCCCAGCGCACACGCGCCGAAATAGCGGGTGTTCATGATTCCGGTGAGATTCGTATCCCTCCCAAGCAGGGATAAGCTGAAAACCGGAACAAACAGGAATATGACACCATTAAAAAATGAAAGGATGGCAGCCGTTGCAGTGACCGTTTTATATGTCATGTTCAACTATACCCTTCCCGGACCACTTCAATCTCGAATTATGCGATTGGTAAATCAGAAGAATTATACAATATCTCCATTGCATCAAGCATTTCACCTGGAGGTGGGCAGAATTATAACTATAAAATTTTATACTGCCACCAACCCATCCCGGGTCATCATTTCGGTTTAATTGTGATTATTTTCATCATCGGGTATAATCAACGCCGTCGAGTTGCTGGGTGCCCCCCTCACCCAGTGACTCGATACTTTTTGTCATCACTTTCCTACATGCTATTATCTAGATCATTGATGTCCCACCACAGTTCCCCTGCTCCGCATCAGTACTGGGCAAGGTCCAAATCCCGTGCGCAGGTTTTCTATATCCCTAAGAAAATGTCCGCAGGTCATATACCCGCAGAGCTCAACGAATCAAGCAGGTTCGAGATCAAGGTGGTCAGGTCGGGGTGGGAAACCTCGAAATGATTTACAGCCAGTTCCAGACGCTGCTGTATGGAAGGATGTATCTGAAGGCTGCCTCCCCGCGACTTTTCGAGGAGGGTGCGGATATCCCCTTCCAGGTCACGCAGTAACTCGCTGCCTTTATCGTCGATTGATTGCGTTTTCTGGATCTCGTCGTGAAGCTTGTGAAGAAGTTCGTCTAGTTCTTTGTTTTCCATGTGAACGAGCCTCCTATATTAGTTGATTTTAATTCTAGCACCAAATGGTTCCGGGACTACCGGCATTGAAGGGAAAAGAATTTCGCGTAAGTTGGCTCGATCGTAACAATTTCCAGGGAGAGATTTATACCTTCGCAGCCCAAGCGAAATTGTATCAACCACTCCAAATGTTATAATTCTTTTGTAGGTTTAAGGAGTGGAAAATGAACGAGATCAATCCTGTGAATGTTGGAGAAAACTTACAGCGCTTGCGCTCGGAGAGGGGTTTTTCCATGCGCTCCCTGGCAAAATCCAGCGGGCTTTCCGCCAACGCGCTCAGCATGATCGAACGCGGCCGCACCTCTCCCTCCGTCAGCACCCTGTACAAACTCGCCGACGCGCTCAACGTCCCGGTCACAGCCTTCTTTGGAGCTCCCGAAGAACGTCAGCAGGTGATCCACCTGCCCGCTAATGACCGTGCCCGTGTTCCGATCATTGGCGGTACATGGGAGGGGCTGGGAGGGGAAAAATTCACCGGCCGGGTGGAACCGTTCGTCGTGAACCTTGACACCGGCGGCGACAGCGGGCCTGGACCGATGGCACATACCGGTCATGAGTTCGTCTTCTGCCTTTCGGGCAATATCGAGTACCTGGTGGAGGCTGACCGGTACCTGCTCTCCCCAGGCGACAGCCTGCTTTTCGCCGCCCACCTGGTCCATCGCTGGCGCAATTCCGGGCAGGAGCCGGCAACCCTGTTGATTGTTCTTTCCGGATTTGCGGAGAGCGACCGTCCGCTGGCAACGCATGTTCCCCGGCTGAATGGTTAAGAATCCAGGAGGGAACCTAATCAAATCCTGACCCTTGGTTACAATAACCAGGAATTTTGAATAAAGGGAGATACTTTCGATCAAAACCTGTCCTCCAAATAATTGGGATTTACAAAACATCTGCCGGTGTTAGAAGGAACGGGAATATTCATTCGTCAAATTAGCCCCCGAAAATATACAACCAGCGGAAGGATCTGGCAGCTCCCAGCCTGTTCTCGAAATACATCTTGCCGGTTGCCTGGTTGACCGAGATATTGATCTTGCCATCCGTGCCCGTGGTCCCGGTCAAAGTTGTGCCGGTGGACACCGTGAAGTTTGTCCCTCCCAGGGCTATTGACAGGGCGTTCGTAGTTGAGACCTTATATAACATGATCGCCCACTCATTGTAGAGAATGGTATAGATAAACACCCATCCGGACACATCGGTAGGTGTGGCATCTGTGGCGGTATCGTCCTGCAAGGTCAAGCCATTGCCTTTCAGGGCATTATTGACAAGAGTGAGATTACCCGCCATAGAAGTAGTTCCATCCAGCTTCAAATACAACCCGCTGAAAAGCGTAGTCAGCCTGGTCTTGATCTGCGCCCATGTGATTTTCTTTTGGGATGGAGTGGCAAGAGATGCATCGACGACAGGGAAATAGATCTGCATCTGCTGGCGGATCCTTGGCGACACGGGCAGTCCAATGCGGTCCATTGTCCAGCTCATCGACGCGATCAGCCAGAGCCTGGAGATTGTTGACCGAAGCATTGAAGTTCTGATTGAAGTTCGAGACATTGATCGGTGTGTACGGCGCAGCTGCCTCGATCGTGCTCGGGATAGCTCCCCCCTCCGTATTGCCAAAGACGTCCAGATACCTGGCTTGCCATTGCCATGCTGGATGCATCTTGCGATCGTATAGCTCCCGCATCCGTGCGGGCCAGAACGTCCATGTGAAAATATCGTAGTGGAAAATAAAAGCATCGAAGTCAAAATATTTCAGATTGGGCGGGATCTCCTGCACCACCCAGTCATTTGTGTCAAGATAAAAATCTCGATCGGGATGAGCTGCCGTGCTTTCGAGATAGCCGAGGTTGTGGATTGGATTATTCAGGTCACCGCTAGTGTGCGTGGTGGCTGCCTCGTCCCTGCTTAAAAATGATTTGAGCTTGTAAGAGCCATCTCCTGGCAGGATCAACCTGCCTGGATAAACGCTTGTGTAACCGGCGGGGTAAGCGGGACCGGTTGCCTTTGCCTGGAAGAAGTACAGCTCGTCACCGCCATTATCCGTGGCGAAAATTAAATACTTCTGGCGCAGGATCGTGAAGAATTGCTTGACGTCATTGAGGGTGAACGTGCGCCCATCCGGATAAAACTGGTAAGCCAGCCACGCAGCTGCAGGATCTGCATGTGCCACGGTCAGTCCATACTCCGTGCACATCGTGTCGATGATATCGGAATAGGTCACGTCACCTGGCGTGGAAAAGAAAGCGATCGGGAACACGTGCCCATCAAGGGTGCGGATACGGTTCTCGAAGCGATCGTCGAACGGATACATTTTAGAAGTCGAAATATAGTTGGGGACACCCGCGATCTTCACACCACGCGACACACGAAAGCTGGTATAGGTTGTGATGTGGGTCGGATCGTGGAACGATACCCGCGCCGTAAGGCTGTTGATCTCGAAGCCGGTCACCTCATCCGTCTCGAACACCACGGCGCCGGCGCCGTCCAGCAGCTGCACATGAAAGTAAGGCGTAAACCCGCCGGCATTCATAGCAGCCAGCAAGGTAGCATCTAAAGTTCTTGGCATTTGATCTTCCTCCAGTGTTTGAGACGTACTTCGAAGCAGTGCGGATCTAGATTTTCAGTCGGGAGCCATTTGGCGGAAGGCGGGGAGCCCGCAGGGCGTCCCACCCTGGAACCGAAGCGCGGACGGGGGCAGGCTGTGTACTGCAGCGCTGCACCCGTCCGCGCATTGAGGGGGATGGACGCAGCTGCGGGAAGTGTTGTCGCAGCGGTAGCGTCACGACCCCGAAGGGTGGAGCATTTGAGACGTACTTCGAAGCTTTGAAGCGGACGAGGGCGCACTGTGCCCTCGTCCGCGCACTTACCTGCCAGGGGGATAAGCATTAAAACACCGCCTTGCCATCAGGCGGAAAGTCAGGCAGCCCGATCATGGGCGCTGGATCCACGGTCAGCAGCACTGCAAAGCGGGCGGAATACTCTGCTGCCAGCTTGCGGTAGGTCTCGGTCTCGGCGGGGTTCATGCCAATGTTCTCAATACGGTTCATGGCACGCATCAGGGCAGCCCGTCCAGCTGCACCGATCTGCAGCAAAGTCTCATCCGCGGCGGGGACGGTCGTGCCCGCAGCACTGTCCAGACCGTCGATCGTGTGCACATCGGAATAATAGACGGTCAGGATCTCGGCATTCCCGATAATGGATTTGGTTTCGATCACCCACTGTTCGTCCAGATAAAATGCATAAAAAGCGAGGTTGAGTACCTGGAGTGGATCTGAATTGTAAAGCTCGACCTTGGTCACATGACGGGTGACGAAGGCTGCCGGCATGGTATGGAAGTTGGTTGTTCCGACCACATCATAGGCATAGGTACGGATCATGGGACGGTGAAGGGAATATTCTGCCAGCGCCCACCTTATAGCCTGGTCAACATCTGTGGCAGTGAAAATAATACTGGTGGCATCATTCAACAGGGCGAGAACAGCGGTACGGTAACCTGCGATCGCAGCGGTCATGGTTTCTCCTTTTTAGATTTAAACTCTGCCAGTTTTGCTGCCACATAATCCAGCCCGAGCCGGCGCATGGGATCTGGTTTCGTTCGACGCTTGTAACGGCGGAGCTGCACCTTGGTTCGATATCGACGCCGATGCTGCTCGTTTCGGGCAAGGCGTTCGCACTTGCCTGGATGATAGAGCATGTTCACACCTCGTCCAGCCGGCAGGGGCAGCCCGCAAACCTGGCAGAGATCTTCTTCGATTACTTCTTCTTGCTTGTCCGTGGCTTGACCTTCATCAGCTTTGGAGCAGCTGCGGGAATTTCTTTCGCCCCCGCAGCTGCGGGTTTGGCATTGGGGGAATATCCAGTCGGACCGTCGTACCTGACCTTGTGACCGTCAGCATAAACGATCGAAACATACACGGGGCATATAAACCAGCTCCACGGCTGCTTCCCTTCTTTCCTGGCAAGTTCAAGCACGATCGGTGGGATATGAGCATCTTCTTTGGGATTGTTCAATTCCCTTACACCTGAAATGGTTACCATGTTATTTGATCTCCTGGTTGGTGAAGAACAGGCGCCAAACCAATGTCAAAATCCCGCTGATAAACGTCAGGATTGCTGTCACAACTTCAAGGTTTTGCGGGATAACAACCTTGAGCAGATCTGCGACGAGCGGGATTGCGCCTAAAGAGATTGTCACGATCGCAGCCTAAAATATTTTAGACTGCCAGAATTTGATTGTAGGTTGCATTGGTTCTCCTTCACAATAAGAATATGGCGACGACGAGCACGCCAAAGGCTGCCGGCGTCCAGTTGACCGGGCCGGGGACACGGAACGCGTCCAGTCCGAAAAGAATGACAGCCACGACGAACAGGATTATTTTTAGCATGGATCTCCTTTGAGAATGCCCCCGGGCGGGCTTTCCCGCCCGAGGGCTAATAAATGGGCGGATCATTTTCCTCCGCCCTTGCACTAAACTATGCGCGGAAAGTGTAATTGACGACCGCGCCGAGATATGTCAAGGGTCACTGTAACGCCACAAACGAACGTGAATTCACAAAGATAATAGGCATCATTGTCGATCCATTCGGGAGTGGTACAGGGTGACCTTCAAACGGTGCTGATCCTCGTCCGCGGCGTCTGTGGCTGCGGTCAGATCCTGCGTGACGGTTGGATGGGATGCTACAGCCACGTTGGTATCCGTCCCACGCACGATCTTATGCAGGACGGCGGTCACGCTGGTAGCTGCAGCCAGAAGGCATTCATAGTCCAGCTCGATGCTGGCCAGCTTGACGCCCTGCAGGTCCACGCTGTTGCTGGGCAGCTGGATCGGGACAGTGATCATTCCACTGCTGGCGGCTGCTGCCCGGTGCTTGGCGATCGTGCCTGGCAATTACGCCGGCTGCCATGGTGTACGTCCCTGTGACAGCATGGATGGCGGTGGGCGGGATCCATTGTGAGAAGTGCGTATTGTTAATCATGGGTCACGCCCTGAAAGTAAAGTTGGCGACTGCACCTAGGAATTTGGCTGTGTTGCCTCCACCGCCCGCCTCGAGCGACAGTTCCAAAAGATAATACTCATCGTTGTCGATCCATGCGGGCGTGGTGATCGTGAACACGTCCTTGTGCTGATCGACCGACTTGCCTGCAGCTGCGCTGAGCGTGTTGGTCTTGGTGATCGCGCTGACGGAAGCGATCGCCCCATCTGCACCACGCGTGACCTTATTGAGCACCCACGTCATGCTGGTGGGTTCGGCGGTCTTGAGTCTCATAGTCGACCTCGATGCTGGTCAGCTTGGATCCCTGGAGTGCGACGGAATTGCTGGGGATCGTGATCGGGATCGTAATGACGCTGGTCTCGTTGGCTGCTGCACGATGCAGGATGATCGTCCCTGCCACGTCGCCGGCTATCCACGTGAAAGTACCGGTCGCGGCATGGAACAGGGTGGGCGGGATGAATTGTGAAAAGTGGGTATTGTGGATCATGTTATTTTTCTCCTGTGAGCTGGACGGGGATTGGTCTTCCCCCGTCCAGCGAATAAGTAAAGAAGTAGTTTTAACCTGCGACGACTTCCTTATGCAGCGGGCGGAAATCGCCCACCACCAGTGCAAGGAATTGGCGCACCTTGAGCCTGTGTTCGTCGTTCATGAACACGGCGGGATCGGTCTCATTACCGGCGATATAGATCTCCGGAGCCAGCCCGAACCGTTCACCGACGATGATCGACGGTGCAATGGCAGGATCACAAACAGCGGCATAGTCTGTCGCATCTGTCCACTCGGGGACGGTGATCACTTCCACCAGCCCGCCCCATGTGGGACCGCCGAGTGTTGCGACAGTCTGTACCTGGCTCGCCCAACGTGGCACGAACAGGGCTTCTGCTGCAGCTTTCAGGGCACGCGGAACGAGGCAGTACCTGGGCTCGATCGCCAGTTTCTTGCCTGTGCCGTAGTAACCGACGGCATTCTTGATCAGCATGGGTTGGTTATACATGGCGAGGGCGATCGCATTCCAAGCCACATAGTCAGTGCCAATGACAGTGGTCAAAAGGTTGGCATGTCCGCCCGCGCTGGTCACGGCGGTGTTGTTGAACAGTACCTGTCCATCTGCCATGGTCGGGCCGGTTCCGCTGGCTTGCGTGAAGATATAGGCAACCTGCTCGCTGATATTGCGCATGGCTGCATTTCCGAGCTCGACCGCGTACTGGCTGAGCTTCCTGGTCTCGTCCCGGTCGATCGCTTCCAAAGTCAGCGGAATATATCCGCCGTACTTGGTGAAGGAAGCGGTCTCGGGGCTGTCACCGACTGCGAGCTCGGTATATTCAGCCTGTTCAGCGACGGAAGGCAAACTTCCGACCGTGCCGACGAGCGTACCGGTGATCCCGTTCAGGGAATTAAAATGCTCGACGTTTACGATCTTCATCCACCAGTCGTAGCCGGCCTTGCCCATCCGGTCGAACGAATTGACGACGATCTTATTGAGCGCATTCTTTACGAGCCCGCTGAAGTCTGCGGTTGTGCCTCCCAGCATGGCGCGCACGGGATAGTAACCGCCATGCAGCTCCACATCACCGGTCAGCAGCAAATACAGTTCACGGATGCCCTGCAGCTTTGCGACCTGGAGGTTTTCCTTGCCCTTCTCACGCGGCAAGCCAAACAGGTCAGAGACTGCGAGTTGGATCTGATCTTCACTGGAAAACATGGAAGTGATGCGGGACGGTCCCTGTACGCTCATGCTGCCCGTCAGGGCTGAGACTTCCTTGCGGGCGTCCTCGATGGCGATCTGCAGCTGGGCGGGTTGGAACACAGTCCCTTCGAAAGACTTGCGCAGCCTGGCCTGTGTCACATCAGGCAGCTTCGAAGCCCCGAGGGCGCTGGTCAGCAAATAGCTGCACTGCGCAGCCAGAAGCTTGTCACTGGCAGCGATCTGCGCCTGGAGCTTGGTTTGACGGACGGTTTCCGCCTGGATCTCGTCGGCTTGTTCAGCCTGATCCTCGAGCTGGGTTTCGGTCTCGTCGGCTTCTTCGCCTTCGGGATCTTCGACCGGTTCGGTATTGGATTTAATTTTCTTCATGGTTCCTCTCTTTGCGATTGGAGCACACGGACAAACTTCCCTCCGCGTGCTGGGTGGGTGACGATATCCAAACTATTGACCTTCGTAATTTGGAGCACCGTCTGTTGATCGACCTTCATGAGAATGTCAGCTGACAATCCCACGGGCAGGGCGGGGTATTCGATCGCTGCTTCTGCGAGGTCACGAATGACCTGCGCAGCGGGACCGGTCGGCTTCAGGATGGCTTTGATCCCTTGCGTGGCGTCGTCCCACACTGGATTGGACAGGACGCCGCCGAGGTCTCTGACGCTGTGATGGTTTTCGGTGTGATCGGTATAGCACTCCGCCTTGTCCCAAAGGGACGTGGACGCCTGGAGCACGTCCGCGCCGAAGTTCCAGCCGTTGCCGATGCCGGCAGTGATTGCAATCACCTCGATGCCTTTTGCAGTCGGAGTTGATCTGCAGCTTTAAACGACTTTGTTGATCTTTCATCTTGCCTCCTTGAAAAGTGGCAGCTGCTGCGGAAGGATCTCGACGTCCACATGACCGGCGTCCTTATCCGCGTACCTGGACAGATCGGCTGCCACGTCCAGCACTTCGGCGGACAGCGACAAGACCGAAAGACACGGTCAGCTCACCATTGGCGATATCCGCTCGAATTGACTTGATCTTGCAGTGGGTAAATTTCATTCCTTCCTCCTTCTGCTTGCAGATAATGAAAATCGATCGTGAAATCAACTGTTCTAAAATCGTGCTGACAGGGGGCGCAGGGCGCTTCAGTCTGTCAGCCCGAGATCATTCTTGGTGGGGTCACCTGGTGCGGGCTTGGTAGTGCCCTTGGTGGCTGTGTTGGAGCCGGTCCCGCCTTTCAGGTCGACCGGCGCATACTTGCCGATCGTAACCGGCGCATCTTCACCGAGGAAGCGGTAGACAAGTCGGATGAATTCCCTGGGGTCGATCAGCTTCGCATTGTAGATCGGAGCGAACGCCGACGTAATTCTTTGAACGGCGATCGCCAGCTGGGCATTGTCCTTCTCGGTGACGTCGGGGACGAGGATCTTGATCTTGTCCTTGGTCAGTGCGCCGGCACGGATCCCACCGCGCACCTGCAGCACTGTCCAAAGCAGCGTCTGCACGACCTCGCGCAAATACTCCTGGCGTCGCTCGAAGCGTTTGAAAGTGGGCGTGCCGGCTGCTTCGGCAGTGGTTCGTGTGGAGCTCTCGGGTTCGGCAAAGTAGTGCATGGGGATGCCGACGCCGGTCGCGATCATGCGCTTGATTGCCAGCCCGTCTGTCTCTGCATCACCGGACGCCAGCTGAGGGTCGATCGCTTCCAAGGTCTCATTGGCATCCAGCCCGATGATCCCTCCGGAGCTCTTGGGAAGGCGAAAAGCAAAGTCCTTCATGTACTTGTCCTTCTCTGCCTGGCTGACGAACGGGCGTGTAAGCACGAACGAAAACATCTGGCGAAAATAGTTTAAACGAGCTCGATCCTCCAGCCATTGGCGATAAAGGGAAATCCAGTGCAGGACCGGCGCAAGATCGCTCTCTCCGAACGACGCGCCGACTGCACGATTAAGCGGGAAGTGCAGCACAAACCAGCCCTGTACTTGTCCGCCGACGTAAGCCGGCCAAGGATTTTCGTCCACTGCGTCGCGCTTGTACCATAGCTCCTGGCGGTAGTCGTTGGTCATGGTCTCGATAATGCCGACACTCTCCGAAGGCAAAGCACGGACATACATCTGACCGCCAAGATCTTTGGAGCACAACAGGAACAGGTCACCGGTGCGCCATGCCTCGTCTGCCCATTCTGGCAGCTGCTGGGTCAGGTTGTTAAGTGGGTGGTTCCAAAAGGTGGTCAGGATCTTCTCCACCGAGGCGGGGCATTCGAAAGTGAAGCCCGTCCCAATGACAAATTCCGTGGTGAGCTCCACGATCCTCCGCCCGATGGGGTTTGATCTCCAAGCATTGATCGCCTGGCTGAGAATGCTCATCCGGTCATAATTCAACCGGTCTCTAAAATTCTGATCCCATGCATACGATCCCAGCGTGATCGTGTTATCGAATTCGTGCACGGTGAGGGTGGTCGAAGCTTTTCGTTTGGTCATGATCATCTCCTCTGAATAACCCGTCGACGATTCATATCGTCGACGTGGCTTGCGGGCGATCGACCCGCCCGCAGCTCATCCAATGGTTCAAACCCTTCTGGAATAAATGGATCTGTGGCTGCAGCCCATTCCATCCCATCTAAAATGGCTATGAGTGCATCGGCTAACAGATAATCGTCGTGGATCAAGTCACCGCTCGCTCCGCGTGCCCCCTCCGGGACGCCCCAGCGGAGCAGCTTGCCTGGACCTGGCAGGATCTCAGACTGACAGGCTTCGTACTGCAGTCGCACCGGATCTGTCAGTGCGCAATCATGGCAGCGACCGGTTTCGATGATCGAAATAAACTTCCATCCGATCTCTGACTTTACGACCGACGAGAATTTGACCGGAGTAACCCGCGTCGGAAAAGCCTTGTCCAGCAGCGCCCAAAGACCTTCACCGACGCCCGTCGCGTCGATCACAATGTACTGCGGGTTCCACGTCTCTGCGAGGTTCTTGAGTTTGCCAAAAATCTTGACGTGGTTTTCCCCCGTCCACTGCATCCGGTTGACGAAGCGATAAGTTGGAGCTCGCAGCAGTTCAAGGCTGCTGCTGTCGATCGTGGCGATCGTCAGGGAAACACTGTCCCTGCCTGGATTGGTCAGGGGAGCTTCATCGTCAAGGTTCATGCGGGCTTCATCCTGACCGGCGACGTCGATCAGGAAGGCATAGACCACCCCACCCCGACCCTCCCCATTTGCACGTACGGCAAATGGAGAGGGAGAGTCTTGCGGAGGTTGGTCAGCCTGCATGAGGAGGAGGCGGGCGGCGGTGAACATGCCGACATGGGAGTCAACCTCTTCGCAGAAGTACTGGGAACGCACAATGGGGTGGTCCCTGCCAAGGCTGAGGATCTCGGAGCGGAGGAAGTCGGCATAGGAGGGGACCTCCTGGGCAACCACGTCGGCGGGGACGACCCAGAGGCGGCGGATGCCGTCAGCATTTTCGGCGAGGCGGGCGCGGCGCATCTCACGGGCGAGGAGGGTGTGGGAAGTCCAAGGAGTGCCCCAAAATACACGGGTGGCGTTATGGGCAGCAGCCATGGGAGCGAAGGACTTATCGAAGACAGAGATGGAAACGTCCTGCGCCTCGTCAACGGAGAGGAGGAGGTGGGCGGTCTCGCCGACGACACGGGCGGCGCGATGACCAGAAAGGAAAACCACCCGGGAGGAGCCAACGGAGTATTTGTGTCCCTGAAAGCGTTTCCAGATGCCGCGGGTAAAGAGGTTGCGGGAGAGGACCTTTTCAAGGCGGGCCATGGCTGTTTTGCCCTGGGGGTCATAGCTGGGAGAAACGGAAACCATGTTGAGGGAGAAGCGGGAGAGAACAGCAAGAAGGTAGGTGAATAACTGGGCCTGCAACTCGTTCTTGCCTGACTGCCGCGCGAAAACGATCACAAACGAATGACCGGATTTGGATCGAATTGAATCAATAATGGCAATCAAGACCTGGCGCTGGTAAGTGCGCAGCTTTAGGTGGGAGGCCTTGTAAACGAAATAATCGGGGTTTTTATAAATCCTGCGGGCGGTGAGGTGGTTGTAGTCCATACGGCTGCTCCTTAATATTTATTCGGGCGGCTTGCCATCGGAAAAGAAGGAAAGCTCGCTGGTGGTATCGTCCCAAGCGATATAAACGGGATCGTCGCGGAGGTTGAGGGCGCGGCTGCGCTGGACGAGCAGGCTGAGGGTGCTGGAAGCGCGGCAGATGCCATTGGTCATGGCGACCTTCTGGGCGACGGGAAGGTCATCCTGAACCAGGAGGACAGCAGCCATCCTGTCCATACTGGCACGGAGGAGCTGGACCTCGCCGATGTAATCGGTAGATTCCCACTTGACGAAGGTTTTCTTCATCGCTTCGGGGAAGTACTTGGAATAGAGGGCATGCTTGAGGGCGTTGCGATTGCCGGGCTGCCCACCGACCTTGCGGCGGCGTTTGGGTTCGGGGGGTTGGGAAGAGGTCATATTTCTCCTAAGCACCGTGCGTTCTTGCGCCCGGCACCTGCACTGCACCAAACACAGTGCGGTGCAAGTGTGTGGCTACCTTTGGCGACACAAGTCGCCAAAGTGGTCGATGGCGGCTGTGCCCCCCAAAGGGGGTGCTTCGCGAACGCCGCCTCGACGCATGGCGGCTTGAGGCCATTTATGGACATTCTTTTCTCCAAACATCGGGCGCCAATCCGCCCGATGTGGCGGACTGGGTCTTGCCCCAAAGGGGTGCTTCCCGAAAGGGCACCGGGACAATGTCGCAAGGGACCCAGTCCGCGCATCATTTCTTGCTCCACCTGATGATTTTTCTTACAAGGTAGAGAACATCCTTCATCGGCAGGCCGGGAACCTTGAGGGTATCAAGTGCCATGATGACCCAGATACGTTTCACTTCAACCAAATACTCTTCGGTGGGAAGGGTGATAAGCCAATCCATTTCTGCGCGAGTGGGCACCCTAACCGGCACCCCCTCCACGAGGACTGTCTTCCATGCGTCCCTTGAAGCGGGTCTCACCGGGATCGCCCCGGTAACCCTCCCACCCAAAGGGGTAACATGCGGGTGAGGTAACCTGGAATGCGATGAGTCGTGAGAAAGGATGACGGGATGAGTTGAAGGGCGAGTTTTTCCGGCAGGAAAAAAAAGCTGTGTGGCCAAGTCCGGGGCGGTCATCGACGCCTCCTGGCGTCGGGTTGGCGTACAGCTACTTTTGGTCGCGATGCGTGCATAGTGCCCGTGCTTGAAGGCATTATGGTTTCCGGGTTGAGCGCCAGGTTTGCGAGCAGATTTCATTTTTGACCCTTTCACTGAATACTTGCATCGGGCGCCAATGCGCCCGATGTGGTTACCTTTGGCGACACGTGTCGCCAAAGTGGTCGACGGCGGCTGCCCCACAAGTGGGGTGCTTCGCGAACGCCGCCTCGACGCATGCCGAGTGGGACTGGATGCCCCACTCGGCTTGTACGCGCATCATATGTGAATCAGCCTTGAGATAGTAATGATCAGGGTAATAACGGAGAGCCCACCTCCACCAATGGAGAGGGTGATGAGCAGCTTGACCTGGGAATCCTGGATCTCAGGTCGTTCAGTGGACCACGCTCGGATCGACCTTTTCGCGGAGAGCGATAATTTCATTACAAGGTATCGTGTGAGGTGGAGCTTTCAACGGTTCGGCTTCGAGGCGCGCGTGGAGGCGCGCCAGGATTCGAGAGCGGCGACCTTTTCTTTGAGGACGAGGATTTCATCGCATGTTGCTGGATGCTTAGAGGTGGGCATTTGATGGGCGAACGACGGCGGGTTTTAAAACGCGCGGCGAGCGACGTTTTTGTGCTGCCGTCGCTCGCCTGCATCTATATTAGAACATTAGAGCTAAGATGTCAATAGCCAACATTTGATTGAATTCCCCCCATAAACCCGGGGATAAACCCAGGGTCCTTATATTTAAATCTTCAGCCATTTTCCTGAATAATCGGAACCCATGCTGACCGGGGATATTCCGTAAGTTTTTCTAACAGGTTCGATCCAGGATGGCAGGCTGTACCCATGTAACAATTGTTCCGGCTTGACAATTAGAAAATTTGTTCTATAATCGGAAACATGATTTGAAACGCGGAAATTGGATTAATGGTTGCAGGTATTGGTGGCAGATGAACACTTTCATAGAATGGCTGGACAAGCAGAGGGAAAAGCACGGGTGGACGCGTGCAAAACTGGCAAGGATGGCAGGCGTATCCCCCACGATCATCTATTTGATCGCCAACGGAAAAAGGGAACCGGGGTCACTCTTATGCAATGGAATGGCAAAGGCGCTGAATTTGCCGCGTGAGGAAGTGTACCGGGCGGCAGGGCTGCTGGAGGCCAGTACTCGTGCCAGTGAAGAGGTGGAACGCGGAGGTCATTATTTGGATGTGATGAAACCAGGAACAAGGAAGCTGGCGCTTGCCTATTTGGAATCCCTGCTGGGGAAAGAGGAGGCGGATAATAAATCAAGACAAGGATAATTGAAGACGGGGAAATTAGAAGAATAAGATTCGGTTGGTCCAAAAATGGAAACTGGGGGGACTACCAGAAATAAGAAAGATACCGGGCACCGCGAATGATGCTCGAATTATTAATTCACCCGACCTAATTTAATTGCGCTATTCCTTGGGGGGTTCTTCAGTTTCGTGCGGCGCGCCGCCGAGTTTGGGTTCAGGCTTGCCGAGATATTGTTCCAGCAGGGAGGGCGCGTCAGCATGGTCCACATGCAGGGCGTGGTTATAATCACCGGCATGGGCAGGTGGAACGAGTTCAGAAATTCTATGCACGCCAAACCATCCGAAGAAACGTGAAATTGCCATTAATACGCTGTAGCGATATTCCTGCATCCGTAAAGATTGCCATTCAACGATTGACGCCATCGCGCCTTGCACCCTGGCTTTTTCTCGCACAATTCGATGGATTTGTATTGGTTCACGTTTCCCAACCGATGAAATGAGAACCGTGTTGGCAACTACGATCAGGATACTGAACGAAATCAGCACTGCCCATCCCCCCTCGGTCCACTTACCTACGATCTGGCCAACAAAAACAAGCCCCGACAGAATGGCAGCGAACAAAGCTCCCAGACTCCCCCAGAAACGCTTTGCCCCGGTGGCTGTTACAAGGATGTGTTTCCGGATCGCCAGGCCCATCATCATGATCGGCATGAATACGCCAATGCCGTAATATGGAATGCCAAGGGATGTCTGGCCTCGAATGAGGAAGGTGATGATGATCACCACGCCAAAGGCGATCGTTACCGAGCGGGTAAATGTCCCGCGTTTGTCACGGTACACGATGATTTCTGGGATTTCCCCCATGGCAACGTCGCGCCATTCTGTTGCCTGCAAATCCTGGAAGGCAGTCATGGAAGCAGCCGCCAGCAGCCCAACCGCCAGGATCTGGTATGCCCAGTAAAGGATATCCCCCCCCGGTAACTGCGTGAACCCGATGAAAGAAAGGTTGGCTACAAGAGACCGGCCCAAAGTCCCGTCAAATACATTGAAATGTACGCCGAAGTAAGCCAGGAATGCAGTGGTCAATCCGCCATAAAACAGGAAGGACGTCTGCACCAGGCGACCGATCCCCGCCTTGCCACTGTAGAATTCCCAAATTCCTTTAAGTCTCGGAAGATGCTTCTTGCCCCATTTGACAATTCCGGCATCCTCGTTGATGACGAACTGGATGCCATTCGACATGGCTTCCAGACCGGTCAAAGCAACCAGGCCTTTCATGGAAGCAGATAGCATGCGATACAGCGCTTGTGAGATTGTGGGAGAAATAATCGTTTCCGGATAAACGGCAGGCGGGACACCCTTTCCCTTGGCAATGAACAAACCGATTGCCATGGTGATCGTCATTAAAACGAATATCCCCAGCATGGTAAAAACCACCCGCGCCAACTCGCCGCGACCCCGAATGGTCAGGAACCAGGTGACAGCCACCAGGATAATCCCGATTCCCACGTGGTAATACCATTCTGCATTGTATTTGTTCAGAATTGACAGCAGCTGATCTACGCCGGAAAGGCTCGACACTACTATGGTGAATATATAATCTTGGAGCAGGACCACTGCAACGATCAGGCTCAATCCCGGTGAAAGGTAGCGCATGGAAGCTGTATATGAACCGCCGCCCTCATTGAAAATACCCAATGAGTACATATAAAGAAACCCAAAGACGGCGTTCGCAAACGCAATTGCTATCACGATGATGTAACCATAACGCTGCAGCCCCGCCGGATGCAGGGAGCTCATCAGCTCGCCAGTGGCATAATAAAATGAAGTAAAGTAATCCACGCCAAAGAGAGCGATGGCTGCCAGCATGCCAATTTGCCCTGCCCCGTGGATGTGGGCGTGCTCCTTTTTTTCAACTGGGGCGATCTTAAAAGCCAGAAATGCAATGACGATCAATAAACCGATGGAAAAAAGCATTGTGTTTACCTATTAACTTTAATTGAATTGGATAACTAATTCTAGGGTACGGAGTTGCACAAGCAGGTGCTTAGGCGTGGATGCATTGAGACTGGTATCTCGCTTACCTTGAACCAGTTCGGTGAACGAGGCATCATCTATAAAGGTCGAACAATATCTGCGAGTTGCAGATTGAGAACCATTCGCCTCAACGCCGAAAATTGCATCACCGTGCCGTAAGTGGGATAATCTGTCATTTTTGTACTTCTGTATCTCTAAGGCGAAATCCAACCCCCGGCTCGGTGACGATATGGAACGGGCGCAAGGGGTCCTTTTCAATTTTTTTGCGCAGGTTGCTGATATTGACGCGCAGCAGGTGGGAATCTGCCTCATCATTGCCGCTCCATACTGCCTGGATTATTTGGGCATGAGTCATGACTTTCCCGGCGTGTGTGACCAGTGTGCGCATGATCTCGTATTCAATGGGAGTTAACCCTATTGGGGCCTGGTCAACCAGCACTTGCCGCAGCGCCAGGTTAACCACCAGGTCGCCGCTCTGATAATATGGCTCATTTTCGAGTCTGGCATTATGGCGCAGAGCCGCGCGCATGCGTGCCATCAACTCGGCAGCGCTAAATGGTTTGGTCAGGTAATCATCCGCTCCTGCATCCAGTGCGCTGATTTTGTCATCTTCCCGGTCGCGTACCGAAACAACGATGATGGGCACCTGTGTCCATTCTCTCAAGCGCCGGGTGACTTCAACACCATCCAGGTCGGGCAAACCCAGATCCATAATAATCAGGTCGGGTCGATTGACCGCCACCTTCTGCAGGGCCTCCATTCCGGTTTCAGCCTCGAAAACACTATAAGAACCGTCGAGTGCTGAGACTAAAAACCGTCTAATGGGGCGTTCATCATCAACGATCAGTATGCGTAGCGAAGATTTTTCGTCCAAGAGTTATTTTCTCGCGAACACTTCATATAGAATATAGACCTGAAACCACACCAGGGTGATCAGAATGAGAAATTGGTGTGTTCGCACCGATAAGGTCATAAAATTGGCAATTATTACTCCCACCAGCGGTAAGCCGCCGATGAAATAATGTGCAGTTTTCCGGAATTTACCTTTCGCTAAAGCGGATTTCTTCCGAGTTTCTGATTGGTCCATTTACAAATCATTCCATTTCATGGCCAATTCAGCGATTGGCAAGATCTGCTGCATTAATGTCAAAAATGCGCCAAGATCCTTTTATTCTAAAACTGGTAATATCAAGGTTTTGGCAATAAAGACGGGCTTAATATCAAGAATGTATCAAGAATTTCCCCCTGCTAGATCCCACCTCGAATATAGTCTTTTAGCCACTTCTTGAATAGATTATTAAGCTTTCCCCGAGATTTTATAGGACAATTGTTCTGTATTTTTAACAGTCACAGGAAGATGATAGCGCTCTGTTTTTCCTTTTTTTCCAATTCGCCGTCATCCAATACTTTTCCAACCAATGATCTTTTATAATTAACTGCGAACCCGACGGGCACGCCACGAGTTCGATGGTTGACGGCACGCACTAGCCGGCTGCACTTGGTGAACAAATCTGAACTGAAAACGGAATAGCCCAAGCAATGAAAGTGATTGTGCGACAAGCCGAAGATTTCAAGTAAGGTGCTTCGGTCAACAACTCCACGCCACTTAACACCAGATCGCCTGCTCAGAACGCCCTATCCAAAATCGTCAGGACAGGCGGGGCATGCGGCGGAGGCGCTACCCGGAAACCGGTGCGAATTGCCAGAAATGGTCCGACAATGGTGAATAAGAGACAACAACCAGCCTCACCCCGGCCCTCCCCCATTTTCATCCCTGCCGCTATGCCATTGTGATCAGCCCCCCTTTCATCCCCCCATTTTCGAGTACAGAAAATGGGGGGAGAGGTTTAAGTGATATTTATGGGCGATCTATATTGGATTTCAAATTTTCTCGCCGCTTAGACCGTAGGGCTTCCCTACTTAGACCGTGGGGCTTCCCCACTTAAATCGTGGGGCTTCCCAGCATATTGCGCCCTGACCAAAACCGTCAGGACTACAGGCCCTGACCAAAACCGTCAGGACAGGCGGGGACGGGCGTACAAAAAAAAAGGGGGGAGGATGAATGGCCTTTTTATTCCCCATTTTCGCCCCTGCCGCTATGCCATTGTGATCAGCCCCCCTTTCATCCCCCCATTTTCGAGTACAGAAAATGGGGGGAGAGGTTTAAGTGATATTTATGGGCGATTTATATTGGATTTCAAATTTTCTCGCCACTTAGACCGTGGGGCTTCCCAGCTTAATGCGTCCTGACCAAAACCGTCAGGACAGGCGGGGCAGGGAGTAAAAAAAAGGGGGGAGGATGAATGGCCTTTTTATTCCCCATTTTCGCCCCTGCCGCTATGCCATTGTGATCAGCCCCCCTTTCATCCCCCCATTTTCGAGTACAGAAAATGGGGGGAGGGATTTAAATGATATATGGTAGTGCGATAAATGTGTTTTCTCGTATTCTCCCCGCAAATACCACAGGGCTTCCCCGTAAAAGCCACCCTGACCAAAACCGCCAGGACAGGCGGGGCTGGCGTACAAAAAATGGGGGAGGAACTATTTCAGTGTTCTTCAAACATTTATGATCCCAAGAATCTCGGCTTCATCCAGGTGATGCTTCCTGCCAAGCCTTTCCCACCTGAAAATCATATTTCGATATTGAGACAGCATGGGCCAGTGGCTGTTGAAACCATCGGTCTTTTCCCTGTACTGCTCCTGTTCGCAAAACCTCTTGTGTTTATCGATCAGGAATTTAGCCAAACTGTAATGGCTGCCTTCCAAGGTACCATCAAAACCAGAGAAATTTCCGTAGGGATGATCCTTGATCACCTTAGATTCATTATGAAACTTAAACCCTTCGATATCACGGTATAGGGAAAGGATATCCAGGACAAACACACCCTCTTCAACCGGCATATCTTCGGATATATAGCCTTCAATTTCATCATAAAGGACCGAGTAGCCGTTGAACAGGATTTCGATCAACTCTTTATAATTTTCTTTTTCTTCGGGGTTTATGATCTTCAGGATCTCATATTGATTGATCAATTGCAGGCGTTCGTATTTTGTGAATTCCATTTCTGCTCCTTGTTCAATAAAACCATCGATGAGATCGGGTACCAGGACGGATTTTGCAGCGATCTCCTGTCAACCCCTATCTTAGAACAATTGTGCTATTAAGTCAAGAGGAGAATGGCGAGAGGAAGAATAGAACCTCCATCCACACCATCAAATTGACACAATCAAAAAGTCAAGAGGTATTCCCCGGGTGATAGAGATTAATTTCAAGACCAGCCCAGCACAGCCCGCGCACAGCGAACCTTTGCCCTGGAACCAGGGTTGTAAATAGTGAGTTCGACCCTTTCCAATCAGCAAGAAAAGGAGAATATTATGAAACTTCGCACATTCCTCAGCATCGTAGCGGTCGTCGCACTCCTGTACGGCCTCGGTCTGCTGCTGTTACCAGCTTTCATGGCAACGACCTACGGCTTTGGGACAAGCCCCTCTGAAATACTGCTGGCACGCTTCTTCGGGGTTGGCATGCTGACGCTTGGGCTGATCAACTGGCTGGCAAAAGATCTCACCGGCGCCGGCATCAAGCCCGTTGTTCTCGGCGGCCTGATCGGAGATGCAGTCGGTGTTGTCGTTGCCCTGATGGGAACCCTGAGCGGTGTCATGAGCGCGGCCGGCTGGTCAGCGGTGGTCATTTACCTTTTGTTTGTTATTGGATTTGCCTATTTCCAGTTCATGGCTCCCCCCAAGTAAACTAATCATGGTGCATTAGCCGCTCTGCAGAGAGCGGCTTTTTTTTAATGATCTTATGCCCGGCTGGTTACCATTAGCAGGATCATGTTTGACATGCCCGGGGATAATGATTTCCATTAAATCAAATTGACTTCACTCACAGCAAAATGGATGAACGCAAAATAAGAAATGGCGCGACCTTGGGGAGGAGATTGATGTTGCCCCCTCCCGCCTCCCCCATTTTCACCCCAGCCACTATGCCTAGTGATCAGCCCCCCTTTCATCCCCCCATTTTCGAGCACAGAAAATGGGGGAGAGGTTTAAGTGATATGTATAGGCGATTTATATTGGATTTCGAATTTTCCCCCACTTAAACCGTGGGGCTTCCCAACTTAATTCGCCCTGACCAAAACCGTCAGGACAGGCGGGGTGCCCAGCGAAGAATGCGGGGCGGGTAAACTAAAAATGGGGGGAGCGGTTTAAGTGATATGTGGAGGCGATTATGACTAGATTTCCAATTTTCTCGTCGAAAGAACCGTGGGGATTTTTATATTTAATTCTTCAGGTCAACACATCAAGAAAATCCGAAAATGGGGAATGAGATACAACAACCAGCCCTACCCCACCCTCCCTTTGCTGCGCTACGGGATGCTTTGCAATCCCCAAATCAAAGAGAGTCTCAAAACGAGGCAGAAGCATGAACTTGACTCGCGGGAGAATAATCCTATAATAACGATGAACATTATTTATTTTATTAGTGAGGGCCACCTTCCTGACGGGTTAAAGGCTTGAGATGGAACTGCTGGAACGTGAACCACAATTGCAACGGATAAATGAAACGTTCAAGGGCGTGCTCAAAGGGGAGGGCGCGATCGTAGTGGTAAGCGGCGAGGCCGGGATCGGCAAGACCTCATTCGTCAAGGCTGTGACCGAGCCCTTAAGATCATCAGCGCACCTGTTTTGGGGAGCCTGTGACCCATTGTTCACCCCCCGCCCGCTGGGTCCCATCTATGATATCGCAGTGGGTGAACTCCCTCCAATCCTGAAATTGCTGAAATCGGGGGCAGACTGGCTTGCCATCGCGGCCGCATTGCACAAGACGCTGATGGAAAGTCAACTCCCAAGCATCCTGGTCTTCGAGGATATCCACTGGGCGGACGAGGCCACGCTGGACCTGATCAAATACCTGGGGCGCCGCATCCAGCGGACCAAAACGCTGCTGATCCTTACCTACCGGGAGGATGAGGCTGGCGTAAAGCGTCCGCTGCGCCCGGTGCTGGGTGACCTGCCCTCGCAGAGCACCACCCGGCTGCCGCTCGAACCCTTATCGGAGCAGGCGGTGGCGGCCCTGGCACTCAAAATGGACCGATCCGCAAGCGGCATCTTTGAAGCCACGCAAGGCAACCCATTCTTCGTCACCGAAGTGTTACGCAGTACCACCGGCACCATTCCCGCCTCGGTGCGGGACGCCGTCCTGGCGCGGCTGACCCATCTGCCCGCAGCGGCGCGCGACCTGTTGGAGCTGGCCTCGGTCATCCCAGGGGCGGCTGAGCTGCGGCTGTTGGAGGCAGTCCAGCCACCAGACGCGGCTGTACTGGATGCCACTGTTGAAGGAGGTTTCCTGGTCCCGTCCGGTGAAACGCTGTCTTTCCGGCACGAGCTGGTGCGCCTGGCGATCGAAGAATCGCTGGCGATCGGCCGCTCGCAGCAACTTCATCGCAGCGTCCTGCAGGTGCTGGGCAAGCGAACTGCAGGGGAGATTGCACTGGCGAGGCTGGTTCACCATGCCATGGGAGCGGGGGAGGCAGGCAAGGTGCACGAGTACGGCTTGCAGGCAGCGCACCAAGCCAGCCAGCACGGCGCGCACCGAGAAGCAGCCAACTATTTCCAAGCCACCCTGCAGTACCGTTCCCAGCTCCAACCCGAAGAACAGGCCCAGCTCCTGGACGAACTCTCGTTCGAGGATTACCTGACCGGGCAAATCGACGCAGCCATATTGGCGCGCCAGGAGGCAGTCGGTCTCTGGCAGCGGGTGGGGCAGACGAAGAAGGTGGGGGATGATTTACGCTGGCTCTCACGCCTGTACTGGTTCCAGGGAAACAAAGGAAAGGCCGACCAATTTGGCGGGGAAGCGATCACGACATTGGAACCCCTTGAACCCGGCAAGGAACTGGCAATGGCGTACAGCAACCGCTCGCAGCTGCATACTCTGGCCGAGGAAAATGAAGAGGCGATCAGCTGGGGTAAAAAAGCTCTCAAGCTGGCCGAAGAACTTCAAGAAACAGAGATCATCGTCCACGCCATGACAAATATCGGAAGCGCGGAGGTGCAAAGTGCACAGGATGATGGTTGGGGCATGCTCGAGGGGGCTTTACGAATGGCAATTGAAAAGGAAATGCACGATCACGTAGCTCGCTGCTATGCCAACCTGATATCGTTTTCCGTTGGGGACCGGGATTACGCCCTGGGGGAGCGCTACCTGCGCGAGGGGCTGGACTACACGACCGAGCGCGACATGGATTCCTACAGGGTCTACATGCTGGGCTGGAGGGCGCGCTGGTCCTTCGAGCAGGGACACTGGGCCGAGGCAGAATCCGATGCCCGGGAAATGCTGCGCCAACAGCCCGGTTCGGCCGTGATCGCGCTGCCTGGGATCACCACGCTCGGTCACCTGAAGGTGCGCCAGGGAGATCCGCAGGCGGCAGCCCTGCTAGACCAAGCCCGTGACCTGGCTTTGCCCACCGGGGAATTCCAGCGTATTGGTCCAGTGGCAGAAGCCCGGGCAGAAGCAGCCTGGTGGCGGGGGCAGCCGGACCAAGTGCGGGTGGAGCTTGAATTTGGATTCAAGGTCGCCTATGCAGCCCGGGAAAATTATCCGCTGGGTGCACTGGTTTACTGGAACTGGCGGGGCGGAGGAAAAGCAATGAGGGAAAGTGAAATCCCGGCAGTGTACCGGGCAATGATGGCGGGGGACTGGAGAGAGGCGGCCGAGACCTGGGAGAAGATGGGGTGCCCGTACGAGCACGCCCTGTCACTTGCGGAAGGCGACGCGGAAGCACAGCGGGAGGCGCTGGAAATCTTCGAGGGACTAGGCGCACGCCCAGCGGCGCGCATGGTGCGAAAGAAGATGATCGAGCACGGGGTAAAGGGGCTGCCGCACGGGGCGCGGGCTTCGACGCGGACCAACCCAGAGGGGTTGACCGAGCGTGAAATGGAGATCCTGACCCTGCTGGGGCAGGGGTTGAGCAACGCCGAGATCGCGGAGCGGTTGACCATATCTCCCAAGACGGTGGACCACCATGTTTCGGCCATCCTGGCCAAGCTGCAGGTGAGCAGCCGCCTGGAAGCCGCAGTGACAGCCCGCCAAAAGAACATCCTGAAAAATCCCGATTCCTAATATAGGGAACGTTCATCCCCCAATATGGGGAATTTTCCCGTGGCACTCGACGCTGCCCACGGGTATCCTTGCTTTAATCAATCGGGCGGTTACGCCCCAGAGACCAGAGAAAGGATAAACCATGATCGAAATGAACCTGGAATTGGAGGATGTAAGAGTTGAACGGTTAAGCATGCAGCAACTGGGAGAAGGCTGGATCCAGGCGATCGCTGAAAATGACCTGGACAAGCTGGCACAATTTTGCAGCCCGACGATCACCAGCATACTGCTCACCCCAAACCATTTGGATAATTTGCATACTTCGCGCGACCTGGTTGCAAGGTTCCATGATTGGTTCGACGATTACAGCAATTTCCGCCTGGAGGCAAGCCGGGTTGGCATGGTGGGCGAACGGCTGGGGATCTTTTATCGTCTTCGCCTTCAGAACCAGGGAGACTGGTACTCGATCGAGCAACAGCTGTACCTCAACTTGAAGAACGGGCGGGTGGAAAAGGTAAGGTTGCTATGCAGCGGGTTCCAACCGGAGGGGTCGGACGGGCAGGTCGACCTGGCATATACACCCGGTGCGGGCGAAAAGGACCTCAAACGGGATGAGCTGCTGGAGTTCCACAGCGAGGCTGCAGAAGCCGGCGGGACCTGTGCGCTTTTGACACCGGCGATCAAGTCGAAACTGCGCGAGATGCAGACCGGGCAGGTGCTGGAGGTGCGTGTGGACGATCCAACCGCCAGGGGGGATATCGAGGCGTGGAGCCGTCTCTCGGGGAACAAGCTTTTAAAAATGGTCGATGACGGGAACCGGGAATTACGGTTCT
The DNA here is from genome assembly GCA_963830585.1 of uncultured Chloroflexia bacterium. Lineage (GTDB taxonomy): Bacteria > Chloroflexota > Anaerolineae > Anaerolineales > Villigracilaceae > UBA877. The sequence goes on along the minus strand of CAWHNA010000003.1, from coordinate 431,516 downwards.
TCGTCGAGAAAAAATAATCTATTCACAAAAAGGAGAATATAAAATGGCTACAAAAGTCCTGTTGAAAATCATGATCGCATTTGGATTACTGGTGGTTGTAACACTCTCAATAGAGGTTGCGTCGCGTGCATCCGTTTTGGCAAAGGACAGCGGAAAAACGGCAGCCATAAAGAGCTTAAACGGCTCTGACTGGATCGAACGACATCCCTCACTATACTACAATGGTTCCGATTGGATCGAGCGTCATCCAGCGGTCGTTACCAGCGCACGTTCCACTACCGGCTCGGACTGGATCGAACGTCACCCCTCGCAATATTTCAATGGTTCCGATTGGATCGAGCGTCATCCAGCGGTCGTTACCAGCGTCAGTTCCTTATCCGGTTCGGACTGGATCGAACGGCACCCCTCACAATACTACAAGGGATCGGATTGGATCGAACGTCATCCAAGCTCATCAACCAACTAAAGTTTCGAATGTTGGGGTAGAGCCTCCTGCAAGATACAAACCTAAAGAAAGGAGATTTAGAAATGGCTAAACTATTGATCAACTCCACGCATGGAAAGGAAGACCCTGAACGAGCCATCCTCTCATTCGTGGTCGGGAATGTGGCGGCCTCCGCCGACCAGGACGTGGTGGTTCTGCTGACCATCGATGGGGTGTGGAATGCCACCAAAGGTTACGCGGACAACATCAAGAAGGAAGGATTCCAACCGTTGAAAGAGGTCATGGAAACCTTCGTCAAGAACGGCGGGAAGATCTGGGCGTGCGGCGCCTGCGCCAAGCCGCGCGGGATCACGGATGCCAACCTGGTGGAAGGCGCACAGATCGTGGCGGCGGTCAAGGCGGTGGAGTTCCTGGCTTCAGGGGCAGCTTCGCTCAGTTTTTAATGAGGCATATAGTTGCAGTTGGATGGGCAGTAAAACTGCCCATCCAATTTTTAATTTCACAGAGGCTGAATTTTCCCTAGAACAAGGTAAAAAGTATATTGTCGCAATACCTTAATCGCCCAGCGGGGTGCAAGGCTACTGCAACCGATCTACCAGCAGAGGAGGACGTGGATGATGCTGAACAGTTGAATCAAAACGAGTTTGAGTGATAAGCTTGACTCACATGAGAATATCCCTATAATCACGGTGAATGTTAATTATTTTTCCTGGCAGGGATCGCTCTCCTGACGGGTTAGAGGTTTGAGATGGATTTGCTGGGACATGAACCACAATCAAAGCGGATTATAGAAATTTTCAAGGACATGCTGAACGGGGAAAAAGGGATCGTAGTGTTAAGCGGCGAGGCTGGGATCAAGAAGACCGCCTTCGACAAGGCAATGCCCGAGCCTTTAAGATCATCGACACCGCTCCCATGCGGAGGCCATCCATTATCCATCCCCCGCCTACCGAAGTCCCAGCCATGATAGCACGGTGGGTGAACTATCCCCAATCCTGAAACTGCTGAACCCGTGGGCAGAACCGGCTTACCAGCGCGACCTGCCGGTCATGCTGATCCGATGCGCGGCAGCAACCTTTGTTACCGTTTTGTTTTTTCATCGTTGAATAAATATTAAGGAAATCACATGAACCATGCACCTGCCGATCTGCCTGTGATCCTGCTCTACAACCTGGACCGCTCCTGGCCTGCCCCCGATAGAGAAGAGATCCTAGCCCTGGTTCAAACCCTGGAAGAGGGATTGACAACTGCAGGCCATCCCATCCAAATCGTCTGCCTGGAAGACGATAAGATTGAAGAGGTCCTGTCGGGCTGCGATCCATCCCGCCAGATCGTTTTCAACTGGTGCGAGGAAGTTCCAGGCATTCCCAGCAGCAGTGCCATTGTGGCGCGCAAGCTGGAAGAGCTCGGTTTTACATATACAGGAGCGGACTCGCAGGCGCTGCAATTCAGCTATGACAAACCGGCCGTCAAGCAACGACTCAAAAACAAGCAAATCCCAACCCCCACCTGGCAGGTCTGTCCAGAAGGAGCGAACCCAAATTGGGACCGCTTCCCCGCCATCGTTAAACCAGCTTTCGAGCATTATAGTTTTGGGATCACACCGGAGTCGGTTGTCCATGACCGCGGGGAATTAATGCGGCGGGCAGCCAAGATCATTGAAACATTCCACCAGCCGGCGCTGATCGAAGATTTCATCGAGGGGCGGGAATTCCACGTGAGCGTGGTCGGGAACGGAAGACTCAAGGTGTTCCCCATTGCCGAAATGGATTTCTCTTCCATCCAGGAGTCTTCCGCCAGGATCTGTACATATGATTCAAAGTTCGACCCGGGCTCAATGGATTATCAATTGATCCGCTTGCGGCTTCCAGCGCTCCTTTCGGCAGAAGAAACTCAGCAACTGGAGAGGGTAGCCATTTCGGCATTTCGAGCCACCAACTGCCGCGATTATGCCCGCCTGGACATCCGCCAGCGGGACGGCACCTTTTATGTATTGGATGTGAACCCGAATGCCGACCTCAGTCCCGACACCAGCCTGGTGCTCTCCGCCGTGCTGGCAGGCTATTCTTACGGGCAGTTTGGCAGCCTGTTGGTCAACCTGGCTGCCCACCGGCATCCGGCTTTCGGTTTACAAAAATACAGATCCGTCCAGCCTGTCCCGGTGCCCCTGGCAGCGGCATAATACTTACGCATTTCCGCCCCCCGAGTTGTCGGGGGGTTTTTCCCCCCGAACTAAAATGCATCAGGGCATCCCTTGAAGGAATGCGGGGTAACCCACAAGGCAGTCCTGTCAAATCCATTTCTTGAATCCACCCTGACATTATGCTGCCCGCCGCGAAGCGGCAGTCTCCAGAGTGCAGCGCACGCCCTGCTAGATGCTGCCTTTTTGTTCCAAAGTGATTACCACACTCCCCTTCTTTTGCCCTGTGTCGACATACCTGTGAGCCTCGGCCGTGCGCTCCAATGGATAGAGTCTATCGATGACCGGTTTTATTTTTCCCGCCACGATCAGGTCTTTGAGGAAATTCAAATCTTCAGCGAGTTCGCCCGGTGCCCTGGCTGCATAAGCTATCACCTTCTTGCTGCCTTTCGAGCTCCAGCGAGAACGAAAGCGCTGCGACAGCCCCGGGTTACCCAGTAGATAGAATCCGTTTTGATCGAGCGATCTCAGGCTCCCCGAAAACGAACTTTTGCCGATTATGTCAAAAATCACATCATAGGTCTCACCGCTCCTGGTGAAATCTTCGCGAGTGTAATCAATAACCCGGTCTGCCCCGATCGAGCGCAGCATGTCCAATTTCCCCGTGCTGTCCACGGCAGTCACGACCGCCCCAAAATACTTGGCGATCTGTACCGCAAAAGTCCCGATACTTCCCCCGGCGCCATTGATCAATATTTTCTGTCCGTTGCGGACAACGCCTTTTCTCAGAAAATGCACAGCCTCAAGTCCACCGATGGGAAGGGTGGCGGCTTCCTCAAAGGTCAGGTTGGAAGGTTTCGCCGCCAGCATCCCGGTTTCAGGCAAACAGATGTACTCTGCGTTCGCACTTAGCTTAAAACCGGTCCATGCGAAAACCTGGTCTCCGATCTTAAAGCGTGTTACAGCTTTGCCGATGGATTCGATTTCCCCGGCAAGCTCCTGCCCCAATATCGTTATCCTGGTTGGTCTGATAAGACCGATATAGATCCGCAAGGGGAGCCAGAACAAGGTAAAGACCTTGAAGCTGCGCAACTCACAATCCGCGGTTGACACTGTTGTTGCGAATATTTTTATGAGGACCTGATTGTCTTTCGGGGTGGGTTTATCGACTTCCCGGAGTTGAAGACCCTCGGGGGATCCGTATTTTGTCCACACGATCGCTTTCATAAGTATCCCTTCATGGTTGCTTTGGTGACTTTATCGCTGATATTGCTTACAACAATATATCCCGCAAGAAGGGAAAACCCAACTCGCGTTCGAGCGGATCCAACAAAAGGTTGTTGGAGATTGTAAAAAATCCAATTAACCATAGATAACGATTTCGTAAAGCATAAACACTAAAAAGCGCTATCCATATAAAAAGGATGTGAACAAAAAACTGTTACCATCGTGGAAAGGCAACAAGCGCCTCGCCGAATATTCGATGTCCCTTCAGGGGACATACTACGAACCTGGGAGTCTGAGGTTCAATTCCTGTAGAAATACATTCTGTGAGATTGATTTTATTGTCAACGGTTTGAGTTTGCGGTTAGCAATTGCGCCCGACTCACTCATTTCGCTCAATTCAGAAGCAAATCCGCCAGCATGCTTTGTTGTTCTGCGCGAAAATTACCAACTATTTTGCCAAAAATGATGGAATAAGAAAGGGTGTTTTTTGTTTGTATTCCTGATATGAGGTGCCAAAGCGAAGTTCAAGTTCAAGTTCTTCAAAGAATTTGAGGAAAAAAAGGTGAGCAGGGATAAGTCCCAAAAGAACGAAGAGGGAAAAAAGGGATGAGCCCGAAATGAAACCCACACCAAGCGAAAATAAATAATATCCGAGGGACATTGGATTCCTTGTGTATTTAAATACATCCGTTGCAACAATTTGCTTTGTGAGACGGAATGCATTTGCCCCGCCACCCAGGGCGCGTACCAATTTATTGGTGATGCCAAGCAAATATAAACCTGGTAATGCCAATATAATGCCAGCAATGAGAAAGAAGGGTTTCAGCGGTAGTGGATTTAACCCGACGAGTGCATCAAGGTGCGTGAGACCCGGATAAAAGAAGGCAACGAGAAGCGGTGCACCCAATCCAGCAAAGAATAAAAAGTGCGTGATACGGCTAGATTTTTCAGCAGAAACCCTGGTTGGATGCTTTCTCAGCCACAGCCCCAAAATCCCCACGCCCATAATAAATGCCAAGAGACCAAAGAGACCCAAAAAGAGAACTAACATTTAGATTCTCCTTCAATCGCACACGATAACGAACCAGATCAAAATTCAATACAAGAAAATCCCTGCCCGACATACGCTTTATGCGGAGCATAGTACATCTTAAAGGACGATCCGTATAAAAATCCCAAAATAAATGGAGTCTTGTACGGAGATAGACTAATAATAAACATAAAATAATTGCCGTTTAATTTAAGATTGCCAAGCTTATTTATCTTATTCAGCTCTTATCAATATATCCATCGATCGATGATTCTGCCCCTTCACTTTTAATCCTTCCCCCTGGGGTAGAGCAAACGAAAACAGTATTAAGAAGTACCCGGAATTTTGTCAAAACCGTTAATATTTTTTCCCAACCATGTCAGATCACTTCCAGCATCACGCCTTCGCGATCAACTGAACCAATGTCTGCTGGAGGTGATGGAGGAGAGCGCTTTACTTTCTTGTCCGTGAATAATTTCTAATCGATTTATCCTACCTTGTAATGGGAATCCCAAAAAGCATCTCATTCACCAGTGTTTCTGTTCTTTCCCTTTTTTCGATATCCTTATTGATGAGGAGTACTCTTTTGTTATTCAGTTCTTTTATACACCTTCCATCAATTTGTCAAAGTTTTCCATTGATACTGCAGGTGCAGTGGTAAATGAAATCCCCAGCAGCTTTGACAACGCTACAGAAGTCTTCATTGCTTGTTCCAAACCGGGGAGTTCCACGATGAGAACCAGGTCTGTTTTTCCGAGCAGAGCATATGCCGATTTAATTTCCCCACCATTCTTCCTGATCAATTCTTTTGCTTTCTCAGTACGTTTTTCGCTGATTTGCTTGATCGAATCCAGCGAATATTTTCCAAACATAATAAAAGTAGCCATACGAAGACCTCCTATACCTCAGCTGATATTCTCCGACAATCATCCAACAGCACTCTTTGGGATTTCCATTAATCAAACGCTGCACACCGGTAAAGATCAGCAGCACCAAAGGGAATGGCGATATTTCGTATCAATTATATCGCAATTCCTTTTCCTCGGTTCAACTGCTTTCGCTGGTACTGTCGATGTCGAAGTAGCAAATTCCCAACGATAAAAGAGAAGCACTCACTAGCCTAAAAAAACTCCCCGCTCTCACCATACGGGGGGTTTAAGTATCATAAGCATTATGTCCGTACAACAAGATAGCGCGATAATGGGAAGGAGTTTTCGGCGACACATGGTCAGCGTCTACAAATCAACCAAAGCGTGGTTTCATGAAGGAAGGGTAGATCCATGAATCTATCAGAAGTATCACGAACAGCATTTTTGCCCCTGCTCTGTCGAGCCGTTGAATCAGAGAGGAATAATCCTGTTTTCAGCGATCCAATGGCAGTCCTGTGTTTGGAAAGGCTGCTGTCCATATCGTCAGAAGAAGAAAAGAACCGGATTATGAAGTGGAAAAAAAGGTATGCGGGCATGAATGCACACGATGCAAAAGCACGCATTCAGACAGTAAGGAGTTTCGACAGGATTGCCAATCTTTTTATCTCCAATCATCCAGGATGTACCGTGATCAACCTTGCCTGCGGTTTCGATACAAGATTCTGGCGGATTGAAAATGAAAAGTGTAAATATATCGAACTTGACCTACCGGAAATGATCGAATTGAAAAGAGAGATACTAAAAGATCAGCTCGATTATGAACTCATCGGTTGTTCGGTTTTAGATACTGCATGGATTGATAAGGTAACTTCAAATGGAAACAGTAATTTCCTTCTGCTGGCCGAGGCCTTGTTTTATTACCTGCCCAAGCAAGAGGTGATCAGAATTTTACAGGAAATAGCCCGAAGGTTTAATCGCTCGCAGCTTGTCCTGGATATGGCCCCCGAAAAATACACAAAGGGATTATGGAAATGGATGATATCCCTGGAATCCAGAGCCTGGGATATCGATGTTTCTTTCGTTTCCGGCATTGATCATCCCGGCGAAATTGAATCTTATGGAAATGGTTTCAAAGTGATCGGTGATGTAAAAGGAAATGTGGGCCCGATCATAACCGTTTCAATAAACGCCGCCTGATAACGGATAATTTATCAACCGCCAGCATGCATACCTATCGGCTTGCGGACCAGATGCATAAGACAAGGTCAGACCAACAAAGAGAGTTTTCAGCAAATGGACAACCAAAACATGACACGTCGCGATTGGTACTGTGAAGATGTTCTGTCGGGTAATCTCGATATTAAAAAGGTATGGGAAGATGAGCGTGTATTAGCATTCCGCCATCCGCGACCGCAAGCCGAGGTCCACGTGGTGGTCATTCCCAAGAACCATGTCCCGTCGCTATTGGATCCAATGGCACTGGATGGCGCGCTGTTGTCTTCAATGATGAGGGCGATCCAGGAAGTCGCACGGGAAACAGGCCTGGATGAAATGGGTTTCCATGTGCGAGCCTATGCAGCCGGGCCAGGTGTGACGCCCCACATGCACTGGCATATTTTAGGCCCAGGAATACCTGCAGGCGAATGACCTGCCTATAAAGAGACAGATTGAGTCAGCAATATGCCAAGCAATATTGAAAGCAAGCCCAATCACCCTGCCCTGTCTTCAGCGAACCGCAGCTCTGCCCCACGGAAAGCGAAACCGTGTACAAGTCGCTGATTTTGGACCATTACTAAATCCATTTCAATAAATCAGGAGAAACCCATGACAACAAACAATCTCTCAAGCGCTGCGATTGGCTGGGTGGCAATCGCAACAGGCGTCTCAGCCATCCTTGCGATAATATTCCTCACCCTAATGTATACAGTAAACCAGTCCTTCGGCAGGATCAATGATGTATTCAACAGCGTTATTGGTATCTCAAGCGTGGTTCTGGCGTGGAGTTTATATGCCGAATATCATGCCAAATCAGCATCGATGAGTCAAATTGCGCTTGCGCTTGCGGTGGTCGGCGCGATCTTTACCATCATCGGATCCATCCTGATCATTTTCGGCTTCACAGACTTTGTGCTGGCAGGGTGGTATTCAGGAATCGGGTATGCACTGATCGGTTTATGGCTGGCGGCAGTTTGTTATTCGCTACTACGCAGCGAGGCGTTGCCTCACAACCTAGTCATTTTCGGGATTGCTGCAGGAGTATTCATGGCAATTGGTCTGCTCGGTATTCCAGGGATATTAGCTGGAATTGACAGCATGGAGTCCATGCCGTGGTATCTCTATGGTGCGTTCTTTGGGTGGCTCGGAACCTATATCATGTATCCCATCTGGACGATCTGGCTGGGACGATATCTGTTACTCAAATGAAGCAGCCACAGAACACCCACGCAAGTGCCGGAGTGTTCCATGGTAATTCACATCCTCGATAATATAGAGTCCCCGAACACAGTGTTCACTGGACAGTCGGAAGTGCAGATTTAATTGGGGTCACTGGCAAGTTTTGCGGAACATAACTCCAGAAAGGGTCACGAATAAGATGTCTACGCCAAAATCAACCGCCCCCATCCATGAATTACGGGTGGCAATAACAACTAGCGATTACGACCGACTGGTTAAATTTTACTGCGAAGGATTGGGAATTGAACCTGCCGCAGCCTGGAACAATGGTCAAGGCCAGGCACTCGTGCTCAACATGGGAAATGCCACCCTGGAGATTTTCGATGAAGCACAGGCAGAGACGATCGACCAAATCGAAGCGGGACGACGCATCAGCGGGCAAATCCGGTTTGCACTGCAAGTGCCTGACCTGAAAGCTGCGATGGAGCGGTTACTCGCCCATGGAGCGACATTGATCAACCCACCGATCGTGACCCCATGGGGTGATTTTAACGTGCGTCTCCAGGACCCCGATGGAATGCAAATTACGCTATTTCAGAAGCCTGATAATATATCTGAAAGCGAGTAATATTGGATGAAGTTAACATTCCTTCCGGATTAATAAAACCAAATCATTGCCCGAGTTTTTTTAGAAACAAATAAGCAAAATGAATGTACGCCTGAAAAATCATTTAGATGGGAAAGCCATGATCAATAAATCCCACGTCTTTATGTTCATTCTCCTGTTAGCTGCGGTTTTGGCTGGCTGCAGTACACCCACGAATCAACCAGCAACCAGTACGCCGATGCTGTCAATAACTCCACAGGTTAAATTGGAGGATGGCATTCCGATGGTATTTGTCCCCGCGGGAGTCTTTATCATGGGCATGGATGCCAAGGAAGCCGTGTCATTATGCAGCCAGTTTTATTATCCCTGTACGGTCGATATGTTCAGCAATGCGGAACCTGTTCACAACGTCACCCTGGATGCATACTGGATCGGACAGACTGAAGTGACGAATGCCATGTATCAAAAGTGTATCAGCGCAGGAGCCTGCGAAGAGTTACCGGCAGGTACTACAAAACGACCAGATTATTTCACCAATCCTCAATACGCCGATTATCCGGTAGTGCATGTTTCCTGGGATGCCGCTAAAACGTACTGCACATGGGCACACGCCCGTCTGCCCAGTGAAGCCGAATGGGAGAAGGCGGCCAGGGGACCAAATGCTTATGTATACCCCTGGGGAAATAATGATAAGACCTGCTCACTGGTGAACAATGGCCGCTGGGGTTTTAATGGTTGCATGGAAGATACTACCGCTGTGGGGAGTTATCCGGCCGGAGCCAGCCCATATGGGGCGTTGGATATGGCTGGGAATGTCCAGGAATGGGTAAACGATTGGTATGGTGAAACTTATTACAGCCAATCGCCAGCAAACAACCCACAAGGACCATCCTCTGGTGACTTTCGCGTGCTGCGGGGTGGAACCTATTTTGATTATGTATTTGGAATCTTCACCACTTCCCGCATCCCTTACTACCCTGCTCCTGGAGCCCCTGAATGGGTCGGCTTTCGCTGCGCCAGTTCCACGCCATAATTTAAATTTAATCGATCATTTCAACCCCACTGTCAGTGAACCCAGATCAAGCCTGCCGGGCCTGAAGCAGCCAGGTGTTCTTCGACCAGTTCACATTCTCCGATCGAAAAATCGAGGGCATAGAGCTGGCTGGAAGTGCTGACCAGGAAGAGGCCGGATGAATCAGGGCGCCAGATGATCTTCTGGATATCACCTGCCTGCATCCCCGGGGGAAGGGCAAAGATCCTGGTGCGGGTGCTGGTGTTCGAGAAGAGCTGGATGTCAGTCTTTATCACGATCCAATGCTGTTGGTCCGGCGCAATCGAAACCAGGTCTGCATTAATCCCGGAGTCGATCACCGCACCGCTGGTGGATAGATAGTACCATTCCAAGCCGGCAGCCTGCCTGAGGATAAAATGCCTGTCAGCCCCGGGAGCCATGGCGAGCAGGTCCGAAACGGCGCCAATGGCATTGACCGGCTCCAGGCAGGGTGACGACCGTCTGCTGAAGGGTGGCCAGGTTGACCAGGGTCAACCCATCACGCGACTGGGAGAGCACTGCGACCCAATCCCCCTGCGGATCGGGCAGGAACGAGGCAAAGGGGGTAGCCCATACTTTATCAACCCTGCCTGTTTCAATGTTGACCCTCACCAGCCCGTAATTTCCGGGTCCGTTTTGTGATTGATAAGTGAGGAACTCGCTGCCATTGAGCCAAGTCACGCCAGGCACCATGGCGTAATCGGACAGCAGCTTGCGGGTGACTTTCCCGTCGGGGGAGGTGGCGTACACATCGTAGGTCATCCCCTCCCCCACAAAGTAGACGCTGCCATCCAGGATCCATTTCCCATCCGGCGACCAATCAATCCATTCGACTTCCTGCTGTCCGCTGCTCAGGCGCTGAATAGCCTGGCTGCCTACATCGTAAATGTAAAGGTCTGAGGAAAGCCCGTCCATCTGACCGGCAAAGGCCAGCTGGGTTCCATCCGGCGACCAGGCGATGGACTGGGTGATGCCAGCCACGAAGGAATCCCGCAAAGACTGCGGGGTGACACCTGCCATCCCCAGCTGGCTGGCGGCGGTAACAAAATTAGCAGGGTAATCTGCGGAGAGCAGGCGGGTGACAAGCTGGCTGCTGCCGGTAAGCGCCTTGAAGCTGTACAGGTCCATCAGATTAAGGGCCAGGTCGGAGGAATCGGGACCGGGCTGACCAAAAGCCGGCCCGGCGGAACCGGTGTAGAAAGCCAGCCAGTCTCCGTCCGATGAGAGCAGGTTGGAGAGCAGCGGCGGGAGGGATGAATTGAGGTCCATCGGGAAGGGAGCGGACAATTCCCCCTTGCCGTTGGCATCCATCAAGACGATCTCCGGTCCTTTAGCAGCATCGCGCAGGAAAGCCAGGTAGGGTCCGGCCGTGGACAGAGACGCAGGGACAGCCGCCGGCGTGATGGACTCGACGGGAGGTGGGAGAGTCACAGATGGGACGGCTGGAAATGGGACCAGCGTAGCTGGAACGGATGTAGGTTGGCCTGCAAGGGTGAGGGTTTCTGCAGGGGAAATGGTGGCGGGACCCATGGTGGGCGGGAGGGTGTGAATGAAGCAGGTATCCCCCAAGATGATGATGCAGAGCATCAGCAGAAATGGTTTTAATTTCATGCAGGCCTCCCGTGAAATTTGTTAATGATAAACAGTATAGAGCAAATCCGGAACGGATTCAATCCCCCGATCGAGAGGCAGGAAAGTTGGGGGCAAGCGAGTGCCTCGTGAAAGAGGTAAATAAAAAGGGGCGGCAAAGGGCCGCCCCGATGGATATATTCTTAGCTCGTATTACTTATTCACGCAAGCTTCAGCTCCAGTAGGCAGATGACCCCAAGTACATACAGGGTTCATATTACAAGTATCCGCTGTCAGATATGTGGAGCAACCGGGTACCTCGGTCCCCGGAATGGGGGTGGGCGGTATGGGGGTGGGCCGTTCGGGAGTTGGGGGAACGGGCGTGGGCGGTACTGGCGAAGGCGGAACACGCGTGGGCGGAACCCGGGTAGGCGGTACATGCGTAAATGTGGCAGTCGGAATTGTTATGGACGGAATGAGGGTGGGCGTCTTCGTAATGGTCGGCCAAGGCGTGACAGTCCGAGTGATGGAGGGCAGCAGGGTGACATTGTTCTGCAAAGGCTGAACGACCGGCTGGGAAGACTGTGCTCCCACCGCTTTTAAAGGATCGATCTGGACACATACATATGCCAAAGAGGAAGGCCCATTATGTATTTTGTAGGTTTCGTAGTGATCACCACTATGCATATGTTGCAGTTCTTCTGCCATGAGCTCTACATTATCTCCCAGCGCGGGTATCGTTTCAACATTTGAGAAGAAGACCATTATTAAATATTTCCCAGGGGTCGGCGGCGTCCATGTGACCTCGATATTGGTTGGTAGCGGGGGTACAACTGTAATCGGATTACCCACCCACTCCATGTAGGTAGCGTTAATCGTCCTCACAATAACCGTGAGAAGACGGTATGAAACCCCAGGATCGCCGGGCGGTTGTTTAAATTGAATGACCACCGGTGCAAATGATAAAATGCTGGCATAGACAGGCGAGGTGATCTCAGCCTGAGCTGGTATCACCAGGTAAGGCTTCGCATCGGATAAAGGCACGGAAGGTTCTATCCATTGGCTGGCCGAGTCGTCGCAGATCTGTAAATCCTCGGACGACATCTGTGCAACCGGTTTCGGAGCGCAGCCCGTCAATGGGCCGAAAACAGCCATGAAGATCAGCAAAACCAGCCCCCTGCCAAGAATAAAAAAGAGCCTACCAGACAAATTCCACTCTCCTTTCTGAACAACTTCTTCGAGGTCGGAAGGGCTGAATATTAAGCTGCTGTCACAGGAAATATCATTCGCAGCCCCGGTAATTACCCAACGTTGTTATCAATATAGCAGATTGTGATATTTCTTACAAGCGGTTTGCCTATCAGGGATGGCATTCTCAGATAATTCCTGAAAATGGTTAATGACATGCGCCCTTATAAAAAACTATGCTATGCTTATCATGGTTGAACGACAAGATCCTGTTACCGAAATAGAGGCAGAGTCCCGTGAAGAATCCAATGAGCCTTCGGACGATCGGCCGGCGCGGTCTGCTGGCATGCACCCTGGCGTTTCTGGGTTGGCTCGCCTGGCTGGCGCTGGCGGGAGGGTTGCGCCAACTTCCCCGCGCGCACACGGTGGGGCAGAAAGTGGAGACTGCGACGCAGCTCGGGAGCGGGGTGCTCAGCCTGCTGGTGGTGGTCACATGCTTCCGGCAGCGCCGGTGGGCCGGGATGATGCGCACCTGCTGGGGCATCTCCCTGGCGACTGCAGCAGGTCTTTCCTCACTGGTATGGGGTCCTGCCATGCCGAGCATTGGAGTCCTGTTTGCCGCAATGGCGCTGCTGATGGCGGGCGCGGTCAATTGGGCGTTGGGTTGGGCCCTCCCGACCGCTGCCGCTGAGCCATTCCGTTGGGTGGAGAGAAAGCAGCACAGCACTATTTTGGTTGGAGACTCTTTATGCAAAGATACTTCGCAGCACTAACCATCGTACTCATGCTGGGAATGGTGTTGACGCGAGTCTTGATGATGAGAAGAAGGGGGACAGAAGCATTATTTTTCGGGAAAATCGACAAGAAGGATTTCCTGATCCCGCCATTTGCCCTTTTTTATTTCTACCTGGTGTTTGCCGCTGCTTTCAAATTCCCCACCGTCAGTTCACAGCAATTCTTCCAATCGGAGATAGTTTCCTGGGTCGGAGTCTTATTTTGTACCGCCGGGCTGCTGCAAATATTATGGAGCCTGGTTTCGTTTGGTCAGAGTTTTCGTGTCGGCATTGATACAGAGCATCCCGATAAACTAATCACAAGCGGCGTTTTCGCTTTCAGCCGCAATCCCATATACGTGGCATTTGCTTTTATCCTGCTGGGGCAATTCCTAATATTCTCCAATTGGATCCTGTTGGTTAGCATGGGCGCGGGCGTGTGGTTGTTCCACCGGCAGGTATTACTTGAAGAAGAGTATTTGAAGAAGCATTACGGCCAGGAATACCTGGATTATTGCAGTCAAGTGAGAAGGTATCTCTGAGTGGAACCCGTAACCAGGATACCGCCCGACAACGGCTCCCCCGATTTGAAGGCGGGGACTCGCTTCAGTCATGGTGCTCTGCTTGTGAGGTCGACAGGTTAAACGATCATGCCTCGAGGAAGTGTGAGAGGAATCTTTCCAGGTGTTCATTTAGACAGGGTGGTTATAACCCGGAAGAAGGTGTTATTGTTGGGTGCATTCGAAAGTCTGGGAGCTCCACCCGCATGAAGAAAAGGAAGTATCCATGGGCAAACCAACATCCGAAATTCCTGCAGACAAACTGGAACTGTATGAAAAGCTGGCAGCTACGATCCCGGGAGTGACCGTCAAGGGCGCGACGGTACCGTATACCTCCCTGAACGGGCACATGTTCAGCTACCTGTCAAAAGAAGGCAGGCTGGAACTGCGCCTGCCGGAACAGGTACGCGAGGGCTTCCTCAAGAAGTACAAGACCTCACTGAGCATGGCATACGGCCTGGTTCAAAAAGAATACGTCGAAGTACCCGAAAAACTCCTGGAAAAAACCGCCGAATTGAAGAACTATTTCGCACAGAGCTTCGCCTACGTCAGTTCCCTGAAACCGAAGCCAACAACGAAAAAGAAGGGCCATTGAGGTTGAAATTCATTTTAACGCGACAACCGGGAATTATCCTGGCTGGATTCCCCCATGAGTGAAATGACTCAGATCATTTTGCGGTGATCGCTTGTGCCAGGAATTTATTTTCGCAAAAACCCCCGCCTCCCCTACAGCTATTTTTCCGAGCAAGTCCCATTCCACCGATAAAGAATATCCGGAATTAATAAAGCTTTGACCAACGGTTGGGATAACTATAGCCTCCCCAGCGCGGCCATCCCGGGAATGCTCCTGCTTATTTTTCCGCTTCCGAAGAAAAGATCAGAGAGGCTTCCCTGAAAAGTGCTTCCAGCAGCTTGCCATTAACCACCCATTGACACGAGACTTCACCAGATATATATGCTTTGACAGTCATTTGCGGCCCCCCATATCTTAACTTAACAAGATCGCCAGATACGAATTTCCGTTTTTCCTCCATGATGACCTCCCGGTTTTGCGTAAGGGATTGGGCTGTGTTAATTTAGTAGTTTCGCGCATTATCCATATAAATACAAGTGTATATCATCCTAATGTCTAAACAGGTTTCAACGTTCGCGGCGATTTGAGCCGGCTGATAGGATTCCCAGGAATGGATAACCGGATCGGATTTCATCTCGCAAGGTTCCTTTTTATAAATTAATGTTGACCGGTTTCAGAATCAATTTTATAATATGCCAAAATTGATGCAAATTATATTATTTCACTGCAAGATCAACGTCACGGAACCGAACCGCTCCCCCGGATAAATCCGTGACGGAAATATCCAGAAGGAGGACCACATGGAAGAATTGCTGAAAGATGCTGCAGAAAGAGGTGCAAAATACCTGCAATCCCTGACCACCCGGCGGGTCAGCCCGACTCCGTCCGCGCTTGCAGGGCTCGGCAGATTCTCGATCCCATTACAAGATCAGCCCGTGGATGCAGCCAGGGTGCTCGAGGAACTCGACACGATCGGCTCACCGGCAACGGTTGCAACCGCGGGAGGCAGGTTCTTCGGATTCGTGATCGGCGGCTCCCTGCCGGCAGCGGTGGCTGCCAACATGCTGGCGGGAGCCTGGGACCAGAACGCAGGCCTGGAGGTGTCTTCCCCGGTGGCGGCTTCCCTGGAAAAGATCTGCCGCGGCTGGATCAGCGACCTGTTCGACCTGCCAGCAGGGACGGAGGTCGGTTTCGTCACGGGTGCCACCATGTCAAACTTTACGGGGCTGGCGGCGGCACGGCATGCCCTGCTGCAGTCCCAGGGATGGGACGTAGAGGCCAAGGGCCTGTTCGGCGCCCCGCCTATTACCGTCATCGTGGGCGACGAAGTGCACGTGAGCTTGTTGAAGGCGCTGGGGATGCTCGGCCTCGGACGGGAGCGAGTGGTCAGGGTGCCGGTGGATGGGCAGGGGCGGATGATCGCTGCCAGGATCCCAAAGATAACGGGCCCAACCGTGGTTTGCCTGCAGGCCGGGAACGTGAACACCGGGGCGTTCGACCCGATCGAGGAGATCGCTGCAAAGCTGGAGGGGAGCGGTGCGTGGATCCACGTCGACGGGGCTTTCGGTCTCTGGGCGGCGGTCTCCCCCTCCAGGCAGCACCTGGTGAGCGGGATCGAGAAGGCGGATTCCCTGGCGACCGATGCGCACAAATGGCTCAACGTCCCGTATGACAGCGGGCTGGTCATCGTGCGCGACAAGCAGGCACTCAACGCAGCCATGTCTGCCAGCGCGGCCTACCTGGTCGAAGGCGAGACACGCGACCCGCACCTGTTCGTCCCGGAGATGTCGCGGCGGGCGCGGGCGGTCGAAATCTGGGCAGCCCTGCGTTCATTGGGCAGGGCCGGGCTGGCCGACCTGATCGACCGCTCCTGCGAGCATGCCAGGCATTTTGCGGAGGGGCTGCAGAAAGGCGGCTACGAAGTGCTGAACGAAGTGGTGCTCAACCAGGTGCTGGTATCGTTCGGCACCCCGGAGGTCACCCGCAGGGTGATCGCCCGCATCCAGGAAGACGGCACCTGCTGGTGCGGCGGGACGGTATGGCAGGGCAAGACCGCCATGCGGATCAGCGTGTCATCCTGGGCAACCACCGACCAGGATGTGAACAGCCAGCCTGGGTGCCATGCTGCGGATCGCGGCGGAGGTCACGGTGCCCGCCTGAACGCACACAACAAGACCTGGCTGGAAAGAACGAGAATCAATCCCCCGCAGAAATCTTGCGGGGGAGATTGTTTATCCAAAACTCGATGGAAAATTGACACGTGTTTGGGGCAGACTCGTATTAAAATTCTTCAGTGAAGAGCATGAATCGATTTGTTGGGATCATCCTGATCGTCATATCTGCGGCAGCGTTCGGCACGCTCGGCATCCTGGGTCGGTTTGCCTACGCGGCAGGCTGGGATACCCTGTCGATCATGGCATTCCGTTTCTCGCTGGCAGCAGTGCTGCTGCTGGCGGTGCTCGCCATCCGCGGCGAGGGGCTGCCGCGCGGCGGCAACCTGGTGCGGTTGATCGGGATGGGCGCATTGGGTTACGTGGGACAGGCATTCGCCTACCTGACGGCGCTCAAATACGCTTCCCCCGGGCTGGTGGCACTGCTGCTGTATCTCTACCCGGTCTTCGTGGTGATCCTGTCAGTGACCTGGAACCATGAGCCGATCAACAGGATCAAGATCTTTGCCCTGGGGCTGGCTGTCATTGGAGTGGCTCTGACCGTTGGACCGGAAGGGGGTCAACTGCCGGGAATCCTGCTGGCGATCGCGGCCGCGGCGATCTATTCGGTCTACATCGTGGTAGGGACCAAAGTGATGCAGCAGGTCTCGGCGATCCAGTCGTCGGCGGTGATCTTCCTTTCTGCAGGGGTGACCTCCAGCCTGCTGATGCTGGCGAACGGGGCGCACCTGCCAACGATTGGGACAGGCTGGATCGTGATCGCGGCGATCGTCCTGGTGGCGACGGTGGTGCCGGTGGTAACCTTTCTCGCCGGACTGAGGCGCATTGGAGCGACCAACGCAGCCATGCTCTCCACCCTGGAGCCGGTGGTCACAGTTTTGCTGGCGGCGCTGCTGCTGGGGGAGATCCTGAAACCGGTCGCATTGATCGGAGGGGGGCTGATCCTGGCGGCGGTGCTGGTGCTGATGCGAAGTGAAATGCGGGAGGCCCGTGCGGAACCCGGGCCTACTTCGCCCCGTGCGGAACCCGGGCCTCCTTCGCCCCGTGCGGAACCCGGGCCTACCTCGCCGGCGGTCATCGAAGGTGGGGAAAAGAAACGTTAATGGGGCAGCGGGGGCAAGGCGTTTAAGAGGGGAGAAAAGCAGGATTTCAGCTGCGTTCCACCCGTTCAACAGGCATCAGTCACGATCCAGCCGATTCTACGGTAAATATTGCAATACGGATAATTTGGATATATAATGTTCAAAATTTTTCATAAGTAAAGGAGAAAAAAAATGCAAACCAAATTGATTCCGTATTTGAGCTTCAAGGATAATGCCCGGCAAGCCATGGAATATTACAATTCTGTTTTCGGAGGCAAGCTGGTAATGAATACCTTCAAGGAATACCAAGCTTCCTCCTCACCCGCCGAAGATAACCTGATCATGCATGCGGAGCTGAACGCCGGGGAGATCCTGACCTTCTTTGCGTCCGACACACCGGCACGGATGGAGTACCATCCCGGGACGAACATTAGCATGTCGCTCACCGGGGAGAACGAAGAAGAATTAAAGGGCTGGTTCAGCAAGCTGTCCAAGGGCGGCAAGGTGACCATGCCGCTTGAGAAAGCAGTATGGGGCGATACGTTCGGCATGTGCATGGACCAGTTCGGCGTGGGCTGGATGGTGAACATCACCGGCAAGAAGGCATAAAGTCCACAGGGTTCCCGAACGACTAAATCATAAATCAAGCTCACCTTTCAAGGTGAGCTTTTTCGGATGTTTCGGACGAATTAATTATGAGCTTATTTTGGAGGGAGGTGGGAGAGGTTTTCTTCGTCCCCGTCCCAGTTGGCTGGGTTGGCAAGGATGTACCCGGCGATGCGTTCGTAATCGGCCTGGTCGCGGAGGATGTGTTCGTAATAATTGCGCTGCCAAAGCCTTTTATCAAAGGCGGGCCATGAAAATTCATCAACTCCACGGATATATTTGTGGGTCGTAATGGATTTGAATGCCCCAACGATTTTGCCAAGGGTAGGGGCGACCCTTGTGGTCACCCCAATTTCATGGGCAGGCACAAGGCCTGCCCCTACGTGAGGTTCATTGGCAGGCACAAGGCCTGCCCCTACGGGAGGTTCATTGATTAATACAATTCCATGGAAATGATTCGGCATCACCTGAAAAATATCCAGATCAATACTCGGAAACCGTTTTGACAGGTTTTCCCATTCTACCTGGACCATTAATCCAGCGTCATTGAGGGACATTTTCCCGACTTGAACCTCTCCAAAAATATTTTGCCGAAGATGCGCCACAATGGTTACAAAATATCCTCCCGGCTGGGAGTAATCAAAGTCTTTCAACCGGGTCGATTTACGAAAATGAATTTCAGGGCTGGATTTCATTGCTTCGCTTCCATTGCATGGTCACGTCGAACGACCAATATATTCCTAATATACATTGTTTTCAGTTCAGGGCGGATTGATTTATCCACTTGGGAGGTCGATCAGGCTCCGGGGATGGTCCACAGCCATGCCATACCAGAACCTCAAAGCAAGCATGGTTTCACACCTCGAAAAGCGGGCTTTTTTTCGAAAATTGCGCGATAATTAGATGAAGCAACCGTATAATACCCTTTGTGAAACATGAGGTTTCACCGAGGTAAATGTGCGCGATCGGGACTTATATTAATGAAAGGAGCTGCCATGGCAAAGGGACAATTAACCGTGCAAGTGGCACGCAAGCTGCAGGAAGAGTTCGGCGGGCAGGGATTCGACATCCTTTACGACCACGGGAAAAAGGGGGTCGATCCGAACGATAAACTGGGAAAGCTGCATTCTTTTTTTAAGGATAAGAACGGTTCGAAAAAAATCCTGGCAGACCTGGATATCGCCGTGGTTTCAAGGGATTCAAAAAAGTATTATGCGCTGGTGGAAATCGAAGAAAATACGTGCAAACCCAAGACTCTCCTGGGCGATGTGCTTGCCATCCAGCTTGGGTCCGGAATTCTTTTCAAGGGAAAGCCCGATCTAAAGGTCTGGAAAGGGACGACCCTGCTGGTGATGGGGCATGATGCCAGCCAAACCCATCATACTCGTACGCAGCACCTGAACGGAAAGATAAAATCCGTGAAGCCGGAGCCTGCCACCCCCAATTCAAAAATCGGGCACGTGGTCATCGATACGTTCGTAAATGCAGACGACCTGGGAGAAAAGTTGAAGAAATACATCCGTAAAACGATCGATTTCTCCAAGGCGTCGTGAGCCGCGGCATGATCCTGCCGGTAAGCCGGCGATCTTCCCAAATTATACCCATCGACGAGTAATCCCATGCTGATCCGGTTTGGCTTATGGGGCTGGCTGGTCGGAGCAAGCGTTCTTGCCGTGCTGCTGCCTTTCGTCTGGCGGCGAAAGCACAACCTGGCAGCCCTGCTTTTCTTTTCGGCGTTCTGGGTGTACCTGCTGGCGGTCGTGCAGGTTATCATTTTCCCGATCGCGGTCAGTGCCAGCCCGGGCGGCACACCTTTCTCCCCCAGCATCAACCTGGTCCCGTTCTATTTTGGCAATTGTTTCAAGAACATGCCGGGGCAGTGCGCGCAGGGCCTGCTCCAAAATATCCTGCTTACCATCCCCTTCGGCTTCGGGCTGAATTTCCTGACGAGGGTCAAGCCCGGAATTATCCCCTGGCTGGCAGGCGCGGTCGGGATCGGATTCGAGCTGTCGCAACTGGTGATATCCCTGATCTTTCGCAGCGGATTCCGAGCCGTGGACATTAACGATGCGATCTTGAATGCCGCCGGGGTTTTGCTCGGGTACGTTTTGTTCAGAGGGTTTGCGATGTACTATATCCTGGCAACCGGGCGATTTGGACTCAAACACAAGGGGTTGTTCGCGGATATTTACGACGTAGTAACCCAGCCTGCAGGCAGTTAATGGACTGCCCACAGCCCAAAACTGGAAAGGTGCCCTGCGCGTCAGGGCGATCTTCACAGCGAAGAACAGGAGAGACAAAATGGCCAATTCAACTGGAGCGCATATGAAAGACTGGAGCACCAAATCGTTCGAAACCAGGGCGGTCCACGCCGGTGAGGGCGCACCGACCCCGGATTACACGCCGGTGGCCTCCCCCATCTGGCCGGCGGTCGGGTATGTTTACGAGAGCATGGACGACACGGACGCGGCCCTGGGGGGCAGCAAGGCGGGACCCGTCTACCAGCGCTACGGCAGCCCGACCGTGACTGCGTTCGAGACCGCCATGGCAGCGCTGGAAGGCACGCCAGCAGCCCAGGCAACCAGCTCGGGCATGGCAGCCATCCATGCCGCCCTGCTTTGCGCGGGTGCAAAAGCGGGCGCCTCGGTGGTGGCGGCGATGGACGTGTACGGCGCCACGTATACGCTGCTGGGCAAGCTGCTGACGACCCTGGGCGTGGGAGTCACCTGGGTGGACGTTACGAACCTCCAGGAAGTGGAGGCAGCGTTGAAAGCAAGCCACGCCGCGATCCTGCTGGCAGAGTCGATTTCCAATCCGCTGCTCAAGGTGGCGGACATCCCCGCGCTGGCCGCGCTGGCGCACCAGGCCGGGGCAGCGCTGCTGGTGGACAACACGTTCGCATCCCCTTACCTTTTAAATCCAGCCGCGCACGGCACGGATTTCGTGATCCACAGCGCCACCAAGTACATCGGCGGTCACGGCGACGTGCTGGCGGGCGTGACCGCCGTTTCGGCGGAGAACAAGAAAAAGCTGGTCGAATTGAACAAGCTGGTGGGCGGCGTGCTCGGTCCGTTCGAAGCCTGGCTGGCGCTGCGCGGCTTGAAAACACTGCCCCTGCGGATGGAGCGGCAGTGCCAGAACGCGCAGAAGGTGGCCGAATGGCTGCAGGCACAGCCGCGGGTCGCCAGGGTCAACTACCCGGGTCTGCCCGGGCATGCCCAGCATGAGCTGGCGAAGCGTCTCTTTGCAGGCAAGGGGTTTGGGGGGGTGCTGTCGTTCGAGATCGCCGGGGCGGATAAGGCCGGGATCTTCCGCTTCATGGAGGCGCTGAACCTGTGCCTGCCTGCCACGAGCCTGGGCGATATCTATTCCCTGGTGCTGTACCCGTTGATCTCCTCGCACCGCAGCCTGACCCCGGAGGAACGCGCCAAGGTGGGCATCCCGGACAACCTGCTGCGGCTGTCGGTGGGCATCGAAGCAGTGGAAGATATCATCGCCGACTTGGAACAGGCGCTGGCGAAGTCAGGATAGGGGTGACTTCGGAAGGAGAAGCGTGAGATGTTGAAAGTCCATCGCAAAATGAAGACCAGGGTCGTGACCGCATTGCTGTTGGTTGCCCTTACAGCGTGCGGCGCCCCGGCCTCCCCCACTGCCATTTCAACCTCCACGAAGGGAAACGCCTTGAGCACGTCCAGCCCGGTGCTGCCCTCTGTCAATGTCCCCCCTGTCACAGCCACGCCGGCCTCAAGTCCCACCCCCACGCTCAATCCCTACTCCGGTCCGGTGAAGATCTACGGGCACGTCACCGATGAGAACGGCAACCCGCTGGTGACGAACGTGGTTTTCGACGCCTTCAACGTGGGGGACCAGGGGTATGTGATCACCGACCCGAGCGGGTACTACGAGAAAACGCTGCCGGATGCGCTGCAATACATCGTCTCGATCGACCCGGCACGATCAGCTCCGGTCGGAAAGTATTCCTTTCCAAGCGGACTCCTGTCACAGCGGAAGCTGGTGGTGAGGAATGGGCCGGAGACCCGCCTGGATTTCACGCTCGGGGAGGCTGGCACTCTCTGGCTGCAGTCGTACAACCAGCAAGGCAATGAAATGGGGCCGGGGGATTATGTCAATGCGTCGATGATCGGGGCCTACCCGCAGGGTGCCTATCCGGATGGGGGAACCTACGAATTCAACGGTGGGGGATACAGCGTACGCTGGGGGCTGTACCCGGACTGGAACCTGTACGTGGCTTGCCTGCTGCTGCCTCCCGGAAAACCTGCAGATATTTGGGCGGTGTGGCGCCTGCCGGAAGTGGGAACCACCTATCTACATGCTGACAACAACGGCAACGGTTTCAGCGTGGAAAAGGGAATTGTGACCCCGGTCAACCTGGTCTACGAGTTTGCACGAACGGAATACCGGAATTCATTTCAGCAGTATCAAGACCTCGTGGCTGCCGGATCCAATTTCACGGATGATATCCCGACCTGGTTTAATTCCGCCAAACAAGAACTGAAACTTGCAGAGAACCTGCACCAGGGCGGATTGGAATCCGCCAGCGCGCTGCAGGCGTACCAGGTGCTGACGAAGGTGATCCAGGCACGCGAACAGTTCACCCTGGAACAAGCCAGGGCGGACATCGAAAAATACCGCATGGGGAATCTGCGAGTCAACCTGACCGATGACCAGGGCCGCCCGATCACGAATGCCAGGGTGGATTACCAGCAGGTGTCCCACGATTTCGTCTTCAGCATTGCCTGGCCGTCCGAGGCGCAGTACCAGGCCCTGCGGGCGGCCGGTTTCGAATACGCCAGTTTCGAGAGCTGGTGGGGCGAGATCGAAAAGGCGGACGGGGTGTACAGTTTCCCGGATGCCGCGGTGGCAAGCCTGGAAAAAGCCGGGTTTGGGATCGTGATGCATGCCGCCGTCTGGCCCTCCCCTGCCTACCTGCCGGCGACGCCTTCGTTCCTGGCAGGCGCCAGCCCTGCAGAATTGAGCGCCCAGGCGGGACAATACAGCTTCGACGTCCTGAACCATTATAAAAACCAGATCAAGCTGTATAACGCCTTCAATGAACCGGACGGCGCCCAGGCTTACCAGTTCACGCTGGACGAGCTGGTGAAAATGGTGGGGGCTTCGCTGCAGGGTGCCAAGAAGGGCGACCCCAACACGGCGGGCTTCGTGAACATCTCGATGCCGATCTTTCAGTACATCAGCCGGGATGGAGGCGAATACAGCGTGGCGTATGATATGTACGGGCACGCCAAACCAGGAGAGATCAATTTTGCTTCTCCAGCCGCCTCCCCCACGCAGTTCCTGCAAGCCCTGGCGTCAGCCGGGTACAACCCGGATACAATCGGGCTCGAGTATTACTACGGGGTGGTGCTGCCCCCAATCGATCTCGGCTTGTTCGCGGGCAGCCTGGACCATTACGGCACATTCGGGAAAAAGCTCTTTATTTCCGAACTGTCCTACGGCACCCTGGACGACTATCCCGGCGTGACCAAGTCGTGGAGCTCATACGGCGGCTGGCACCAGGGTTATACCGACCAGGCCCAGGCGGACTGGGCCAGGGACGCCATCACCATCGCCTACAGCAAGCCCTTCGTGAACGGCGTGCAGTGGACCGGGGCGGGCGACGGTCCGGTTGATTACAATTACGTGGGCGACGGGCTCTTCCACAGCGACGGGGTCACCCCGCGGCAGTCGCTCAAAGCGATCGGCGAGGCGATCCAGTCCTGGACCACGCAGGGCAGCGGCACGACCGACGCTTCCGGTGCACTGGCGCTGCGCGGTTATGGCGGCGACTACGCCCTGAAGATCACCACCGCCGACGGGCGTACCCTGCACGGCAGGGTGCATATCACCGAACAAGCGGACGATCAAGCCAGGCTGACGCTGGACGGCACCCCGCCAGTGATCAACTCTGCCACGGTGAGCAGCCAGGTTGCCAGGAACGGTGAATATTTGGAAATCAAGGTAAGCGCAGATGCCACCACGGCTGCAGTGAGCGCGGACGTGTCCCAGCTGGACAGCACCCGCAAAGATCCGCTGCTCCTTGAGAAGGGTCCTGACGGAGTTTTCACGACGAAATTTGCCGTCAGCGTTTTGAACAGCGCCTCCAACGGGACCAAGAAGCTCCCGATCTCGGTGGAGGACTCCGTTGGAAATGTCAGCACCACGTCCCTGGAGATCGAGTTGAACAACCCGGCGCCGCTGCTGGACCCGGTACCACCGGACGACAGCTTTACCGGCAAGGTGCTTGACCCGGGCAAATGGATTCTGCAAGTCAGTCCCGGAGGGACGGTGACGCAGGACGGACGGTTGATCGTTTCTGTTGCCAGCAGCCCTGCCAACGCAAGTGCCAGGATCCAATCCAGCTGGGCCTTCCCCGGGGATTTCGACATCCAGGTGGATTTCGAGATCGGCCCGGGCTGGAGCATGCCGGCGCAGGAGCACCTGGATGGGGCCATGCTGGGGATCACCATCAACGGGCATGTTTATCACATCACACGCCTGAGAAGCGGAAACCAGGACCTTTTCTTTGCGTGGAGCGACCTGGGCACCCTGACCAGGAATTGGCCGACAACGGTCACATCCGGGAAATACCGGCTGGTGAGGACCGGCATGAACCTGGTCCTGCTCTACGATGACGGCAGCGGATGGCAGGAGCTGGACAGCGTGGCGGTGCCGAGCAGCCCGGCGAATGTGTACATGGGGAACGGGAGCGTCAATGCCGCCCAGGCCTTTACGACTTATTTCGATAACTTCAAGATCAATTCAGGGCTGACCACTTACAAGCCGTAACCGCCAGGCCCTGCCCCAGCCTGGGCCATCTACTTAAAATAATTCTCCAGACGGGAAGCACATGGCAACACTGCATCTCATGGTAGGGCTGCCGCTGGCAGGAAAAACGACTCTCGCAAAACAACTTGAAAAGGAGCTGCCCGCACTCCGCCTGACTCCCGATGAATGGAACACGCGCCTGTTCGGCCAGGACGTGGAGGAAAAGGAGCACGATGACAGGCACTTCCTCATCGAAGCCATGCTGTGGGAGATCGCCGCACGCGCGCTGGAGCTGGGGGTGAACGTCATCCTGGATTATGGGTTTTGGGCGAAAGTCGAACGGGAAGATTACCGGGCACGCGCCAGGCAATCAGGCGCCGGCAGCGAAATCCACTTTGTGGAGGCGCCGGAAGCAGTCTTATATGAACGACTCAAAGCAAGGAATGTTCAACTCCCTCCAGGGGCAGCGTATATCCCCGAGGCAAAGCTCAAGGAATGGATCCCGATCTTTCAGCCGCCGGGCGCTGATGAATTAGAACCAAGGGCGTAGAATACGTTTGGGGGAATTATTACTGTTTAATACACCAGTCAACTGCATATTCATTTTCTTCATTATTAATACGATTAATTAACACTCAAGGCTTAAAATCCCCACCTGTAACATGCTGGTTTATTTAAAGGTACTTTCAAGGAGAATATTGGTACATGACCAATCATCCAAAAGGTTATGTGGAACCCGTATCCGATACGATGCTTAATCAAGTGGCGGAGCGGATCCGCGAACGGAACATCGAGGTGGTAATCGTCAAGAACGGAGAGGAAGCGCGGCAGGCGGTCCTGGAGCGCATCCCCGCAGGCGCGGAAGTCCACACCGGGAAATCGAAAACGCTGAAGGATGCCGGTATTTTCGACGCCCTGCAGGAGCCGGACAAATATGACTGGCTGCGGATCAAGTTCATGAAAATGGACCGCAAGACCCAGGGGAGGGAAATCCGCAAACTCACCGCCGCCCCCGATTTCATGCTGGGGAGCGTGCAGGCACTCACGGAAGACGGCATACTGGTGATATCCTCTGCAACCGCCAGCCAGATCGGTCCCTACGCCAATACTGCAGGAAAAGTGATCCTGGTGGTGGGCAGCCAAAAGATCGTGCCCGACCTCGAAACAGCGTTCAAGCGCATCCGCGAGCATGTCCAGCCGTGGGAGGAAGCCCAGACGCGGGCAGCCGCCAACCTTGGGACGTTCGTGGGCAAGATCCTGATCATCGAGCGGGAATGGATCAAGGAACGCATGACCGTGATCCTGGTGCGCGAACCAATAGGAATGTAAATATATGAAAAAAGAACTGATCGAAAACAGGAAAGACAGGCTTACCGCCGGTCTCGAGGGATTATGGGAAGACGAGCAAGACCGTGCGCGCATCGCGAAAACAATCCAGGCTCTGGATACCCGCTACGACCTGGAGCGGAAACTGGCGAAGGAACCCGGCGTTGCTGAAATCATCGCGCAAATGTCCGGAAGGCTGGCAAGATCTTTCGGCAGCCTGGCAGACCTGCAAGGCAAAAAGATCCTGGATATCGCCTGCGGATCGAACACCAGCAAGCTGCCCGACTTCGCTGCATATCAAGACCCCGCTGGGAGAACTGTCGGTGGGCGGCAGCAAAGGCTACACTGCCCTGTTCGAGCCGTGGTTCTGCCGCATCCTGTTCGAGCTGGGAGCGGAGGCGGTGGGAGTGGATTTTGGCGACCTGGACCAGGAAGCCTTTACCCATTACAAGGTCGACCTCGGAAAAACGGGAGCCCTGGATTTCCTAGCCGAGGCTTCGTTCGATGCCATCCAGGACAGCCGCCTGTTCGGTTCCCCCGAGTTCACCGCCGAATTCCCGGACCAGGGTGACCGGTTAATGGTAGCACAGGAAATAAAAAGACAGGAACAGAGGCTGTTGAAAAAGGGCGGGATCATCATCCATTCGGATGCGGCCGCATGGTGAGTTGGAAAAAGGAGCCTCTACCTGCCGGATGAAATTAATGTGGGTTGTTCGTCGTAGATCAATATTTCAAACCAACCAGGTTCCAGAATTTAAAGTTGTCGAAATTACCGGTTGATTTATCAATATTGCCATAAACTACAATTCGATTGGATGAGTAATTGGTTGACAAATCATTCCCATCATGCAGCAGCTGGCCGTTCAGGAAAATAGAACAATTACCACCTTTTGCGATCAACAAAATTTCATTAAATTTACCAGTAATGAACCTTTGATTTCCCTCTACGATTGATGCGTCATTCGGACGTTGTTTCAAATCCCAAGCCCCTGTGCTGTAAAGAGTGAAACGATAGCCTAGTGTCCAATGTTGAGGATGCGCGAAACAAATCATTGGCTGTAGATCGAAACTGCACCCCGATACTCTGTAAGTCACCAAACCTAACCTGAAATTTAAGCGCAAAATCAGAAGCATTAAATATCCCGTTTAATGGGAAGGAATTTCCGGGAACCAAAAAATCCGGGGGGTAATAATTGGGATCTACACCAGGTTCAATATAATCACGGATGGTTAAATTACCATCTCCCACCAGGGAAAAAAGCTGATCTCCTTCGCTGACGTTTCCCCATCCAATCTTGGCTTTTGAAAAATCATCTTCAAAGGTTGGAGGGTTATTAGCAATGTAAGCCAGGACGGGTTCGAACAAAGCGGTGGCCGTTGGTGGAGGAGTGGCTGTGGTTGGTGAAGGTTGGGCAGCGGCAGCGGTGTACATCGCAATTGGGCTGGCTGACTCGGTCAAGCTGCGCGCACACCGAAGCCGATGTCAGAATTACTACTGTCCGGTAAGTCATACTCACGGGCAGTCGAGAGCAGGTTGAAGTCATCGCCCATGCCACCGCCGCGCAGCACCCTGTAGACCTGCCCAAAGTAACTATTGGCATTCGGATCCCCGCCTGGGTAGGCCTCATACCAGGCATCCACCCACTCCCTGACATTCCCGGCCATGTCGAGGTTGCCATACCGGCTGGCTCCAGCCGGATAGCGTCCCAACCTGGGTGGTATCCGCAATTTTCTTGCCGTAATTAGCCAGGGTTTCATCTGGTTCTTGATTTCCCCAGGGAAACAGCCTTCCTTCCTGGCCGCCGCGTGCGGCAATCTCCCATTCAGCCTCACCAGGCAGCCTGGCTCCGGCCCAATTGCAGTAATTTGCTGCATCCTGCCAAGAGACGTATATGACCGGATAATCTTGATACTGCTGGTCGTTATAGTAATTGGCGCGCGAGTACGATGAAACATTCACCGGCGGCTGACAGACACCTTTAGCCACGCACTGGGCATACATGGCATTCGTTACTTCAGTCCGATCGATCCAGAACTCATCCAAGGTTACAGGATGGGATGGATCTGCATCGGTAAACCAGTTCTCCTGACAAGCACTTGAATATTTCTGGCATAATGCATATGCCTGCATGGCACCACCCCCCATGGAATAATCCCCAGCAGGCACATCCATCATAAACATCCCGTCCGCCGGCCGCACCCATTTATAACCAGATATAGGCATGGGTGCCATTTCAGGATCAGGAGTGGACGTGGAATGTGGAATTGAAGTTGATGTCGATCGAGGGTTGGTTTGCATGCTCCGGATGAAACCTGGCAGCAGGAATACCGCAGCAATGAGCAACACCCCCAAAACACCCAGACCGCCCAAGCGAGGTAACCAGGGTTTCCATTTCTGCCATGAGCCCGCCCGCCGGGCTTTATTACCAGCAGCGCGCAGCTCCTTTTCTGCCTGGTTGCGAACCCAGTTCTTCAGCTTTGAGGAGTTTCATCTTCTCCTGGCGGGCTTGACGGTCCATTGCCTCCGATTGCTTTTTGGATTTGAGCTCGTCCCGCGCGGCCTGCTTGAGCCGAAGCTCCTGCTCTTTTTTAAGTTGCCTTTCCTTCTCCTGCCGGGTTTCCTGGTCCTTTAATTCCGCATCCGATATCGCTTTTGGCTGCGGCTCAACCGCTTTCGGCTGCACCCCCAATGCCTTGAGCAGGCGTTCAAAATTGGAAATATAATTCTTGCCCTGCAGGTCGATCAATTGAAGGTCAAGAAGCCACATCGGCAGGCGGCAGGGCAAATATTGTAAAGGAATGACCTTGAGATTGCAGCTCTCAGCAAAAAGGAACTCACGCTGCACCCACTTAGAGTCGAGCGAGTTTGGAGATATCACCACCAAGAAGAACTGGCTGTTTTCAATGGCGCTCTGGATCTCTGTCCCCCAGCGGGTGCCGCCATCCAGACCGGAAAGGTCATACCAGATGACCAATCCAGCGAGCCGCAGATCGCCTGCAAGCCGCTCAACAAATTCAGAATCCTTGCGCGAATACGAGATGAACACCTGGGTCATTCTGATTTTATTTTACAACTTTATTAAGAGCTTGACTATCAGGTATCAGCCCACATTTCCAATTGGCTTTCCCCCTCAACACCTCAGAACTCTCTCCGCCTGGCGACCTTTTCATTCGACAAATCCCTAAAAAGAAGGAATATTGTGCCGCCCGAATTTACACTTGTTGGCGGCTTCACCTGAGCAAAGCTTGTAAGTGTGTTCATTTTTTTGTACAATTACGTAAAAGGAGAATTCAATGGCTCTCATTCAACAAATCATCCATGCTTTGCTGGTCGTCCAACCCCCGCACCCATTATTTGTCCATTTCCCGATCGCTTTGATCAGCGCAGCCCTTTTCTTTCTCCTGCTGGCATTTTGGAGGAAAAGCGAACTTCTTGAAAAGATCGCCTTTGCGGACATCGCTTTGGCGGCGGTAAGCATTATCGTTGCAGCCTTTTTTGGCATCCGTGACAATGCAGTGATCTTTAAGGGTGGAGCTCCCAACCACGTCGCGAAAATCGCGATCGCCAGCACCTTGTTCGTTCTGACCAGCGCAATCGCCATCTTGCGCTGGCGAAATCCCGACCTGTTTCACAGCCGTTATAAAACGCTTTATCTATTAGGCCCATTTTGTCTGCTTCGCGCTGGTCGCTGTCCAGGGATTCCTGGGCGGGATCATCGTGTACGGATTTTAATAAGGCAACGATCACAAAAAGCAGCCTGCTCTTCAGACAGCTTGGGAGAGATTCCTGCAACCGGTAAGGCTTCACAATAAACAGGACTGGCAGGGACTTGCTTATCTTCCTTGAGCGTCAAATACGAAAAGTATTGGCAGGATGACACAGGTGGAACTATATTAGGCTTTTGGAGAGCATCCATGATCGATGACATCACCGATATTGCGACATACTACAACAGCGATCCTGAAAGGGAGGACAGCCGGTTGGAACAGCATCAGCTTGAGTACGACCTGACTTGGCGCTATTTGGATCAATATCTACCTTCACGCGGGTCCATCCTGGAAGTTGGAGCCGGGTCAGGCAGGTACACGCTGGAACTGGCAAAACGAGGGTATGAAATCACCGCTGTCGACATATCCGCAGCGTTACTCGATGAATGCAGGAAAAGGCTGGCTGGCGAAAGGCTCGAAAAGCAGGTGCGCCTGGTCGAAGCCGATGGTCGTGATCTCAGTCAGGTGAGGGAAACAAACTTTGACGTTGTCCTGTTGATGGGACCGCTCTATCACCTGGTAGTTGAAGCAGACCGTAAAGGGGCGTTGAAGGAAGCAATTGACCGTTTACGAATGGACGGCATCATTTTTTCAGCATTTATCAGCCGTTTTGGCATCATGGGCGACCTGATGAAAAACGTTCCAGCCTGGATAGAAAATCAACCGGAAGTTCGAGGGTTGTTGGAGATCGGAAAAGACCCAGATGATTATCCACAAGGCAGCTTTCGCGGGTACTTTACCAAGATTTCCGAGATCACTCCCTTGCATGAAGCACTTGGAATCGAAACTCTGCAGGTGGTGGGAGTTGAACCTGCGATATCAGCCGACGACGAGAGCTACAACAAACTCCAGGGGCACCAGCGCCGACTATGGCTTGATCTGTTGGTAGAGATCAGCACAGAGAAAACGATCATCGGAGCGTCCAGACATCTTCTCTATATAGGGAGGAAAAATTGATGTTTAATTTTGATGCACTGGACCACGAATATTTCATGCGTGAAGCACTCAAGGAGGCTGAGCTTGCCGGACTTGAAGGTGAAAAACCCATTGGTGCTGTGATCGTGGATAATGACCAGGTGATCGGGAGGGGGCGTGCCCAACATATGGCACGCTACAGTGGGATCGCCCACGCAGAAATGAATGCCCTGCTGCAGGCTGAACGGTATATTTGCATGCACCGCCATGGAGGCTGCGTGATTTACACGACGCTCGAACCGTGCGTTATGTGCCTGGGGGCGGTCGTGATGAGCGACATGGACCATATCGTTTTCTCGCTTGCAGACCATTGGGTAAATCCTGCCGCAATGCTGGAGATGGATCACGTCCGCAGGCATATCCGGCATTATATTGGCGGCGTCCTGGAAGACGAAAGCATTAAGCTGTGGGAACGATTTAATCCACGGGAGCTGAAAATGCTGCAGGAAGGCAGGATCGCAAAGACGTAAATGTTTCCGGATTACGAAAGGTCGTAATACAGGTTCCAATTCCATGCCCGGGCACAAGAAAAACATTCAATAAAACCGCGACCGGATGCCAATTATCTGGTAAACTGTCGACCTAATGGTAATGACCCCATGAAAACCGGCAGTGAACTGTTCGATGACTGGGCCAAGCATTACGACGAATCCCTGGCAAGCGGGTCTGCCCCCGTCTCGTTCGAAGGGTATGACCAGGTCTTAGCCGAAGCGGTGCGCCGAGCCCGGGTCAAGCAGGGGATGAGCGTACTGGACCTGGGGACCGGAACCGGTAACCTGGCAGCACTATTTGTGGAGTTGGGCTGTGAGGTGTGGGGGACGGATTTCTCGGTGAACATGCTGGCAAAAGCGCAGGAGAAGCTTCCCAGCCTGCACGCGGTGCTGGCCGACTTGCGCGACGAGACCTGGCCGGAGAGCCTTGCAAGGCGCTTTGACCGCATCGTGTCAGCCTACGTCTGGCACGATTTCGACCTGGACACCCGAATGGGATTATTGAAACGCCTCACCGGACAATACCTGACGCCGGGAGGCTGGGTGGTCGTCGCAGATATTGCTTACCCTGACGAGACAGCACGGGAGCAGGCACGGGCGTATTGGGGAGGACTGTGGAGCAAGGATGAGCATTACTGGGCAGCCGACGAAACCAGCGCGGCGTGCAGCGCCATCGGGTTGGAATGCGAATACCGCCAGGTGTCCAGTTGTGCAGGGGTCTTTGTGATTAAGCCAGCCATACTGACAAGAAGCCTATAATTAACCGGCGTGGTGCTATCCCCCCGCTGAAGCCTCCGGGGGTCCTTTGACGTCGAAGACGAAAGTGCGGTTGCGCCCCTCCTGTTTTGCGCGGTAGAGGGCGGTATCGATGTTCTGGATAAACGCCTGGCAATCAGGGATGCCCTCATCCAGGCTGGCAACGCCGATACTGACAGTAAAGCGGACCTCCTGCGGGTTGTTGGAAATGTTGGTTAAAACCAATTGATGGGTTTCCACGTGCTGCCGCAATCGTTCCGCCAGGGTGCCGGCCATGGACGTGGAAGTATTGGGGGCAATGATCATCAGCTCATCGCCGCCGTAACGCGCCACGATATCCGTCTCGCGGATGGCTTGCAGAAGCAGCCTGCCCAGGTAACTCAAAACCATGTCCCCCACCTGGTGCCCGCAGTCATCATTGATTTGTTTGAAGTGATCGATATCGATCAGTAAAGCCGATAGAGGCAAGGCATGCCGTCGGGCAAGAGCGCATTCTTCATTGAGCCGCCGGTCAAGGTAACGCCGGTTGTAAACCTCGGTGAGGGGGTCGATGATACTCTCGCGCTCGAGGATGGTCACCCGGCGCACGTCGGTCGCGGTCTGCAGGGAGAGGTTGGCGGTCAGCCAGACGAACCCGGCACCCAGGAAAAAAACCCCGGGGACGATCAGATCAGCCCATGAACTATGCTGTCCCCAAATAACAAATGTGTAGCTGATATAGCCAATGATGAAAACAGAGATCAACCCGGTCAGCGTATACCACCTGGCACGAATTTTCCCCCCAGGAAGCTGTATGATCAAACGCCGCACCGGGAACAGTGCGGCTATCAAAATTCCAGCGCCAGCAACCACCAGTCCTTCGGAAAGCAAGTTGATGATGACCATGATGTTTCTCCGGTGGTGCGTTCGAATTTATCGCGCCGTGATTTTTGATGGGATGCAAGCGCACAATGATGCTGAACCTTGAGAAGAGTTCAAGAAAGTATAGCATTTTTAAACACACAATTCAATGTGCCAGCTCGAGGAAATTCCCGGGTGGGAATGCCTGCCCCGGCACGTGTGCGACCAATTACCTTAATATCTACTTTGTAGGGATGGATTGCCCGAATCTGTGCGATAATCTGGATATCACCTGGCAAAAGGGGGAAACATTCCCGGTATAAAAAGGAGATCGGCATGACAAAACCTCTCTCGGTTTTGATCGTGGGGGAAAGGGAAAGCGACACCCAATTGATACTGCGCACATTGAAGAAAGGGGGATTCAAACCCGCGTTCGAACAGGTAAATACCCCCACCCGCATGCGCCGGGCATTGAAAAATTCAGCCTGGGATGTTGTGCTCTCAGACTTTACCCTGCCAAGACTGGATGGTCAGACCGCCCTCAAGATTCTACAGGAAAGCGGGCTGGACATCCCCTTCATCGTGGTGTCCGACAGCCTGGGGGAAAAGACCGCGGTGGCAATGATGCAGGCTGGGGCAAAGGACTGCGTGTTAAAAGACAGCCTTGGACGCCTGGTCCCGATCCTGGAACGTGAACTCAGGGATGCCGTGGAACGCCGGGAGCACCAGAGAGTGGAACTGGAACTCCATGAAAGTGAAGATAAATTCAAGTACCTGTTCGAACATTCTGTTACTGGAAAATCGATCACGCGGCTATCCGGGGGGATCGATGTCAACCGGGCGTTCGCCAAAATGCTCGGTTACTCTCAGAAGGAGCTAAAAAACCGAAAATGGCAGGAGCTCACCCACCCGGAGGATATGACACCAAATCAAAAAGAGATTGACTCGCTGATCTCAGGCGAAAAAGAAGCGGTGCGCTTCAAGAAAAGGTTCATTCACAAAAACGGTTCCATCGTTTGGGCAGATATGGGCTCCGCCCTTCGCCGGGATGCCGAGGGCAAACCGCTGTATTTATTAACAAACATCAGCGACATCACCGAACAGGTCCGCTCCGAGGAAGCCCTACGGGCGCTGACCACCCGGCAGGAAGCCATCCTGGCTGCCGTTCCGGACATCCTTATGCAGGTTGACCAGGAGAAGATCTATACCTGGGCCAACCCGGCAGGACTCGAGTTCTTTGGCAGGGATGTGATCGGTAAAAAGGCTGATCATTACTTCGAAGGTGAACAGGATATTTACCAGGAAGTTGCCCCTCTTTTCAAAGGCGTCAAAGATGTGATCTATTTGGAAAGCTGGCAGAGACGCAAGGATGGGGAAAAGCGGCTGCTGGCCTGGTGGTGCCGGGTACTCAAGGATATGGATGGGCAGGTTACCGGGGCACTTTCATCTGCGCATGACATTACCGAGGTCAAACGGACCGAGGAACTGCTGCGGGAAGCAGAGGAACGTTATAAACTACTGTTCGAGTCCGCCCCGCTGGCGATCAATGTCACGCGCGGCACGACGATCACTTATGCCAACCCGAGCTATCTGAAGATGTTCGGGTTATCCTCCCTGGAGGAATTGAGACAGCTTGCGCCAATGGCTCTTTTCGCTGCGGAGGAACGTCCCCATATCCAGAATAACATCCAGCGCCGTGCCAAGGGTCTCCCGGTGCCTAGCCGCATATGAAACGGTATGCATGCATAAGGACGGGACCAAATTCCCGGTGCTGATGTACCTGACAAGTACGTCCTTCTCAGACGGTCCGGCAACGGTGGGCTTCATCCTGGATATCACCGAGCGCAAGCAGGCCGAAGAAGCCTTGCAACAGAGTGAGGATAAGTACCGCCAGCTCACCGAAAAATCTGTTTTTGGCGTGTTCATCATCCAGGACAACAAAATGGTGTATGTCAACCCAAGTTTTACGAAGATGTTTGGGTACACCCGCAAGGAAATCGTCGGAACAATCGAACCCAGAACCCTGATCCACCCGGATGACGTGCCAGCAGTGAGGGAGAACATCCAGAAAAGACTGGCGGGACAAGATCAACCAGGAAACAATGAGTACAGGGGCGTCAAGAAAGATGGGTCCAGCATTTACATGGAAGTCCATGGCATGAGAATTGATTACCAGGGCAAACCGGCAGTGATGGGAACCATGGTGGATATCACCGACCGGAAGAAGACCGAAGAGGCGCTCAGGCAAAGCGAGGAGAAGTTCAGGGTATCCTTTATGACCAGCATGGATGCCTTTTATTGGAGCACCCTGGAGGACGGCAAAATCATTGAAGTGAACCCGATCTTTGAAAATGTATGGGGGTACACCCGGAAGGAGGTCATTGGTAAAACTTCGCTGGAGCTTGGCCTCTACCAGGATCCGGTCGATCGCGAAAAAATGGTTTCCGAACTGAAGAAAAAAGGCTCCATCAAGGACCTGGAGTTGAAAGGCAAAAGAAAAGACGGAAGGTTGATCACCATTTCGCTTTCCGGGAGCATCATGAAGATCAACAACCAGTCCTACATTTTGGGGGTGATCAGGGATATCACCGAGCGCAAGCAGACGGACCAGCAGCGCGAAATTTTATACCAGGTCCTGCGCGCAATCAGTGGACAGCTCGAGCCGGAACTAATCGCGGGTACCGCAGTTGAAACGATCGTCCGGTTCACCGGCTACCCGCACGTGTGCATTGCAATTCCCGATGAAAATGGGACGCATTGGACAGTGCGCGGCGCGGCGGGGAGTCTTGCCGCTGAATTGGGTGCCACCTACCCCATCCACAAGGGTGTGATCGGGAATGCCTTCAAGACCGGGCAGACACAATGGGTGCGCGATATTACGAAATATCCCGGGCTATGTGAACGACGTAAAGAAACCAGGAGGACCCGCGCTGCGCAGCGAATTTGTTGCCCTCATGCGCAGCGGCAGTGACCTGCTCGGCGCCCTCAACGTCGAAAGCGACCGCGTGGACGCTTTTGACAATGCGGATGTAATGATGGTCCAATCGGCGGCGGATATCATCTCGCTCGCCCTGCAGAACGCCCGGTTGTACCGGGAAGCGCAGCAGGAAATCAGCGAGCGGAAACGGATCGAGCAAGCACTGGTCGAGAGTGAGGTACGCTTCCGGGTGATCTTTGAAAAGGCAAACGACGGCGTTGTGATCACCAATGATAAAACTGAGATAGTCGACGTCAACCCACGCTATTGCGAGATGCTTGGTTACAGCCACGATGAATTGTTGAAGATGCATTTACCAGATGTGCAAGCTCCGGAAGTGAGACAATCTGGCAATGTGCTAAAAAAAGAAATGGACCTGCATGGGAATTCCGTGTTTGAAGGGTTGGACATCGATCGTAACGGGCGGCGCATCCCGATCGAGATCAGCGTTGGACACGTGGAACTGCCATCGGGCGGGTTCTATGTTTCGGTAGTGCGCGACATCAGCGAGCGCAAGCAGACACAAACTCTGCAGGAGGCCGTTTACAGGATCGCTGCGGCTGCCGACACAACCAGGTCCCTGGAGGATCTCTATCCTCAAATCCACCAGATCATTTCATCGGTCATGCCGGCAGAAAATTTCTATATCACGCTTTACGATCAATCTCAAAACCTGCTGCTGTTCCCCTATTTCAAGGATTCGGAGGATGAGCCTCTTATCAGCGGGCTCCAGCCTGCCAAGGGGTTGACCGCTTACGTGCTCAGGACCGGTAAATCCCTGTTGTGCACGCAAGCAGTCCATGACGAGCTGGAACGCCGGGGTGAAGTTAAACTATTGGGCGTGGCATCTACCATCTGGCTGGGTGTACCGCTGGTAGTCGAAGGCAAAACGATCGGTGCGATGGTCGTTCAGCACTACACCGATCCTAAGGCTTACGGCGAACGCGAACAGCACATGCTGGAATTCGTTTCCACCCAGGTTGCCATTGCCATTAACCGCAAGCAGGCCGAGGAGGAGATCCGCAGCCTGAACTCCGACCTGGAACAGCGGGTGGTGGAACGTACCCGCCAATTACAGCTGGCCCAGGAAAAGATCTTCCGCCAGGAGAAGCTGGCAATGCTCGGTCAGCTAGCAGGCGGGGTGGGGCACGAACTGCGCAACCCCCTGGGGATCATTTCAAACGCCATCTACTACCTTAAATACATCCAGCCGGATGCCGATGAGAAAGTAAAACAATACCACGCCATGATCGAGCAGGAGGTGCATACCTCTGAAAAGATCATCAGCGACCTGCTGGACTTCGCCCGGCTTGATTCGACGGACCGTGAGACGCTGTCGGTGCGCGAACTGGTGCAGCGAACGCTCACCCGCTTTACTGTCCCCCCGTCGATCCAGACCAGCCTGGAAATATCCGAAGACCTGCCGAAGGTCTTTGCCGACCTGCGCCAGATGGAACAGGTGCTGGGTAACCTGACCGTCAATGCCTGCCAGGCAATGACCTTGAAAGACCCCGCCACCGGCGCAGCCATGGGAGGCGTGCTGACGATCTCAGCCAGGCAGCAAAAGGGGATGGTTGGGATTGCCGTGAAGGATACCGGCACCGGGATCACCCCCGAAAACATGGCCAAAATTTTCGAGCCGCTCTTCACCACCAAGTCGAAGGGCATCGGGCTGGGGCTGCCGGTCAGCCGCAAACTGGCCGAGGCCAACGGCGGGCGGATCGAAGTCAAAAGCGAATTAGGAAAAGGCAGCACCTTTACCCTGTTCCTGCCGGTGGAAGGCAAATAACGATGAGCGAACCGACCGCCATCCTGGTTGTCGACGATCACCCCGCGGTGGCGATCACGTTGGCAGATATCCTGGTGGCCAAGGGTTTTATTGTCTATTCGGCTACATCCGGAGCGGAAGCACTCAAGCTCCTGGGAGAGCATACGATCGACATCCTGCTCACGGATGTGCGCATGCCCGACATGGACGGGGTGATGCTTAACCGGGAGGTGCGCAAGACCCACCCGAACATGACCACGTACTTTATGACGGCTTACGCTGCGGATGATCTCATCCAGAAAGGGATGAAGGAAGGGGTCAAGACCGTGCTAACCAAGCCGCTGAATATCGATCTGATCGTGGCATTGTTCGAGGCGTTTAAGCACATCTCTTCAAAGTCGCGATAAGTGGAGCCGGCTGCCAATTGCGAGCCACCATTGAAGATACTATTAATACGTGTTAATAATTGGGAAGAAGACGGGTGGTTGTATAGTCAAATGAGTGCGGTATTGCGAATTATTGGGAGTTAAAGTATAGTTAATTTATACGCATAATTGCGTGATCAAGGCCAACAGCGGCCGCATGGACCTTAAGGGTGGAATTACAAATTGCAGCTTACTCCCCGTCTAGTACCCCAAGGTATTTGCTTCCATTAAGGGAGAACGTTCATGGATTCCAAAAAGAGTCCGGTTGCCTCGTCCAATCGAAGAAAACCAATTAAGTCATCCCAAAAATCTGACCTTGCCAAACACCAGGTTCCCGCGGGTGTTGCTGGACGGAAACGGGTTGAAAGTTCATTGCCGGACACTGAGCAATGGCAAGAGAATTTAACCGCGATATCCAAGACCAAAAAAATAAAACGGACTGACAAATTAGTCATTGCATACAAAGAACTTACCTTTCAAAACAAAGAGAAAGCAAAACGGGCAGCAGAGTTGGTTCTTGCCAATAAAGAACTTACGTTTCAAAATAAAGAGAAAGCAAAACGGGCAGCAGAGTTAGTCATTGCCAACAAAGAACTTACCTTTCAAAATAAAGAGAAAGCAAAACGGGCAGCAGAGTTGGTTCTTGCCAATAAAAAACTTGTTTTACAAAATAAAGAGAAAGCAAAACGGGCAGCAGAGTTGATCGTTGCCAACAAAGAACTTGCCTTCCAAAATAAAGAGAAAGCAAAACGGGCAGCAGAGTTGATCGTTTCCAACAAGGACCTTATCCTCAAGATCGTTGAGCGCAAGCAGGTGGACGAGGCGTTACTCGGAAGTGAAGCGAGGTATCGTCACCTGCTGGACGCCATGCTAGAGGGATGCCAGATCATTGGGTTTGATTGGCGGTACCTTTATATTAACGATGCCGCTGCCCGGCATGGTCAATACGCAAAAGAAACCCTGGTAGGTCACACCATGATGGAAATGTACCCAGGGATAGAAAAAACCAAACTATTTGAAGTTCTCCAGGTGTGCATGAATAGTCGCTCGTCTCACCAAATGGAGAACGAATTTCTTTATCCGGATGGGAAGCGTGGTTGGTTCGAATTAAGCATTCAGCCTGTACCGGAGGGAGTATTTATTCTTTCCATTGACATCACCGAGCGAAAGCGGGCGGAGGAGACCATTCACAACCTGGCTCGTTTCCCATCGGAAAATCCCAACCCGGTGATGCGGATCGCCTTGGGTGGCAGCTTACTGTATGCCAACCAGTCAGCCTTCAAGCTCCTGAAAAAGTGGAAACTGAGAGTGGGTGAAACTGTTCCTGATGTATTGAAAGCCCTGACAAGGGAAGTCCTTGAGACGGATAAAACAAAAACGGTTGATATACTTTGCGGGAAACGCACCTTCTCGATCGCAGTTGCCCCAGCGCGGGGTGATATGTCCGCCAACCTGTATGCGCGCGACGTCACCGAGCGGGTCCAGGCGGAGGATGCCCTGCGAGCGGCTGGTTCATACAACCGGAGATTGATCGAAGCCAGCCTTGACCCACTGGTGACCATTGGGCCGGACGGCAGGATAACCGATGTTAATTTTGCCACTGAGACGGTCACTGGCATCCCGCGTGACAGCCTGGTCGGCACCGATTTCTCCGATTATTTCACCGAACCTGAAAAAGCCAGGCAGGGATACCAGCTGGTATTTGAGCACGATATCGTTCGGGACTACCCTCTGACAATCCGACATATTTCCGGTAAAACATCCGATGTTCTTTACAATGCGACAATCTATAAAAATGATAAGGGGAAAGTACAAGGCGTTTTCGCTGCAGCCCGCGATATCACTGAGCGCAAATTAGCAGAAGAGGAAATTCAAAAATTATATTCAGAACTTGAACTACGCGTCGTCGAGCGCACTGCCCAACTCGAGTCGGCCAACAAGGAATTGGAAGCGTTCTCGTATTCGATCTCCCACGACTTGCGCGCCCCGCTCAGGGCGATGGATGGCTTCTCGCGCATCCTGCTTGAAGAATATGCCCCGCAGCTCCCTCCCGAAGCACAGCGCTACCTGGGGCTGGTGCGGAGTAATGCCCAGCAGATGGGGCATTTGATCGAAGACCTGCTGGCTTTCTCACGGCTGAGCCGCCTGCCGCTAAACAAGCAGAGCGTGGAGCCAGACGAGGTGGTACGCCAAGTGATAGCTGAATTGCGAGCTGAACAGGATGGCCGGAAGGTGGAAGTCACGATCGGCGATCTGCCCACATGCCAGGCCGACCCGGCGCTTCTCAAACAGGTGTGGGTCAACCTGCTTGCCAATGCATTCAAATTCACGCGCAAGCAGGAAAGATGCATGCATCGAAATCGGCGCAAGGCAGTCAAATGCTGAGTGCATTTATTTCGTCAAAGACAACGGCGTTGGGTTTGACATGCAGTATGCGAACAAGCTGTTCGGTGTTTTCCAAAGATTACACCGAACAGAGGATTATGAAGGCACCGGCGTGGGGCTGGCGATCGTTCAGCGCATCGTCCACCGCCACGGCGGGCGCGCCTGGGCAGAAGCTGAAATAGATAAAGGCGCGACCTTTTATTTTACAATTTGAGATAATAGATTTCAAATTGGAGTGGACTGCCATGGATCAGGAAACAATGAAGAAACGGACCAAGGAATTTGCAATGGAGGTAATCCATCTCTGCAGACTAATTCCAGAGACTCGAGAGGGGCGCCTGATCGGGAGCCAATTATTTCGCTCGGGTACGTCGGTCGGTGCCAATTATCGAGCAGCCTGTCGTGGACGCTCAAGAGCAGATTTCATCTCGAAGATAGGAATTGTTCTTGAAGAAGCAGATGAATCTTTGTATTGGCTTGAAATCCTGTCGGAGAGTGGGATCGAGAATAGCGAACTCGTAAAGATTTTAATGAAGGAAGCCAGTGAGTTGATATCCATTTTTGTCGTTACCCTCAAAACTGCAAAAAGTAGATGACGTGTATATCTGAAATCTGGAATCCGAGATTTGCAATCAGAGTTATGGAGGCACATGATGGATGAAAATTCAATTGAAATCCTGCTGGTTGAAGACAACCCCAACGACGTGGAATTGACGCTGCATGCATTGAAGAAAAACAAGCTCACCAATAACATTCAGGTAGTGAGAGACGGGGCGGAGGCACTGGATTTCCTCTTTGGCACAGGAGCGTATGCCAACCGCTCCATTAACCGACCACCGAAAGTGATCCTGCTGGACCTGAAATTGCCCAAGGTGGACGGGATGGAAGTACTGAAGCGCATCAAGGCAGATGAGCGCACACGTCCGATCCCAGTGGTGGTGCTCACCTCATCACGCGAGGAAC
Organism: uncultured Chloroflexia bacterium; assembly: GCA_963830585.1. Lineage (GTDB taxonomy): Bacteria > Chloroflexota > Anaerolineae > Anaerolineales > Villigracilaceae > UBA877. The sequence goes on along the minus strand of CAWHNA010000003.1, from coordinate 389,770 downwards.
GGGATATTGTTGAAAGTTACCAGCTGGGTGTTAACAGCTTCATCACCAAACCGGTGGATTTCGAGCAGTTCACCGAAGCGGTGAGGCAGGTAGGCCTGTACTGGCTGCTGTTGAACCAGCCGCCGGTGCTTTGAGATTGCAAATTTAGAATATCGAACCTGGAATATTTTTAATAACCATCATCTTCAGCTTGCAATCGATAGACTTTGGAGTTATTCATGTCCAATCCAATCCGTGTTTTGATCCTCGAAGACCATGAGGCAGATGCCGAGCTGATGGTTCACGAACTGCGCCAGGCCGGCCTTGATCCAGACTGGCAGCGCGTGGATGATGAACCCGGTTACCTGGCAGCGCTCGAGAAAGTCACGGACCTGATCCTGGCTGACTGGTCGCTACCTCAATTCAGCGGCTTCCGTGCACTGCAAATCATGAAAGAAAAGGGACTGGATATTCCCTTTATTATTGTGTCGGGCAGTATGGGTGAGGATGCTGCCGTGGAAGCCATGCGCGTGGGGCGCGGCCGACTACCTGTTGAAAGACCGCATGGCGCGATTGGGGGAGGCTGCACGCCGGGCACTGAAAGAAAAAATGTTGCGGGATGAGCGCAACCAGATAGAAGAGAAATTCCGCGACAGTGAGCGGAAATTCCGCAGCCTGGTCGAGCAATCCTCTGATGGCATTGCCATAATAAACGAACAAGGTACGATCATAGATTGGAACAGCAAACAGGAGTTAATAACAGGGATCAAACGGGTTGATGTTATAGACCGGCCTCTTTGGGAAGTCCAATTCCAAATGATGCCGGAGGAAGCAAGAAAACCGGAAATGCGAGGATGGTTTAAGCAAGCCATCTTGAGTTTGCTTGAGACGGGCCGTTCCCCACGGATGGGACAAGAAATGGAAACCATCATCGAGCTTCCCGATGGAACACGGCGTACCATCCAGATGACAACCTACCAGTTTAAGACTGAAAAGGGTTTCATGGCGGGCAGCATTTCCCACGATATCACCGAACGAAAGAAGGTGGATGATGAGTTACGGGAATCAAAACGGTTGCTGGAAAGAACTTTATTCAGCCTGTTGGACGCTGTGTTTATTATTGATGCCGATACTTTGAAGATCCTGGACTGCAACCCGGCTGCCTCAACGATATTCGGTTACAGCCGCCAGGAGATTTTGAACCAGACTACGTCATTCCTGCACATTAATAATAGATCCCTGGAAGAATTCAGGCAGCATTTAAATTCCGGCGTGGAAGAAAAGGGCTTTCTTTTCATGCCGGAGTTTAAAATGAAACGGAAGAATGGAACGACGTTCCCGAGTGAGCACAGTGTGATTCCCATCGAGAATGAACAAGGCAAGCGTATCGGCTGGGTAAGTGTGGTGCGCGACATCACAGAGACCAAATATGCGGAAAATGCGCTGCGTGAGAGCGAGGACAAATTCAGGTATGTTTTTGACCATTCTTCTGCTGGAAAATCATTTACACAAATTTCAGGTGAGCTTAACGTCAACCGGGCTTTTTCCGAGATGGTGGGATATCCTATTGAAGAACTGAACCATCTCAAGTGGCAGGAGATCACTTTTCCACAAGATGTGAAATTAACCTTAAACGCCAACAAAGAGATGATCTCTGGCAGGAAAGAGTCGATGCGGTTCACCAAGAGGTTCATTCATAAAAAAGGATCGATCGTGTGGGCGGATGTGGCAACTGCGCTACGGCGCGACAAGGACGGAAAGCCGCTTTACTTCATGACCACCTTCCTGGATATTACCGAACGCAAGCGGGCGGAGGAAAGACTGAAAGAAAGCGAGGAACGTTTCCGCAGCCTGTACGAGAACGCCACCATGGGAATGTACCGCACTTCACCGGAAGGCCACATCCTGATGGCGAACCCTGCGCTGGTAGCCATGCTCGGGTATGAATCATTTGAAGAAGTATCCAGCCGCGACCTTGCCTCCGAGGGTTACGAACCGGGTTATCCACGCCAGGAGTTCCAGAGGCAGATCGAGCAGGAAGGAGAGGTGCGCGGCCTGGAAGCAGCCTGGAAACGAAAGGACGGCTCGATCATTTCGGTGCGCGAAAGCGCCCACTTGGTACGGGATGAAAATAACCAGCCACTCTATTATGAAGGCACCGTGGAAGACATTTCCGAACGCAAACGGGCGGAAGAGGCGCTACGCGAGTCTGAGGCTGAACTGCGAGCCCTGTTCGCCTCCATGCATGACGTCGTGATGGAGATCGACCGGGAAGGGGTTTATCGCAAATTCGCCCCCACCAATCCCGCATGGCTTGTAAAACCACCTGAAGAACTGATCGGTAAACATTTGGGCGAGGTATTTCCACCCAAACAGGCTGAAGACTTTATCAATGTCATTCAGAATGTAATCAATACAAAACAAACCGCCAAGATCGAATATGAATTCCCCATTGGCGACCGCTTCGAGCAATTTGAGACGACCATCAGCCCACTGACAGAGGACAGCACACTATGGGTGGCACATGACATCACGAGCGCAAACAGGCGGAGGAGCAGATCATCCGGCTCAATGTCGAACTGGAACAGCGCGTGGAGGAACGCACGCGCGAACTGCAACAGGCGCAGGAAAAGATCGTCCGCCAAGAGAAGCTGGCGATGCTGGGGCAGCTGTCAGGAGGAGTGGGGCACGAACTGCGCAACCCGCTCGGCATCATTTCCAACGCCATCTACTACCTGAAACTGATCCAGCCGGACGCAGACGAAAAGGTAAGGCGCTATCACTCCATGATCGACGCGTGAAGTGCAGACCTCGGAGAAGATCATCACCGACCTGATGGACTTTGCCCGGCTGGAATCGATGGAGCGGAACCCGGTATCGTGGCGGAGCTGGTGCAGTGGACCCTGATGCGCTTCGCTGTACCCAAGACGATCAAAACCAAGCTCAAGCTGCCTGAAGACCTGCCGGAGGTGTTCGTGGATATGGGGCAGATGCAGCAAGTACTTGGGAACATCGTCGATAACGCCTGCCAGGCGATCATCCCCCAGGGCTTATCCAAAGGCAAGTCCAATGGCGGCAGGATCACCATCTCCGCCCGCAAGATAAAAGGGATGGTGGCGATCTCTGTAAAAGACAGCGGCGGGGGCATCACTCCCGAAAACATGGAAAAGGTCTTCGAACCGCTCTTCACCACCAAGTCCAAGGGGATCGGGCTGGGGCTGGCGGTCAGCAAGAAACTGGCAGAAGCCAATGGCGGGAGAATTGGGGTGAAAAGTGAGCTGGGCAAGGGCAGTACCTTCACCTTGTATTTACCTGTTGGGGAGGCTAAATCATGAGCGAGCTGACTTGCATTCTCGTGGTGGACGACCAGCCCGAGGTGGCAACCACGCTGGCGGATATCCTGGAATTCAAGGGGTTTAAAGTTTACCCGGCATTTACCGGGTCGGACGCGCTCGGTATCCTTAAAAAGCATGTGATCGACATCCTGCTCACGGATGTGAGGATGCCGGATATGAACGGGGTGGACCTGTACCGGGAAGTTCGCAAGACCCACCCGCACCTGACCACCTACCTGATGACAGCCTATGCCGCGGATGAGATCATCCAGCAGGGGATGAAAGAGGGGATCAAGACGGTATTGACCAAGCCACTGGATATCGATCTGATCGTGGCACTGTTTACCGCCGCGAAACACATTTCGTCCAAAGCGCACTGACTGGAGGTCATTGCGACATCGTCCCCCTGTTCTTGAGGGAGCCGCACATCAAGACCTCTTTTTATTGTGGGCAGCGGCGCGGCAATCTCCTCCAGGTTTACCAAGAAAAACTCAAGCCGCCGTCTTCGGCGGCGATTTCTATCCTGGAGAAAGCTCCCGCAACCATCCTTCTACAACTGCCGGTCATGCGGATCGTCTGTGTACAGGAGCGGTGTGGAAATCCTCCCTTTAACGCTGGAATGGATTAATCTTGAAAAATCCATCCCATGTATTATACTTATGGTATAATACCTTTGGAAGGAATGATATGGATCAAACCAAACTTGAAAACCTGTTGACCCAGTGGGAAGAGACCTACAAGAAGGGACTGCTCAGCTTCTGGCTGCTGCTCCTGCTGGCCCAGCGCAAGGCCTATCCGTACGAGATCAAGGCCGCCATCAACGAAATGAGCCGGAAAACGATCAACGCCGACGAGAACAGTATTTACCGGGCACTGAACCGCCTGGCGGATTCCGGGATCGTTGACAGCGAAGTACTCCCCTCCGAGACTGGTCCCAGCCGCAGGTATTTCTTTCTCACCCAGCTCGGTCTCGAACTTCTCAACCGCTTCATCACCCGAAACATCCTTGTTTTCGAACAGCAGGATGTAGCTGAATTGATCCAAAAAACACTCTCAGTCAAATGGTAACAAGAAAGGATAACCCAATGACCACCAACCCCCTCTCCCCGAAAGAAAAGAAGCTGCGCAACTTGCGGAAAATCCTCTGGATCATTTTCTCAGCCAGTACGATCACCATCCTGCTGGTGAGCAGCCTGACCCTGCCGGCCGCCCTGCTGATCAATAAGACCAGCAGTATAGCGACCCTCTTCGTCGGTGAAACCGGCCTGATATTATTATCCGTGCTGGCAATTATCCTCATCAAGATTGCCGCTTTCGGGATCATCTGCCTGGTAATCTACTTCATCTTCAAATATCGCCTTGATAAGGACGATGATTTGTTTCTCTAGATCCAGCCTGGATTGTAAAAGGGACAGCGTTATGAAATGGGCAATTGAAACTCAGAACTTGAGCAAGCGTTACGGGGACCTGACTGCCGTGAATGATCTATCCTTGCGCGTCGCTGAAGGAGAGATCTATGCCTTCCTGGGCTTGAACGGTGCCGGAAAAACCACCACCCTGCGGATGCTGCTGGGGATGATCAAACCCACGCACGGGAGCGCCACCGTCCTTGGGAAACGCGTCCGGCTTGGCAGCCGTGAACCCTGGGACCAGGTGGGATACCTGGTCGAAATGCCGCACGCCTACCCCGAGTTGACCGTGATCGAGAACCTTGAAGTTGCCCGGCGGCTCCATCCAGGAACGGAAAGGAAAGCTGTCAACCAGGTCATCGAGCGGCTGGGGCTGGCAGCCTACGCGAACCGGCGGGCGGGCGTACTTTCCCAGGGGAATGCCCAGCGCCTGGGGCTGGCAAAAGCCCTGCTGCACAGTCCAAAACTGATCCTCCTGGATGAACCGGCGAACGGGTTGGACCCAGCCGGGATCGTCGAAATCCGCGCCCTGCTGCTGGAGCTGACCCGGCAGGAGGGGGTCACGGTCTTCATGTCCAGCCATATCCTGGCTGAAGTTTCCAGGCTGGCAAAACGGATCGGGATCATCCATGAAGGCCGCCTGCTCCAGGAAATGGACGTCGCCGAGATGGAACGCAACCGGCGCAGGCGGCTCCTGGTACGGGCGCGGGATATCGAGGCAGCCCAACAGGTATTATCCACCGCCGGTTACCCAGGCACAATCCTTCCGGGAGAAATACTGGAACTTGATCATCCAACTGCAATCGAGCATCCCGAAAACATCGCCGACCTGCTGGTACAAGCCAGGACCCCTCCGACGCAGTTGCTGGTGGAAGAAGAGGAACTGGAACCATATTTCCTGCGGCTGGTCGGATCGAACGGAGATAAAAAATGAAGACACTTGCAAGCATGACCTGGATCGAACTGCGGAAAGTGCTGCGCTCACGGGTGCCTTTCTTCACCGCACTGGGGTTCCTGATGATGCCGCTGATCGGTGCGCTGCTGATCTTTATCTTCAAAGACCCACAGCTCGCCCGCCAACTCGGCCTGCTCGGCGTAAAAGCCAACCTGGTGGTCGTTGCCGCCGACTGGTCGGGTTACCTGACCCTGCTGGTCGAGTTCACTGCCCTGGGAGGCTTCTTCTTTTTTTGCCTGGCGATCAGCTGGACGTTCGGCCGGGAATTCACCGACGGCACCCTGAAAGATCTCCTGGCAGTCCCGGTCCCACGCTTCGATATCATCCTGGCAAAATTCATCGTCAGTGCTCTCTGGTGTGCGGCGCTGATCGTGGAAACCACCATCGTCGGCGTGATCCTGGGAGCGATCATCCAGCTCCCGGGAGGCTCGCCCGCCGTCATTTTGCATGGCACCGGCCTCCTGGTGGTCACAGCAGTGATGTCAATCACGCTCATCATGCCGTTTGGCTTCTTTGCCAGCGTGGGACGCGGCTACTTATTGCCGATCGGGATCGCGATCCTCACCGTAATTCTGGGAAACCTATCCATCACGCTCGGGTGGGGGGAATACTTCCCCTGGGCAGTTCCAGCCCTGGTACTGCAGGCGACACCGATCACCCCCTTCAGCTATGGTCTCGTGATCCTGACCGGCCTGGCTGGGGTGGCTGGGACTTATGTGTGGTGGAAATACGCAGACCAGAATCGATAATTAGAAAATACTTGCAAGGAGGAGACTGCTCCTTAAAATGACGCCAGGGTAATGTCGGCAGACACACGAGTCGAAGAGGCATCCGAAATCTGGAGATTTCGGATGCCTCTTTTTCGGAGGGAAGGCCTGCCTCAGCCTCCCTTCCACAACTGCCGGTCGCGCGGATCGTCAGCGTCCAGCAGCGCCGGGTGGATGTCCGGTCCCAGCCGGTATCCATGCCCGGTCCACAGGTCCGCGGCGATGCGGCGGGGGTGCAGCACCAGCCCCTGGTCACTGAAATACCCGCACAGGCGGGTGATGTCCCGTTCGAAAAGCGCATACGCGTTGCGGTTATCGCGGGCGGGCACCACCTGGGGGAAATCGATCAGGGCGATCTGCCCCTGCCAGTAGAGGATGTTGTAAGCAGAAAGGTCGCCGTGCACCCAGCCTTCTCCCAGGAGCAAGTCCACATTTTTCAGGATGCGCTCGAAAAGCGGACCTCTCTCTTCGTCGGTCAGGTTGACCGTATTGAGGGTGGGTGCAGCCTGCGTCTCGTCGCCCAGGTAGCCCATCAACACAGCCTTGGACGCCATGGCATAAGGGAACGGCACGTCGCCGCCCGCCGTGTTCAACGCCTGCAGGGCTGCAAACTCGTGGGCGATCCACGACTGGCGCCGGATCTGTTCGCCGTAGACGCTGCGTTTTTTCTGAGCCTTGAGCATGCCCAGGTCGAGCACGGCCTTGCCGTTCTCGTCGAGGACCGTACGGCCTTCGCGGTAAAGCTGGTCGTTCTTCAGGTTGCGCAGCATGCGCGGGCGATAGACCTTGGCTGCCACCAGCGGCGCCTGCACCTGTCCGCCCGAACGGCACAGGTAGACCGAGGCCTCCTTGCCAGCCTTCACTTTACGGAGCACATCCGAGATCCAGCCCTGCTCGTAGAAATACCCCAGGGAGTCGAGCAGCCAGCCCTCTTCGAAGCGGGCCGCCTTGTAGGTGAACTCGAAGGATTGGAGCGAGTCATCCTGGGCTTGGATGAAACCGGCCAGCTCGGGTGATGTTTTCTTCAGTACCGTAAGGTGGCGCGGCATGCGGTGCCGGCCTGCGGCTGACTCACCGGCTGCAGCGCGGCTGCCGGATTTTTTTATCTTTTCGAAGGTCTCGGGCGGAACTTCATCGTCGAGCTCTTCCATCATTTCCAAAGGATCGTCTGTATTCATCTTCAACTCTCGCAATTAACAAAAAACCACAGGCACATGACCCTGCGGTTGTGGAAAATAAAAACCGCAGGCGAGGCGCCTGCGGTGGAATGATCTGGCAGCAGATGCGGGAGGAAGATATCCGCCCGGATTACCGCTTGCTCCGCACAGGAGGCGCGCTCAACAGGATCGATGCGACCGATTTGACGTTTAACATGTGAGCAAGCCTCCTTTCGTTAATTAGAATGGTGGAAGTTTATCATCCCCTGCAAGGTGCGTCAAGATTTCCTGGTAGGGATTTCAACATGATTGAATGGATTAACTGGGTGGTCAATTTGGCTGCAGGTCGAACCGAATAAATCGCAGCCGCCCCTCGTTAATATTATTGACCCGGTCCAAGCCGTTCGATATCGGAAAGAACCGCACAACCCCGGTTGATTGAAAAGCGTATATTTCCATGACAAATTAAGAGAGAAAAGGAGAAAAAATGACCACCGAACCTACCACCACTCAACAAGCACATCCGAAACCAAGAGTGATCCGCCAGGCCGGCGCCTCGGAAGCCGTATATGGATTTGGCCTGATCGGCGCCTGGATCTATTACTTCACCCACGCCGCCACCTTCCTGCTTGGCGTGCTGGGATTTTTTAAAGGCATCGTCTGGCCTGCCATGCTGGTCTACGAAGCGCTGAAGTACCTGCATATGTAATGGTGGGTCCATCCTTGAAATGGAATTTGGATATTGGTTTTTAGGCAGCCCGGCGATCGACCGGGCTGGATGATATTGACCTTAATATGATAAGCTGTGCTTTGAGGCTCTCACCTTCCCGGTTGATCAATGCGAAAATGGTCAGCCTGCTGCGCCAGGCAACAAACACAATTAGAGGTAAACCGAAAATTAAACCAGGCAAAAGGAAGAGAATAAAATGAAAGCAATTGTATTCACAAAATATGGATCCCCGGACGTCCTTCAACTTATAGAGGTGGAAAAACCCGTTCCCGGTGACGACGATGTGCTCACAAAAGTCCGGGCGGCTTCGATCAATGCGGCTGACTACCATTCGCTAAGCGCCGATATATTCCTGGTGCGCCTGGTGGGCGGGGAACTCTTAAACCCCGCGACACCCGCCTGGGGATCGATGTCGCCGGAGAGGTGGAGGCAGTCGGTAAAAACGTTAAACAGTTCAAGCCGGGTGACGAGGTATTCGGCGGGGGACGCGGCTCCCTGGCCGAGTATGCCTGCTCCCGAGAAACATCACTGGTGTTGAAACCTGGAAACCTCACCATGGAACAGGCCGCGGCTGTACCCGTGGCGGCCCTGACCGCCTTGCAGGGTCTGCGCGACACAGGTCAGATTCGGTCCGGGCAAAAGGTGTTGATCCAAGGGGCGTCCGGAGGAGTGGGGATGTTCGCGGTGCAGATCGCCAAATCTTTCGGGGCTGAGGTGACTGCCGTGTGCAGCACCCGCAACCTGGAAATGGCGCACTCGCTGGGCGCAGAACAGGTCATCGATTACACCCGCGAGGATTTCACCAGGAACGGGCAGCAGTACGACCTAATCCTGGGTGTCAATGGCTACCATCCGCTATCTGCATACAAGCGCGCCTTAACCCCGCGGGGAAGGTACGTGATGGCCGGAGGTTTCCAGTCTCAACTGCTGCAGGCCATGCTCCTGGGGAAATTGATGTCAAGGAGCGGGGGACAGACGCTGGGTTTCATGGGGGTCGCGAAGATCAACCAGGAGGACTTGACCATATTAAAGGAGCTGCTGGAAGCCGGAAAGCTCGTCCCGGTGATCGATGGAATATACCCGTTAAGCGGGACGGCGGAAGCTTTCCGCTATGTCGAAGACGTGCACCCACGCGGGAAAGTGGTCGTAACGATATCCCCGTCTTAAATTCAGTTCAGGCGATCAGCAGCCGCGGCAGGCCTGCGGCCCAGGTTCGGATCGCGTTCCAGTCGCGGTGGTCACCCTCCTTCCATACCCCGAAAAGCACGCTCACCCGAAACTTGAAGCGGTCGCTGGCGGAAGGCACCTTTTTGATGTCGAGCACGCCCGCAAAGAATCCCTCGCTGACCGGGTTCACCACCTGGCGTACCGGGGCAAGGAAATCCGAAACGAAGCCGCGGTATTTATCAGCGTTCTTCATCGCCAGGGTCATGCATACCAGGAAAGTGGCAAATGGTTTTGCGGATAGGGCTGACCGGTTGACCTTTAAGAATTGTAAAGCCTCCGGCAGCCACTGACTATTCTGGATGGCGCTGCCCGCCACCACCGCCTTGTATGGGCTGAGGTCGTGAACGTCCTGCATGGGCAGCACGTCCACCTGCACCCCACTTTCGGCGAGTGTTTTACCGATGGCTTCGGCCACACCGAGCGTGGACCCGGTCCGGCTGGCGTAGGTGACGAGAATTTTGTCTGGCATTTCCCTTCCTCCAATAAAAATCCCCCTGCAACGGTTAGGCTCGTGAGAGCGGCCGCGTTCCAGGGGTTTGGTTGTTAATTAATTGGAACAAGCGCCTGCTTGTGGCGGCTCATCACCAGCACGTAAGGTGCCTTCAGGTAGCCAAGCTGCGCCCCGGGGATCAGGCACTTGATCTCTGCATTCTGAACCGGGAAACCGGTGTAGCCTTCGAACACCCTCAGGGAGCCGTCCGGGCTGAGCACCTCGCCGCGGATCACGTATGGACCTGCATAAACTTCAGCCTTCACCGCCACCTTGAAAACTGCGTTCATCTGGCGGGCGGCTGCCTGGCTGGCATCATCCTTGGGGATGATCGCCACGAGCTGGTCCCCGTAGATCAACACCCAGGGGATTGCGGGCGGCGGGGAGACGGACAGCGCTCCTGCCACCCGGAACCTCGCGGCAGTCAAGGGCAGCGGGCTGACATCATTTCCCTGCAGCCTGAAGGAATTTTTGTCCCTGTCCGCGTCCAGGCTGCCGTCGATGAGATAGTCAAGGGTGAGCACCTGGATCGCCCACTGGGCGGAGGGGATTTCCAAATTAAACATGGTTCATCCTTTTTGATATGTGTCGAACGACCAAGTATAGCATTGCCCCGCGAAAAGCACAATTAATCCCAAACGGACCGAGACAGGTTTGGCTGCAGGGCTGTCCCAAGAATGGCCAATGAGGATAGAATGCCTGCCTGAGACCATTTTCAAACCAGCGCAAAATGTTTAGAATAGGCATCTAATATTGGTAAGGAGGATCTTATGGCAGGACCAAAAACCAAACTGACAGATGTACCGGTGGCCGATTTCATTAATGCCATCCCTGATGAGCAAGTCCGCCAGGACTGCTGGACCATCACCGGCATCATGCAGGAAGCAACTCAAGCCCATGCGCGTATGTGGGGCGCGGCCATCGTGGGCTTTGGCCAGTACCTTGCCGTCAACGCCAGCGGGAAGGGGTACGACTGGATGCAGATCGGGTTTTCCCCGCGCAAACAGGCCATCACCCTTTACCTGATGTTGGGCGGTATTCCACATTCAAATGAACTGCTGGCAAGATTGGGCAAACACTACCCAAGGCAAAGGCTGTCTCTACATCAAGCGTCTTTCAGATGTCGACCTAACCACCCTCAAGGAAATCGTGCGCGCCTCGGTCGCGTATATTGTCAATAAGAATCCTGGCGCGGCCGGTAATAGCTGAGATTGGGGAGTTTATTCGAAAGGACCAGACTAGGAACGCCCTGACTTCATGTGCTCCGCCCCACTAGGTGGATCCGTCTTCCCTGGTCCTGGCATGACCTCTGCATTTTGAGAATAAAAAAAGGGGGCTTTCCAGCCGCCTGAATTTGCAAATATCAGACCCGGCAGGGCTTGCATTCGATCCAAATTCCTTATATAGTGAGGATGGATATCCATGCGGATAAATGGGGGGCGACACAAGCTGCCGGACCTGGACAGGCTGGAAGGAGAAAAAATGGGAAATAAAGGCATTTTCACAAAGATATTGGCAGCTGCCGGCACCGTGCTGGTCTGGATCCCCATCCTGACACCGATGGTATTCTCAGCGGTAAGACTGATCAGGGGAGGAATTTTTCTGTTCGACTATCTCATGCCCGCCGAGCTCTTTCCTTCGGCCCTGGCAGGAGGAGCGCTGCTGTTCTGGGCGGCGTTCCGGGCGAAGGCCCGCATCAGCCTCATCGGCTGGTCGCTGGGCAGCGCGGTTTTCCTGCTGGTGGGCAGCCAGGCGCTGGCGGTGGCCACCGGGCTGGCTTCAGGTGCGGAGGATCCGAGCGGATGGGTCTTCGCGGTCGTCCTGGGAGCGCTGATCGTCTTTGCGCTGGCGCTGGTGGCGCTGGCAGTTGGCGGCGCCCTGCTATTGCGGGACGTGTTCAGGGGGCAAACAACAAAACGACTCGCTTAACACCCTGGCGGCTGGTCAAAATTTATCCCCACACCCTTGCGATCAACCGGTAATGCAAATGCTTTGAACAACCCACGTCTCAGTCAGCTCCAAACTGCGGGGATTTTGCATCTTGATATTTTGATCAATTTGTAATATACTTTATATAGTACAAACTAAACGTACTGAATGAGAGATATCAATATGACCGAAGACATGGCTGGACTCAGACAGGATTTCATTTCAGGCTTGAGCAATATCAGCGGGTTTTGGGGCTTCCCCAAGGGCATGGGTGCCATTTTCGCGGTTTTATACCTCTCCCCCGGACCGCTCTCGTTGGACGAACTGGTCTCACAAACCGGGTTGACCAAGGGTGCCATCAGCACGAACGTGCGAGGGCTGACCCGCCTGGGCTTGATCCACCCCGCCGCCCAACTGGGTGATCGCAAGGATTACTATGTTGCCGAGACGGATTTCTACCGGGCAGTACGAGCCATCCTACTAGAGCGGCGCAACAGCGACTTCGACCGGGCCGTGGCGACGGTGCGAGTCACGCTGGAAAAACTGGAGTCGGGTGACCGGTCCGACCCGCAGCGTGCTTTTCTTCTAAAGAGGCTGCGCGCCATGAAGGACTTTTTCGACGCACTCGATTCCCTGGTCAATGCCGTAACCCGTTTGGACAGCCTGGGGTTGAAAACTGTCCAGACTGTTTTGAAAATATTAAAGTAAGCTGAAGCACAAGGTTGTCTTCCTTTTAACCGGGACGTAAGTCACCGGCCTGGTTCAAGTACCTATTTCTCAAGGAAAGGATATTGAAATGAAAATTATCGTTACCGGAGCATTTTCTTACACGGGTAAATACATAACCCGGCATTTACTGGACAGGGGCGAGCAGGTGCTCACCCTGACAAATCATCCGCACCGCCCGGACCCGTTCGAAAGCAGGGTCCAGGCATTTCCGCTGGATTTCGATCATGAGACCAGCCTGGTCGATACCATGGCTGGAGCGGAGGTGCTGGTCAACACTTATTGGGTGCGTTTCGACCGAGGGGCAGTTACCCAGCCGGGCGCGGTGGAAAATACGCGCCGGTTGGTGCGTGCCGCCAAATCTGCCGGTGTGCGGCGCATCATCCATATCAGCATCACCAACCCCTCGCCCGGGTCGCGTCTGCCATATTTCAACGGTAAAGCCGCCATGGAGAAGATCATTGTAGATTCGGGGATGAGCTACTGCATCCTGCGCCCCACCCTGATATTCGGCCAGGAGGATATCCTGATCAACAACATTGCCTGGATCCTGCGGCACTTCCCTTTTTTTGCCCAGATCGGAGATGGGCAATACAAGCTCCAGCCGGTCTTCGTGGACGACCTGGCGGAGATCGCCTGCCAATCGGTCTACAGCCGGGAGAATGCCGTCCTCGACGTCACCGGCCCGGATATTTATTCCTTTGACGACCTGGTGCGCATGATCGGACAGAAACTGGGCTGCCCTCGTCCGATCGTGCACTTTCCCGCCGAACTAGCCTTGCAGGCTGCCCGGTTTCTCAGCCTGTTCATCGGGGATGTATTGATCACCCGGGATGAAGTACAGGGATTGATGGCCGGACTGTTGGTTTCATCTGACCCGCCGCGGGGCACACTCAGGCTTTCGGACTGGTTGGAAGCCAACCGGGAAACCGTCGGAAGGAAATATGCCTCCGAGATCGCCCGGCACTATCGCTGACCCCGATGTCCAGTCATATTGTGATAGTTCTTTCACTGCACCCCGGGGACCAGCGGCAGCGCACCCGGGGTGGATTCTACACGGGTGATATCCTTTCGAAGGGGCATCTGCAGGCCTGATTAAACCTAATTTTGTTATTTCGAATAACCTACTTCGACTGCACCACGAACCACTGGTTGCCTTCAGGGTCGGTAAAGTCGAACGAGGTATCCCAACCGGCGGGCGTGATCTCATGCGCCAGCTTGACTCCTTTGGCTTTCAATTCTTTTTCCGCTGCTTCGATATTCGGGGCGGAGAAATGCAATTTCAGGCTCCCCGGCTTCGTGTTTGCGAAGAGGTTGGTGAGATTCAAGGACGTGCCACCTCCCGACGGTTCCATGGAGATTCAGCGCGCTCCCACGGGTACACCTGCATCGAAAAATTAAATGCGGGCTACTCCGAAAGGGAATTGGAGTCGGTGGCGAATTATTTCAAAAAAGCTAGTCAGTGTTTGGGAGCAGCAGCGGAAAAATTTGATATTAAAATAGTAGGAGCCAGGGGCTCGTGCACTTTGCGCTGCAAGCACGCAAGGGATCAATAAAATCTATTATAAGGAAATCTCATGAAAAAAATTCTTGTCACCTATGTCACCAATTCCGGCAGCACCGCAGAGGTCGCCAAAGCGGTGATGGAGGAGATCCAAAAATCCGGGACGGAGGTGGAACTTCTCCCGCTCAGTGAGGTAAGGGAGCTTGGCTCCTATTCGGCAGTTGTCCTGGGCGCACCCATGATCCTGGGCTGGCACCGCTCCGCCCTGCGCTTCCTGCGCAAAAACAAGGCAGCCCTGGCAAAACAGCCGCTGGCCGTATTCGTCACCTGCATGAGTCTCACGGCTGCCGGGGAAACGACCGTGGGCGGCGTGCCTGTCGTGGTGGATGAAACCCTGCCCAAACCCCCAAAGAATCCTGGCCGCCTGGACTTCAAGGAGCGCTATGCGCGTGTTTCCAACTACCTGCGACCGATCCTGGCTGCCTGCCAGGTGAGGCCGGTTTCGGTAGGCGTCTTCGCCGGGCGGCTTAATTTCTCGAACCTGCAGTGGTGGGCGATGATCTTTGTGGTGCTCATCCTCCAGGCAAAAGCCGGGGACAAGCGCAACTGGGCTGCCATCCGCAGCTGGGCGGGCAGCCTGCCGGCATTATTCAACGCCGCGGGAGCGCAGTAGTTTGACTTACTGGCTGGAAGGACGTCCCAGGAAGGCCAGGGTGCGATCCCACGCCAGGCTGGCTGCCACCGGGTTGTATGCCTCCGGGCGGTCAGGTTCGAAGAACCAGTGCCCCGTGCCCGGATAACGATGGAAAGTCACCGGGCGGCCGGCACGCTGCAGGTCTGCCTCCAAGGCATCGACTCCGGACTTGGGCTCGAATTGGTCATTTTCCGCAAAGTGCCCCAGGTAATCTGCTTTCGAACGGCTGTAATCGCCGCCTCCCGTCCCGTAAAAAATGACGACGGAACGCAAGTGTTCAGGATCAGCGGCTGCCAGATCAAGCGCATAATAAACCCCCATCGAAAAGCCGATCACAGCCAGGCCCCGCCCGGTTTGCCCAGCGCGTTTGTCGAGGAACAGGGCTGCAGCTGCGATCTCTGCCTTTGCTTGCAGGTGGGTTGCGTCAAGAGCGTCCCTGAGGGTTTCCGCACCGGGGATGGTATCCGCCACCTTGCCGTGATAGAGGTCAGGGGCGAAGGCGGTGAAACCGGATTCGGCCAGCCGCGTGCAGAAAGCCTTGATCGTGTCATTCAGCCCCCACCAGGCGTGCAGGACCAGTACACCGGGACCATTGCCGGATGACGGGGTGGCGAGAAAGCCTAAAGGTTGAGGTTGTGTCATGTCAACTCCTATTAGCAGGCAAATTGCTCCCGGTAGATCGCAGATGGACAAAGTCGTGTATTTCCCACCCCCGGGTTAAGGCTGTCGAAAATGGATTGAAAAGTACCCGGCTTTTGTCCAATACGTAAATATTTCTGTCCCAGCCCCCACGATAACCCTGGCAACCTACAGTTCAACTTAATGACAGGTGGTTGAGATTTCAAGTAAGGCAGCATTTTGGAGGGCAATGATTTGCAGGGCATCAAATTCGTATTCATTGGCGCGGAAGATTTGCTGGTTGACGGTTGTCACCGTGGAATCATTGTAGACTGAATCTATATACTTGTGCTGCAATTGCTGGATGATATCCGTCTGGGAATTAATGACCAATTTGGATTTTGCGATGGCGTCCTGGCAGTCGGGAGTTAAAGAGGATTTCTGAAACAAGCCAAAAAACAGGATTACGCCAATGCCTGCAAGCAGGAGCAATGCAGCTACGCGATAAATTGGTGTAAAAACGTCAGGACGAGGCTTGGGAAGCGGGGGGATTTCGGTAGACATTTATTTTCCTTTCGCATGGTTGGCAATTTGGCTACATGGTCAGGGTGGATTCTGTCCCTGGATTTGCAACAGGTCAAAGTGAATGAAAAGTACCCGGCTTTTGTCCATTTCGTAAAAATGTTTTACCTACAATTAATGATCGCACTGTTACCAATAAACAGTTCGTTCAACATGTTAGTATTGACCCATAACATGAACATGTTTTACAGCCTCAATAGGATAACCCAAAACCAAAAGGATACAGCGGGTTTTCTGAATCATAAGGAACATCCGCTTTTTGGTTCCTCACCGCTTCCATGGAGGATGGCAGTTCGAACGGCAGCCTCCCTTCCGGACGGGCTTTGCCAAACAACACATCCAACACGGCTTTGTCGCTGGAGCCATACTCACCCAGCAGGGCTTTCGCCTCGCCAGCTATTTCGGGGATGACCGCCGGGCGGTCCAGGTAGATCACCACGATCGTGGGGACGGTGCTCAGCAGTGACAGAATTTCGGCCTTCTCTTCCCCTTTGAAATCCAGGTCGCCGTGATGGAAGCTGCGCGCAAACGGGTTTTTCGTCTCCACAGGCACCCAGGGAGTCTCCAGACGCAAAATGGCGACATCCGCATCTTCGGGACGGTCGACCACCCGGGCATAGCGGGCAGCCGCGGCTGCGTCCATGTTCTTGACGAATATCCTAGGCTTGCCCTGCAGAGGCAGCAGGCCTGCCTCATTCTTGAGCAGGGTCATGGACCGTTTTTGCGAAGCTGCCCCGGCTGCCATGGAGACCGGATCGCCCAGCACCTGCGGTACCCGGGCTTCGTCTACAAATGGATCGTCAAACAGCCCGAGCAGGAACTTAAGCCGCAGCAAGCGCCGCACGGACTGGTCCAGCCGCGCTGCGCTCACCCGCCCAGTTTTTACCAGTGCGACGACCAGTTCCGGGCAACTTTCCCCGCCGAACTGATCCACGCCCGCCTCGATGACCTTCAGCACCCTTTCTGCCTCGGACAGGTGCTCGACACCCCAGGCCTTGGCGTGCCAGACGGTTTCGGGCATTTGTATGTCTCTGATCAAGCCCCAGTCGGTGCAGACCACGCCGTCGTATTTATATCTTTCACGCAACAGCCCGGTGATGATCGCCTTATTGAAGCTCATGGCAACGTTCTCGCCGGTCTGGTCGATGGGCACGCCGTAATAGGGCATGATGGCCGCGGTGTGCGCCTCGAATGCGGCCTCGAACGGGATGAGATGATAATCGAAATTCCCGCCCGGGTAAACCTGGCCCTTCTGGAATTCGAAGTGCGGGTCCAGTCCTTCATTTTGCGGGCCCCCGCCGGGGAAATGCTTGGTCATGCAGGCCACGCTGTGCGCGCCCAAGCTCTCCCCCTGAAAACCCTCGATGTAGGCTTTTGCCAGGCGGGCGGTCAGGAGGGCGTTTTCCCCAAAAGTGCCGCTGATGCGCGGCCAGCGTGGTTCGGTCGCCAGGTCGATCTGCGGATGGAGCGCCACACGGATGCCCACCGCCAGGTATTCGCGCCGGACGATATCGGCAAACTTCCGCACCAGGCCGGGGTCACCGATCGCCGCAAAACCCGGCGTCTCGCACCACAGCGAAAAATCGCTGGCGCTAACCGAATAGATGCTGTTCCTGAAATGGTTGCGCGGGTCCGAAGCGATGGTGACCGGGATGCCCAGCCGGGTCCGTTCGGCGAAACGCTGCAGGCGGTTGTGCCAGGCTGCCACGGTTTGCGCGGCGGGGATCTGCCAGAAGTTGAAATGGCTCATTTTCTGGTCCCTGATCTGGTTCACCGCAGCGCGTGCATACCCGGGTCCGCCGGGTTGTTCCTCGATGGAGCCATCCTCGTTGACGGTCGTCCCGTTGATGAAGAGCAGCCCTGCCTTTTCTTCGAGCGTCATTTGCCCCAACAGATCTTCCACGCGGGCTTCCAACGGCTGGCGGGGGTCCTCGTAAACATCCAGCCTGCCGTTCTTATTGAGGTCGCGGTATGCAAAACCATTTTGGCTGGCGATCAAGCCGGACTGCTGCAATGTGTTTTCATTTTGGTTTGAATTCACGAGACTTCTCCTTGTGATTGCGGTCTTGCGGATGGCTGTCTTGCCCATCGTAAAATGTCCGCTGGCTAAAGCTGCTTGCGGTAGTAGATACGGTCGTAGCCCTGGTCCTGCTTCCGTTCGTATTTCACATACCCGATCTTTGGATAAAGCACCTGGTTGGCGGTCATTTTAACGTTGGTGCACAGGTATATTGAATGAAAGCCGCGCCGGCGCGCCTCACCTTCAGCAAAGACCAGCAGTGCCCGCCCGACCTTCCTGCCTTGAAATGCAGGCAGCACCGCCACCGTATCGATGTAGAAGCCTTCCCCGGTCTCATATTGGATGAGGGCGCCGACCACCCTGCCATCCAGCTCCGCCACCCAGGCCCAACCGGCAGCGATAACCGCAGGGAAATCCAGCAGCATCGGGGCAGGCGGTCTGCCGATCAGCTCAACGTAGATCGAGAACGCAGTTTTGACGCAGCCTGCAACAGCATCAGTATCCTGTGCGACTGCCTGGCGGAGCGTGGGTTCGTTGGAAGGGTTGAGGATATTATTCATTTTTTTTATTTTGATAAGATTATGGGATGATCGTCCAGCGGCCCCACGCCACGAAGGCGGCCAGGGCAAAAAGGACAACGCTCACGAAAACCTTCGGTTTTTCCCGGCTGCGCACGTGGAAGAAAAGGGAAACCAACAGCAGAAGACACAGGACGCCCGCGGTGACCGGGGTGATTTGCGGGTATAGTCTCAAAACACCCGGGAGGATCAGTCCAAGCGCTCCAATCAAGGTGGCAACCGACACCAGGGTGAGGATCGTTCGAGCGCCGTTCCCCAGCTTTTCAATGGCTGCCTGCATGGTCGGGAGTGACCGCTGGAACGCATGCGTGAACGCGACCGATACCAGCTTGATCGCCAGGATTGCCTGCACGATCCACAACGCGAAATTCATTTGCCGCCGCCTCGTCTCTAAATATTGGAATAATTATAGCATTCGCAATTCGCAGTGACGGAGCGCCCGCCGCCACGCGATTATTGCTATAATCATGCCATCCGTTTTCGGTCCAAACACGTTTCGAAGAAACCTTGCCAAAGATATGGGAGACAGCCCGATATGAAGGTCACCGCTGAAGAACTACAAATCCTCCTGGCGCAGCCAGCTCCGATCAACCTGGGGGGTCTGAACCTGGGAGGAGCCAGCCTGGAAAAAAGCGACCTGAAAGGTGCCAATCTATGCGGGACGGACCTGGTGGGGGCGATCCTGCGCAGTGCCAGCCTGGTTGAGGCGGACCTGGCGGGTGCCACTTTGAGCGGTGCCGACCTGCAGGCTGCAAACATGACGCGGGCCAACCTGCGCGGCACTGACCTGAGCGGGGCGGACCTTTCGCAGGCGATTTTGATCGGGGCTGACCTGTCAGGTGCCATCCTGCCGGGAGCCCGGTTGGTCTCCGCGGACCTGACGGGTGCGGATCTAACCGGTGCCGACCTGAGTTTTGCTGTGATGAAGGGGGCAAACCTGCACTTCGCCTCGCTGGTGGAGGCCAACCTGCACAAGACCATCCTGACCGGGGCAAACCTGGATGGAACCCGGCTGGAGCGTGCCAGCTATTACAAATATACAAAATGGCCCGAGGGTTTCGATCCCGAGGCCGCGGGGGCGATACTGGTTTAACCCATTTTCAGGTGGGGGGATATTATTGCAGCCAGTTTATGTCCTCCCCGCAGGCGTATGAATAATCATCCAGCACTGACCGGATGCGCTGAACCACCATTCCAATCGCAGAGTTTGCCATTGCTCCACTTCTGATTCCCGGGTAAACCTCCGGCATGAATTGGTTGATCAGCTCTAATGGCAGGGAAACTTTATCCAGGTTCGCCATTAATTTGATTAACGCCTCTTGCACATCCTGGTCATGCCAGTAATAGCGCACCCGATCGCTCAGGCTGTATTTGCGGGCAAATGCCAGCTCACCTTCATTGCCATGATAATATTTTTCCCAATAGACCGGTTCCCGCTGCATGGCAGCCTCCAGGGTTTCGACCAGGCGGGAGCGCTTGTCCGGGGGCAGCAGTTCGCTTTCCATCATCGCCAGGGCGAAGACCGCCTGACGAAATGCAAACGTCAACGCTGGACCAACTTTAAGGATGGCAAAATGGTCGTGGACGAGATTCCGCAGGTTTTCGCGCGCCTGGTAATCGGTTGAATGGACTTCATAGATGAAAGGGGTCATTTCAGAATAATGCGCCAGGTCGCGGGCTGCTTCGGGGTCGTAATCGAAGATGAAATTGTCGCCAAACTCGACCCCCGGCTGGACCACGCAGGCGATGACTCGCTCCCACGCCGGTTCCAGTTTGGCCTCCAAGAATGCTGCCTTCATGACCTCGAGTGTTCGCCTGGCATCCTCCACGCTGGTCACTACGATACGGTCTTTATGCTGCGTGGCGCCTCCCGGGATGGGGACTTCGCTGCCGATGACATACTTTAACTCCTGCTGTCTATCCGGGGCTTTTGGGAAAGTTTCCTCCGCCGCCTTTGCCAGGGCTGCAGTACGGCGGGCAGCAAGTCCAGGGTCCAACGGGCGCCCGGGGTCGTCATCTGCGAGTTTCATGCTCGCGTCCAGATGGATTTTTGTAAACCCAGCCAGGACGTAAGCGCGCACCATCTCATCAGCCTGCGACATGGCACGGTCCATGGGCTGGTCCTGCCAGGGCGATGGTCCGAGATGGTCTCCGCCCAGGATGAGCCGGTCCGCAGGCAGGCTATTTTCGGCCGCGATCCCTCGCACAAAATGAATAAAGTCCGCGGGGGTCATGCCGGTGTACCCCCCAAATTGGTTGACCTGGTTGCAGGTGGCTTCAACCAGAACTGGCGCCTGCCCGCGCAAGGCTGTCTTCAACACCCAGGGGTGGGCGGAACAGATCGAAGTAATGCCGCGCGCTTCCCCCCGCTTCTGTGCAAGGACGATTTCATGCAGTGGATCAGACATAACGCATGGCTTCTTCAATTGTCGGTTGGGCAGATGTCCCCCCGGAGGAACGGGTCGAGAGGGACCCGCTGGCTGCTGCCAGGGATAAGGTCTTTTCCAGGCTCCAGCCCTTGAGATACCCGTACAGGAACCCAGCGTCGAAGCTGTCCCCCGCTCCGATGGTATCCACGACCTGGAGTTTGAGGGCGGGGACATGCGCAGTTTCTTCACCCCGGCAGGCCTGGGCTCCCCGGGTGCCAAGTTTCACAGCGACGGTGCCGCATTTCTTGCGAAGGTCATTGATTGCATCGTCAACAGAAACGGCGCCGGTCAAAGCCAGGGCTTCATTTTCATTTGGCAGGAAAACGTCCACTTCCCGCAGAAGATCATCGAAAAGCTGCCATTTCCCGGACGGGTCCCAGTTGGGATCGAGCGAAGTCGTCAGCCCCAGGGAGTGGGCGCGGGCAAAGAGACCTGGCAAGCCGGGTTGGAGTGCATTCTGGAGAAAATAACTGCCCACGTGCAGGTGCCGTGACTGGCGCAGGAGATCGTCGGGCAAATCTTCTATTTTCAGGGAAGAGATCAAACCGGCATGGGTCAGGATGGCACGCTCGTTCGAAGGGGTGGTTCCAGCCCCGTGCGCGGAAGATTGGTTAAGAATGACACTCAAGCCGGTCGCCTTGCCAGGCAGAACGATCACGTTTGAAACATTCACGCCCAGTCCCTGCATCTCTTCCAGCATGAACCTGCCAAACACGTCATTACCGCACACGCCCACGAAAGCCATCTTCAATCCCAGCCGGGCCGCTCCACAGGCAAAAATGGCGGAGGATGAACCGATTGCCAGGGAGGCGGAATCCACCAGTTTCTCAACCTGCCCAAATGAGGGAACAACGTCCCCGCTCAGGATCAGGTCCGGGTTGATCTCGCCTGCCACCAGGATGTCAAAAGTTTTATCCATAATTTTGCCCTGCAATCTATAAGGATTGGTTGCTGCCTATCCCTTCATATCAATAATCTTTATACCAATCGAAGGGTGCCTCGGCAGTATAGAATTCGCGGATGGGTCTGCCAAGATCCGAGCACAGCGCATTGAGACGGGAGAGCCGTTCACGCCCGGTGGTGCGCAGGAATTCGAGCCGGGGCTGCCCGTCCAGGCGGATCGCTTCCTGCCAGATCGCGCGCCCTGCCGCCGCCCCGGAAGCCCCGGCGCGGCAGGCAACCTCCACCTGGCGGAGATACAGTTCGAAACTCACTGCTGCTGAGAGTACGATCCAGGGAGCGGGGCTGGTACTGGAAACCTCGGCGCACGCTTCGACCCATGCGCTTTCGTCGGGTTCTTCGGCAGGATCGAGGGGGAACTCGGCCTTAAGGACGTCGATGCCGGGACCGACCAGGCGGCGGGCAGTTTCGGTAACCACGTACCGCTTTTCAGTGGAGGAAAGTTTTTTGGAGGTATCAAGTGGGTAAGACAGCGGCTCGAGCATGAACCCCAGGTCATAGCGAGTGCACTCATCCGTCACATGGCGGACAAATGCTTCGATGCCATGAGCCGTGGGAGAGTCTGGATGGTAGTAGACCAGCAGCTTGATCATGCTGGCACCCATCCGTTTGGCTTTTTCCACTGTCCATCCGGGCAGGATCTGGCTCTGGCGGGCAGTGGCAATGCCGCTGTACCCGGTTGATTCGACTGCCACCACGAAGGCTGATTTACCCGGTAGTGCCCCCGTCGCGATGGCCTGGGCTGCCGACACTTCCGGGTCCAGCAATACGGCAGTGGACAAGTCTGCCAGTGCTGCGGTTACATCCAGTTTGAAGCGCATGAGATCGGCGTCATTAATAAAAGCCGGGTTGGCCTTGCGCAGGTTCTGGCGGTGGTCAAGGGCCAGGCAGGTGAAAGTCCCGCGCGGTGAAGAACATTGCTGTAAGCCGCGCAGTTTACCGATGGAAAGATTCATGTTTTCATGTGCCATTAAGCCTATTTCTTACGGGCAGGTTACCCGGAAAGCAGTAAGAATCCGCCTCTTGAGGATAAAGTTGACCTGATGCTCCCTGCCCCATTCACAGGCAGCGCCGAAATCAACGTCCATGTCGGTATATTCAGCTGCAAATAGAGGCTTCCCGGTTTCGATGAAGGGCAACATTTTGTCGATCCATTGAAAATGGAAGGCATCCTCGGTGATGGCGAAGTCAAAGAAAGAGAGCGAATTCGTCACCATGTCAGGTGCGTTCTTGAGACCGATGGCAAGACCGCGCCCATGAGCTTCATCCGCTAAAAAGTGGGCATAAGCCAGCTGGTCTGCGAAGGTGAGCGGAAAGCCGGTATCGTTGTCGTGGATCTCGATATTGTCGGGTTCGACGCCATCGAAGCCTTTGGCGGCGCACAAGTCGAGACGGGCGCGCATGATGGGGGCAAGCAGGTCGATTCGGCGGATATCCAGCCACTTCTCGCCCGGCCAGCCGTCGTAATCCTTGCCAAGCACTTCCGCCGGGAACTGGTCCGCATCGGGGCGCCAATTTTCCTGCGAACCAACCGAGACGTAGCAAATGACCTTGACCCCGCGGGCATGCAGGCTATCAATAACCGACTGATCCACGTACAGGTCAATATCGTACACTTGTGCCTCGACGGATGTATCCACTTCTTCGTCGAGCTGCCATTGCCAGGTCAGGCCGGGAGCTGGGTGCCACCAGTCTGCCGCGGGTGGAGGGGAAGAGGGAATAGGGGTCATGGGATCGGGGTCCAGGTTCGGGGTGCAGGATGCAAGTGCGGAAAACAAGCAGACGAGAAAGAAAAAGACTCTTACCTCACTGTAATAAAGTCCGACAAGTCTTCTTATCAGGCCTGGTGACTTATCAGACATAATGATACTTGAACTGCGGCAGGTATTCCTTATGCTGTGTGAACATTTCGTTGATCATCTGCTTGATTTCAGCCAAAGAAAGCACCGAGGCGGTCAGCGGATCATGGCAGATGGCGCGGTAGACCATTAGCGGGTCGCCAGTGACGGCGGCGGTGATGGCCATTTCTTCAATGCCGCTCGAAAGCCGGGTCAGCAAGGGCGCACTCAGGCGGCAGGGCACCCACGTGGAGCGGGTGGAACCCGGCCTTGTCCACGAAAACCGGTACTTCCACACAGGCACCTTCCGGCAGGTTGGTGATGATCCTGGTGTTGGGTACGTTGCCGTTGAACTTGAACGGGTCGCCGCCTTTGAGGGCATTGATGATGTAAGCAGCATATTCGAGGCCGCGCTGCCAGGTCGCCCCGGGTAACTTCCCTGGCAAGTTCAACCCGCACGCCGTTTTTCCAGGTGGCCTCGGTGTTCTGGTATTCCTTCAGGATGTAGGCATACTCGCCAGGGTTCCAGCCGGTGCCGTGGGTGCAGTATTTTTCGATCAGGTCGGGACGCTTGCGAAACCACCAGTTGTACTCCGAGTTATGCCCGCTGGACTCGGTAACATAGTAGCCGAGAGCCAGGTACATTTCATTGCGGACCTGTTCTTCGTTGTAAATATCAGAATTTTCGGTGATGGCTTTATGGATTTGCGGGTAAGCATCCTGACCGCTTACTTCATATTTAAGATACCAGGCCTGGTGGTTGATCCCTGCACATAAGTAGTTGACCTCGGGATACAGCGCACCGATCCAGACAGCCAGCATCATGGCCGTGCCCTGCACCGAGTGGCACAGGCCGGTGACCGGGATGTGGGTCTGGCGCTGAAGAGCGCCGCACAACATGGCCATCGGGTTGGTGTAATTGAGCAGGACGGCATTCGGGCAGTATTTCTCCATGTCGCGGACGATGTCCAGCATGGGCGGCAGGGTGCGCAGGAAGCGGAAAATGCCTGAAGGTCCGCGCGTGTCGCCGACATTGATATCGACGCCGTATTTCTTGGGAATTTCGATATCGTGCCGCCAGACCTCGGTGCTGCCTGCCAGGATGGTGGTCAGCACCACGTCTGCACCCTTGAGGGCTTCGGCCCGGTCGAGCGTGGCGGTCACTTTAGCCGGGTGTTTGCCGGCCTCGATCAGTTTTAGACACGGTTTTGTGCGCAAAGTCCAGCCGTTCCGCATCGATGTCCATCAAGGCAATGTGCGCATCTTCCAAGCAGCGGGAAGGTCAGGATATCGCGCACGAGCTCGCGGTAAAACCCAGGCTGCCGGCGCCGATGAAAGTGATCTTAGTCATGAATACTCCTAGAATGAGGGTGTGTTTCGAAGCGCAAACCGCAGGTGCAGTCCGGTCCGCGCTCCATTGATTCAGTAAAGCCCTGGTTTATGCCTAGCGTTTCAAACCGCTCAGGGAGATGCCCTCGATGAATTGTTTCTGGGCGAAGAAGAATACGATGATGAGCGGCAGGATGCTGATCAATGCGCCGGCCATCAGGACGGTGAAGCGCCCGCCCAGGGTCAGTTGTGTCTGGAAGAAGGCCAGCCCGACGGTCAGGGTGGTGTTGGGCACGTTCGGCATGTACACCAGCGGATGCAGCAGGTCATTCCAGGCGCCCTGGAAGGTAAAGATGGCCAGGGCAGCCAGGGCTGGTTTCCCGAGCGGCAGGTAGATGCTGCCAGAAGATCTGCCAGAGCGAAGCGCCATCCACGCGGGCGGCATCCACCAGCTCGCGCGGGATGGTCAGGAAATACTGGCGCAGCAAAAAGGTCCCAAATGCCCCGCCCCAGAAGGCCGGCAGCCAGAGCGGTACGCTGGTTCCCACCAGGTGCAGCCATTTGAAAATGATGAAGTTGGGGATCAGAGTGACCTGCTCGGGGATCATCAAGGTGATGAGCAGGAGGGTGAAGAGCAAATTGCGGCCGCGGAATTTCACCACGGCAAAGCAGAAGGCAGCCATGGCGCAGGTGAGCAATTGCCCAATAACGGTCAGGAGCGAAATGATGGTGCTGTTCAGGAACAGCCGGGGGAAATTCAGGTCGAACGAGAACAATTTGCGGAAATTGTCGAGCGTGGCCGGGTTGGGGATGAGGGTGTGGGTGAACTGGTCGGCGGGAAGTTTGAAGGAGGTGGCCACCATCCACAGGAAGGGCCCAAGCATCATCACTGCCCCGGCGATCAGGAAGGCGTAGGTGACCAGGTCAAGGAGCAGCTTCTGGGTCGTTTTTGTCATGCCATGCTCCTATTCATATACCACGTAGCGTCTTTCGAGCCAGAAGTAAAAGCCCATCAGGAGGATGACCAATACAGCCAGCTCGATGGCCTGGGCGCTGGCGCCTCCATAGTTAAAGAAGTTCCAGGCATTGCGGTAAATGGAAAAGACGACCACCGGGACGGAGCTATCGCCCCCGCCCTGGCGGGTCATCATGTAAATATAATCGTAGGCCTGGAAGGCATTGATGGTGGAGATGAGCGTCTGGAAGAAGATGCTGGGTGTGACCAGCGGCAGGGTGATGGAAAAAAACTGGTCAAACGAACCGGCACCGTCAATGGTGGCAGCTTCATAATATTCGCGTGGAATGGCGGTCAGCCCAGCCAGGAAGATGATCATGCCTTCGCCGATCGCCCCCCAGATATTGACGACCACCACCGACATCAGGGCGTTTTTCGTGCACAGCCAGCAGACGGATGGCTGGCCAAGCAGGTTCAGGATGAAATTCAAGATGCCGGTGTCCCTGCCGTAGATCATATTCCAGACCAGGGCGGTGGCGACCGCCGAGGTAACCGCCGGGAGAAAATAGATGGTTCGGAAGATGGAAACTCCGTGGATCTTGCGGTTCATCAGGACCGCCACGAACAGCGAAACAATGACCACGCCCGGAACGTACATGGCGCTGAACTTGAAGGTGTTTGTCAGCGCCTTGAAGTAAGCTGGGTTGTCGAATAGGGCAAGGTAATTGCTTAGCCCGGCCCAGGTGGGCGGTGTCAACAGGTCCCAGTTGGTGAAGCTCAAGCCGAGCGTGGCCAGGATGGAACCAAGCGCGCCGAAAGTCAGCCCGATCAGCGTGGGGATCAGCATGATCCAAAACCAGAACTTTTCCCGGCCGAGCGGTTTCAACCCATATTCCATATTCGTCTCCTCGTTGCTCCCCTCATCCGCTCGGCAGGGGATGAGGGGAGGCAGAAAGTCGGACTACTTATTGTTTGGCCAGGACCTCATCCGCCTGGATGACGATCTCATCCAGGGTCGGGTTCAGCTCGGCCTCGCCGTTCCACATGGGGGTAAGGCCGTCACCGATGGTGGAAGACCATTCATCATAACCCTTGAAGACCGGCTTCATGTGGGCGAAGGCCAGCGAGTCGATGAACATCTGCTGGTTGATGGGGGTGCTCTGCTTCAGGAAGGCATCACTCTCCGCAACGGACTTTAATACCGGGCAGGCAAAACCCATTTCTGCCAGGCGGGTCTGGCCAGCCGTGCTGAGCACGAACTTGATGAAGGCAAAGGCTGCATCCGGGTTCTTGCTATCCTTGCCGACCACGAACCCGGCGCTGTTGACGCTGGTAGCCTGCCCAGCAGGACCGGCTTGGCATCTGGACGACATCCCACTTGAAGCTGGCTTCGGAATAACTTGGCACAGCCCAGTGACCCATGGCCATCATGGCGGCATTCCCGGAAAGGAACAGGTCGCCGCCATACTCCTGTGAAGTGTTGGGATCCGGGATGGAATGATCGATGAACATCATGTCGTGCAGGAACTGGAAGGCCGTGCGCGGCATTTGGTTCACCGATCAGGGTCTTGGTATGGTCGGCGTTGATCAGGTCGCCACCATAGGCCCAGATGATCTCGCTCATCCCTGGTTCGAAATCCCAAGGATCGATCTCATAGCCGAACTGGTCGATCTTGCCGTCGCCATTGGTATCCTTGGTCAGGGCTTTGGCAGTCGCACGCAGGTCGTCATAGGTCCAGGTCGGGCTTGGGGTAAGCAACGCCAGCCTTGTCGAACATGTCCTTGTTATAGAAGACGACGATGGTCTGGAAATCACGCGGCAGCCCGAAATAGCCGTCGGGGGTCTGATAGGCTGTCAGAGTGTTCGGGAACAGCCCGTCCAGCATGCCCGGATTGCTGTCGATGTAGGGCTGAAGGTTGAGCAGCACACCGCGCGATTGATAATCCAGGTAGAGCGGTGCATCCATGGCAAAGACATCCGGCGGAGTGTTGGCAGCCAGCAGGGTCTTGAGCTTGGTCCAATATGAGTCCCAGTCGGATACCTCGACATTGACCTTGATGTTCGGATTGGCCGCTTCGAAGTCGGAGACGATCGCCTTCCAGACATCCAGCTCGGCTGGGTCACCCCATTCCATGTAGGTGATCTGGACAGGGCTGTTATTGGTCCCATTGTTCCCGGTGGTTTTCCCGCCGCAGGCACTCAGCAGCAGGATCGCAACCATTGCCAAAGAAAACAGAATTTTTTTCATGTTCTCCTCCTTACAATAGTTTGACTACGGAATCCAGATTCGTGGGACGATCCGGATTTAACCCTTTGGAAAGGGAACGCTCAAACGCAATTAACTGACCGACCGGCAGGTAGAGCACATTCCGAACAGCCTCATCGAGGCCCGATCCAAAACGGACCTCTTGTTTTGCAGCACGGGAAGACGACTCCCAGCCCGTTTCCGAGATCGCCAGGACCCGGCCTCCCAGGGCCTTGACGTCGTCCAACACGCTGGACTTCTTGCTGTCCATTGAGCGTGGAGCACAGCCCAATAGTCAGCGCAGACGAGGTGACCATGCTCTTCGGTCCATGGCGGAACTCCATAAAGTGGAACGGTTCGCTGTGGCTGAGACTCATCTCTTTCATCTTCAGGCTTAATTCACACGCCAGCCCCTGACGCGGGCCGGATCCCAACCAGAAGAAACGGTCGAGACCGGCGTCGCGCCCCAACTCGGTGGCGAGGGTAAAGTACATTTTCAGAACCCGGCTTCCGACCTCCGGGATTTTCGACAGGCTGTCGAACAGGTCTTCGCGACCGGCCCACAAACAAGCCAGTGCCACCGTACCAAGATACAGGCTGGAGAACGCCCGCGTTTGGGCCACCGACTGCTCCTGCCCGGAAGGCAGGACGAGGTTAAGCTCACCCATTTTCGCCAGCGGCATGCTGTCGTAACACGAAAGAGTCAGGAGCGTACCGCGCTTCCCGTCCAGGAAGGACTGGCAGGCGCGCAGGGTTTCGGTTGTCTCTCCCGAACGGCTGACGGCAACCAGCAGGGTCTTCCCCTCAGTAAATGAACTCCCCGGGTAAAGCCATAGTTCGGAGGCCGGGAATGCCCGACAGGCAAGCCCGGTCATTTCCTGGGTTAGGGCTGCCGCTGCCAGGGACAGGTAGTAAGTGGAACCGCAGCCGGTGAAGAGGATGTTCTCGAAGCGATGGCTGCCCTTTAAGTCAATAATGTCGCGGCGGGATTGCTCCAATACTTTGAGAGCCGCAGTCCAGGCTTCTGGTTGAGAGAGAATTTCCTGCCGGGTGAAATGCCCATTTTCCATTTGGTTTTATCCGTGGTTCAGAAAGATACGTTCAGCATTGAGGCAATACACTTTTTTAAGAACATCCTCAGGCAGGATACAGGCCATGCACGTACCAGCGGCCCTGCATCGGGATGGGGGCCGCGTTGTAGTTAAAGTATTCGTCATCGGTTTCGAGAAAACGGTAGATGACCTGGTAGGCTTCGGGATAGGGACCCATGTCAGAGCCGAAGAGGATCCGGTCGCTGTAGTGGATGAAGAACTTCCGGGCAGTATAGGGCTGGCGCCCCAGTTCGCCGATCCGGGCGGAGATATCCACATTGAAGTTGGGGCAGCGATCGAGCAAGGCTCCAACCCAGCCCAGGTTTTCAGCATAGCAGCCAACGTGCGCGCCGATGAAGGTGGTGCCGGGATGGCGAGTAACGATGGAAGCGAGCCCTTCTACAATATGCAGGAAAGACGGGAAGGGCGGGCTGGGAAATGCCCAGTCGGGGTGGTTTTGCAGTTCCTCCCAGCGTTCGTTGGTCTCATCGATCGGATCAAAGAACGCCGGGGGGTCGGCCACATGAATAACCACCGGCAGACCAAGTTCGCCCGCCGCCTGCCAGATGGGGTCGAGCCGTGCGTCGTCGACGTCGACCAGGTTCCCCAATTGATCCCTGACATGCAGCCCAAGAGCTTTCCAGATCTTCAATCCCTCCGCGCCGTGTTGCTTTTGGACTCGCAGCCTGCCTGCCGCCCACTCCGGGAAATTGTCGCCCATTTCAGGCCAGCGTGACCAGTCCACGCCGCCAAAGATTTGGAACCGCTCGGGGGCTGGCTGTTTGAAGTGATCCAGGTGGGCGTTCAGGAGGGATTCACTCCAACCCCCATCGAGGTCGATATAGCGGACGATACCAGCCTGGTCGAGTAAATCGATCAACCTGGAAAGCGGCTTATCGTCCCAGCCGCCTCCAAAGTCCTCGCCCAGGTGGTTGTGAGCGTCAAAGGCTGGGAAGCGCGGCTTCTCGACCAGGGTTGTTTTGGTTACGAGTTTGGATCGAGGGGTAAAGTTTTGGAGTTCCATATTTATTTACCCACAGAGCACACTGGAACTGGAGGGATTATGCAAAGATGACCCGCATCCCGCGTGATTGGAGTTCGCCGGTAAATTCACGCGAGGCGTCTTGATCGGTGATCATAGTGTGGATGCTCTCCAGCGGTGCCAGCAGAATCGTAGCCGCGCGGCCAAACTTGGTATGATCGGCTGCGACAATGATCTCTTTTCCCGACTTCAGGATGGCGCGGTCGGTCATGGTCTCGGGCATGAACTCATGCGTCAGGCCGTACTCCAGGCTGATGGCGCGCGTGCCGATGAAGACCTTGTCAGCCCGGACCTCGGCCATGGCCTGCTCGGTGATGTGACCAATAAAAGAGAGTTCGCTTGCACGCAGCATTCCTCCCAGGCAGATGACCGTGATCGCTTCGTCCCCGGCCAAGACGTTTACCACCGGCAGGGAGTTGGTGATGACCGTCAGACTGTTGCGCCCGCGCAATGCCCTGGCAATTTCGAGCACGGTTGTCCCCGACCCAAGGAAGACGGTTTCACCAGCGTGGATAAGCTCCGCCGCAGCCTGCCCTATGCGGATTTTTTCTTCCGCCTGTTCGTCCTGGCGCTGGAGGATGGGGACTCGGGCGGTGCCTGGGTCAGGGCGATCGCGCCGCCGTGGACGCGTTGGATCTTTCCTTCTTTGGCGAGAGTTTCCAGGTCACGCCGGGCGGTGGCTTCGCTGACCGAGAAATTTCCGCAGACATCTGTAATGCTGATGCGCTGGCTGTGCAAAATATATTGATGGATCTGATTCTGTCGTTCGAGACTGGAAATAGTATGGTTCATCCTAATCGCTCAATAACAATCATATTCAATCACAAGCAATCACATTATTGCGCGATTGATGGCGGTTTTCAAGTGACAAATGTCATTCCTTAGGCGATCCGTTGCTAAAGGAATGGCTTCGCGAGGCTGCGAACGCGCCAGTTATTACATACATACAAAAAAAGCCCGAGGGCTTCGATCCCGAACCGACGGGGAGAAACTGATACTGCTTTGTAGATATTGTAAATATATAGGGCAGGGTCTTAAACCCTGCCCTTCACTTTGCTTCATGCCTATTATAAATACATATCTATCGTTGGTCAGAATTTCCGCAAATTGATCAAGGTCGCGCTAAACCTTTAAATCAAATTCCCGCTCGAAATCCAATTTTGCATTTTCATAAATCTCCAGCCACCAGGCCTTTGGAGTAGCCGTTTCAACATCGTAAACTTCATGATAAGGCTTGCCCAGGTCCGGGTTGGCAAACTTTCCTTCATACTTATCCACCAGGGCACAGACGATCTCGTTGCCCCGCTCCAGTGAGAGCTTCTGGTCATAAGCTGCCAGGGCCACTTCCGCCATGCAGCGTGCATCCAAGCCGCTCCCGTGGGGAAACTTCCCATTGGTGGGGCAAACTCCATGGGGATGGTTTCCGGTGAGCGTTTTTGTGATCGTGATTGCCGCGATCTCGTTCAGGACATCCCTGGTGCCGGTGCCGGCACTAGTCCACACATCTCCGATAATGATGATTGGAGAGTTCCTCGAGAAAGCCTGGCCTACCAGGTTCTCAGCCCAGATGCTTTCGGGAGGGCTGGTCGAAACCCATTTGTTGTGCGCAGGATGGCAGAGTGAGACGCTGGCCCGGCAAACGATCTGACCTAATATGAAGGCGGCAATGGTTACCACCACTACGCCTTCCGGGCCGCTTGCATATCCCCCAATGATGGCATCCACCAGGTTAATGTTATAGACGCCATATTCATAGCTCGCCATCACCTTAGTTAAATTGGTATAGTCAATTTTTAGTTCATTCAATGTCGGCACAAAGTGAAAGTTTCCCGGAGGCATGAAGTCCGGATTCATTACGGCGATATCGCCCAGCACACTGGTGCTGCTCTCGGCGGCAACGAACGGCATCCCGGGCCGTCCCTCGCGCATCAACGCCTCCCTCACATAAAGCAGTTCCTGCCGGGTGGCTCTTACCTCAAGTGGAGAGCCAGAGCGGACTTCCATACCCCCGACAACTGGAATGCTGCCGTGCCCAAGCGCATCGATCAGCGGTTCTTTAATATAGGACCGGATCGTTTGTCGGTAGGCATCTTCGCTTAATGGCGCCCCGGAGAAACCTCCCCAAATGAAAGGACGGCCGCGTACACCCCATTGGCTGGCGCGCAGTACCCTTTGGTCCTTGCCCCAGCCGATATTTAATTCCCGCGGCGCCGCTCTCAAGCCTGCCAATAGTTCCTCCCTCGAAAAACGGATCACCCGTGAGGTTGTGACACAGTAGATCCCGGCTCTTTCTGCTAATTCAAGCCCAGCCTGAAATGCGGCATCCGCCATTTCAGGGGTAAGAGTAATAAGCTGTTTGCGGTTATATGCCAAGCCGTACTTTTTTACCAGCTCCCGGGCGGTTTTGAAAACAACCTCGATGTCAAAATCGCGCTCCTTCATGAAGGGCCCATTTTCTGTCCGTCGCATCACTTCGATGAAATCCACCATTTTCTACCCTTTCTGCAGCGCTTTCAGAATGTTTGCCACCCCAGCTTCGGCATGCGGACCGCCGTAGTCAGCGCCAATGCTATGGGCGTATTCTGGCGTAGCCGCACCTCCACCTATGTAGACAAGGTATTTTTCCCTGATACCCTGCTCTTCAAGGAGTTTCAAAACGTCACGGCAGTATGGCAGCGTGGTACTTAACAGTGCTGAGAGTCCGATCACATCCGCTTTGAAAGTTTCCGCCTTCGAGATTATTTCGGCGGCAGGCACATCCTTTCCCAGGTCCAGCACTTCAAAGCCATTGGCTCTCAAGAGCGAGCAGACAATATTTTTACCGATATCGTGGATATCTCCCTGCACCGTGGCAATCACGACCCTGCCCGGTACGGTTACGTGCTCGTTGCGGGCTTCCAATACAGGTTGAAGAACATCCATGGCTGCCTGCATCGCCTCGGCAGACATGATAAGTTCAGGCAGGTAGATCGTGCCATCGCTGAATTTCTCCCCGATCTCCCGTAATGCAGGGCTCAACACTTCAGAAATCAGGGGCAAAGGTACTTCGCCAGCCTCGATGGCCGCCTTCACAGTGGAGATGATCGTATCGCGGTCACCTTCCAAAATTTGTGTATAGATCTTATCCCGAAGTGATGGATCTACCATGCCTGTTCTCTCCTATGCTGGGATTTGCCCGAATAGTGGCGCGGGTGCCTTTATCCTTAAAATGCCTCATAGCTTCAAAGTCGATACAATCAGCGGAAGGATTTCCTGGGTGTATGTATCGATGAGTCCCACATCCGTGATGGCGGTCAGGAAAGGCGTACCCTGGAATACAAAAGCCGTGATCAGTAGGAACATCATATCTTCAGGGAAGCCCATTTCGCTGCGGATGGTCGCCTCGAAATGTCCAAGTTTCTCCACCACCGCCTCGTCTGGTGCCTCGGTGATCAAGCCGGCGATCTCCAGTTCGACTTGGGCAACCACCTTGCCGTCGACAGCAGCTACGTAGCCGCCTCCCGCTTTAACCTCGGCATTGGCACAGGTTGCCATGTCCAGGGTATTGGTCCCGATCACGGTGATATTATGGCTGTCATGTCCGATGGTGCTTGCCATAGCGCCCTTCTTCATCCCGAAGCCCTCAACCAGACACAGGCTGGTATGTCCCTTGCCGCTGTGGCGTTCGATGACTGCGATCAGATTGTATTGTCCTGCAGTGCTGAGCACCAATTTTCCATTATGGACCGGGAATTTGCGGGTTTCAAGGGTTCGCACAAAACCCATTTCTTTGAGCATGAATACCCGGATTTCAACCTCGCCTTCCTGGATGCCCGGATTGATCTCGAACTGTTCAGGACGGGCCGGCTGGTTTAGACGCACGCTGTTTTTGGTCCATTCGGGATAATGGTATACAGGCAAATCCGGCAAGAATTTCCCTTCCCGGGCCACGAGTTTACCATTGGCGATTACAGCCTGGGCATTCAAATTCTCGAGGGAGTCTGTCAGGATTACATCCCCAATCCGTCCGGGGCTGATGCTGCCAAGGTCGTGATCCTTGCGGAAGTGGGTGGCGGCATTGATTGTACCCATCTGGATTGCAGTGACCGGGTCGAGACCGGAAGCAATGGCAGCCCGCACGGCCGCGTCCACCCCACCGTTTCCCACCAAGTAATGGATCGGCTTGTCATCTATGGCGAACATCATGTTGTGTGTATCGATCTTGGATTCGATCAAAGCCGGAACGAGCACCGGGATATTGAATTCTCGCAGGATCAAATGCATGCCCAGTCGGGCTTTGGCGATCAACTCTTCTCCGAAGTAGTTTTCATGGTCATCATGGAACGCCCCGGCCGCCACCGCCATGAGTTGGTTCCCGGTTACCATGGCAGCATGGCCGTTCACCGGTTTACGCAGCTCCGCGGCAATGTCAAGCTTGGCCAGGATATCCTTGTCGAGGTTGACGATATCGAAGATGTCGCTTTCCCCTAGCGAGACGGCTTCCTTCCAGCCCAACATCTCGCGCACGTCCTCAACACTTAGCGTAACGCCGGTTGTCTCCAGGCCGTGTGCCCAGGGCACACTGGGAGGGATCTCAAAGAAAACTTTGAGCGGTACCTGCCTGCTCTCGTCGACTACCGCCTTTTGGCCGCGTACTCCGAAAACGTTAGCAATCTCATGGGCATACATGACCGTGGTCACACCATGAGGCAGCAGGACCCGTGACAACTGAGTAAGTGTCACCTGAGAATCTTCGGTATGCCAATGACAGTCGATGAATCCCGGCACCAGGAAGAGCCCTTCGGCATTGATCACTTCTGTTTTAGGTCCGATTGCCTGGGCAATATCTCCCACGATCGCGATCCTTCCATCCACGATCGCCACATCGGCTGGATAAACTTCGCGCGTATTAACGTTGACAAGTTTCCCGCCTCGGATGACCAGGTCTGCTGGTTTCTTTCCCAAGGCAACTTTGATTACTGATTCACGCCAGGTGTCCATGCTATTCCTCCTGAAAAGTAAATATGGTTGTCCTCGGATGGGTTTCCCAGGGCTGTAAACTAACAGTCCGGCTAGCTTTCAGAGCGATGTGCACACCTCTGAAGATGATAATTCAACACTGACTGCATTTAATCGATTAACTCCTTTTCACGAGCTTTCCCGGAAAAATGGGACGCCCAATCCAGCCGGGAATGCGCCTGTCTTGCGTTTGCCCCGCCTGTTTGTCAAATTCGGGATGGTTAATAGAGCAATTGTGCTCAAATATGGGAACATCGCAAGAATATTGGAATATGCCCCCCAACCCTGGATCTGGCCGACAAAACCCAGGGATGTCGTGATCCCGAACAGGAGCGATCCCATGACCAGAATATTTGGTCGCCATTGGGAGAAGATAACCAGGGCAACGGCAATCCAGCCTCTCCCTCCCGTTACACTTGCGGCCCATGTGGGGGCGAATGCCAAGACAAGGTACGCCCCGGCAGCGCCAGCAAAGGCTCCGCTGATGCAAGCATAAAAGAACCTGATGCGTGTTATCGGGACGCCAGCACTGTCTGCAGCGGCAGGATTCTCCCCACAGGATCGCAAGTTGATCCCGTGCCTGGTATGGAATAGTAGAAAGCTGATCGCTACTGGCAGAATGAGATACGCAAAGTACACCGGCAGATCGTGGTTGAAGAGAATCCTCCCCACCACGGGCAGGTCGCTTAATCCTGGAATATTCAGCTTGGCAAAACGGGCTGTCAGCAGCAAACCGGAATAGGGGGCGCCCAGGGTATCTGGCCAAGCCGTTGCCAACGAATCCAAGCGCAAGCCCGGAAATTACCTGGTTAGCCTTCAAGCTAACCACGGTAATCCCCATGATGGCACCCATGAGCATTCCAACTAGGATCGCAGCCAGCAGGCCGATGTAAGGGTTGGGTAAGTAGGTAACAGTTATGAATGCCGCTACCGCGCCCATTGCCATCGTGCCTTCCAGACCCATATTGAAAATGCCGGCGCGCTCTTCCAGCAGTTCACCAAAAGCAGCAATCATAATTACGGCCCCGGCATCGATCGCCAGGGCAACTGCGCCCGTGATAATTTCAATCATTATTTTTTGTCTCCCATAAGCCTCCTTGGCTGGCGCGCCCGAACCAGGCCAAAGCATGGATTCAGCTGCCGATCTGATCAAGGGATTCATTCTCATCCATCCTTACCTGGTCTCCACCGCTGGTAGAGTTGACTGCAGCCGGAATTCATCCGGGCTGTCACACGGCTCGGGTTCCTTCACGGTAGGGACGAGGTGGTAGTGAGCCACCATTTCCCCGATTGTTGCGAAAAGCAGTATGGACCCGGTTATGACCAGTACAAAGTTGGTAGATAATCCCTGGGTCTGCAGCACAATCCCAGCATTGAGCAGACCTGCATACAGTGTCCCCACAAAAATGATCCCGATCGGCGAGTTCGCAGCCAGCACGGCTGCGATCAAACCCAGGTAGCCATAACCCGAAGATACCGCCGTGGAAAGACGATGAGCAGTCCCTGCCACCTCGATCATTCCTGCCACTCCGGCAATAGCACCCGAGATCAGGAAAACAACAAATGTCTGGAATACAACCCGGATCCCGGCAAACTCGGCCGCCCGCCGGTTCCCGCCAACAATGCTCACCTCATAGCCCCACCGGGAGTATTTAAGCAGCAGACCGACCAGTACAGCCAGGACCACCGCAATTAATATTCCGATATGGAGGTATGAACCAAATAACTTCGGCAACACGTAGGGCATCTTGGTGCGAAGCGAACAGCTCCCCGAGGGACCTGTCGCGCAGGGAAACATTGACCACCTGCCTTACCGCGAGGACAGCAACAAAGTTGAGCAGCAGTGTGGTAATGATTTCATTTACGTCGGCATAGGCCTTTCAATAATGCTGGTATCAGCGCCCAAAGCATGCCGCCTAATGCGCCCGCTAAAAACATCAATATTAAGCCCGGCAGGGTGGCCACATGAACGATTAGAGACCGACGAGTGTGGCAAAAAGGCGCACCAATGAAGAGCTGGCCCTCCGCGCCAACATTCCAGACTCCCATCCGCATGCTCACAGAAACGCCGATCCCTGTAAGAATAATTGGCGTGGCTAAAATCAGCGCTTGCTGCAAGCCGTATGAACTCCCGACGGCTGCCTTGATCACCGCGGCTGCTAAGAGCTGAGCGGATCGATGACCGGTGATATCCAGGAAAAATCCGATCAGGAAGAAAGCCAGTAAAACGCCCACCACCCGGAACAGCAGGCTTCTCCGCTGACTTACCGCTGAATGGTAAACAAATCTTCCAGGAGCGTTCGAGCGGACTTCACGGTGTCTGCTGCGTTCATTCATTGTTCTCTCCAGGGTCGGACATCACCCCGCCCATCAACAGTCCAACGGCATCCCGGTCTAAGCGAGGTCGATCTCGACCTCGCCGACGATCCGTCCGCAGTACATGACGACGAGACGGTCAGAGATGGCTGCCAGCTCATCCAGGTCCTCCGAGATTAGCAGGATCGCCACTCCTTTGCTCACGATGATCCAGCAGCACCTTACGGACCTCGTCTGTGGCTCCAACGTCCAGGCCGCGGGTTGGATGGACGGCTACCAGGAGCCGGGACCCTACCCGAATTTCACGACGTGTCAGCAGGCGCTGCATGGTTCCCCCGGACAGCTAGTTGCACCGGTGCAATGGACGCTTCGCTACGCTGATCCCTGGCTTCCTCGATCAGGCGCCGTGGCAAATTGGTCTGCAGCGCTGCTGTCCAGCCACGGACCTCGGCTGATGGGAGTTTGACGGTATTCGCGCAAGATTGCGTTATTGGTTACAGATTCCAGTGGGCCACCAGCCCTGATCCCATGCGGTCTTCCGGGATATGTCCAACGCCAGCCCGGACAAAGTGAGCGCTCGATTTCCCCGTTAGCTCTTCATCTTAGAATACTGATTGTACCTTTCTCGACGGGTGCGCAGCCCGGTCAGGACCTCGGCGAGCTCTCTTTGACCATTGCCTGCCACACCGGCTACACCCACAATCTCCCCCCCGTGAATGGTCAAGTTTATATCGGTCAGGGCAATTAAACCCACGATCGTTCCTTGGCGAATAGATTGCTCGCCACCAGGATCTTCTTCTCCCTCGAGCTTGGTTCCTGGAGGGCTGC
This sequence comes from uncultured Chloroflexia bacterium, assembly GCA_963830585.1. Classification (GTDB taxonomy): domain Bacteria; phylum Chloroflexota; class Anaerolineae; order Anaerolineales; family Villigracilaceae; genus UBA877. The sequence continues at coordinate 351,038 of CAWHNA010000003.1, read as the reverse complement.
TCGGAGATGAGATTCTGGCCGATCATCAAACTGCGCAAGCATGCGCTCATCACAATCCGCAGTTGTGTTTTGTGACTAGTTTACAGCCGCCCCGGAGGCACAGTCACCCGGTCCGAAATTGACAGGACCTCCTCAAGTTTGTGACTGATAAATACGACTGTTCGGCCCTGGGCTGCCAGGGTCCTTATTACCCGGAACAACTCACGGGCTCTCCTGGGGGGTTAGCACCGAGGTCGGCTCGTCCAGGATCAGCAGCTGCGCCCCGCGGCTCAGCACGCGCAGGATTTCAACGCGCTGCTGCTCTCCTGTCGAAAGCTGCCAGACCTCGGCGCTTGGATCTACATCTAATCCATATTGACTGCAGATCTTCTCGGTGCGTCGAATCAGGTTTGATTTCGACATATAGGCACCGGGGGTATCTTCCCACCCCAGATGTATGTTCTCGGCTACAGTCAACGCTTCCACCAATCGGAATTCCTGGTGGACCATCCCTATCCCTGCCCGGATCGCCTGGCCAGGTAAGTCGAAGGAAACAGAACGACCGTCGAGGAGGATCTTTCCGCTGTCCTGACGATATACACCAGCCAGGACGCGCATCAAGGTCGTCTTGCCTGCCCCATTTTCCCCCAACAGCACGTGGACTTCTCCTCCGCACAGGTCGAGGGTCACCGCTTTATTTGCGATCACGCCTGGGAAAGTCTTGGTGATATTCCTCATCTGAACTTCAACAAAACCGGGCATGGGTAAGTCCTCTCTCGATTAGGGACGGGTGGGTAATAGAGGCTTCTTTTAGGTCTTTTCTAGGCGCTACATGGAGGATCTATTTCTCGATGCACGCCTTGCACTGCCCAGGTCCAATTAAATCGGATGTCATCAATGGACATCGCTTGGCCAGTTGGGACCTTGAATGACGCCTTTTGTAGTCCGTAATAGGGCCAACGAAGGGGTTAAAGCTTCCATCCATGATCTTCACGCGCACCGCGTCCACCTTCTGTTGGACGTCGAGCGGGACATTTTCACCCCAGGCATCGCGATCAACTCCCTGGCCCAGTGGCAAATACACAATCCGGCCGCCTTTCCAGGTACCGTTCATATAATCCTGGATCTCTTTGATGTAGAAATCACTCCAGTTCAATATGACTGAGCTGATATATGCTTTCGGTCCGTATTTGCGCATGTCGGTATTCCACATGGCGGCCCAAACACCGCGTTCTTCGGCCACCTTTAAATAAGCCGGGTCATCCATGATGCCGTAAAGCACGTCCACTTGCGCATCAATTAGGGCATTTGCAGCCTGAGTTTCGGCCGAAGGATCAAACCATGAGTTCACGTATACCGGCGACATGGTTACATTCGGGTTGACCGACTGGGCACCCATGGTAAAAGCATTGATATCAGTGTAAGACCCGGGGAACCCGCCAACATAGCCGAGTTTATTGGTCTTTGGTCAAGTAACCAGCTGCCATCCCCATTAAGTAGGCTGGGTAGTAATAATCAATCGCATATTGGACCAGGTTTGGATAACCTGAACCGCCGCTACCGGCTTCTAAAAATGCAACATCCGGGTGTGCCTCGACCACCTTGTAAAGGTAATCGGCATATCCCGAAGTGACAAATACCATCTTGGCTCCATCGGTCACGAACTGCTCCAGGATCCGCGTGGCATCTTCGGTGTAGGGCATATTCTCAACGTAAACTGTTTCCACGTTGGGAAAAGCAGCTTCTACTGCCAGCCGGGCCTGTTCATGCGAAACTCCACCAGTCCTGGCCGAAACCCTTGTATGCGCAGCATCTCCCGGAAATCAATAAATTGGTTGAGCGGGTTGGCTATATCCGCAGTGTGTGTGACAAAGCGATCCGATGCCCTGTCGCCGGTAAATCAATCCCCGTTCAACCAAAAGATCCGTTGCCCGGCGGACGGTTGCCCGGCTTACGTTGAATTCCTTGGCGAGATCCATTTCGGGTGGTAATTGGGAATCGGGGAGGTAGGTTTTATTTATAATCCGCGCACAAACGATATCCAGCACCTGGACAGCTAATGCAGATTGGCGCAGAGGCGTTTGCAAATCCATTTCGGGGCTGCCCTCACCTGGAGTATATGAATACGAGTGAAAAATGGTGGCATTGTAAGATGGCGGCCATCTTACAACTTATTTATAGCAAAAATCGGGGATGTGCAAATAGTACTATATGTCGTGCTTATTCAACCAAATGTAATGATACGGACGGTAAGGAACCGCTGGATATCAGGCCCCATCAATTTCGGTAAATTGCGTAAAAGACCCAAGCATGTATGAACTGGGTCACTCCATTTATTTTGCGGGTGGTTAACAAAATGCGGGTTTTATAGCCAGATTCTATATTCCCCTTTTTTACGATCCCATTTATGACCCTTAACGCCTATTTTTAGCCTGTCTCCCTATATATTAAATGCGCTTGGTGAAAGAAAAATATGGGTTTTGCTATAGTCCTTGGGTTGTCAATCTTACAAATTTACACCAAGAAATGAATGGGGGGAAGAAAAATTCCTTCCCCCCATCTAGGGACATAATGTTATTGACTCGGAACGCTCTGGCCAGTTATACCTTCCAGCAATAGGGGCAGGTACCAAATTTGAGGATCGGTGGGAACTTGCCCGTCCGTCATGTAGACAGTGCCATCTTGAAAGTTGAGCGGACCTTTCCATAGGTTCAGTCCGTTGCCCAATTCGGCAATGAAAGAATCTAACTTGGCAGCATTATCAGCACTTAAGCCATTGCCATTGACAAAACCAGCTGAACTGGTGTCGACATTGTTGATATCTTTCCAATCTGGACCACCCCAAACCCAATTCTCTTTCCAGGTTCCGTCGACGGCGGTTTTAATGGTCGCAAGGTACATAGGACCATAATTAGTCCAACCCACCCCCAAACAGTTATCCGGTGCCACGCTGCAGTTGGTCTTGTAGCTCTGGGAGATTGCATAGAGTTTGTGATCTGGAGTGCTCAACTTCTTGGCCTCGACCAGGGCTTCAGTTGTATCAAGACCTGAAGAGATCACATCATATCCGCTATTGAAGAAATCGTCCGCAACCTGGGTCGGATCGGAAGTGACACCCGGGATATTGAACCAGAAGCCGATCCAGGTGACCTTGAATTGCAGATCTTTAGGATCCTTATGCAGGATATTTGTCCAGCAATACTTAGCGCCAAGGTAAGTTGCCGAGACCGTCCGGCGGGTTTCGTCATTGATTAGTGGACCAAGAAAACCGATCTTGCCCGTCTGGGTGGTCAGGGCAGCCGCGCAACCCCCAATCGCCTGGTAATATTCCAGTTGACCAAAAATATCAACCTGGTTGGGAGATACCTGGTAATTCTTCCCATCCTGCCAGGTCCAGTCCATGGAAGCGCCGATTACATAAATATCGGGATGAGCCTTTGCGAACTTCAAAGTTTCATCCTTCATGTCGTCAGAGTTGAAGATGATCAGCTTAGCACCCTGCCCGACCAACTGCTCGGCTAGCTGGGAAGCTGTTAATCCTGGATAAGTTGGAGAACCGGAATAGACATTGTCGAGAAAAAGCATCTTCGAATTGGGAATATGCTGCTCAACATACAGCCCGGCATCATAGTGTGCATTGCTATAACCCGAATCATTGTGTGTTCCCACCAGGAGCATGCCAAAAATAAAGGGCGCTGGAGTGGCAGTCGGTTGGAGAGAAGTGGGTGGGATAGCGGTTGGTTGAGTGACAGGAGGTTGGACCGCCGGGGTTTGGGTCGCGGGAGCCGTGGTCACTGCCGGACCGCAAGCCGTAGCGGCGATCACAATAACCATCGCCAGTATGGCAATTCTAAAAACATTCGTTCGCATTTTTCATTCTCCTCAGGAATAGAGTATTTGTGGTGTTATTGGTATCTGGTGAATTGAACATATCAAATACGTATTTTTAATTGTGCCTCCTTTCGAAGCATCTTCTACTCCGTTACCACCAGGTCAACAAACCTGGGCGGCTTGCCCGGCTTCAATTCAACCAGCCCCTGGTTGGAAAGGTGCAATTCTTCAAGGACGATCAAAGCTAACGCACCTATATTCATTTCGATAGATTCATGCATACAGCCAGCCTTTTTCAATCCATCTTCGACTTTCTGTAGTTGCCCCGCCACCACCTCATATGGCTCTAGGGACATTAAACCACCGAGCGGCAAGGGCAATAATGCCTCAACTTTTCCATCCACAACGATGCAATCTCCCCCACCCACTCGAATCAATTCGTTGGCAGCCAGGACCATGGCTTTATCATCGGTTCCCATGACCTGGAGATTATGACAATCATGAGCAACGGTCGAGGCAAAAGCGCAATTAGGTTTGAACTGCAACCCAGTCAAAAATCCAATGCCTTTAGTCTTTACCACCTCCGGTCGTGGTTCATGCCGGTAGAAATTCGCAATTTTCATTAGATCCCGTTTGGGATCAGCCTGCAGACTCCCATTGACGGGTTCCATCTCAACAAATTCCTCGGTGGTATTCACTGTGCCAGGGATGATCCGTATCACGCGGACTTTTACCTTTTCTTTGGCTGGAATTCGGAAATCTGCTTCGGAAAGCTTGGGTAGATGCATTGATTTAACCGCCCAGTCCGGGTAGTTATAGGGAGTGAACCCAACGACCATCTTGCCATTCTCGGCGACCAACACTCCATCCGCGTAAACCTGGTCAATGATCACATTCACCAAGTCGCTGACTATGAGGATATCCGCTGCCCGTCCCGGCGAAATGGTACCGATCCAGCGAGACTTCTCAAGCAGTTGTGCAGCATTGATCGTAACCATCTGGATTGCCAGCATAGGCGAAACACCCTGGGTGATTGCATCTTTCACCGCCCGGTTTAGGTGTCCGTGTTTTAATATCCAAGTTGGGACTACATCATCTGTTACCATTGTAAAGAAACGTGTATCCAACCCGGGGTTTTCAGTGATAGCCTTGATCGTGGTAAGCATATCCGGCATCGCCGATCCATACCGCTGTTGAGGATAGCATCCCAATTCAGCCCGACGCATGACAGCTTCTGCAGTAATAGCCTCATGGCAGGCTGTGAGCCCTGCCGCAACGAAAGCTGGAAGACCCTTATCCAGTTCAAGGCTGGCATAATGTCCAGTCAATACCACCCCCGATTTCAATGATGCGGCAGTGATAGCATGGACATGCGGATCACCATAAATTACGCCAGGAAAATTCATCTGTTCCCCTTGGACCTGAGCCCAGCCCTGTTGGTATGCCTCACTTACTTCCTTGGCAGTGATCGTCGCTCCTGCATCTTCAAAACCAGGAATGGAAGGCACGCATACGGGCATTGCTACCAGAACCTTCAGCGGCAGATCCTGGGCAGCATTGTGAAATAATTCCACTGCCCTGTTTCCCAAAACGTTGGTTATTTCATGATTGTCGCATGCGATGGTAGTAGTCCCTTGCGGAAGTACTGCCTCTGCAAAGTGAACCACATCCACCATGCTGCTCTCGACGTGATCATGTGTATCGATAAAACCTGGCACAAGAAATCGCCCAGCAGCATCAACTACTGTGGTCTGCTTGTCGGCGATTATATGATCCCCTCTTCCAACATAGGCAATAATCCCGTGCCGTACAGCCACCGTCATGCCATCCTGAATACGACCTACATTGACATTCACCAGTCGGCCATTCTTGATGATCAGGTCAGCTGGTTCTCTTCCCATGGCTGTTGCCACGACATCCAAAGTAACCTCATACAGCATCTTTCGCTTATGGCTGTAACCTGTTCGTTTTGATGGACTCATTGTGATCTCCTTTTGTAAATGGTTTTGTCTGAAAAGTGTTTTAAACACTCGTCAAGATATGGTGGATACTTGAGCGGGAAAAGCATAAATATCTGATTTCCAGCTATTCGACTTCAAGCGGGACAATCTTAAATTCCGAAGCTGAAACCAACCCGAGATCGGAGATATGGAGTTCAGGAACGACAGGTAATCCCATAAAGCTCAGCTCCATGAAGAGGGCAGGCATTGAGCAACCCAACACCTCCCGGGCGCAACGGTTCAATGCATCCATGTCTTTCAGCAATTCAACGCCGCGTTTTTCTGATAACAAGCCAGCGATAGGCAATAACGTTTCACCAACCACTTTCCCATCAAGAACCGCCACAAAACCACCTTTTATTTCGGATAATCTGTTGATCACTGCCGCAATATCCGCGTCATTCGTACCCATGGCTATTAAATTGTGATGATTGTGCGCAATGGATGAGCCTATCGCCCCTCGCTTAATCCCAAACCCTTTTACAAAACCGCGCCCAATCCGCCCGCTTGCGGTATGTCTTTCAACCACACACATCTTTATCACATCATTTTCAACATCTGGCATAATTTCACCATTGACGACTGGCAGCGTCTCATGAATTTCTTTGTTGATTAGTTTTGCTGTCATAATCCGTACTTTGACTTTTGGTCCAATTGCGTTTGTGAGATATCGGAAATCATCTTTTTTCATTATTCCGCTCACGTGGACTGAATCCAGCATCCAGGCTGGATATTTAAAAGGTTTTAAATCAACAACCATCTGACCATTTTCGGCAGTTAATTGTCCACCAATAAACACCTGGTTTACTTTGAAGGTGTTCAGATCGTCCAACACAACTATATCAGCCAGTTTACCTGGTGTAATACTTCCCTGGTCCCGGTTTAAAAGGTAGTGCTCGGCACAATTTAACGATCCCATCTGGATTGCCACGATCGGGTCAATTCCTTCTTTAACAGCTTTTCGCACAATGCCATCCACCTGGCCATTATAGTAAAGGTCTTCTGGAGCCATGTCGTCTGTGCAAAGAAGAATATGGCGCGGATCTATGGCATTCTCAGTAATTAAACGCGCCAGGCTGTGCAGGCGTTTAATAATAGTGCCTTCCAGGATGATTGCTTTTGCACCCAGGCGCAATAGTTCCAGGCCTTCCTCAATCGTAAAGGAGTTGTGAGAATCCTGAACACCGGCAGCCAGGAACGCGTTCAGAGATGCGCCGTGAATACCTTCTGTATGGCCATTTACCACTTTACCCCTGGCAATTGTTTGATAAATCTTCTGCTGCTGGTCCTCATACCCTGCCAGCACAAATGGCGACATGATTTCACCCAGGGCGACTACATTGTCCCAATCAAGCATCTCAGCATCTTGATCCGGACCTATTGCAGCACCGGTAGTTTCAAGCCCCATTGCCGTGGGTACTGCTGAACTGGGGCATATATACACATGCAGGGGCACTTGTTGTGCTTCCTCCCACATCACCCGAATTCCATTAATACCAAACACGTTCCCAATTTCATGTGGATCGGCAAAAATCGCTGTAACTCCTCTGGGAAGCAGAAGGCGCGCCATTTCGGTAACAGTCAGCATCGAACTTTCTACGTGCATGTGTGCGTCCATTAGTCCTGGTGAAATCCATTTTCCTTTGACATCTATTACTTTCGTGTTCGGACCAATGCTGTTGCTGGCGTCACCCACAAGGGCAATCCGGTTACCTTTAACCGCTACATCTGCCGGATATACTTCCCGGGTATCAACGCAGACAATATTGCCTCCCCTCAATACCAGGTCAGCCGGTTCTTTTCCCATTGCTACATTGATCAAAATTGCTCTGGTTTTCTTATACACCTCAAAATCGTATGGTCGCTGACTTTCCATTTTTTCTCCTATCGATTGATCAAAATGTAATGGATTATCTGGATAGTTAATTAAATTCCGATGTTGACGCAAGGCACGCGGAGGCCATTTCTACCAGCGCGGGTTACGTGGAGATACAAGTTTCCTCAGGTATCTGGATATATCAGATGAGGTAAAGGTTCCTGCGCCAATTTAGAAGAGCTAAATCTTGGGCTTTCAGTGCAAGGCACGGATTAGTCAAATATGAGCGGAATTTCGAATGGAACTGCCTCTGTAAGACAAGCGGATCTGTTATTGGTTTGGTAGTTATTCGCTCGTCGGACCAAATTTTATAATTTATAACAATCCAGATAATAAAAACCACCATCCGAAATACTCCCGGTGGTGGTCGCTAATTGTAATCAATATGGCAGTTTTCTTTCTCAAGAAAGGTGGCATATCGAAGAAGCTGTGTTGTCATAAGGCCTAGCGATAGTGTAGCAAAGAAAGAGGCGAATGTCAATTATGACATATGTATTGGGGGGGAAAGATAATGTCCCTTTTAATGAAACTTTATATATTGCCTAACTATCATAACCTTGAAGCCCAATCAATTTCGCTATACTATATTATTCTGAGGAATTGTGCATTAGCATCTCTTCCCCCAGGATCCCGTACCGCATTCGACCAAGACCACCAAAATAATTAGCTTTTAACTAATCGGGATTCGGGAGTTTCCAGCAGCCATTTCTTTGCGGCAGCCAGGCTGGAAAATACACGCCCATCCACGCCGCGGTTCCGAGCCACCAGTTCCCCCAGCAGGCCCGGGTCCACCTGGACGGGTGTGCCCACCAGGGCGATCTTGATCCCCCGGGAGGCAAACACCACTGCCCTTTCCCCTGCCCGGTAGCGTTCCGAAAATGACGGATCTGCGCGGATTGCAGACACATTGATCAACAAGCGGGTTTTATTAGCCGCCTGACATTGTTCAGCCAGCGCAGGAAACTGCTGACTCATTTCATCAACACTGCCTGCTCCCGAGAAATTTGCCGCCAGGAATTCAGTTCGCTTGATAATTTTCAGTCGAAGGCTCTTCGCCAGGCTCCATTCACCGGTTATCCTTGCAATACAGTGGCCGGACCAGGAAAAGGTCCGAAAAAACATTGGGGCAGGAGTCCGCTCTTTTCATCGATTTCAGCCAGGAAGTTCTCCCAGCAGCCACTCTTTCGCTTCAGCAAGTTCCATAAATACACGCACATCAACCCCGCGGTTTCTAGCCACCAGTTCCGCCAGACGTCCTGGTTCAACCAGCTCGGGCGAGGCCACCACAGCCACCTTGATGCCCTGTTCCGAAAATATCACCATTCTTTCCCCTGCCTGGAAACGCTGTGGAAAAGAGAGCAAAGCTTTAATTGCGGAAATATTCATTAACAGCTTTTTTCTTTTCTCATTCTGGCAGCGAATTGCCAACTCCTCGAACCGGTTGCCGATCTCCAATAAATTAGCCTCGCCCGAAAAATTCGCGACCAAGTAACCCGCCTTTTTCACGAATTTGATTTTCAGGCTCATGTTAATGCTCCCTTTCCGTCACGAAGACCGTTCTGGAGCAAAACACGCTTATGCTCGGCTCCCCCTGGGGGTCAAATGACCCGGGAACCCAAATAAATTATAGCATCGTGGCGGGAAAATTCAATAATCACTTGTGTAGACAGAAATCCTGGTACATATTGAAAGTGTGGGTGAATACCAACCGGGGGGACGATGAATTATAACCATGCCCACCGCGCCTCCAAAACACTTTTCCATGTATTTACTGGACAAATATTATCTTATTAGTTTATAATTGAACGACGTGAAGAAGGGACATCAAGTCCCACGCGTTTCGCGAATGGTTATAGATATCCAGTTCGTTCAAATATCCTATCCGCTTTAGTGAAAGGAGATAACGTATGTTGGCTGAAAAAAGCAAAACCGCATGGGCGGACCCGACCGAGGTGGCGTCTGACGTTTATTCGCTGATCCTGGAAAATGATCGGGCCCGGGTATTCGATGTCCGCTTCAAACCCGGTCAGCGAGCCGAGATGCATGGTCATCCCGATCATATCATCTACGTCATCTCGGATTACACGCTGAACCTGATGCTCCCGGATGGCACCAACCAGGAAGTTCCGCTCAAGGCTGGGCAAGCTTTTTGGATGAAAGCGGGTCCTCACGCTGCCGAGAACATCGGGAAAACCGAGGGTCATGCGGTGGTGGTCGAACTGAAAGACCACCAAATGTAGCTGTCGATATAACTAACGCCCGGCGACGCCGGTTGGGAAGACGCCGCCGGGGAATGTTTTTTATGGAGGCGAACCAAATGAACCGCTACCTGGTCGAATCTACACACGCCGCTGAAGAATGCCACCACGTCGTGGAGCAATTTATTTATTACGGGCACATCATGAACTTCGAATGGGGCTGCGCAGCCGGTGTCCATACCAGCTACGCAATGGTTGAGTCGGAAAACGAGGCTGAGGCTTTGCTTTCGGTGCCGCCAAACCTGCGCTCCAAGGCGCGCGCCATCAAACTGACCAAATATACGCCCGATAAGCTGCAGAAAGCTCACGAGTGACGCGGACCGGGTGGAATTGTTCCCAATCGAATTTACCTCCACATTTTGTCCCGAACAATAATCACCACCAACCGAAATTCTAAAGGGCTGCAGAAAAAGGCATTATTAATAATTGAACGCGGGTGGTCGATAAATATCAGGGAGAGACGACATGGCAACATTTGTCCTGGTGCACGGTTCATTTCACGGCGGATGGTGCTGGCAAAAAGTAGCACGCTTGTTGCGGGAATCGGGGTCTGAAGTCCATACTCCGACCCTGACGGGCCTGGGCGAAAGAAGCCACCTGGCAACCCGTCAAGCAGGGCTTGATCTACACATCCAAGACATCATTAATGTCCTCGAGTTTGAAGACCTGCACGACGTGGTGCTCGTGGGTCACAGTTACGCGGGATTGGTCATCACGGGTGTCGCCGAGCGTGTGCCTCAGCGGTTGAAGCTCCTGGTTTACCTGGACGCTTTCATCCCTCATGACGGTCAGAGTGCCTTTGACTTGATGCCAGGCACCGAAGAACAATGGACGCAAATGGCAGTTGCGCAGGGAGATGGCTGGCTGGTACCCGCCATGTCGGCGGAGATGATGGGGATCACCAACCGCACGGATGCAGCCTGGGCGCAATCCCGGCTCCGGCCGATGCCACTATTCACCCACCAGCAGCCTTATCATGTAAATTCACAGCTGGCACTCAAGGTGCCATCGAACCTATATCTTATGCACTCAATTTGGGTTTCATGAAACCGCCCGCGAGGCTCAAAAGCTTGGCTGGGACTACTATCAAATTGAAACCGGTCACGATGCCATGATCACGAAGCCGAAAGAGCTGGCGGATATCCTGAACAAGGCGATCGCGCATTAATTTGGGGATCAGCTGGGACCCCTGGTTCAGCCAGGGAGACTGTTGTAAGAGGAAGGAGACATTATTATGGAATACCGCGAACTGGGACGCACTGGATGGAAAATTTCAGCGATCAGCCTGGGGACGTGGGCGATGGGCAGCTCGTGGGGCGCGGTGGACGGGCGCGAGAGTATGGCTGCCCTCAACCGGGCCCTCGACCTGGGAGTCAATTTCTTTGACACGGCAGATGCCTACGGCAGCGAACCCCTGCTGGGGCAACTGCGCCGCCACAGACATGAACCATTCTACATCGCCACCAAAATGGGGATGGGTGTAAATCCGGACCCGCGCGGCTACAACCAGCGCAACCTGTCGGTATTCGTGGAAAACAGCCTGCGCAACCTTGGGACCGAGACAATCGACCTGATGCAGCTGCATTGCCCGCCCATCGAGGCCTATAACCCGGAAGTATTCGGTGTCCTCGACGATTTGGTGAAGCAGGGAAAGATACGCCATTACGGGGTCAGCGTGGAACGCATCGACGAAGCCATGGCAGCGATCCAATTCCCAGGCGTTCAATCGGTGATGATCATCTTCAACATGTTCCGCCTGCGGCCGATCGAGGATTTCTTTCCCGAAGCCAAGCAGCGCAAGGTGGGGATCATTGCACGCGTGCCCATGGCAAGCGGCCTGCTCACCGGCAAAATGACCTGGAAAACCAAGTTTGAGGCGGACGATCACCGCAATTACAACCGTCAGGGCAGGGCTTTCGACCGCGGCGAGACTTTCTCGGGCGTGGAATTCGACAAGGGATTGGAGGCAGTAGAAGAATTACGCGAGCTGGTGCCTCCCGGCGCTACAATGGCCCAGATGGCACTGCGCTGGATCCTCATGTTCGATGCCGTGACGTGCGCCGTACCCGGAGCAAAACGCCCAGTGCAGGTGGATGATACCTTGCAAGCCGCGAACCTGCCACCTCTTTCAAAAGAAACCATGGATAAGATCAGCGAGATCTATGACCGGCGCATCCGGGCAGACGTACATGCACTCTGGTAGGAAGTGGATCGGGCTTGAGAATACGCAAAGTTGAAAAGAGGGGAAATTCTAAAAGAAACCGACTCAAAGTTGGCTCGCAATTACTAATCCAACCATAATGATTTTCATACGCAACTATTACGTTTGTTGATTATAGTTGTCCAAGATATTTTGACTGCAATCTACGTTCTTTGCAGCATGAATTGGAGAATTCAAATGAAGAATAAAATGATATTAACAAGCCTGATAATTGTTGCATTAATCCTGTCAGCCTGTGCGTCCGCAACGCCTGCTCCCACCGCTGCCCAGCCGAGCGGGCCAGCCAGCGTAAACGCCAGCCAGAATGCAACCCTGGGTTCGTTCCTGGTTGATTCGAAAGGGATGACCCTTTACCTTTACACCACGGATACACCCAATACAAGCAACTGTTATGGGCCTTGCGCATTAGCTTGGCCGCCCCTGTTGACAAACGGGGCTCCGATTGCCGGGACAGGTGTGACCGGTTCCCTGCTTGGGACAACCACCCGCACGGATGGGACCACGCAGGTAACGTATAACGGCTGGCCATTGTATTACTTTCAAACCGATAAAGTTGCCGGCGATACTACCGGTGAAAACGTCCAGGGTGTATGGTTCGTGATCACCCCGGCAGGTGTGAAAAAATAAAGATAGGGTGCAACGCGCAACCAACGACAAAATTTTCGAACCAACCGAAAATCGCATACAAGCAAATTTAACCTAGGGTAGCTAAACAAATAACTAAAGTACCTCCTGTGGAAAAATAACAGGAGGTACTTTTTTTAATTCGGAAATATTACGTGTTTATGTGCACTTGGATTCAGATTGAAAAAAAGAGACGACCTTTGGGGGTCGTCTCTGAAATTATCTTTCAATTTTATCCTACGGCATATGACCGGAACCACCGCCGGATCCAGGAGTCCGATAAGGCATCGGGGTACCAGTGCAATTCATCATAGGAGTGCTGGTGCATTTCGCCACGGGAGTCGCGGTCATTTGGTTCCCACCGGGCATTTGAACAGGCTGGTTCGTACCCGAAGTGAGGGTTGGCTGATACATGCCTGGTCCGTAACCATTGCCATTTCCACCCGACCCAGGCATGGAGGTGGAACCCATCGGCCCGCCGCCTCCCGTAGGTGGTACCAGTCCCAGGCATGGGCGTCCCCCCGTTGCCTCCCCGATATTGGAAACGCTGGCGGACCTGCATGCGGAAACCTGACATGTCTGATTCGCCCATTCCAGCCAGTTGGAGCTGTTCCTGCAGACGCGTATGAGCTCTCAAGAGCAGCGGTCCGTCCGATTGCGGAGCTCCAGACATCAGCATCGTCATTGTTTGATACTGTGCATCCGCGCGTTGGATAATCATCTGCAATTGCAGCAGCGCTTGAGGATCATTCATCCCAGCGACCAGTTCGAGCACCAGATCCAGTTCATTCTGCAAGCGGGTTTCGACTCCCGCTGGAATTGATTTGTTATCAGCCAGCATGCGGGTCATTTCCAACACCCGACGATCGGAGAAATCGAGCACATATTGCAAACGTGTTTGAGTTGAGCCTGTCAGGGACAGGACGGCATCCTCGCTCCAAGTCTTCACCGGGTAAAGGGCCTGATCCGGCAGACTACCCTGTGCGGCTGCCAGCGTGGCACCGGAACCACCAAATAATACGACCACAACCAGGACAACGGCGATCAAAGAATTCAACATGGGAAAGCGCTCCTTTCGTTGAAACAGGGGGAATATTGTGCTGCTCACCCAGTTTTGACGCCGGTTTGCCTCCCGGGATACGGGCTGACGAAGAACTGCTGCCTGTTTCAAGAAATTTGCCCTACCACGCGCAGCAGCCTGCGGGTCGCGCGGGGGAATATCTTGAAGATCGTAGAAAGCATTTTTCAGCTTTGAATCCATTTTGTCGTTGTTCATAGGACATCCTCACGATCCAACAACTGTTCAAGCCTCGCCAAAGCGCGATGTTGCAATGATTTGACAGCCCCAACAGGTTTCTTTAAAGATCGGGCAATATCCTCGTTTTCCCAACCCTCCAAGTATTTCAGGGAAATCACTAGCTGCTGGTCGGGCGTTAATCCTTTAATCGCCAAACGGAGACGTTCCGCCTGGATATGGTGTCCTGCATCTTTTTCAGGATCGGAATTATCGTCCGGGTGTTCTTCCGTCAATTCCTGGGGTTGTTGGGGAGCCCTCCGGTAATGGTCAACGATCCAGTTGTGCGCTATCCGGTAAAGAAAAGCCTGTAAAAAACTCTCCGGTCCGCGCCTGCTTTTCAATGCCTGGAGGAATCGGCTGAAGGTTTCCGAAACACAATCTTCCGCCACGTCCTGGTCGCTCAGCCTGCGCATGGAATAGCGGTACAGCCCCGGGCTGTAAGTATCATAGATCTGTGCCAGGGCTTGCTGATCATATTGGCGGGCAAGTTCCAGAAGTTCGGTGTCAGAAAGCACGTGGATTATCCATTATATGAGACGCAGGGAAATAGCAGAAGATACGGCCATTTACTGTCAACCCCTAAATCGTTCGGATGACAATAATATCATCCATTTTGCCGGAATAGATCCAGCAATTGTGAAGATTTCGTAAAGACAGGCCCACACGCGCTTTTACCCGTATCCGGCGCTGCGCCAGTACGTCAAAAGGTTCAAAGGAGAACACAAACCATGAAAAAGATCGCAGTTTTGTTCGCAGTACTAGTGATGTTATTTGCCTTCACCATTCCAGCAGCAGCCAATGGATTCGGTCCCGGCGGCGGGATGGGTTCTGGTACCACCCAAGGACAACCTGGTGGGCGGGGCACATTCGTAATTGTCGGTACAATTACCAACCTTGGGACCAACTCGGTCACACTCAATGTGCTGCGCGGCAACAGGCTGGGCCAAACGTATATTGGCACCCTGGTGACCGTGAACGTCACCCCCCAGACCCTTTTCTTTTCGAGGATTGGCACAACCATCTCCCAGATCAGCTTTGCCGACCTGAAGGTGGGTCAGCAGGTGAGCATCAACGGGATCATCGCCAACAGCGTTTGGACGGTTTACCGGATCACGAGCGGTGCTTTATTGAGCTGCCTCCCACAATAAACCATACGGAAGAACATATCAATTAGTCGGCAGGCGAATTGAACCTGCCGATTAATTGATTTAATGATTTGCATCTTTTATGCGATTCAGTCATCAAAGGTAAGTATCGGGTGCCATTAAATCTTTTTATGGAGAAAATATCATGGAAATGACAATTGATTTCCCAGGCGGATCGCGCGTAGACGCCCATTTTGGTACGTTCACAGTTGCCACTGACCAGCCTCCGGTTGCTTCCGCCCCCAGCCCCTTCGAAATTTTCCTCTCATCCATCGGGACCTGCGCGGGAATCTACGTCCTGGGATTTTGCCAGCAGCGCAACCTGCCCACCGAAGGCATTCGCATCGTGGAGAAAATCAACCACAGCCAATTAACGGGGATGGTCGAGACGATCGGCCTGGAGATCCAGGTTCCGCCGGAGTTCCCGGAAAAATACCACGATTTGCTGATCCGCTCTGCAGAGCTTTGTGCGGTTAAGAAACACCTCGAAAAACCACCCCGGTTCGATATCACCACCAAGGTGGCGTAGCTGCCGCTTGCTGGGTTTACTGGTAATAATGAATCAAGGAAATAAAATAATGAGCCTGACCACTCTTCTCCTGGGTACTTCGGTGCCCATCATCAGCGCAGAGGAATTGGAAAAAGAACTAAAGAATGGGAACCGTCCATTCCTGCTGGACGTGCGCCAACCGCAAGAGTACCAGCTTGGGCATATCCCAGGAGCAAAATTGATCCCGCTTGGTTCGCTCGTGAGGCGCTTGAATGAAGTACCCAAAGATCGTGAAATCGTATGTATCTGTGCCACGGGGCACCGCAGCGTACCAGCAGTCAACAAATTATCGGCGATTGGTATTGAAGCCAGAAGTTTGAAAAACGGGATGATCGCCTGGCAATTGGGCAGACGACCGGTCAAAATGGGAATTTCGGAATAATAGATCAGAGAAACAGCTTGTCGAGCCATTAGGAGAAATTGTGCTCGACAATAATCGATTGATGAAATGAACCTAGTATTGACGTGCATAATTTGAAATAAGCTAATGGTTAAATCAACGGAGTTTGGACAGGATTTATTTTCCCAATAAATTCCAATAGACTCAAATGTATTTCATCCCCAATGAATATAAAATGGATTCATCAGTACCTTACAATGTGGGATTACAACCCAGCGGAAATTACCTGGTTCAGCCACATAGCAACCGGTACAGCGCACGGGGGTGATCGTTCTGCCCGGTGGGAGCGACACTGCTGCCCCCACCCCGGGCAGGATGACTGCCCAACCGGCTGGGTTAAGTAACTTGACCCGGGATGTTACGGGATTAAGAATTGGCAACAATTCGGGACACTCCTCCTTCCCGAAGACAGTTGATGGACTGTGGGACGAGCTGATGGCCAGCGATTATGCTGGCCATCACGCTTTTCCCCAATCGCTGCTTCACGATCCAGAATTCTTTGAAATATAAGGACAAAACAGCTTGCAACTAGGCGATTGGGAATATAAAACATAAATTCCAGAGAAAAGTATATAAACCAATTAAAAACATGGGGGCTTTACTAATAAAACTTGAAAAGCTGAATTATTTCGTGGCGCCTGTCGAAGCTACCGGTTAAAAAAGCAGGAATATATAGTTCTTGACCGATTCAACAATCCTTTCGACCAATTAGTAATATCACTTTAATCAGAGATCACCCTATCTTCAACACCTTCATCAAGGTGCCATCGAATCACGATGACACGCTTTCGTTTTTGGTTGCTTTTTCGGGATGTGAGGGACGGTGCCTCAAGATCAAGAATCCGGCAGCCAAGATAGCCACGATTGCCGATAAGGTCTGGTTGGCGTTGATCCCTGCCACCCTCGAGGCGTCCAGGCGCAGGAAGTCCAGCAGGAAGCGTCCAACCGGGTAAATGACCAAATATCCCAAGAAAATGTCACCTGTCTTCAAGCGTTTCGAAAAACGACGCGAAAGCCAGAGCAGGATGGTTACGTTGGCCAGGTTCCACAAAGATTCATATAAGAAAAGCGGATGGTAATAGGCAATGGTTTCGAAACCGGGCAAGCGATGGGCAGGATCAATATAGATCTTCCAAGGCAAATTGGTGGGGGCGCCGTATAGTTCCTGATTGAAATAATTTCCCCAACGGCCGATAGCCTGTGCCAAGGCCAATCCCGGCGCGGTAATATCCAGCCAAGTCACCAGGTTGAGCTTTTTCCTGCGGGTATAAATCCACATTGCCAGCACACCTCCGATGACCGCACCGGGAATTCCCAGTCCACCCTTGCGGATATCGATCATGTCCAAGGGGTGGGTCAGGTAGTATTGCGTGGTGATCCCCTGGGCAATCATGGAAGGGGGTGGTGTCAGGACATGCCAGATGCGGGCTCCGATGATCCCTGCTAACACCACCCAGAAGAGCATATCCCAGATAATTTCTGGATTCTGCCCGCGGCGTTTTGCCTGTGCACCTGCCAACAGTGTGGCAGCGACCACGCCAAGCGTAATTAGGATGCCATAAAAATAAACGTGAAAAGAAGTGTTCAGAAACGGGATAGGGATATCAAATCCATTAGGCATATTTATTTCCCAAGTTGAATTTTTCCGTTCAAGCCGGTCCAGTATTTCTCCGATCCTTTAGCTTCCAAGTAAAAACCTTCAATAATATACAGAATCAGAGTTTATTTTTCCCACAATGGGAATAACTTCAAGATCCAGCGGGTCATGTAAACTCCAGCAAAAGACGACCCTGCTGTAACCGGAACCATCACTGCCCAAGCGCGCCAATCCAACGCAATCACACCAAAGATATCCCGCAACGGGGTATAAAGTGCCAGAAGCTGCAGCCCTACAGCGACAGCGTAGCTGATCAGCAACGCCCGATTGGACCAGATGGAAAGCGAGTCCAACTGGCGGACCACCATAACTCTAGTGAATGCGTGCAAGACGATACTGGTAAAAAGCATCGTACGGGCATAATTCACACCGCCAAACTGGAGCCCGACCCAGAAGATCAAGCCATATGCTATGAGGGTGCGGAAGATGCTGCCAACAATGGTGGCATAGATGGCTTTGTTCAGGATGGGCTCGTCGTGCCGGCGCGGTCGGCGGTGCATGACATGCGGTACGACCGGGTCTGCTGCCAGGGCGCTGGCAGGAACCAGGTCGGTGACCACATTGACCCACAGCAGCATGATAGCCGAGAGGGGGAAGTACCCGGCAATGGAAAGCGCCAGGACAACGAACACCTCACCCAGGCTGGTGCTGAGCAGGTAGTTGGTGAACTTACGGATGTTATCGAAGATGCGCCGACCTTCCTCCACAGCAGCGACGATGGTCGAGAAATTGTCGTCAAGCAGGACCATGGCTGCAGATTCCCTGGCGATATCGGTACCGCGCAGCCCCATCGCCACTCCCACGTCGGATTGTTTGAGTGCGGTAGCATCGTTGACCCCGTCCCCGGTCATGGCAACCACATGTCCATCATCCTGGAGAGCCTGCAAGACCTGCTGCTTGACCTGGGGAGTGGCGCGGGCAACAATATCCACCCCCTTCATTTTTTCGGCGAGGTCAGGGCGGGAAATTCCCCCCAGTGTGCGGGCATCCAGTGTGCGCAGCCCGATACCGAGCGTGCCGGCAATAGCCTGGGCGGTGAGCCCGTTATCGCCGGTAATCATCACGACCCGGATCCCGGCTCCCCGGGCGCGGGCAATTGCCTCAGCAGCCCCGGGACGCGGAGGGTCGATCAGAGCCAGGAGACCATAAAAAGTCATGCCTGTCTCCACCTGGTCGATCGAAATACCTTCTGGCAAATTCCTGCCAGCCACCCCGAGAACGTAAAAGCCTTTGCCCTGCAGCTCCGTGACCTGGAGGCGAACAGCCTGGCAGCGCTGGTCGGCAAGGGGGAGATCTTCGGCTCCCGCACGGCAGGAAGTACACCGATCCAGCAAGGGGCCGGGAGCTCCCTTGGTAATGGAGAGCCGCCGCCCGGCCTGATTATGAATGGAAGTCATCAGCTTGCGTTCAGAACTGAAGGGGATGCCGTCGAGGCGAGGTGATGTTTTGCGCTCCTGCTCAAGGTCCAGACCGGCAGCCTGGGCGGCCTTCACGAGAGCTGTGTCCACGGGGTCGCCCTGAATATTATCGCCGGTACCACCTGCCAGGGTGGCTTCGTTGCACAAAATGCCAGCCCTCAACAGATCAATGGCTGCTGAATTCCCTTGTAAATCCTGTGATAAGTCCACCCGTCCGCCCCCTACATACAGCTGTTGAAGAGTCATCAAGTTCTGCGTAAGGGTGCCGGTCTTATCAGTGCAAATGGTATCCACAGACCCAAGCGATTCAACAACGGACAGCCGGCGCACCACAGCATTTCGACGGGACATCTGGCGGGCACCCAATGCCAGGGCGAAAGTCAGTACAATCGGGAGGCTCTCGGGGATGGTCGCAATTGCAAGGCTGAGCGTGTTGAGCGCCACGTCGAGAGGAGGCTCGCGCAAGAGAAAGAGCAGGACGATGGCGACGAGGGCGGCCAGAGAAGCCACAATGACAGTCATCTGGCGGGCCATTTTTTGCACCTCAATTTGGAACGGAGTGGAGCGCTCCGCCATCTGCCCTAGCGCTCCCGCGATCGAGCCGACTTCGGTGGTCATGCCGGTGCGGACCGCGACTGCCGTACCAGTGCCATGAGTTACATACGTGGACGCAAAAACCATGCTGGTACGCTCTGCAAGGGGAGCATCAGGCGAAACCGGTTCAGGAGATTTGTCGACCCCAACGCTTTCTCCGGTGAGGGGTGACTCGTCGGTACGAAGGGCATTGCTTTTCACCAAGCGGGCGTCAGCGGGGATCTTTTGTCCCTGTGACAGCTCAAGGATGTCTCCGGGGACGACCTCGGCAGCCTCCACCTGCCGGGGAGACCCGGCTCGCAGAACCATTGTTTTAAAAACCAAGAGCCGGTCGAGTGCTTCGAGCTCCTTCTGGGAACGAAATTCCTCAAAAAAGCTTAAAGCCACGCTCAGGACGATGATGCCAAGGATAAACCAACCCGTGAGACGGTGACCGCTTTCCCCCGGCAGGGAACTTACCACGAAGGCCAAAACGGCAGCAAAAAGAAGGACCAGGATGAAATAATTCGCAAACTGTTTAAATAATAATATCCAAGAAGAGGCAGGTTTGCTATGGAGAATCTCATTGCGACCATGCTGCTTCAGGCGCATGGCGACTTCGGCGTCCGTCAGACCTTCGGGACGAGTGTCAAGCTGCTGATATATTTCAGGCAAGCCAAGGTTATGCCAAGCTGGTGATCCCATTTTTCCCTGCAAAGGAAAATTATATCTAGAAACCTGGATACTATCCAGTTCTTATTTATGGCAATCCACTATCGACCGGATAACCTGCATTCATCCATGCCAGCAGCCCCCCGTTAATAAAGAAACGCGAGAGAAACCTGCCTGTTCCAAGGTGGCAACCCCACTCTGAGCGCGCACGCCCGACTGGCAAACCACGACAATATCTCGATCCCTTGGCAGCTCATCCAGCCGGTTTGGGAGTTCATCAAGCGGGATAAGGGTGCTGCCTAAAATCCGGAATTGATCCCATTCCTGCTGAGTGCGGACATCCAGAACGAATGCCCCCTGCTGGAGCTTTGTATTTACCTGGGCAAGGGTAAGTCCAAACGATGGTGTGGCTTTTGGCCCGAGCAGCAGAATCCCAATAAAGGCGACAAGCAAGGCTCCCAAGCTGACCCACAGCCATGCCAAGTTTTGCTTTTTAGGTTTTTGTCTGCGATGAGGTGCGGTTTTTGCGGATGCAAGGTTAGATCGCTTATGTTTTCTTGACATTCCAGGCTCCCAGCAGAGAGACTATCACTTTGTATGGGACTCGTACCAGCCAGTGCGGGTATCCGTCCTTACATCGAATTCCGGGACATAGGGCTTGATATCCAGGAGAGGTGTGCCGTCCAACATATCCACGCCTTCAACCTGCAGGACGTTCGCGATCGGCGAGATCAACCTGACCACTGAAAACCCGATCTGGTTTGGGCGTGCAGGATAACGGGTGGCGAAGACCCCGCGCAGCTGATCATCAAGGAAAGGCTTGACATGCAAGGAGTACCCGGTCGATTCGTGAAAAACGTAAAATAAAATGATGTGCGAAAACCCTTCCAGATCCTGCAGTCCTTCAGCGAATTCGGTGTAGACTTCCACGAACCCGATCGCCTGGGAACGGGAAGCCTGAATGGGAGCCTGGGACTTGTCGGTAAAGGGTGAGTGGATGACCCCGATGGGGTGCATCAGGTAATCCATTAGAGGTTTCCCCCGTGCCCTCGATGCAACAGTTCCGGGTGGTCTGTCAACGTCCCTTCAAGGTATGCTTTGACAGCCTGGTCGATGTCGCGCATATCAGTCAGGACCGGCTGGACGCCAGCCTGCTTCAATCCATTGTACGCGCCCTGCCCCATCCCGCCCACCAGAACAACCTGGCAGTCCAAGATTGGAGCGAACATGCGGGTATGCAGGTTTTCTTCCGTAGATCCCTGCCCGTACGCAAACCCGGGCTCAATGTGAGGTTCATTGGCAGGCTGGTTATGGGAAGCTTTGGGGAAGGTTTCGCGTCCGGTCACCTTGCCGTCGGAAACGTAAAATACCTCGTAGTAATCTGCCCGTCCAAAATGAGCGCTAATGGTTTGATGGTCATCAGTTACAACAGCAATTTTCATGGGTTTCTCCAATATACATAAATATTTATCAGGTGAAGCAATCCTAAGATTTATAAAGACCTGGTTTGAAAGTACAACTACCGGGGGAATAGCCGCCCGGCAAGGATCAGTTAGTATATAGATGTAGATTTCCATCAGAGGTTATCCCAGTGCGCAGGGAATCGAGAGGTTTTCCAGCGGGGCCGCGGGTGACGTTGCCCTGGGGGTCGAACCTGGAGCCATGACAGGGGCAAGAAAACCCGTCTGCCCGGCTCTGCACGGTAGCAACCCAGGTGTGTACAGACCAGGCTGAGTGCAGAGAATCCAACTTGGGATGCACGAGCAATGCCGGAACATCAGGCAGGACGGTACGCGATCCAAGCGGATATTTTGCAGGCAAACCGAGGTCGAAATCGGTGGGCGGGGATGGGTCAGTTTGAGTGTCCAGGAAACGGAAAAGCCCACCCAGCCCAATCAGACCAGCAGCAGCCAAAACAGCCTTGCTTGCCAGTTTCAGAAAATCGCGACGTGTAACCTTTGGGTCATTATTCATCTGGTCACCGAATGACAGGTGTGGCAATAGGCGGAGGTCTGGTCGGTGCCATTTTGCGTGCAGGCTGAGCCCATGACGGGTTTAAAGGGAAAAACCTGCCCGGTGGCTTTTCCGACCAACTGGTAAGTGCCATCCGGCAGCACGCGGGTGTTCCAGAGCGGCTCGTTCTTTTGAGTGACCAGGATCGTGTCGCCTAATTTCAAGTCAACGACCGGGTTAAGCAGCGCGAGGCGGAAGGCGAGGTCATTTGGATCGGTGAGGGTATGAGTTTGGGGGAGTTCGGTGGGCGTCCCATGGCAAGTCATACACTGAATGTATTGGATATCCAACTTGGAGCTGTACAGGTTGCCATCGCCCATGGCTTCGGTGCGAGTATGACAGTCGACACAGTCGAGCATCCACTCACAACTGGTAAACTGGGCAATAGGCTGGTAGTAGTCATGGAGGCGGTCGGTGGGCAGGTCCTGGCGCGGGGTAAAGGTGATGACACGCAGGTCATAATTGCCACGGTTATGGCAGGTATCACACTGGGTGTATGAAATTGCCGTGGTGAGCTTGTGGATCTGGCTGGTCTGGAGCTGGGTCTTGTTGGAACGGTCTACCGACTGGGTGGGGGTATGACAAGCGGCGCAGCCGGTAAATCGGAAATAGACACTGCCAGGTAAAGGCTGGGCTGATAGATGGCAGGATAGACAGTTTTGCCCAAATGCCTTCACATAAGGATTGGTTTCCTGAGCGGGGTCGAAAGCCGTCAAGGCAGTGACGCCGCTGGTGCTGCCAGGTACCTGGACATCGTAAATTCCCATTTGGGCAATCAGGTCGGGTTGGACGCCGAAGGTAAAGCGGATGATAGCGATGGCACCGGCGTAGGTGGCCTGGATGCTGGTGGTGGCGCGCTGGATGTGGTCGCTGTAACTTTCAGGAGTGCCGCTGTGGCAGTTGGCGCCCCCACAGGAAGCCTGGACAACCGAGAAATCCGAAGGGTTACTGCCGCCGCGCATGGTGCTGTGGGCGAGGTTTGCATCCAACGCCAGGGGCTCACCACCATGACAAAGCACACAGCCAAAAGCCTGAACAGGGTGAGAGCTGCTGATCTGCGCCAAGTCAGAGTGACAGGTGAGGCAGTATTCCACCTGACCAGTGAGAGTGGGGGTGAGGGGAACAGGCTTCGGACGGAGGCGCTGGACCAAACCTGCAACAAGCAGGGTCAGAAGCAAAGCGAGTGAGGCGACAAGTAATGAATAACGGCGCATGTTTGAATATCAAGAAGCGGGCAACAAAGCAAGAACGGTCAGGACCAAGATGCCTGTCAATACGATCAATGATACGATCCGTGCAAGGGAATTGCCCCTGGGGAACCAGCGTCCCAGATCAGGTTTAGCTACGGTTGGGAATATATACGGGATAAACAAAAAGAGCAGGAGAACTGCCAGGGGGACAACCACGCCCCAGAAGAAGGGGTTACCCAGTTTGAGCATTTGCTGAACCCAAAGGAAGAACCAGGGGGCACGGGCAGTTTCCACCAGGATTGAAGCGGTCGTGATGGTGGGAGCCAGCGGGGCAGGAACAAAGGTGGAAATGATAAGCAACGCGGTAGCAGCCAGGAGCATGGCGAGGACCTCGCGCCGGACCAGTTCAAACCGTGTGATACGGGAGTGATCAATGCGGAATGCAGGAGGAGGTAGGGCGATGCCCCCATCCCGGCGAACGCGGAAGATGTGCCAGGCGACCAGGATGCCGGCGACGAGGGATAGACCGAAAATGTGCCAGCCGTAAAAGCGTATCAAAGTGGCAGGCCCGGGCTGGGTTCCGCCTACGAGGAGCGTGTATAACGGGGAACCAAGGAGGGGAATAGACTTGACGAGATTTGTGCCAGTGACCAGCGCCCAATGGATCCCCTCGTCCCAGCGCAGGACATAACCGGTGAAATCCAAGCAGAACAGCCAACCACCAGTAGTCCCATCGCCAATCAGGTAGTTGAGCCGGCGAGGGGGAGCATATGCACCTGTTAATATGACGCGGAAGAGGTGAACAATAGAGACGATCACCAGGAATTGAGCCGACCAGAAGTGAAGGTTGCGAACCAGTCCCCCAAAGGGAACGAGGAAGGTGAGGGTCTGAATAGATGCGGATGCGTGGTCGGGAGTGGGGATGTAATAGAACATCTCGAGCAGACCGGTGACCAGGAGTATCAGTCCCAGGAAAACCGCCAATCCCCCGGCAGCCAAAGTGTAGCGCAGGCGCGCCTGACGGGCGGGGATAGTGGGAGGGTGGAGGTGGTGGAAAAAATTCGGCCGCATAATCAGATTATAAACGTGCGTTGAAAAACCGCCCCTTATCCCGGAGCGGTTTTTTGATTTAGGGTAAGGGGGGACGCAGACCCAGGATGAGATTACGAGACGATGCCATGTTGGACTTCATCTTTCTCAAAAACCGGCAGATATTTAACCGCCAACCCGAAAGCCAGAATGCCAGCAGAGAAAATGCCAACCGAAACGAGCACCTCGGGTAAAGAGGGAATATAGTGAACTGCACTCATAAACGCAGGCATATAGGTGAGCGGATCAGGATGTTGAACTGCAAACCAACTTACGTCGAAGCGGTTCAGAATCATTCCCAGCAACAGGATGATAGAGCCGACCAGCAGCCCATTTGGACTTTTACGGATGTGCTTGATCGAGAACAAAACAAGCGGAGTGACAACTCCGATTAGAATTTCCGCCCAAAACAGGATACTCATCAAACCACTGGTGAAGAGGTATTTAAAATCACCGGCGAGGGCAAGCTGGCCGAATTTAATTACAAGATAGATCGACAAAACAACCGGGATCACTTTGGCCAATTTTTCCAAGAGATGAATTTCCAAGCCGCGGTGAAAGTAGCGGGCGCTGAGAGACGACTCGAATATGATCATGGAAAGCCCAATCGTAACCGCTGAAATGAAAAACAAAATCGGTAAAATTGGCGTCCACCACAACGGGAAAAGCTTTGCAGGTTGAATGAGCAGTAATGAACCGAGTGAAGACTGGTGCAGCGTGGAAAGCACCACGCCCAGGATCACGAACGGCATGATAAACCGATGGATGAAATGGGCGAATTTTTGCCATTTAATGCCTTCAAACACTACCGGAGCAAATTCGATGGCAAGGACTGTTAGATAACTCATCACACAAAGACCAATCTCCAACAGGACCGAAGTATGGTTCCAATGGATTATCATATACCAGATGCGTTCGGGGTGTCCCAGGTCAACCAGCAGGGCGATCACAACCATAATATAGCCCAAGAAACCGGTCAGGACGGAAGGCCTGACCAGCGGTCGGAATGCTTTCAGCTCGAAGATATAAACGACCGCAGCCATTAGGAAGGCACCACTACTGATTGCCACCCCCGTGAACAAGTCAAAACTAATCCAAAATGCCCAGGGGTAGGAATTGCTCAGATTGCTGACTGCACCAATGCCATTGGCATAGCGTACCATGGCGATGACAAAAGCTAATCCCATCAATGCAAGCAAGATAATTACAAAAGGTTTTAGCTGGAAGCGCGGGTGAATTTTTATTTGAAGATTCATTATTTCTCCTCCGATTGTTTTTCGGAAGCTTCAAGCTTGTGCGCATCCGCATCTTTTTTCTTGTTGACCAAATGCACTCCAACAGCGGTGCCTGTCAGGACCGCACCCCAACCGAGGGCAAAGGGAATGGTCACCCCCATCACCGCTTCACTGACGTCCTTTACCGGGGTGGACGTCAACTCTGGCAGACCAAGTTCTTTAAAGGGGACATGCGAGAGGATCAGGTAAGAAGTGCCGCCGTTCTCTGACTCTCCATAGACATGGTTGAGGTAGCGCGCTGGTTGGTTGGAGAGACGGTCGTGAGCATATTTTAGAAGCTCATCCCGTTCGCCGAACATGAGCGCCCCGGTTGGGCAGGTGGCGACACAGGCTGGTTCCAGACCCACGTCAATGCGCTGGGTGCACATGGAGCATTTGTCAATGAAGGCTCCATCAATCAGACCCTTGTCATAGTCAAAGTGAGGAACCCCAAAGGGACAGGCGTTCATGCAATAACGGCAACCAATGCACTTCTTTGGGTCGTAAATCACCGGGCCATCCTGGCGCTTGCTGTAGGCACCGACAGGGCAAGCTGAAAGGCAGTCGGGTTCATTGCAATGCATGCAGTGATAGACCATGGAGGCACGCTCCAGGTTGGGAAATTCGCCCTTAATCCCAACCCCAGCGATCCAGATGCGGGTCTTGTTCACGGGAATCTTATTTTCGACGCTGCATGCAACCATGCAGGCGCGGCAGTCAATGCAGCGCGTGGCATCAAAAAGGAATGTTTTGTGTTGAATTTCCGACATGAGACTGCTCCCGGTTAAATCTTAGTCACCGTAACAAAAGTCTGGCTGAGGGCCTGGCCGCCGCTGATGGGGTCAGTGAAAGTGAGATGCAAATCGGAGTCGCTGGCACCGAAACCATAGGCGACCGTCAATCCTTTGGAAAGATGACCATAACCCGGAGTGAGGTATACGCAGTCGGGGCGGATAGCCTGGGTGGATTCCAGCTTGATGTGGATTTTGCCAGCAGGACTAGCTACTTCCACCAGGTCGTTATCGGACAGCCCCATGTTTTTTGCGGTGGCAACATTCATCCACAAGCGGGGATCATCCGAATACTTGTGCAGGAGCTGGTTGTTCTGGCTGCCGAACTGGGTGGACTGTGCCACCTTGCCGGTCAGCAGGTAGAACTGACCTGAGGCTGGGGCAGGCGGCTGCTCCCATTGCGGAACGGCAGCAAAACCACCTTTATCAAGAGTCGTCGAGAAAAGTTCGATCTTTGTGCTGGGGGTATTCCAAATGGGTTCGGTAAATTCAGGCTCTTCTTCCGGCAGGTCCACATAGCCTTTTTGGCGGACCTGGTCGAGCGAGACACCCAGGGGAGCAAGCTGCTGCTTAAGGTAATCCTCTTCGTCCGTGTATTGAAAGAAGTCACCCAAACCCAAGCGGGTGCCAAGTTCCTTGTAGATCCACAAGGCGGATTTCCCCTCGCCCTGGGGTTCAATGACCGGCTGACGGAGAAAGGCCTTATTTCCGACAATATTGAGAGGGTCGTAACGCTCGAGGTATGAGGATTCGGGCAAGACGACGTCCGAGAACCAGGAGGTATCATTCATGATGATGTCGACGGTGGTAATGAAGTCCATCTTTGCGAAGGCTTCCAGCGTCCGGCCGCGGTCAGGCAGGGACATGGCCGGGTTCTGGCGGGCGATGAACCAGCCATGAGCCTGATATGGCGTGCCACTGAGAGCGGCTTCGCGCAATTCCTGGAAAACGCCGATCTTGAGGGGAACGAATGGATACTTCCAGGGAACGCCATCGAGACGTTGGGCTGAAACACGCGGGTAAGGAGGCTGCGGAGGAGCGCCGAGCACCCCACTCTCCTCACCGGAGGCCGGGAACATCGCTACGCCCCAGTTCCCCGCCAAAGCGTTCAAGATAGCGATGGCACGCTCGGTTTGGAAGGAATTGACGAAATTGGAAGTCCGCCAGCCATTATGCGCGAGCGCAAAAGGGGCGGCTGCAGCAAATTCACGGGCAATGCGTCGGATGGTATCGGCGGGGATCTCAGCGATGGCCGAGGCCCATTCGGGAGTATATTGTGTCACTGCGGCTGCCAGCTGATCGAATCCCGATGTCTGATTTAGAACGGTGGTACGGTTATATAACCCTTCCGCAATGATGACATTGATCAATGCCAGGTGGAAAGCGAGGTCGGTCCCCGGGCGGATGGGCAGCCACTCGGTGGATTTTGCAGCCGTCTTCGTAAAACGCGGGTCAAGGGTAACCACTTTGACACCGCGGTCGATGGCCTGGCTGAGGGCGGAGGTCTCGGAGGTGGAGATAGCCTCCATCAGGTTCCGCCCGGTAAGAATTATGTACTTGAGGTCGTCGTATTTACGATTTGGTTCTTCCATACCGTAAGTTGTCAGATTGGAGACGATCATGGCATTGAAGCACAAGCTGCGCTGGGTGCCGTAGTTAGGAGATCCATAAGCGTTGAGCAGGTTCTCGAACTGGACCTGGCTAAGATTATGGGTGGACGAGAAGAGCATAGTCTCGGGTCCATATTTCTGCTTGATATCCAGCATGTTCTGTGCAACCAGGTCGAGCGCCTCCTCCCAGGAAGCCTTGCGAAACAGACCCTGGCCGCGCTTGCCGACGCGGATGAGCGGAGTGAGAACCCGGTCGGGGTCGTAGGTGTTCATGAGACCGGATTGGCCGCGCGGGCACAGCTTGCCATTGGAATGAGGGTGCTCAGGATTGCCATCCAACTTAACGACGCGCCCTGCATCGACCTTGGCGAGCAGCCCGCAGCGCCAAACACACATTTCGCACATGCTGGGGATGTAGCCGCTGTCCGAGGCGTTAAGCAGGCCATTGGAACGGGCCGCCTGGGCGACCCAGGGGGGGAGGAATTCACCAATGACCAAGGCTCCGACAGCTGCGCCGCTTATTTTGAGGAAATCGCGGCGGGATAAAGTAGAAGGCATAACTATCTCCAATCAATAGCCGGACCCGCGAGAACCTGTCTCACAGGCCCGGCCCGGGTGGTGAAGATTAACTTTTCTTTTCCTTGCGATGCATGCCCATGCGATCGATCAGATAAAAGAGTACCAGAGCCATCAGTGCAAAGACAAAAATCGCCAGGTAGGGGCTGATGTGCCAGAGATCGGGGATAACCACGCTGCCAAAATTACCAATTGCCTTAAGCTGGGGCATGAAGCTTTGATAGGTCAGACCAAAAATGACTCCGCCGGCAAGGAAGCCAAGCAGACCGGGGACGATATAGTCCAGCTTGCCTTCACCAGCTCCAGCTACGGCAGTACCCGGGCAGAAACCTGCCCCGGCCATGCCGACCCCGAAGATCAGGCCCCCAACCAAATTCCCAACGACATAAGTTTCAGGGATAGCCGGGAAAGTGATCAGACCCAGCGCCCGCAGGGGATACACTCCGAGCATGGTGACCACCAGGGCGGTCATCATGAACTTCAACACGGTGAAATCAGTAAGACGGAACTGGTTAGCAATTTTATGATACTTGGTGAGACCGGCTTTATTGAGGGCAACGCCGAACAACACGCCGAGAATAAGAGCATATACGTAAGTCATGGCATCCTCCTTTTAATATTTCTTTCCGTAGACGAGCAGGGCGGTGCCAATCCCGGAGGCGAACATCCCCCCGATGAACAGGAAGGCTGCGGGAGCAAGGAGCATGCCGCCCGAAATAGCCAGTCCGCTGGTGCAACCACCGGCAATCCCAGCCGCGAATTCCACAACGATACCGCCAACGAATAGCAGCAGCCAGCGTTTCCAAGTCTGCTTGCCATAGGCCGATTTCCACTGCTCGCTGTCCATTTTCCGGAATTTGAATGTGCCGCTGGAGAGGGCGCCAAGCATCCCACCGAAGAATATGCCGACCAGCAGAATCACGGGGTAGGTGATCTCGGGTTTCATCATATAACCGAAATACACATTGTTCGGGCTGACCACCTTGCCGATATAGGCAGCCAGATTTTCAAAGCCGCCGGATGCGCCCAAGAGTTGGTGGGCGACGACTACCGTGAGGATGCCAACGATGCCAAGCAGTGCGCCTGCAACGTAGGGTGACCATTCCTCCTTGCGAATTTGCTGCCATGAGCCAGTTCATATTTTCTCCTTTTTGAATAATGGATTATAAAAGTACGGGGTCGAATAAATTATTCTTCCTGATTTTCCAGAGCTTGATCGTCCAAAGGATCTTCTTCATCCTTTTCGAAGACAAGCGGTTGAGCTTGTGCTGGTTCAACCTGGGTAAGGTCGTCAATCGAGGCGAGCAGGGCTGCAGCAGCCTGCGGCTTCGACAGGATGGTCTTTAGTGTCTGGCGGGAGGCGGGTTTTAATTTGGTTAAGGCAGGCAGCAGTTCCACCACGTCTGTTGGATATTTTTCCTGGACGAGAATTCGCTTCGGGTCCTCGAAGGAAATATTGATCAAACCCTCGCGCCTGAGGACGAAGAAGCCGCCCCCAAGCACAATGACCGCCAAGATGGCGATCAAGATAATGTTCCCAACATTGGTCGGGGTCTTCCCAAGAGCCACGGCATCATATCGCTGGGAGTAATCGACCATATCGGCAGAGGGGACAATAGCTGCAGGCACAGGAGTTGAGGCGATCCCCGAGGTGCCGGAAGATGCAGTCGCTGCGGGCAGGGTGGCTGCCGACGTGCCGGTGCCACCGGTGCTTACCACCTGACCCAGTGTCGTCCCGTAGATCTGAGCTTTCACCAGTGTGTCGGTGGGGTGACAGCTCTGGCAGCTTGCGTTGATATCCGATAGAGGCGCAACCATACCAGTGTGCGCGGCAACCTTATCGGTGGCCTGGTTGTTACCGGCATGGCAAATGTAGCAAAAATCACCAAAAGCATGCTGAGTGTGCCAGGCAGTGCCGTCAGCATTGACGGGATCCTGAGCCTGGGTTTCGTGGCAGTTCTTGCAGGAAGAGGCCTGCGACCCGCATTGGGCCGCGGCCGGGGTGGCGGTCATCAGGAAAAAGCTGCCGGTGACCAGCAAAACCCCAATCGCTACGATGAGTAAAGTGATCCTTTTTCGATTCATGCATGCCTCGTTCGGGGAGATGGGTGGAAATAATTAAATATTATCTAGGGGGAATTAAGCCGGGATAAATTCGTCCATAAGATCGGCGTGATGCTGGATGCGTTCGCGCAGGACACTTCGTAAAATATCCAAGGCATCAATGACCCGGTGATCGGTGAGCTCGTATTGAACAGATGCCCCCTGGCGGGTAGCCTTTACCAAGCCACCTTCACGCAGCACTTTGAGGTGGCGCGAAACGGTGGGCTGGGGGACCTTCAATTCCTGGGTAAGGTCAGAGACATTGCGCGGCTGGTCTGAAAGTGCATACAGAAGCAAGAGGCGGGTAGGGTCTGCCAAAGCGGAACAAAGATCAGCGTGGAGGTGTGTAATTTCCTGGGTGAGAGTTGAAGTTATCATATGACCTTATTCACATAGGCGTATATAGAATAATGAGTATGATACACTTGTGAAGAAGGTCACATGTAGTGTCCATTGTCACATTGAGTGATGCGCAATGTCACTTATAACGCATGGGGAAAAAGGGCTAAGCTCATGCCGACCATCGGTCACATCCCCCAATTCCGAATTTCATGAGAAATATAACGGGATGTATTATTGCCTATCGCCGTATAATATCAATTGGATTGTGAAATAATTTGCCACTTAATGCATCTTTTAGTATTTTGATATTAGACTATTGAAGTTCATAAGCTATTAACTCGTCTACCGGCGGCAGAATACCAGTTGGGCGGCATATTATTCCAAAATATCAACAACAGGTTTAATTGACAGAATACAGGAGATAACATGACGAAAATTCGAATCTGTGTTGCCGGTGCGACAGGGTGGGCAGGTTCCGCCCTTTCGCGAGGCATATATGAAGCTCCCGATATGGACCTTGTAGCTGCCACATCGCGAAACGCCGCAGGTCATGCTCTTGGAGAATTCCTAAATATTAAAGAATTATCCACACCCATCTTCGCAACTGCGACAGAAGCGCTCAAAACCAAGCCGGACGTTTTTGTGGAGTTCACGAAACCGGATGTGGCTAAATCGAATGTCCTGGCAGCCTTGCAGCATGGAGCGCATGTCGTGATCGGTACCTCGGGATTAACCGACGCAGATTATGAAGAAATCGCTGCCGCTGCTGAAGAAAGTCAGACGGGGAGTACTGGCGGTTGGAAATTTTGCGCTCACCGTGGTACTGCTGGAAAAATTTTCAGAGATTGCTGCCAGATACATCCCCCACTGGGAGATCATCGATTACGCCGCATCCGGCAAGGTCGATGTACCCAGCGGCACTGCACGTGAGTTGGCAAACCGCCTTTCCAAGGTGCGCGCATCGCAATTGGATGTCCCGCTGGATGAGGTCGCTGGTCCCAAAGAGGCCCGGGGTGCCAGGCTGGACGGTTCGCAGGTCCACTCGGTGCGGCTGCCGGGATATGTCATTTCACTGGATGCAATTTTCGGAATGCCGGACGAGAAATTAATATTGCGGCACGAATCAGGATCAAGCGCGGCTCCTTATGTCAGTGGAGCGCTGCTGGCGATCCGGAAGGTCAGAAACCTGACGGGCCTAAAGCGCGGGCTTGACAGCGTGATGGATTTCTGAGAAAACGCCAGTGCAAGTTGCTGCGACCGATTTTTCGATCATCGCCTTATGCTTATTCAGGTTATAGAATGTCAAAAAAGATTCCAGAAATGACTGCGAAAGACGTTATTGGAATCGTGAGCCTGCTAAACGAGAATGATATTAATGTAGTCATCGACGGCGGCTGGGGTGTGGATGCCTTGCTTGGAAAACAAACCCGGACCCATGCAGACCTGGATGTGGCGGTTAATCACAAAGATGTGCCAAAAATACGAGCCCTGCTGGAAGGAAAAGGATTTCACGAAGTGCCGTGGGGTGATACCTGGGAATGCAACTTTGTCCTGGGTGACGATCAAGGACATTTATTCGACATCCATTCCTGCACGTTCGATAAAGAAGGTAACAACGTATTTGGAGTCAAATATCCTTACGAATCATTGAAGGGATCCGGTTCGATCAATGGTGTTCAGGTCAAATGCATCACCCCGGAATGGATTGTGAAATTCCACAGTGGATATAAACTGGACGAGAACGATTATCACGACGTCCGGTTGCTTTGTAAAAAATATAGAATTGAATTACCCGGGGAATACGATAAGTTTGTGCTGAATGACGGGCAACCATGATCGATGAAAAAACGTCAACAAGTGTGCAAGAGGAACCACCGCTCTTTCAACTCGGCAACACTTGAACCAGCCTCTAAATACTTACGCAAATTATGGAAGATGAAATCCATATCGGTACTCCCCATAAATATAAGGATGGCAGTCTCCCATCCTTTCACCAAGAATATCGATATTTACAAATACTTTCAAATGCTTCCTCACTCAAATGGAATTATAATTTGGAAATACGAGGCTTGGATGGGCTTCCAATAGAAATCAATTGTCCCTTTGAGATTTCCCAGATGACAAACCTTACAGACCGCCAGCAGCAATTACTTGACATTCTCCATTCAAGTGGCAAGATATCCACTGAGGAGATCAAGCATAGGTTTTCCATCTCGGCAGCCACTGCGTCGCGTGATATTCACTCTTTGGTTCTGAGCGGTGAGGCTGTCCAAACCGGGCATGGACTCAAGCTCGCGCCCCCCTCTGAACCAATCATCCCGCAGAGGAAGTGTTTTTACTGCAGCGGACTCATTAATGACCGTACGGTTTTCGTCATCCTTATGGAGGACGGGATCCAGCGAAGCGCCTGCTGTCCTCACTGCGGCTTGATGGCAATTGACCAGCCAGGCACACAGAATGCGTTGGCAAAAGATTTTATCTACGGGCGAATGGTGAATGCCCGTCAAGCCGTCTATGTGCTGGGCAGTACCGTCAATTTATGTTGTGAACCTTCGGTCCTGAGTTTCATCAGCCAGGAGGAAGCTATCCGCTTCCAAACAGGTTTCGGGGGAAGAATCTTTTCGCTAGAGGCGGTCCTCTCTGAACTTAAGAATTCCATGAAGTTATGACTCTGCAGGAAATTGCCGCGCGGGGGACAATATTACTATTTGATCTGTAAAGACCACCCACCAATTTATATTTTCATCCGACCTCTCTCCTAACAATATATAAATCTGCATATGGTCGATAAGGGAGAGAAGAACAGTTGTGGTACGACCAGGGTGGCTGTCAGCAAAGCAGTAGGAAGTGCGCTTCTGCGACACAGAGTGGCTTCCAAATTTCAAGTGATCATTAATTGAACTTTCCACTCAAATATCCCGGCGATGGTTTGGAGTATCAATCAATGTCAATTGCAAGCACAAGGCATAGGGGCTATTAAGTTGTGATATCTCGCGCAATTGGAATATTTGCCAATTATTTCAAACATTTTCAAATTATCACAAAATAGTTACCTGCTAAACTATTTATGTTGATATATCGACCAATCAGTGGCCCCAAAAATACCAGCTGAAGCGATATCCAAAACTTATTTTCTAATTAGGAGGCGAACATGAAATACTTGGGACTCGTTATCCTGGGTTTGGCGGGAGTGATCGGCATCCTGCCAATTTTCACCGAATGTTCAGCAGTGATGACCATGGCCAATGGCATGACAGTGCCCATGAAATGCCATTGGACAGCCATCGCAGAACTTGGGATGTCCATTCCCCTGGCTGGATTAGGCGGCATGTTGTTTTTCGGAAAACGTAAGGAGACCCGCCAGTCCCTATCAATACTGGGCGCAATCCTTGGGGTTTTTGTGATACTTTTTCCAACCACTTTGATCGGGGTCTGTGCCAGCAATATGATGGCCTGCCGGAACCTTATGCTTCCAGCCCTGGTGCTCTCCGGCATCCTGGTAATTGCCGCGTGCGCAGCCCTTTTTGTCTCATCTTTCCGCATGAATGAGCCAGCCGCGCAAGCTTGATGCTCAGTGGCATTTGGTAACACTTCGGGATTCCCCTACCAATGATGAATGATTGGGTTGGTGGATAACCTGGCGTTGTCCACCAACAGGTTTTTCTAATCGCAGAATATTGAGAGTTACTAATCAGTCGCAACGAAGTCATTTGAAAGTGTCCGTGTCCCTCAGTTAAAGCGATGAGAATTTTTAACCCAATCATTTAATACCAGAGCAAATTTGGAAGGTTCTCCAGCATGAAGAATAAAGTGATCATTTTCGGAAGCATCTTCGTGATCATAGCGGGTGTTTTGTTCCTTATCTTTTGGCGCTCTCACGTGATGGGCCCGGGTGCACGGACAACCGCCGGTGGGTTGGTGGCAGTCTCAGCGGACGGGACACCGATGCCTCCCCCGAACTCGCAAGTCATGGGTGAAACGATTCCTGAAAACACAGCAATCCAAGAGGCAAGCGACTTCCTGGTTTCCCTCAAGCTAGATCCTTACCCGCCCAGTGTCTCCAACTTCAATGGATTTGAGGTTTCAATAAAGGATGTCGACGGGCAGGGCGGTTTCGGATGCATCCATCCGCTTGGATCTAACCATGCCCGGGATGATGATGCCACCCAACCAGTTCAGCCTGGTACCGGTTGGAGAAGGCACGTACCAAGCTACTGGTCCTTTCACGATGCGAGGACCCTGGCGAATTGAAGTAATTATAAGTATTGGCACAACCACTCATTCTGTGTATTTTGACGTATGGCTATAACCAGCTTTCTTTTCAGCACGTTGGCAGTGGCATTTGTTACTGGCGTTATCAGCAGTTTTGGGCACTGCCTAGGCATGTGTGGAGGGATCGTTGCCATCTATTCGGCTCGGCAATCTGCCCAACCCACTCAGCCTGGCGAAAAACCGAGGCTGACAGCGCGAATTGCAAGTTTTATGCCTTTGCACATCGGGCGCATTACCACCTACATCCTTTTTGGAGGATTGATCGGATTTGCCGGCTCATTGCTCGACCAAGCAAGCGGTGTAATGGGGTGGCAGGGCGCCTTTTCCATTCTGGTTGGAATTGCCATGCTGCTGGTCTCGCTCAGCTTGATGGGGATCCTGCCCCCCCTTGAAATGGCGCTGGCCTCGATGATGGGAAGTAATTCTCCCATGGGAAAGATGCGCAGTCTTTTCGGGAAGCACAGTTTTTTCTCCACCCTTGCTTTAGGTCTTCTTTGGGGTTTCCTGCCCTGCGGGCTGGTCTTCGCAATGCTGGTGGTGTCTGCCCGAACACAAACGGCCTGGGGGGGAGCATTGACCATGCTTGCATTTGGCCTGGGTACCATCCCCACCCTGCTTGGGTTCGGCCTGGCTGCCAATTTATTGAGCCCTAAATTGCGCGGGCGCTTACAGATCCTTTCGGGGGTTTTAATCCTGGTTTTTGCCATTCAAACCATTCTACGCGGACTGGCAGTAGCCAACCTGATCCCCTCCCTGGTGATAGGACCGGTGATGTTATGGTAGAAACGATCAAATGCGAACTATGCGGAGTTGAAACAAGGTATTTCGTGACCAAAGAGATCGATGGCAGGGAGCTGAGCTTTTGTTGTCGTGGGTGCCTGCAGGTATTCGAAATGGCACGGGAAGAGAACCCGCAGATGGCGAAAAGCAAAGAGGGGGAAAAGAGATCTACTGAAAGCTTATCCGCCGAAAAGAAAAAATAACCAATTAATTCAAACTTACTCATATTCATTGTCAGGCTCATTGTATTATCCTAATGGCTAACACAGCCAATATCCCGAATGTCATGCTCACGCATGGTTCAATACCCCTCCTACCCATCCAATTATTATAAAAGTTCTGCACAGTGGAGAAACCATGAGAATTAATAAATTCAAAGTAGCATGCGTGGTTGCCCTGTTCCTGGCGCTGGTCGTGGTTGGTCTAGCCTCCGCCCATACTACCGTCACCAATGGACCTTACAACGTGGAGATTGGCTGGCTGGATGAGCCGCCCATCGTCGGGCAGATGAATGCCATCATAATGAACCTTTCGTCAAGCGACGGATCATCCACTCCTGTCACAGCGTCCATCTCCGGGCTGACCTTGACTGTATCTTACGGGGGGCAAAGCAAAGTCCTGACCCTGCAGCCGCTCGGGGAAGACACCCCCGGACAATATGTTGCCCCGATCCTGCCGATGGTAGCAGGCCTGTATTCCGTGGATGTAAACGGTACCCTTGAGGCGACTAACGTAAATGTTGAGGTCAAACCAGAAGAGGTGCAGGCGCCAGAACTCAGTACAGTTCCCGAGAGCCTCCAATGCATCAGCTGGAAGCGGCTTCGGCCTGCCAGGTTGGCTGGCATCCGGTGGGGTGGTAATTGCCCTGGTCGCTCTCGTGGTGGCAGTACTAGGTCAGCGGAAATCCCACTAGACCACCCTTGATTTACCGCATGAAAAATACCGCCCGGCACTTCCTGATCGTTACAATACTGCTGGTCTGCTTGGGGGTCGTAATCCCGGTATCGGCGCATGCGTTACTGCTGCGTTCAAATCCAGCTCCAAATGCGGTGCTGGCAACCTCTCCGGCACAGGTGGAATTATTTTTCAGCGAGCCGATCGCACAAGGACTTAGCAGCCTGATCGTTTTCGATCAGAACGGTGTCCAAGCAGACCAAAAGGATATGCGCGTCGATTCTAGCGATCCGACGCGCATGACCGTTTCGTTGCCAGCCCTCGAGACAGGTGTCTACACCGTCAGTTGGAAAGCTGTCTCAGCCACGGACGGCCACCAGACCGAGGGTGCGTTTACGTTTGGAATCGGGAACGTCAACGCCAACTCCCTCCCGAATGCCAAACAGACCTCGAGCTCCAGTCTGCCTGCCAGTGCCCTCATTTCCAAGTGGGTGTTGTTAATCTCACTGGCCTTGCTGGCCGGTCGTGCCCCCTTCAACGGTCTAGTCTGGAAACCAGCCATGAAACGAGATGCAGGGGACTTGCCGCGAACTGTCCTGCAGCCTCCAGCCTGGGATCGCCTGACATGGTTCGGATTAGCAGGGACCCTAATAGCAGTCCTGCTCGGTCTGCTGGCCCAGGCTGGCCAGGCGAGCGGGGCCGAACTGGCACTTCCCTGGGCACCTGCGATGGTCGTGCTCCTGTCCACCACCCGCCTGGGGTTGATCTGGCTGGCACGAGGAGTGTTGGCACTGCTGGCGATCTGGTTAAGCATGGGCGCTCCGGCTGCCTGGAAGGTATGGCTGAGGCATGCGACGGCCCTCGCCCTGCTATTGAGCATCAGCCTAACTGCCCATGCCGCGACCGAAGCGAACCTGCTGCTGCCGGTGGCAGATGACTGGATTCATATGATTGGCATGACCATGTGGCTTGGCGGCCTGGCTTACTTTCTAACCGGGTTAGGCGCGATCGCCGGCGTCGAAGAGCGAACGCGCACCCGGTTGACCTCAGTGTCCATTGAACGTTTTTCAAACATGGCACTAGTGACCGTGGGGGTTATCGTTTGCACTGGCATATACTCAGCCACTTTGAGGGTTGGAACAATAGAAGCCTTGCTGACATCCATTTATGGTCATGCATTATTGTTAAAACTAACTTTCGTGGTGCTGCTTTTGGCACTAGCTGGAATTAACCTGGTGATCATTTCCCCGGCGCCTCAGACGCAGCCGCTTGCAAGGGGAGGCCAATTCTTCCCTGGTGATCCTCTTTGGGAAAGTAGTCCTGGGGGAAGCCACCCTGGGTGCGTTACTGCTCATGGCTGTCAGCCTGCTGACCTATCTGCCGCCGGCACGGATCATCCCGTCTGTCCATGAGCTGACTACCTCTGCCCATGTTGACGACCTGTCGATTAACCTAACCATTTCGCCCGGCGAACTGGGCGAGAACACCTTCCAACTGCGGCTGGTTTCCAACAATGCTCCCGTGGTGACAGTCAACCAGGCTTTGCTGCGCTTCACCCCCCAGATGGCAAACATGGCACCGTCCGAAGGTGAGTTGATCGGCCAGGGAAATGGCACTTACACTACCAAAGGAACCTTCCTCAGCATGCCAGGCAGCTGGCAGGTGCAGGTGGTGGTGCGGCGGGCAAACAAGTTTGACGCATACGCTAATTTTAACTTTACAATCAATAAACCCGGCGAGACAAAACAAGCAGCAGCCACACCACGCTTCGCTGGAGGGTTGTTCCTAATGATGGGACTGATCGTGGTATTGTTGGCCGCGGCTCTGCCCGTGAGGTTGAGAAACCGGTTTGCATTCGGAGTCCTTCCTTTCCTGGTACTGCTTGGTTTGGGAGTATATTTCCTAACCCTTCCCGTGAAGGTTATCACCAGCCAGGCCAACCCGATCGCGCCAGACAGCGCATCCATTGCTGCCGGCAAGACAGTCTATGCCAAGTTTTGCGCGCATTGCCATGGAGTATCCGGCAAGGGCGACGGTGCGGACGGGTTGCAGCTCAACCCGCGTCCAGCAGACCTAACCCTGCACGGAGTTCCGGGGGTGCACACCGATGCCCAGCTCTACGACTGGATCACGAACGGGTTGCCGGGCACGCGCATGCAGGCATGGAAAGCTGTCATCTCCGATACTGACCGATGGAACCTGGTAAACTATATCCGCTTCCTTGCCCAAGCTGCGCAGCAACCCTGAGGAATGTATTCTTGCCCAAAAAATATCCATTCATCCTGTTCCTGGCAATGGTCCTGCTCATTGGCGGATGCACAATAAATATTAGCCAACAGACCAATATAGGCGCTTCCACACCCCCTGCCGTGATCGGTTCAACCATGCCAACGATGATTTCAGGGGGTGCCTGGGCTAACCTAAATCTGACCGGTAAGTTGATCTATGTGGTCGAGACATCGGATGCAACGATGGTTTTTATGGAGGTTGTAGAGCTAGATCTGAAAACAGGGAGTACTTCGATATTATTTAAAGCGGATCAATATGGGTACATCGACAGTGCTGTTGTATCACCAGATCACAAACAAATTGTCATGTCCTACTCTCCCCCTTCTTTGCAACAAGGTGCCAATTTCACGCCCCAGGCGCTTTTCATCCTCCCCATTGACGGGTCTCAACCTCCCCAACAGTTATTTCCACTGCCTTTGAAAGACGACCAAGAATTCGAACCAGTATGGTCACCTGATGGAAAGTATATCTATTTTGTCCTTGCCAACTATGGATTACCACCCGAAGAACCGAACCAGCATTACCCCATAGATCAGATATATCGTGCAGCTTACCCGGGCGGTCAGCCTGAGAAAATCCTGGACAAGGCCTACTGGCCCAGGCTATCAGCCGACGGGTCAAGCCTGATCTATGTTTCCGAGAATCCGGATGACGGGACGAACAAACTCTTCGTGGCAAACACGGATGGCAGCAATCCCCGCCAGATCGTTCTCTCAGGAGCCAATGCACCCAACATAATCGACGCGCCCATGTTTTTACCAGATGGAAAAACAATCCTGTTCAGCGCTCCTTCCCCCCCGCAGTCTTCGGCATCCCCCTGGATGGATTGGCTCTCGGGGGTAATCGTGGCGTCGGCTCATAATATTCCTTCGGAATGGTGGTCTGTGCCAGTGAGCGGTGGCGCAGTGACTCAACTTACCAACATACAGGCTGCAAGTCTTTATGGGTCAATCTCGCCGGATAACCAGCATATTGCCAGTTTCAGTGGAGACGGTGTTTTCGTGATGGATCCAGATGGGACGAGTTTAACGTTGCTGGTCACTAACACGGGAGGCTACATGGGGACGGTAAACTGGATCCCATAATGTCTGGTTGTTTGAACGATTGTATCGTTTAGTATGGGGTTAAAAATAAACCGACATGGCCTTTTGAAAAAGTTGCCATGTCGGGAATGACAATTTGTCGCTGCTTGGTCTCTTTGATTTACTTTCCAGCGCGAATTTTTGGTCCGCTCATGGGGGCGCCAAAAAGCGGAGCAAAGACACAGAAGTCAAACAGCCCGGCAACAAGCGGCACGAGGCCGACGACCGCAAGGAGTGTACCACCCACACCATGGATGGCGAAAAGTCCCAAGGCGATGAGGAGGATGCCAGCAACAACACGGGTGATGCGCCCAGCGGGGGAAGCCATGAATTTCACAAAGGGGTTCATTTTATATCTCCTATTTAATTTGGATTGATTTGTACCCCCAGTATAGGAGCAACCAGCAAGACTGTCTGTGACAAAGTCACACAACAGAATAAGCTTGTAAAGCCTCCCTATCCAATATATTGATATTTCCCCGGGAAACTGCAATCATCCCTTGCGCGGAAAAATCCTCCAGGATGCGGCTGACAACCTCCCTGGAACTGCCCAGTTCAGCGGCGATCTCCTGATGGGTGATGTGGACACGGTCGGAAAGAAGACCGCGTTCCATGATCAATCCCACGATGCGCACATCCATGCGACGGAAGGCAACCTCCTCAACGATTTCCATGACGGCGGAAAGCCGCTGGGAGAGCAACTCGAAAACGAACTCACGCCACAAGTCATAACGGCGGACCCAGTCACGGAAGGCATCGGCAGGAATCATGACCGCTTCAGCCTCCTGCTCCACTGTGGCGACAGCAGGGAAACCTTTCTGGCTCAGGATGGCGTTGGCGGTGAGGATGCAAGATTGGCCGTTGCCAAAACGATAGAGGGTGATCTGCCTCCCGGTCTCACCGATCTTGTAAACGCGGACGACCCCCGAGATCAATAATGCAATGGCATCGACGTGGTCATCCTCGATGAAAACATCGCGCCCGGCTGGGATGCGGGCGAAGAAGGCGGTATCCTGAAATTCGCGCAAAAGGCGTGGGTCAGCTTGCTTCAAAATGGGCATCACGCGTGCAATGCGTTGGAATTGTTCCGGATTTATCATTTTTTCTTTCCTTGACTCGTTATCAGAGTAATCATACCTTGAGCCGAAGAGAGATACAAGCCGAAAAATGATGCAGCTGTAGAAAGAAGACCGAAGAGAATGGCAAAGACGCAGAAGTCACACATCATAGCCTGCAACGGGAACACTTACCGGTATAAAAACGTCTTGATTGAAGGTAGAATCCCAGCGTGCGTGACCCGGGTGCAGGTTCGCAACCATGATCCTTTCCGGGAGCAAAGGAAGAAGGAGGAGACCCATGCAATCCCACCGAATATTTATTATCCCCAGCGTTTTAATCATTATTATTGGATTCTTTGCGATGACTGGGTGTACGCCGGAACAGGCCGTAACCAACCCGCAAATCGGAGCGATCAACACCCTGCGCAGTCAACTGGATCTTCCAAAACTGCCACTCGAATACGTAGAAACGACATTTTATTCCAACGCTCCCAGCAGCAGCCTCCAGGTGGAGGTTTACCAGGATACAGCAGGGAGAAAGTTTTATGTGGACCCCGTCTCCTACCAGGTTGTGGAGATGGATGCACGGGCATTGTTAGACAAGATTTCCCCGCTTGCATCCGTCCTGTCCGAAGAACAGGTGAGGGCAAAAGCCCTGAGGCTGATCAAAGCGGTCATACCCGGTTTTGAGAGCCTTCAATCCAGGTGGGTTTATGAAGAAGGTGGCAAAATCGATAATTACTTTTTCAACTGGTACGGCGAGATGGCAGCAGGCGCATCCAATCGTCCGCAGGCGCAAATTGCAATCCACAAGACCGGCCTGGTATTTGGTTTCTACAACACGCTCATGCTTGGCAAGTAAACCCGCCGAGGCACTTTGGTTAAATTGATCCTCATGAGATGGAATTGGATTAAGTTCCAAACGAGCTTGTTTCTAGCACTAACTATTCTATACATGGCGGGTTGTTCTTCAGGCAGCCAAGTACGCGGGACTCTTACAGGGCATGTCGATATCGGTCCATTACAACCGGTTCAAAGGATTGGAGTACCTCAGCCGACACCTTCTCCGGCAATGTATGCAGCGTGGCGAATTGTGGTGCTATCCGAAGACGGAAAAAAGGAAATCGCGCAAGGTGAAATTGATTCCAGTGGGCAATACCAGATCGAGCTCCCGGTTGGAAAATACATGGTGACAGCCAGACCTATTAATTGGCACGAACTTGGGGGGGCAGCCTGTTGTACCCGTTCAGATTTTTAAGGGGAAAGCAACCCATTTGGATATTTCAATAGACACCGGCATTAGGTGAGAATTAATATAATCTCAATATTCAATCCAATTGATGATCAAGAGCTGGGAAAGAGGAAATTTATATACATCCTGGAGAAATCCTGGGGCATTCAACGGCTACCAGTCCCATCCCGGCTGATAGCACGGTATGCATTTGTCCAGTAATATATTTTTAAATCAGACCACCGAAAGGTGCGCTAGGGAAGCTTCAAATAAACCTTAGGGAAGAGTTCGATATTCCCCCTTCATGAGCTTACGCCAAAAAGATTTCATCCCCCATGCGTGCGATTTCCACTGGCAGGGAAGGTGCAAGGTGGGTGAGGGCCGCCTTCACCTGCCCAGCGTGATTCAAGTCCCAAAAATCAACCGCCTTGCGACCCCACTCATCCAGGTGGGTCAAAATAATGCGACGAGGTTTAAGGGCTACGCAAAATTGGCAGAAACGATCCAACAAGGGCGGAGGGGACTGGGTCGCGGCTGCCCTTCCAAGCCACAGGTGCGCAAAAAGGACATCCACCGGGCCGAAGTCCGGAATGGCAAGAGGGTCGTAATTGCGGGTATCCCCGGGAAACAACCAGCGGTTTTCTCTTTGTTCGATGAGATAACCAGTGGCAGGGACTCCACGCCGCCCTGAAGGGTAAGCAGCAGACACTTCCCAATGCAACCCTTCAAACGCCGTGATACGCAGACCGTCAAGATCAAAAGGCTGCAGGGGCTTCGGAACCAGGATCTTATCCGGCGACAACCCCATCTCCCCCTGCACTTGCGGAAGAAGGGACTCAGGGACGACCCAGCGGATTGGCAATCGGCTCAAGGCACGCACCAGACTCGAGTCCAGGTGATCCTTGTGGGAGTGGGTAAGAAGAACAAAATTAAGATTCTTTAAATCCCGGGCAGTATCCACCCATGGTGCCTGGGGAAGCCGGTTTTTAATCGTAAACGGATCGATCGCCCAGCGGACTCCATTTGTATGGAACAGGTAGTTGGAAGAATACATCAACCAGACCCGGTCTTGCGAGCCCGGTGTATTCCACTCTGCGATGAGCTTGTTCCAGATGAATGGGTAGAGGGCGAGCATATTATCCCGCCGCCGGTCGATCAGGGTCTGTCTATCAGTGGGTGAATCCATGATCATATT
The DNA here is from genome assembly GCA_963830585.1 of uncultured Chloroflexia bacterium. GTDB lineage: Bacteria > Chloroflexota > Anaerolineae > Anaerolineales > Villigracilaceae > UBA877. The sequence continues at coordinate 306,748 of CAWHNA010000003.1, read as the reverse complement.
TGGAATGGATGAGAGTTTCGACATCGTTCAGTGGACGGTCAAACGGCCCCAGTTTTTCCATTTTCAGGCTGGTGACAGCTGCTGCCCAAATTCCAGCTTCAAGAGGAGGCTTCGACAGGCGCATGGCAACGTAAGACCCTACACAAGTATCGCCACGCCCGCTGCGACCGTCCAATTGTGCAGGGTAAAAGCCCATTTCGTAATTATTACCATCCGCATGGATAAGCAAGCCGTCCTTATGGGTGAGGACAATTTCCTTCGGTCCCATGCTGGCATAAACTTCAGCTGCCTTGAAAATATCCGTCTCCCCGGTCAAGTATTCAGCTTCAACAGCATCGCTCTTCAGTACATCCAAGTAGGAGAGCGTGGATTCCATTTCCTGCCAGGGTGCGTAGAGCAGGCTTTTACCCTGAAGCACACGTACAAACCCTTGCATATCTGCAGCAAGGAATATCTTTTTCTCATTCAATGCGCGAATCACGTCCAAGCCGACCTCGCCGCGCAAGCTGGAGGAGATCACGGCTGCTTTCATCTCAAGGTTTTCAATTTCACTGACAGTGATCGCTCCTGCAAAGCCATTCACTGACAGATTACGAATATCCGGGTTGGTGGTGGGATATTCGAGGCACATTTCAGTTGAGCTGGGAGTATAGGTTGGAAAGCAGTCGATGCCAGACGAAATGAACTTTGCCACCACGCGTTCATCTTCTTTTGAGAGCCGAGTGACTACGGCAACCTTCAAACCTAGTCGGGCAGCAGCATGCGCGGCGTAATTCATCCCTCCGCCGTCGACGTACCTGGTTCCCATGGGAGAGATGATCGTATCCTTTGTATAGTTGCCGATGCAAACGACATCATATTTTTGAGAGGAGTTCATTATTTCCCATCCAAATAATAAATTATAGAATAACCCGGGAAAGGATCCAATAGAGGCCCGCGGCCAGCAAGGCTGTGGCAGGGATGGTCAACAACCAAGCCGTGGCAATCTCACGAGCAACCCCCCAGCGGACTTTTTTCACGCGTTCAGCGGCGCCCACCCCCATGATGGCTGTACTAACCACCTGAGTGGTGCTGACCGGTCCACCGACCAGGGAGGCAGTAAGGATGACTACTGCTGAAGCAAGCTGCGTAGCAAAACCGTCCACCGGGCGGATCTTATAAAATTTAGCGCCCAAGGTACGGATCAGTCTCCATCCACCGACAGAAGTGCCAAAGGCGATCATGCTTGCACATAAAATGATGACCCAAACTGGGACAACAAATACTTTCAAATAGCCACCGGTAACCAGCGCGAGGGTGATGATGCCCATGGTTTTCTGGGCATCATTTGCCCCATGGCTGAGAGCAAGAGCCAGGGCAGTAAATATCTGCCCTCGTTTAAACACCTTATTAACTCCCGGGCTAGCTTTCCAACAAAAAAACATGACCACACGAAGCAAGATATAGCCGATGACGAACCCAATAAGAGGCGATGTGAAAAGGGCTAAGAGGATTTTACCGATACCCGGTAGTTTAATTGCCTGCCAGCCTGCGTCAATGACCACAGCGCCAACAAATCCACCGATAAGGGCATGAGAGGAACTACTTGGAAATCCAAGATACCAGGTGAGAAGATTCCACAAGATGGCGCTGCACAGGGCAGCCAAGAGGACCACCGTATTGATCGCCTGGGCTGCAACCACATCATGCCCAATCGTGGTAGCGACAGCCACTCCAAATATGAATGGACCGGAGAATTCTGCAACTGCCGTCATGGTCAGGGCAACCCTGGGCGATAGCGCCCGCGACGAGATCATCGTGGCAACGATGTTGCTGGAATCATGAATTCCATTTAAAAAATCAAAGCCAAGAGCTAAAACGATCACGACGATAATGATGGGGGTCATCAGTTCATCACTCAGGTGATCTTGACGACGATATCGGCGATCACATTGGCTGCCTCATCCCCGCGGTCGGAGGCGTTGCTCATATGACGGTAAACCTCACGCAGTTTCAGCATTTTGACCACGTGAGCGATATCTTCCGCTCCGCTGAAAAGGTCAGCCAGAGCCTCCCGGTAAACGCCTTCCACCTGGTTTTCGAGTGCCTTGGCGCGCTTGGCATGTTCTGCAGCGACACCGGCATGCTCATCAAAGCAATCCACTGCCATGTATAGTTCGTAAGCCGCGTCCCTGAGCAGTGAAGCCATTCTTTGCATATACGAGGTTGGTTCCACCTTCAAGACTTGCATTTCGATGAGAGTGCTGTAGGCATAGTCGAGCACATCGTCAATCGTGCGGGAAAGGGAAAAAATATCTTCGCGATCAAAGGGTGTGATGAAAGTTTTGTTCAACTCATAGATCAGGATGCGACGAGCCTCATCGGCTTCCTTTTCCTTCGAGATAAGAGTCTCTGCCGCGGCAGGGTCCTGGCTGACCATGTAGATCTTCAATGCATCCAACCCAGCCAGCGTAAGGGATGCCTGGTCGTGAATCAAATTAATAAATATGTTTTTTCGTTTCTTAAAAAGCTTGAACATCCCGCACCTCCAGAATTCATTAAACCAGTGTAACACAACCTGATTCGACCAACTTATCCAAACCGAATTTAATCTGCTGTGGAGTAATAACTTTCAGTACCTCAAGGGTGCGGAAAGCCTGTTTGGGAAGGTATCCTGCCACCAAGCGGAAATCCACATCCCCCATCCCGGGCGCGTGATGATCGGTAATCCCAATCACATCATGCAGGTGTGTGCCAAGGATACGCCCGCCAAAGCGATCCAGCCAAACCTCGTTTGGATAAAAACCGAGGCGATCGTTCACCACGGCGTGACCAACGTCATAAATGAATCCAAGGTGATCCGGGTCAGCCAATTCAAGCAAAGCAGACATTTCCTCCGGGTTTGGAATATCAAAATAATGGTAACGGTTTTCCAATCCCAGACGGACTCTGAACGATGCCGCGTAAGCCAATAATTCTTTCAAGCTTTTCGCCGCCGCTTCCAGACCGGGACCAGAAAGGTTGCGACGATTTTCAATCATCAAGCTTTTAGTGTCCCGGTACTCCGGGGATTCCTTGAGTCCACCTTGAAAAAGGTGGCGTAACTTCCTCTCGAGGGTCGTGTCGAGCGAGACATGCCCGGCATGAACAACCACCGTGCTTACGGATAACCTTCCAGCCAACTCAATGCTACGCTTGATGGCTGCCACCCCCTGCTGCCGGCAATCCTCATTGGGGGAGGAAATCATCCAATCGCGCAGTTTGAGGGTCTCAACCGGAATATCAGCCGGACAAGGTTCGTGAACACTGCTTATCTCATATTTTGAGAGATCAACTCCTGCGAGCATCCCAGAATTTACCTGATGGTTTAATTCGACTTTTGTGAACCCCAAACGGCGTGCAGCCAAAAAGAAATCGTCCAGCAGTGGGAAATTATTCTTCGCCCACATGGTGGAAAGGGAGGCGTTATAAGCAAGTTTATCTGCGGCAGATTGCGCTTTTTTTTCTTTTGAACGCGACGGAAAGATTTCAAGCAATTCCCTTAAGTTATCAATCGTATGATCCGGGTTGAGTGAATCACCTGGTTGGAGATGAGAATTGTATTTTTGGCCGCGAAGGATGACAGTAATAGCGAAGCCTGCCTGGCGGGCTGAAACCACATCCCGATGCGGCTGGTCGCCGATATAAGCACAACGTTCAGGGAGAACACCCATTTGATCGGCTGCCATTAATAGTATCGCAGGATCAGGTTTGCGGATTCCGACGACACATGAGAGGATGACCGAGTCAAAGCAGCCAGCGATGCCAAGTTCCGAGAGGAGACGGGGAACCTCGACGCTGCTGGTGGTGTTGCTGACCAGCCCCAGTCGATATCCACGCCGGAATAGGGCCTGCACGATCTCTCGTGATTCCGGGAAGACAACATGCTTAATGGTAGCATCGCGCCATAATTGACTTAATTGAAGGGCAAGTTGGCTTACTTTATCTGACTTTTGATCGGGCAGCATCCAACGCGTCCATTGCTCAATTTCGTTTAATTCGAGATTGGTTTTTTCGGCCCAATCTCTATATGCCTCGGCGCGTTTTTTTAACAACTGAGTAAATTCAAGTGGATCAAAATCCCCCCCGAGGAGATCAATCATTTCAAAAATCTTTGCTTTGTCAGCCTCGCGCTGTGGAATGGTTGAACTTCGCAGGGTCCCACCCATGTCAAACAGGATCGCATCTATAACCTGATTCATAATGGTTTTATGCCTGCACTTTGGCGCATTTGAATAATTGTTGAATTTTGAGCAGGTCGGAAAAATGGTCCAGATAAATATCTGCTTTAGCGTCTTTTTCGTAGTTAAAGGCGATCGTTGTTATCCCAACCGCTTTTGCCCCATTCAACTCAGAGCCTTTATGTCCGACGAAAACTGTCTGACCGGGTGTCACTCCTAATTGCTGTAAAGCAACCTGGTAGATCTTTGGGTTGGGTTTACGGGTGCCCAATTCCCTGGACGAAACAACCGAATCCCACACATGCCCAAAGCCACCGCGTTCGAACCAATTCAGCTTTACATGAACCGGCAGGGCAGTATCCGTAACAATCCCCAATAAATATCCTTCAGCTTTCAAGGAACATAGTGTCTCTGGGACGCCATCGAAGAACATCACATCATTGGCATCTTTATCCAGGATTTCTTTACCGCGAGCGATCTCATTCGGGCGGGTAATACCATAGAACCGGAGAATGGTATTTTGATACTGGTCATAAGTGATCAAACCTTGATAGGCCTTATCCCGCAAGGCAGTTCGCTTGTCCAAAGAAAATTCTTTATTGGGGAGTCCAATTTCATTCAGAAATGCTGCTAGTTTATCTCCACTATTTTGCCGGTAATAAAGGACGTCGCCAGCATCAAAAAGGAGAGCGCGTAATTGATTTTTAGAGGCCTCCGGTGTGGATGAACTCGTTGAATTATTGATTTCAACCTGCAGGATTTTTAACAACTCAGTCATATCGTTAATGACCGCATCCGGGGTAGCGCCTTCGTCCACTTCCCCATGATCATATTGGTGGTGGATTTGCACCGCCAGGTGAAACCCGGCGCGCTTGGCCCCGAGGACGTCGCGCATAATGCGGTCCCCAATATAAATACATTGGCTGGTAGGCACATTAGCTAACCGGGCTGCGTAGTGGAAGATGGCCGGATCGGGTTTGCGCCGGCCATATTCACTGGATAAAACAACCGGGTTGAAGTAATCCCGGATACCATACAGATCCAGGTTGGTTAGGACCTGTCCGCGGCTGTTGACATTACTGATCAGACCGATCTTTAACCCCATTTGACGGATAGCCTTCAGCACTGCCGGCACTTCCGGTCGCATGGCGCGCTGAAACCAGTGGTTTTCAATAAAAACCATCAAGTCTTCTGCGACTTCGGCAAGTTTTTCCGGTTCTACAGGGCAGCCTGCAAAGATATATTCATTCCAAACGCGAAAAGGAGACAATTCTTCCAAGGTTTGAAGGCTCACCTGATGATAAGCATCCAGCCCGGCGGAAATGATTGAATATAATTGCTTGTCAGTTAAATCCAAAATAATTCCGGCTTCTTCGAAGCGCTGCCGGATGACAACGGTTTCCGTAAGGCGTAATTCGGGAGTCCATCCATAGGTTTCGATCGTGCCACCCATATCGAAGAAAACAGCCCGGATCGACATACCAATTTCTCCACACTCAGCAAATAGAAATCCCACACGCACTGGTTCGCACCATCAACCAGACGTGCTTTACTATTATTATTCCAAAAAGAATGAATTGACTTGTTCGATAAAGGGTTTGAGATTTCCTTGGACACGGACAGGTTTCGTCCGTGTCCTTAGAAATCCATATCGTTCCCGCAAAACTCTTTCTACACTTATGGTTTTGGAGTAAGCAGGCTGATCGCCCAAAAGTCACGCACTTTGGCAGCCCATTCCCAATCATAGATAGGATTCATGAGCCAGGTCTTCGCCAGCATATCCGCAAATGCCATTTCACCTTCTTCAAGCGGAATAGAGGCTGTAGCTGGGTAGGTGCCTATTGAAGCCCAGGGGTTATACCCGTCCGGCGAAAGAGCAAGCTTGATAAATAGTTTAGCTGCATTGGGGTGTGGAGCCATATTGGCAACAGCCAAATAGCTGGTTTTTGCGATGCCAATGGAAGGAGCCATATCCAGGCAGGGGGCCATGACGATATCTCCCGCCTCTGTATCCTCAACACTGTTCCAACCCGTCCAGCCATAACCTGGTTCTGTAGCCGGGTCCATGTCCACTGAGGCATAGGCTATATCGATCTCATCAACAACGACGGGATGGTTCTGAGCCATCTTTTTGACCCACAGCCAGCCCGCGTTAGGAACTACCTGCCCAAAAGCATCCGTCTGAGCAGCAGCGTCAGTGGTCCACTCTACTCCGTAGAGCGCCTTATAGGCCGCAGCCATTTCGTCTCCGTGTTCAGCAACCGTGGCCCATTTGGCCATTGTGCTGACATCGGTCATGGGATCCTCTGTATAGATTTTCCCCTCCAACGTCGAATCAGTCAGCTGCCACCAGTTGTTGAGCGGGCAGCCTTCCGGATGAATCTGGCTGTTGTAGCCCCAAACATCGATGGCATGGCGCGCAACAGCAAACGGCTGCTCGGCGGTCAATTCGGGTTCCACCACATCCCTCGGGACAAACGACCAGAGCCACTGCTTGGGTACAAATTCCCCGTACAGGATATGACCATCGCTGTTGAACCAGACATCGCCGACGACATTGCCGGCTTCCTGCTCGGCACGCATTTTGACATCGATACTATCGGTGTCACCGCAATCCCACTTGATGCCCGGGTAAAGTGCTTCCCAGGGTTTCTGCAATTTTGTAATCTTGGATGAGTTGGCATATACACAGATTGACCCTTCCTTGATTGCTGCCGCTTCAATTGCTGCCCAATCATCGGTGGCGGGTTGGTATATGCCGAGACCATTGGCCTTGGCCCACTGCTCGTTTGCCGAGAGAGGTACTTCAGGGATAGCGGTGGGGGGAACCGGAGTATCGCCCGGTTTGGTGGTGGGGGGCGGGGGAGCCACCGTGGTAGCCGGTGTACCGCCGCAGCTAACGACCAGGCTGAATAATACGATCAGTGTGATCAACTTTACGAACGCTTTCATTTCTTCCTCCTTACCAAGTTGTTAACGGATGAATTGTAGACGAGGTTAATTTCCGAATAATCCTTTTATTTATGTGCCTCCTTTCAAAATCAAATCAACAAGCCAAATAATTCTCGCAGAAGAAACCAAGCAGTCTGCTGCTTCGGTTTTCAGGAAGCAAGGAGATTGCCACTTTCCTTGTCATACAGATTCAGGGTGTGCGGGTCGAAGGTCAACCAGACCTTTTCATCCATCTTGATCTTGCTGATGCCCATGATCTTGATGGTGAGTTCCACCTCACCCTGACGGGCAATGATGGTCGAGTCGGCCCCGGATGGCAGAACGGAATAAGCGCTGAACTCCACCGCCCCCGGGATTGGAGAGGGCGAGATGACGATATCTTCCGGTCGTATACCAACCACCACTTTGCCAGTGGCATTATTGGTTGCAACCGGTATATTGAATTTCCCCAGATCCACTGAATTCTTGCCGCTCACAACACCATCCAGCAGGTTCACCTTCGGGTTACCGATAAAATCTGCAACAAATATATTGGCAGGGAAATGGTAGACCTTATCGGGGGTATCAAACTGTTGAATTACGCCCTCTTTCATTACAGCAATGTAGGTTGACATCGTCAGGGCTTCCACCTGGTCATGGGTCACATAAATGGTGGTGGCCCCTGAGCTATGGTGCAGGCGTTTAAGTTCAACCCGCATATCCATGCGCAGGCGAGCGTCCAGGTTGGAAAGTGGTTCGTCCATCAGGAAAACCTTGGGACGATAGGCCAGCATGCGCGCCAATGCAATCCGCTGCTGCTGACCGCCGCTCATTTCACGGGGATAGCGGTCTTCGTAGCCTTCCATCTGAACCTCTTTGAGCGACTCTTTTACCCGTGTTGCCATTTCAGCCTTGGGCATTTTCTGAACCTCCAAGGCGAAGGTGATATTCTTATCCACCTTCATATGCGGCCACAAGGCATAATTCTGAAAGACCAGTCCCAGTTCGCGCTGGCCCGGGGGCAGCGATATGCCCTGCGGGTGGGAGAATACCAGTTTATCGCCAATGTAAATCTCTCCCCCATCCGGATCTTCGAGACCAGCCACACAGCGAAGGAGGGTAGTCTTACCACAGCCGGAAGGGCCCAGCAGGGTTACGAATGTCTCCGGTTCGATAACCAGGCTGACGTTATCAAGTGCAACTACTTTTCCAAAATGCTTGGTGAGATTTTTAATAGTGATGGTTGTGCTCATGATTTCCTCTCGCTACATGCCAAGACCTTTTTGAAGACTGCCGCCCCGGCTGAACCTTCCGATGATGAAATTGCCCACCACGACAATGGCGATCAGGATCAGAATGACCACATTCGCCATTTGGGCATCTCCATTCTCGGTATAGAACATGGTCTGGCTGGCCAGAAGCTGAGTGGCAGGTGTGACCAGCAAGATGATCAAAGAAAGCTCGCGCATGGTGGTGATGAAGGTCATCAGAAAACCGGACATAAAGCCGCTCCTGGTGAGTGGAAAGATGATGCGTCTGAAACGCTGCCATACGTTGGCACCTGCCACCATGCCAGCTTCCTCCAATTCCCTTCCGACCTGCATCATGGCCGAAACACCCGAACGGGAAGAGTAGGGGAGATGCTTGGATACCGAGACGATCACCAACAGGGCGAAAGTTCCATACAAAGGCGGGAATGGGCCTAGCTTCCTGGCAAACATGGCAATGTAGACTGCACCAAAGGCGATGCCAGGGATGACATATGGAATGTAAGCCAACTGCTCGACCAGCTTGGCAAGGCGGGTACCACGACCTTTGACGATGGCGTAGCCAAGCACGATTCCCAGCAGGGCAGTGAAAAAGGCTGTCAAGAGCGCCAACTTGATGGAGTTCCAAGCGGTTGCCCATATCTTCGGGTTGAGCAGAACCCCGGGCTCTCCACTGTTGTAATGGGTATTAGCCGCTCCAATCCAATGCTGCAGAGTAAAATTGCTGAAGCTGTAATTCCCATCGATCAACATCAATGTATTCCAAAGCAGAAGGCCAATCGGAACGGCAATGACCAGGATCTGAAAAATAATCACAGCAATTTGAAAGACACGTTTGGATTTCCCCAGCTTACTGACCTGTGCCACAAAACCACGCCCGCCGATGGTCTCATAACTCCGGCGCGTGCCTACCAGTCTCTGGTTGATGGAAATGGTGGTGATGGCAAACAGGATCAACACGATCGCCAGCACGAAGGCATCCCCCCCCTCTCCTGCCGCCAAGCTGCCGCGAATCATTGTGGCAAGCGTATAATACCTGACCGGTAAGCCAAGGATGTTCGGCCCGCCGAAGGTACCCATCACCTTGGAAAAGGTCATGATGAAACCCGAGAGGATCGCCGGAAGGACCAGCGGCATGGTGATCTTGCGCAGAATGCGCCAGCGGCTGGCACCCATCAAGTCTCCGGCTTCTTCCAGGTTGGAGTCGATCGACATCAGCGCAGCCGAAACGAAAAGAAAAAAGAAAGTGTAGTAATGCAGAGCGCTGCAGATGATGATCGGCACCGGCCCGTATGACAGCCAATTCGGAGGTGCCTGTCCCACCAAAAACTCAAAAACGCCTGGTGTTCCACCGGTAATCCTGTTCTTGAAAAAAACCAGCCAGGCTTGGGCCAGGGTCCAGGAGGGCATAATGTAGGGCAACACCGCCAGTTGGTTGACGAGCTTCCGACCGGGCATATCGGTGCGAACCACCAACCAGGCCAGCGAGCCGCCAATCACCAGCGCCAGCAGGGTGGACCCAATGGCGATGGTCATCGAATGCGTCAGCGGGAGATAGGTATAAATTTTCCCGATTATGCCAGTCAACATTCTGACCCAATGGTAAGTGGTAAACTCGCCTACCACGGCATCCGCGACCCGGGTGAGGTCATGAGCCTGCCAGGTCACCGTGGTCGCAATCAGTTTATAGAGTGGTATGACGACCATGACAAACATAACAGACAGCATGATTAATGACAGGACAACCCTTGTGCTCGTCAACCAGTGATAAAACCTCCGGGAACCAGCGAGCAGGCGTTGGGAAAAGGGTTCTGATGTTATTGCGGGAACTACCATAGTTGTCTCCTAGTTGCAGGGGGTACTATCAGCCAAGAGAGCCATTGGCTCTTTTGAGATGCTCGCGCAGTTGATCCAAGCTATCCAGATTCGCCATCACTTTTTCCTGGTCTGCCGCAGTTAATGCAAGCAGGATGGCATTAATAATTGTCATGGGAACGGTAAGAGAATGGAATGAGGATACCGGTCCGCGACGAGCTGCTAATACGACGTCGGCCTTATCGCCCACCATGGCTCCCAAGGTATCGGTAAGCAGAATGACCGGTGTTTTATGCTGGTTGGCGTAATCCAGAACCATCTGCAAGTTGGGGGTCAGGTTGAAGAAGCCGATGGCGATCAGCAGATCGCTATTGTTCATCAGGAGCATGGGTTCGAGCATTTCCCGCCCTGATGAATTAAGCGGGATGACATGCCTGGCGGAACGGGTCAAGCGGATTTCGAGCAGGTCCACCAGAGAAAGGGAAGGTCCCAACCCAAAAACAAAAACCCGCTGATGAGTGCGAAGCAACTCAACAGCGGCGTTAAGGGCATTTCGATCCAGAGTCTGCAAGGCTTCGGTGAGGTAATCGACCTCGGAGGCCACGACCCGTTCAAAGATATCTCCTGCTGTACGCAGGTCATCCAGGCGACTGCGCATCCTGGAGGAATGGGTCATGCGGTGACGGAAACTATCCTGCAGCGCCACACGCATGGAGGGGTAACTATCAAAACCGAGGGTGCGGGCAAAGCGCACCATGGTGGCTTCACTCAATTGCAGACGATCAGCAATTTCACCGGCAGAAAGAAAGGCGGCTTCATCCAGATTCTGGTTGAGGTAATTGCCAATCCGCTTTTCACTTTTAGTGAGACTGGGAAAGTGCTCGCTGATCAATTGGCCAAATCCAACAGGGGTCTGGGATTCCTGTGTCATGTCATCACCTGTTTCTCAAATCAATGGATAGGAGGAAAACTTTCATAATATATATTTTTGAAATTATACTTTCATTTGGATATAATACAACAATATTGCGAAGATTGCAAGTATTCTTTCAAAAAGGTGTCATTTGTCATCAATGCTGACGGATAATCAAAGAAGAATGGCCTCAGCACTGACAGGTTCATCGCCATTGTAATTCCAAAGCTGGGGGATCTTTTTCACCACAATCCAAGTAGCCAGCACACACCCCACCCCTCCGGAGATAATCGCAAATGGCACACCCAAGACCTGCGCTACCAGGCCAGATTCCATTTCTCCAAGCTGGGGACCGCCTTTAAAGAATATCTGGGTGATACTCATCATGCGACCGCGCATTTCATCTGGTGTTTGTAATTGCCGTACCGTGTTTCGAATAATTGAACTTAAACCGTCAAAAACACCAATCAAAATGAGCGCCAACATGGTCAGCCAAAAAGAGCTGGAAATCCCGAAAATTATGGTAGCCAGGCCGAACATCGCCACAGCTATAGAAATTAGCATTCCCTGGCGAAAAAGGGTTGTTTTCTGAGAAAGATACAACCCAATCGACAAGGTGCCTATTGCCTGGGCGGAGGATAACCAACCATACTGGATCGGGCCTACGTGCAAAATATCCATTGCAACGAAGGGCAGCAGGGTGTTGGCTGAAGAAAAAAAAGTTCCAAAGAAATCCAGGATCATAACCGAATAGATAATGGGTGAGTTTTTAATAAATTCTATCCCGGCGCGGATTTCGCGGAAAGTTCCACGGACCACCACGGCTTTCTTTTCAGTCAAAGGCCGAATATCTCCCATTGCAAATAACGCGGCAATGACCGCTAAAAAGGAAAGTGCATTGATCCAGTAGGCCCACTGCAGCCCCAGATAAGCAATCACCACTCCAGAAACAGCCGGCCCCAAGATGCCGCCCACCTTAGCTGCAATCGAGGTGAGACTGTAGGCATTTGCCAGGTTTTCACGTGGCACCAGAGATGGGATTAGAGCCTGTCGGGCTGGAACATCGAACGCCGCCGCCACTGCTTGAACCGCCACCAGACCAAATAACATCAGGATTGTTGTTGCCCTGAAAGATGTGGTCAGCCCAAGGACAAGGGCGACAATCCCCAGTGCGAACTGGGTAAGGATTGCCATTTTTCGGCGGTCGAAACGATCTGCAGCAACCCCTGCCACAAGGGAGAGAAGGACTACCGGAACGAAACGAACCAAACCAATACCGCTAATAACCATGGGCTGGTCTGATAACGTGCGGAGGTGCCAGTAAAGCGCCCACAGTTGCATTTGTGAGCCAGCGATGGAGATCAGGTGACCAATCCAGTAGAGCAGAAACGGTCGGGATTTTAGTGCTGGAGGAATAACCATAAATACCGTTACACCTTTTCCCCGGTCAGGAAACGCGTTGGGAAAACCGCAAGGAGTTCAGCAAGAGAATGTACGACCAAATCAGGTTGGACTAAAAGATCCTGCTCATCCGTGCGTTGCTTTCCCTCAGGTTCGATCATTATTCCCAAGGCAAAACCAGCACGCTTGCATCCAACCACGTCCCGTGAAACCCGATTGCCAACATAGGCACATCGGACTGGTAATAATTTAAGAGCACGCGTGGCTTCCAAAAATATTTCAGGGGCTGGTTTTCGGCACTTCACTGACGAAGAAAGAACCACCAGCTCGAAACGATCTTTCCAACCAAATAATTCCAAACAACGTGGAATATCCAAGGATGACATGCTATTACTGATCACACCCAGGCGATACCCACGCTGCGTTAATTCACGCAGAGTTTGATCTGCTCCTTGTTTTGGAACCGCACGACCTTTGCGGTCGCTCCATGCCAAAGTCAATTCAGCCGCGACTGATTCTATTTGCGCAGGAGGAATTTCAGGCAAAAGCCATTGCGTCCAAATCTCTTTCTCAGACAACTGCAGCAAGTTATCTTGAGCCCAGGTGCCATAGGATTTGTAACGCTCCGTCAATTCTTCCCAGAATGCATCCGGCGGATCATTAATTTTCAATAATTCCAGAATCCGGTTAATTGCGGCAACTTGAGTTGGCCCATGCGGTTCCCGTCCCCGCAATGTGCCATTCATATCGAACAGAATAGCTTCAATGTTGTCCACCCCAAGGTCCGGAAATGCCATTTATTGTCTCAATTCCGATCGAGCAGATCGATAATTTCCGGGGTTGCCCAAAGTGCAGCATCTGTTGTATCAACGACAAGATCGCAAACCTTCATCAATGGCCGGTAACAATCTTCGGCTCTCAAAAACTGTGTCTGAAAAAACCTGTTACAAAAATAAGCAGGATCGTATTTCTTACGGTAGTCAATATCACGTTTCCATTTGCGCTTCAACCGGATGGGATCATCTGTCAGATAGACAGCTTTGACCCCGATCATTCCAGAAAGTTCCATAATATGAAATGGGAAATTGCCCTCAATAAAAATAATATCGGCCGGCTCAATCTCAAGTGGGGCAATGCCAGGCTTGAGGTGGCCATCCGCATCATGGCTGGAACAAGCGAGAACAAAATCATACCTTGGGATTGTTATTTTATTTCCCCGGAGTATTTCCACCAAGCTGCTCATGAACAATCCAAAATGGATCAATTCCTTCCCCATCGGCTTTTTATCACGTAACACCCGGTCCAGCAGAAAATTGTCCATCTCAATGGTGGAGAATTTTCTACCCGCCTGATCAAAAGCATATTGCAGGCGGTCAGTAATCTCAGTTTTGCCTGAGGCGGTGGGGCCAGCAAGTGTGATTAGCAATGGAGTAGAACGGGAATCGATAACCTTTCGCACGCAATCTATAAATGCCTGGTCGATCTCTGCATTCGATTCTTTAAAATCCTTGTAACCGATATCTTGAAATTGATCAAAGCGTTTTTGCTTTTGATCAAAACGCTTATATGGTTTCCCGCCATAATGATCCATTACATCCTTCGTAAAATAGACCGTCCTAGGTAAAAAGTAAAATCCTCTAATATCAAAATAGAAGAATTGCAGCACCCACTCAATTAAATATTCTCCGGCTACCAGTCCCAGCGAAAAGCATTCGGGTCAGGCGGACAATACGATCGTCCAAAACCATCCTGCCGCCGGTGGTTGGTCTGAGTTGGACCCCGGTATAAAATTCACGATATTTGATCTGGCGCTCTATTTCATCCGGCTTATCTAATGCCAGGGATTCCCACCCACCTTCGGGGGTTACATTTTCAAGCGCATAGCGGAATTCATACAGCTTCAGACTCTCGATGCCAACATTGATCTGCTTCATCTTTTCAAACAGAATCGCAGAAAATATTTCAGGGGTTTGGACCCGTTCCACGAAGGCTCCCCCCAGCCTTTCAACTCTTCCCAAGGATTTCTCCAATTTCTGGAGTTACCCATAAGGCTGCCCCAGTCGTATCCACAGCTAAATCACAAACTTCCATCTGGGGCAGGTAGGCTATCTCGGCCATGATGAATTGGTCTTTAAAAAACCGATTCCGTAAATAAGAAGGGTCATATTTCTTGCGATAATCAATATCCCGTTTCCATTTTCGTTTCAAGCGTATGGGATCATCGGTCAAGTAAACAACTTTTATGCCGATTAAATGGACTACTTCTTCCAATAAAAATGGAAAATTACCTTCGATGAAAATTATGTCGGCCGGATCAATCTCGATTGGGACAGCACCAGGTTTCAGTTTTCCGTCCAGATCATGGCTGGATGTTGCGTAAACGGTATCGTAATATGGGATGCTGATCTTTTTCCCATGTGTGATGTCCACCAGGCTTTGTTTGAATAGTTCAAAATGCACAGCTTGTTTGCCTTGTGAATGAATACCCATTGCCTCACGATGGTCCCGATCTGTAAAGAAATTATCCAATTCCATGGAAGCAACATTATGGCCCGCCTGCCCAAATGCCACCCGCAGCCGATCGACGATCTCGGTTTTTCCAGCTGCAGTTGGCCCTGCAATGGCAAGCAGGATCGGCGTTCCACGGAATGCGATGATTTTCTTTACGCTCTCAATGAAAAGGGTATCGATATCAATATTCGCTTCCTCAAAATCCTTGTACCCTAAATCTTGCTGATGCTCAAAGTTTTTTTGTTTTTGTTCGAATCGTTTGAAGGATTTCCCACCAAAATGTGCCAGTACTTTATCGGTGAAATAAAGGGTGCGATGCAGGAAGTAAAAGCCACGAATATCAAAATAGAAATTTGCCATTATCCAGTCCTGGTCATACTTGCCTGTTACCAGGCCCACAAACAGCATTTGTGCAAGGTGGACTATTTGTTCGTCAAGGACAATCCGGTCACCTACTTTCGGCTTAATCTGGATGCCATCGTAGAACTCACGGTTGCTTGAGACGCATTTCGATCTCTTTTAATTTGATCCAGCTTTATGGATCTCCAACCTTTTTCAGGAACCAAGTCGTTCATCCCATAGCGAAATTCGTAAAGCTCCAGACTCTGCTATTCCCGGATTTATCTTTTTCATTTTTTCAAAAAGGATCTCCGAAAATGAATTGTTGTCATCCAAGATTAAAAGGGTCATGTTTCTGCATCCTATTTGATAATTTGTCGAAGGACGGAAAGTATAGCGAGCTTTGATTCGTCAAGACTCAATTAAATGAATTCCACGACGACCTGTCTTTGAAAAAATATCATGATCAGCCAATATATTTTGCCAGGCGTTGTGCATTTGCCAACGCAATTGGCATTATATGGTTCGCCGGCAGCACCCCCAAGCTACCGTGCAAGCAGGCGCGTTCCCCAAATTCAGCGATGCCATCTGCGCGGACATACCTGCCATATACCAGGATAGGTACCGGATGCCAGCTGTGCCCTTTAAGCACAGCCGGAGTAGAGTGATCACCACTCACAATAATCACATCCGGATCAAGCGCCATCAAACGCGGCATCAATTGGTCCACTTCTTCGATGATGCTCACCTTGCGAGCAAAGTCGCCATCCTCACCGGCAATGTCTGTATTCTTGATATGCAAGTAGAAAAAATCATACTCATTCCAGTGCTTTTCCAGTGATGCAAATTCATCTGCCACCAGAGTACCTTCTACTGGCAGCACCTGCATTCCAACCAATTTTGCGATGCCACGATAAGTTGGATTGACTGCTATTGCGGCGGCACGCATTCCAAATATTTTTGGAAAGGGTGGGAGATCTGGATAGGTGTCAAACCCACGCAACAGAATCATATTGGCGGGTTGTTTGGGTGTGTATTCCACCAGCACCTTTCGCGACCGGTCCACGAAACGATTCACAAGGTGGACTGTTTTTTCGGAATCGGGATGAAGTGCACGCACCGGCAGCGGGGGTAGGCCGTTTTTTTGAGGATCGGAGGCAGTTACAGCACTGCCTAAACCAGGGCCGCGTATAACTATCGCCAGTCGATGCTCCTTGACTGTCTCTACGAGAAATTCGACATCATCAAACCGGGCGGTCAATAACTTAGACAGTTTTTTGCTTATATCGGTGGGTATACGACCAGCACGTCGATCCATCACAACCCCTGCATCGTCAACCGAACAATAATTGCCGCGTGCGGCGACATCATTGGGGCCAAGCTCGAGATCGAGGCCGACCGCTTCAAGAACTCCTCGTCCAATTTTATACTGGATTGGGTCATAACCAAATATACCGAGATGACCCGGACCGCTTTCCACGGTAATACCTGGTCCAACAGGCATCGTGAGTCCCAGAGCAGACCGCCCGGCGAGATCGTCGAGATTTGGAGTGCGGGCGGATTCGAGTTCGGTTTTTCCACCAGGTTCCAGCGGAAGCCCACCCAGCCCATCCATAATGATCATGGCGATTTTTGTTTCAGCGTGTGTAACCAGGTCCTGTATAAATTTTAGGTCCATTGACTTTCCTTATTCTCGCAATTGAGTCGGGACACCTTTCAATACACGGCGCACTTTTTTCCAATGCCTGAGACGAATGCCTCAAAGGCACGCTGGATCTTTCCATAATCCCCGTCCCGGTCCAGGGCAATCCCCCGCCCAACTCCTGTAACCACTTTTCCGATACCGATCTCGTCCATTTGGGTCTCCAATTTTTCCAACAATGCAGGAGCGCTGCCCGGTTCGGTACTGCGCCCGTCGAAGATGACATGCAGGTAAACCTGTTCAAGCCCTCGCTCTTTCGCCATTTTCAAGAGGGCTAGCGGGTAATCGATCGACCCGTGGGAACTTTTTTCGGTCAATAGACCGATTAAGTGCAAATTCGTTCCCCGAATTTTCGCATCATTAATTGCCTTGCACAGAATCTCATTGGTATAGAACGAACCATCCTGCATTGCCAGGTCCAGGCGCACGTCATCCTGCAAGACCACACGCCCGGCACCGATGTTCATGTGACCTGCTTCCGAATTCCCGGCTTTCCCGACTTTCAGTCCCACTGCCTCACCCGCAGCCTGCAGTTGACTGCACGGGTTCTGGTGAGTCAAAGCGTCCCACACAGGGGTATCCGCTAAATAAATTGGATTGGAATTGTCATTCCTGCCTATGCCCCAACCATCCAGGATGATGAGTAAAACATGCCGTCTCCGACCCCACCGGTACCCGGGAGCGAGAGTCATCCCCTGCATACCCTCCGGCTGGCCAAGGCCAAGGGCGGATAGAATCGTCGGGGCAAGGTCGGCCAACTGTCCATCCCGCAAACATGTCGTCGATGACCAGGCCGGGTCAACCAGGATAAATGGCACTAGATTGGCGGTATGGGATACATTCGGCGTGCCATCCGGATTGGTCATCAATTCCAAGTTGCCATGATCGGCGGTAATAAGGACGATATAATCAGCCGCTTTAGCAGCGTCCACCACCTGACCCAAATGACGGTCAACGATGGACGCACATTGAATTTTAGACTCATTATTTGAAGTATGCCCGATCACATCGCCGTTGGCAAAGTTGGTCACAATCAAGTCGTAGTGTTTTTTAATTCCATCCAACACCTGTCCGGTTACTTTTTCCAGGCTCATCTCAGGCACCTGCTCGAAAGGAATGCCCTTGACGGATGGGATGCGCAGATCGTCTTCCCCTGGGAATGGCTGGTTGTTTCCACCGTTGAAGAAAAAAGTTACATGAGAGAATTTTTCAGATTCAGCAACTCGCAATTGACGCAACCCAGACTGGGACACAAGTTCGCCCAGGGTCTCCATCACCTTAGCCGGGGCAAAAGCGACCGGCAGATCCTTGAATTTATCGTGGTAGAGAGTCAGAATTACGAATAACAAGTCTTGCATATTAGGGCGGAGAAAATGGTCAAAGTCTGGATCTGTAAAGGCCTCGGTCAGCTCGATCTCGCGCTCGCCGCGACGGCAACAAAATACCACCGCGTCGCCATTGGTGATGAGACCAATTGGATTTCCAAAGGCACCGGTTAGGACGACTGGTTCGAGGGAATAATCTGTCTGCCCTGCTGCATACAATTCTCTTACCACTCCCGCCAAGGCAGTGGCTCCCCGATGAGCTTGATCTAGCATTTATGCCTCCTAATAACCAACGGGTCTAAGGGAGGATAACCTGGTTGCGCCCCGGAAAAATCTCCAGGAGTTGAGTAAACTTATGAATGATGACATCGGGCCGGTTGCCATCGGTGATGGTCACCCGGGCGAGGTCTTCCGGCGAGATCATGATGACCACCATGCCGAAACCAGCATCACGAGTACCAGTCACATCGCGCTCAACATTATCACCGATGTAAACGCTATTGGAAGGATCAACTCCGGCGCGGTGAGTGGCTTCCAGATAAATGGATGGATCGGGTTTACGCTTTCCAAAAACAGACGAAAGCACCACCGACTTGAAATAAGGACTGAGGCCGTCTGCTTCCAACCAATCGGGGATCTCTCGACAGCCGATCAGGTTGCTGATAATGCCAAGAGTGTAACCACGCCTGTATAGCTCGGTGACCACTTCCTTGCCATTTTCCACTACCACTCGGCGACCCATCGATTGGCGAAATTGAAAAGTCAGTTCCCCTCCCAGAGGAGCAATCATTTCGGGTGAAAATTCAGGAACCAACCAACGAGTCCACAAATCGGCTTCGGGAGCTTCCACCAAATTCTCAAATGCCCATTTGCGGTAGACCTTATAACGCTGGTCCAGTTTTGCACAGAAGGTTTCAGGATCTTCGTCAGTCCCAACCATGCGGACTATCTCCCGGCGCGCCTGTGCCATGTGAGCCTGGTCCTTGACCAGCATGCGCAGTGTGTTACCCAAGTCGATGAAAATAGCGTCAATTCTCGGAGGCATTTTGTCACCCTCGCGATGGGAAGATATCCAATAATTCCTTCATTTCCCGTATGATGTAATCAGGTTTGACTTCCCCGGTAGGAGGTTCCTTTAATTGGGTAGCCGGCTCGT
Organism: uncultured Chloroflexia bacterium; assembly: GCA_963830585.1. GTDB lineage: Bacteria > Chloroflexota > Anaerolineae > Anaerolineales > Villigracilaceae > UBA877. The sequence goes on along the minus strand of CAWHNA010000003.1, from coordinate 287,188 downwards.
AAAACAAGATGAACATGCCATAGCCAGCCGCGCGAGTGCCTTCCACATCACGGACAGGGTTGTCACCCACATAAACACATTTTGCGGGCTCAACCCCTATCCGACGGGCAGCCTCCCAATAGATCTCTGGGTCGGGCTTACGTATTCCAACCTTAGAAGAAAGAACCACTGTTTTGAAATAATCCGTTAGACCATCCATCTCCAGATAATCCGGTATTTCGGTCTCGGTGATGGTATTGGCTATGATGCCTAAAAGGTAGCCGCGCTTGCTTAATTCCAAAACAGTTTCCTTCACATCCACGCGTGGAACTCGTCTGCCATCACAATCACGCCACAAGCGGGTCAGCTTCGCTGATAGCGGTGCTATCTTTTCGACCGGAAAATCCGGAAGCATCCACTGTGTCCACATTTCCTTTTCAGAAGCTTCAATCAGTTGCTCTTTTGCTCGCTTTCGTAAACACTTGTAGCGCTCCTCGAGCTTTTTGTGGAAATCATCGGGGGTCTCTTGAGCTCCGGTCAATTCCACCAAACTCCGCTTGGATTCGGTAATGAACTCTTTGTCTTCAACCACTATTCGCAGAGTATTTCCAACATCAAGAAATATGGCTTCAATAATATTTTGCATCGGGTATTTCCTTTCATTTTTTGCGTGCGCAGGCTCATCAATTTGGTAATTATTTCACAAAATAGTTGTTTGCAAATAATACAACATTTTCAAAATAATTGCAAGTTATCTTTCAAAATATTGACTTTTCGCCATAAACTGAGTAAACTATAGATATTAAATGCACACGTGTGCAATTACCGCTCATTTTAGTATCAGGAGCAAGATGCCAGTTACCATCAAGGATATCGCCAAACAAACGGATGTTTCGCATTCCACTGTTTCAAGGGCATTACATGACAGTCCTTTAATTGCAAAGAACACAGCTGAACGCATCCGCCGGACCGCGCATGACTTGGGGTACCTCCCCAGCGCTGCCGCCCGCAGCCTGAAGACCAATCGGTCACAAGCCCTGGGGGTCATCTTGAGCAGCGTGGAAGATCCTTTCTTCAGCGAAATACTTCAAGGCATCGAGGAAGTGGCTCAACAAAGTGGTTACAGCCTGTTCATCGCCGCCTCACAACATGACCCGCAACGGGAACAATCCATCGTCCAGGCGATGAGCGAGCATCGCGTGGATGGGGTTATCATTTGCTCCGCATCTTTTAAATCCGAACAACGTCGTCAATTCCTTGCCTACGGGGTTCCCATCGTGGTGGTCAACAACCAGGCAGCAGAAGATTACCGTTATTCAATCTACCATGATGACGTGGACGGATGCAGACAGATCACGGAGCACCTCCTTGACCTGGGGCACAAGCGGATCGCCTACCTCGGCAACTCAGCCTCCGGGCGGACTACACTTGACCGATTAACTGGGTTTCAAAAAGCAATGGAGGCAGCTGGAGTGGCTGTCCCACCCGGGTTCATTCATGAAGTTCCGGGCGGCGGGCCTGAAAACGGGCTCAATGCGCTAGAGCATTTCCTCATCCAGCGCAAGCGCCCCAGCGCACTGGTTTGCTTCAACGATATGATGGCAATCGGAGTTCTCAAAGGGTTACAGCAAGCTGGAATCCAGGTTCCAGACGACTTTTCAGTAACAGGTTTTGACAACATCGTATTTTCGGCCTTCACCAATCCGCCGTTGACCACATTCGACCAGCCCAAACGATTCATCGGTGCGGAAGCCGCCCGTCTTGTGCTGGAACTACTCGAACTCGCCGCCTGCCAGTGAGGCCGCAAAAGAGCCCCGGGTAAGGATGTTGAAAGGTCGCCTCCTGGTCAGGGAAACCACAGCCAGGCCCTATGCCTTGCAAAGAAAACCATGAGCGCAGCTGAATCCAGCCTGTCCTTGTCCAACCTCAAACTATTCCCCCAATCGCTTGTTTGCCAAGGTGGGATTGAATATGCATTGGCACAAACTAGCGCTGGTCCGCATTTGGTTGTATTGTCCGACCCTGCCGGTTTAGTTGATTTCGAGGGAGAATGCTCCGAGTTGGGAGGCAAGACTTTGCTTAACGGTGCGATGAGCCTGAAAAATGCTACGGCTTTACGTATCCACCTTAACTGGCTAAATCCCAAGCTGCTTGGCACGCACACTTCGGTAGGAATGGGTGACCGGATTGGCCTGGCCACCCCCGGACACATACGCGCCGTCCGCAAGACGTGCGGAAAGATCGCCCCCATTTTCGCCCAGCAGTCGATGCGGGAAATGAGCCGTACCGGGCGAACGCCGCAGCAAGTGATGGATGAGGCGGCATGGGGCATTTTCCAGGAGGGCTGGCAGGATGGCTTTGGCGCCGACGCCGACCACTTAAAAACGACTGGGGATATCGATGCCTGCCTGGCAGCCGGCTATACTTTTTTCACCATCGACCCGGGTGCACATGTGGAGAAGCGGGCTGAGTCCGCAAACCTGGGTATACTGCGCGAATTGGTTGAGAACCTTCCCACAGAACTCCAGCCGCGCGCAAGCGGGCTGCTCGGAAAAACCTTCGATTTGGAAGGCCTCCAGGTGTCTTTTAGTGAAGAAATATTGCTCAGGAGTATTGCCAAGTACGGAAAGGCCGTCGAACATGTGGCCTCGATGTACCACCATCTTGTAAAAGCTGCGGATAGACGCCCCTTCGAATTGGAAGTCTCCGTGGATGAAACCGACCAGCCCACATCGCACGCAGAACATGTCTATATAGCGAAAGAGTTAAAGCGGCTGGGAGTGAAGTGGATCAGCCTGGCACCGCGGTTCGTTGGTAAATTTGAAAAGGGAGTGGACTATATCGGGAACCTGGCTGATTTCGAATCATGCATCGCCGGGCATGCCATCATCGCGCGGCAGATGGGGCCTTACAAACTCAGCCTGCATTCAGGCTCGGACAAATTTAGCATCTACCCGGCAGCCATGCGCCAAACGCGCGGCCTGGTGCACTTAAAAACGGCTGGCACAAGTTATCTCGAAGCCCTAAGAACCATCTCCACCCTCGATAATGATTTGTTCCGCGATATATACATTTTCGCCCGCCAGCATTACGAAACCGACAAGGTCAGTTACCACGTCTCGGCTGAATTATGCCATGCCCCAATTCAAGAAGATGTTCTCGATTGGCCCGCCCTACTCGACCAGTTCGATGCCCGAGAAATCCTGCACGTCACCTTTGGTTCAGTCCTGACAGACAAAATGACCAGCGACCATTGGCGCTTTCGAGAGCGAATAATGGAGATATTGCGTTCCCACCCAGAAGCTTACGCGTCAGCCCTGGAAAATCATTTTGACCGTCACTTGACTCCTTTCACATTGGACTAGGCAAATATGGAACCCGTAAATATTCAAAAATCATTTGATCTTTCCAGCAAGGTCGCCGTGATCACCGGAGGCGCAGGGGTGCTGTGCACCACCATGTGCCGAGCCCTGGCTGAAGCTGGCGTGAAAGTGGCTGTACTTGACGTTGATGTTGAAGCAGCCGCGTCCCTGGTTTCAGGAATCAGCTTAAGCGGCGGGGAAGCCATTAACCTGACCTGTAATGTTCTGGATAAAGATAGTCTGGAAGCTGCAGCGAAGACAGTGCTGGTAAAATACGGGTGCGTCGATATCCTGGTCAATGGTGCGGGGGGAAACAAAGCAGCAGCTACAACCAACTCGGAACAATCTTTTTTTGACCTTCCCGCCGAGGCCCTGCGGTGGGTTTTCGATTTAAACCTGATGGGCACGATCCTGTCTTCACAGGTCTTCGGGAAGCTAATGGCAGCGCAAAAATCCGGGGTTATTTTAAACATCTCATCGATGAACGCATTCCGCCCGCTGACGCGCATCGCCGCCTACTCAGCCGCCAAAGCGGGGGTCGCTAACTTCACCCAATGGCTGGCAGTCCACATGGCACAGGAGGTCAGCCCTTCAATCCGGGTCAATGCCATCGCCCCCGGGTTCTACCTGACAGAGCAGAACCGGTTCCTGCTCACTGACAAAGGAACCGGTAAGTTGACATCCCGCGGCCAATCCATCATCAACCACACTCCGATGGGGCGTTTCGGATCGCCGGAGGACTTGCTGGGTACCGTTTTCTGGTTACTATCTCCCGCCTCCGCCTTCGTGACCGGCATCGTTGTGCCGGTGGATGGTGGGTTCTCAGCGTATAGCGGCGTTTAATTATTAAAAGGACACTACACAGCCTCTCCAATTTCCGGGTATCAATTGATGATCAATTCACAAGCAGTTGCCCTTGCTGGAAACCTACTCACCGAGGTGGAAATCCTCGAAACCCTTCATGTAGGCCTGGAAGGGCAATTCGCGCGCCAAAAGTTGCTGGTGCTAATCCCCGACCATACCCGCTCCCTACCGCTGCCACTGCTCTTTCGGACACTTGTCGAGATCCTGCAAGACACCATTCAACTTGATTTCATGATAGCCCTAGGCACGCACCCGCCATTGAATGAGGATAATCTTTTTAAATTGGTAGGAATCACTAGCCAAGAGCGCCACGAAAAATATAAATCCATTGGTCTGCTCAACCATGCCTGGGGAAACTCGCAAAGGTTGCAGACCATTGGAGCAATGGAATTGGATGAGATCAAAGCCATCGCCGGGACGCACTGGCACACATCCCTGCCCGAGCGCGTGAATATTCAAATCAACAGAGCCGCGCTGGAGTACGACCAGATTCTAATTGTCGGCCCAACTTTCCCGCATGAAGTGGCTGGCTTTTCAGGCGGAGTCAAGTACCTTTTCCCTGGCATTTCCGGACCAGAGATGATCAATGCTACCCACTGGCTCGGCGCGCTGGCAGGCGTGGTCGATACGATCGGGATCCAGGATACACCCGTGCGAGCGATGATCAACGCCGCGGCAAAACGGCTGCGGACGCCAGTCACATTGGTGGCATTGACAGTGGCAGCCTCTCTTGATGAAGGAAATGATCATAAGTTGGCAGGGGTGTTCATTGGAAATTTGGAGGAAGCCTGGAAGAAGGCTGCAGATCTTTCCTCCACGATTCATATCCAATGGTGCGAGAAACCGTACCAGCGGGTGCTATCTTGCGCCCCATCCATGTATAACGAATTGTGGACTGGAGCCAAGGCGATGTACAAGCTCGAACCGGCTGTGACGACTGGAGGCGAGGTGATCATCCATGCCCCCCACCTGGATGTCGTCAGCCAGGTGCACGGGAATTATATTTATGAGATCGGCTATCACATCCTTCCTTATTACCTGAACGACTGGGAGCGTTTCAAACACATTCCATTGAGCGTGCTAGCACACAGCACCCATTTACGCGGCTCGGGCGTGATGGAGGAGGGAGTCGAAAAACCAAATGTACGAGTCACACTTTCGAGCAAAATATCCGCCGAGGACTGCGCCCGCCTCAACCTGGGTTACCTGGATCCGGCAAAGGTGAAAGTCAATGAATGGCAAGACCGCGAACAGGAAGGGATCCTTTACGTACCCAGAGCCGGAGAGGTACTGTACCGGCTGATTAAAGTAACCAAAATATCGGGCATCCTTTGGAGAGATTTAATGGATAAAGCAAATTTTGGATTTATAGGACTTGGAGTAATGGGTTCCATGCTGGCACAAAACATGGAGCGACACGGATTCCGGGTGGCCGGTTACGACTTGGCGGCAGGGAAGGTCAAGGCCTTCGCCACACAAAATGCCGGCAAGAACATCGTGGCTTGTGACAGCATGGAGCAGTTCCTGGAAGCATTGGACAGCCCGCGCCGAATCATGATGATGGTCCCTGCCGGGAAACCGGTCGATGATGTCATTGCCAGCCTGCGGGAAATCCTAGAGCCGGGCGACCTGCTGATCGATGGTGGAAATACCCATTTCATGGACACCGAACGTCGATCAAAGGAATTGGAAGGCCAAAGAATCGCCTATATAGGCACCGGGGTCAGTGGCGGGGAATACGGCGCCTTATGGGGTCCTGCCATCATGCCGGGTGGGCAGCCCGAGGCCTGGGCAATGGTAAAACCTGTTTTCGAAGCCATATGTGCCCGGGTGGACGAAGAGCCGTGCGTGGCTTATATGGGACTGCGCGGCGCCGGTCACTATGTCAAAATGGTACATAATGGCATCGAGTACGGCGATATGCAGCTTATTGCGGAAGCCTACGATATCCTGAACCGGGGCCTGGGTATGGATAACACCCGCCTGCATGACGTGTTCAGCGAATGGAACGACTGCGAACTTAAGTCATACCTTATCGAGATCACGGCGGATATCTTTACCCGGATCGACCAGGATACTGGCACATCCCTGCTCGACCAGATCCTGGACGAAGCCCAGCAGAAGGGTACCGGGAAATGGGCATCTCAAAACGCGTTCGATCTGGGTGCCCCCACTCCCACCATTAATGCCGCAGTGGAAAGCCGCATCATCTCCGCCTATCGTGACGAGCGCTGCGCAGCATCGAAAGTGCTTACAGGGCCGAAGGAGCATATTGCCGCTGACCCGAAAACAGTCACAGGCTGGATGCGGGATGCCCTTTATGCCGCCAAGATCTGTTCCTATGCCCAAGGCTTTGGTCTAATGCGTCTGGCAGATAAAGAATATGGTTACAACCTGAACTTGAGCGAGATTGCCCGCATCTGGCGCGGTGGCTGTATCATCCGCGCCCGGTTCCTGAATAGCATCCGCAGAGCCTTCGAGCGCAACCCCCACCTCTCCAATCTGATGATGGACCCCGGTTTTGCACTGGAGATGAACACACGCCAGTCCGGACTGCGCAAGGTGGTTGTCCTGGCTGCCGAGAGTGGTATCCCGGCAGCTGCCTTCAGTTCCGCTCTGGCATATTACGACTCCTACCGCAGTGAACGCCTGCCAGCCAACCTGACCCAAGCCCAGCGCGATTATTTTGGCGCTCACACCTACCGGCGGGTGGATCGACCAGGAGTTTTTCACACAGAGTGGACAGAATAATAGCTTTGGAGTGAACGAATAATCTAGCTTATGCACTCCAAAATTCACTCCACATTATGAGGAGAATAGAAATGACCCCCAGCCTTAATATACCTCCCAACGGCGCATTGGATTTTCTTTCGCTCGGTGCTGTTGTGCACCGGCTCGATCCGGGAATTGTCCCTTTCAGAAAAGCAATGGAATGCCAAATCCATGTCAGCGGTGGGGAGTATAACTGCGCTGCCAACCTGTCTGATTGTTTTCGGTTGAAGACAGGCATTGCCACAGCGATGGTGGACTACCCAATTGGTGACCTGATCGCCGAGCGGGTGCGGGCAATGGGCGTGCGACCGTTTTACAAGCAGTATAAGCATAATGGTGTCAATGGTCCCAACATGGCCACAGTTTACAGTGACAGCGGTTTCGGTGTACGAGCCCCGGTCGTTTTTTACAACCGCGCGAATGAAGCTGCTGCACAACTCAAGCCCGGCGATTTCGACTGGAACTCGATATTTGCAGAAGGGGTGCGCTGGTTTCACAGCGGAGGAATCTTCGCCGCCCTTTCCGAAACCACCGGAGAGTTGATCATCGAGGGGATGAAGGCAGCCAAAGCCTCGGGGACAGTGACCTCTTTCGACCTGAACTACCGCCCCAAGTTGTGGAACCTGTGGGGCGGGCCGGAAAAAGCTGCTGAGACATTGGGACGTATCGTCGAAAATGTGGACGTATTGGTCGGAAATGAAGAGGACCTCCAGTTGGGACTCGGCATCACGGGACCGGAACCAGGTACAAAATCGGGACTCGACCCGCGTACCTTCTGCGGCATGATCGCCGAGGTGGTTGAAAAGTTCCCTCAAATCAAAATTGTCGCCACCACCTTACGTGATGTGCGTTCGACGAACCATCACTCCTGGGGAGCGGTGGCCTGGATAAACGGGCAATCATTTGTCTCCCCCACTTGCGACCTGGATATTTACGACCGGGTGGGTGGCGGGGATGGTTTTGCCTCCGGGTTCTTTTACGGCTTATTGACAGGCGAAAGGGAACAAGAAGCAATCAACCTGGGCTGGGCACATGGTGCCCTGTTGACCACCTTTCCAGGCGATACCACAATGGCTACCGTTGAGCAGGTGCGAGCTTTCGCGACAGGGGGTTCGGCAAGAATCCAACGTTGATAAATATGCATTAGCAGATACCAGATCGATGAAGATATAAAGCTTCTAAAGCAGGTACCAAACAACATTGTTCTTAATGCACACGTGTGCAAATCTCACTAATAGAGCATTTTGAAGGAGACCAACTATGGAAAAGATGAAAGCTTATGTTTTTAAGGATGTGGGAAAGCTTGTATTCGAAGAAAAACCAATCCCCCACGTAAAAGACCCGGATGATGTATTACTGAAGGTCAAGGCAGTAGGTATCTGCGGATCGGACCTGAAGATCATCGAGGGAAAGCATCATTTCAAACCCAATACGGTGCTGGGACACGAATTCTGCGGCGAGGTAATCGAGGTGGGCTCCCACGTCCAGTACGTCAAACTCGGTGACCGGGTGGCAATTGATAATAACATCCGCTGCGGATTTTGCTCTTTCTGCCGAATGGGCTTGAGCAGCCAGTGCGTCGAGATCAAAACCAGCGCCCTGGGGGTAATGCGCGATGGCGGCTATGCCGAATATTGCCTGGTGCCGGAGAAGCAATGCTTCATTCTGCCAGAGGGCATTGATGACATCCTCGGCACTCAGGTGGAGACCCTTGCAACGGTAGTCAACGGGATGAACACCCTGCTGATGCTGCCATACGATTACGTGATGATCCTGGGTTTCGGCCCGATCGGCTACCTTTTCGGCCAGTTCGCAAAGAATATTGCTGCCAAGGTGGCGGTCACCGAGATCGATCCATTCCGGATCACCGTAGCGAAGGAATGCGGCCTGACGGTTTGGAATCCAAACGAGGTGGATGTGGTTCAAAAGATCACCGATTTCACATACGGCCGCAAAGCTGATATCGTAATCGAAGCCACAGGCAACGCCATCGAGCAGGCGCTCCAGTGCGTGACACCCGGCGGCAAGGTATTACCTTTCGGAATGGACTCTTCCATCACAGCCAGCATCGTCCCGAATGATGTTACCCGCTGGGCCACCAAGATCCTTGGTCTGTACCTGGGTCAGAACACCATGGTACCTTCGATCCGCCTGTACCAGGAGAAGCGCCTCAACATGGAACCGTTTTTCACCAAGGTGATCCCATTCGAGGAGGGGTTGGGTGCATTTGACCTGCTTGGTCTGGATATGAAGACACTTAAGCACCACCCCAAAAGTGCGATGAAGATCGTGATGAAGATGTAATCCAACACTTAAGTCCCCTCGCTGAGGAAAGGCTAGAAAGGTAAATATGGACAGAAAAATTAAAATTGCAGTGATCGGAACGGGACGCATGGGGAGCGTGCATGTGCGCAACCTCGCCCGACTCATACCCGAGGCAGACCTGGTTGCCATTTGCGATATCCGACTGGAAGTAGCCCAGTCGGTTGCCGATGGACTCGGTATTCCTCGGGTTGTCAAGGACTATCATGAATTGCTAATTGATAAAGATATCGAGGCGATCCTGATCGCAACCAGTACCAACACACACGCCTTTATCATGAAGGACGTGGCGTCAGCTGGAAAGCATATCTTCTGTGAAAAACCGTTGGCACTCGGTCTGGAGGAGATCGACGGAGCACTCGCAGCAGTGGCGAAGGCCGGGGTAAAGCTGCAGGTGGGGTTCAACCGCCGTTTCGATAAAAGTTTTCAGAAGGTGCGCGCGATCGTGGCTTCAGGGGAGATCGGGCGTCCTTGCATCCTGCGCATCACTGACCGCGACCCTGAAGTGCCCGCCTTGGAATTCCTGCGAGTTTCCGGCGGGATGTTCCTCGACCAGACCATCCACGACTTCGACATGGCCCGTTTCCAGGTTGGTGAGATCGAGGAGGTATATGCCACTGGAGGAGTATTAATCGAGCCGAAGCTGAAGGAATTTGGGGACATCGATACCAACGTGGTCACGCTTAAGTTCGTCAACGGTGCGGTGGGGGCGATCGACAACAGCCGCCAGGCGGTGTATGGCTACGATCAACGGCTGGAAGTATTCTGTTCCAACGGCACTGCCATAGCAAATAATGAATTCGAGAACACAACGACAATGGGCAAGCCTGGTGGTTTTCTCTCTGCCAAGCTACCCCATTTCTTCATGCAACGGTATGCTCCGTGTTATGTGGAAGAGGTGCGCCAGTTTATACAGTGTGTGCGGGATGACGAACCTACTCCCACCACTGGTGCAGATGGCCGGGCGGCGGTAATTCTAGGCTACGCTGCCTGGAAGTCATTCCATGAAAACCGACCGGTAAAGGCAGCTGAGATTGGATGATCACCAGCGATGTTGTTCATTGAGACATTTCTAAACGTGTGAAATCCTCCCTGGTAAAAACGGAGAGAAATATTGTTTCCATCCGAAATTGTTGGTAAACCCTCTGAGATTGAATATCTAAACTGCATTCGCTGTGGGTTATGCCTGGCTGTCTGCCCGACCTACCGCGAAATTCTCAGCGAAACTGCCTCACCGCGTGGACGCGTGGCACTGGTACGCAAGGGCCTAGAAGGAGAATTGACACTCAGCCCCAATTTAACAGGGCAAATGTATGCCTGCTTCGGCTGCCTGGCATGCAATGACATCTGCCCGGTAGGTATTCGTCCAGCCGACCTGGCTGAGGGGATGCGCAATTATCAAGAGCAGCTTCGACCGGCCAAATGGAAGACTCACCTTTTCGGAAGTATCATCCCACATCCTGACCGATTGGAGGCTGCTACCCAGCCGCTGCGTATCTACGAGAGAATGGGCATTCGCAAGCTTTTCTATACTCTCGGTTTGCGTAAACTGCTGCCCGGAAAATTGCGCGACTTCGAAACCATGTTACCCCATCTACCCCAACGCCCAATGCGACAAGTAATACCTTTGGTAACCCCAGCCTGCAGGGAAGAACATTTCCGCGTGGGGTTCTTTCTTGGTTGTGCACAGGGCCTGCTGTTCGCTGATGAAAGTGCGGCAAGCGTCCGTGTTTTAGCCCGCAACGGTTGTACGGTTGTCACTCCCCGGGAATCCATTTGCTGCGGGAAGCCTGCTGTTAGCTTTGGCCGGCCTGACCTGGCTCGGCAGCAAGCGCGTACCAACATCTCGGTTTTCGAGCAAGCGAACGTGGAAACGATCGTGACCGACTGCGCCACCTGCGGTTCCACTTTGAAAGACTATGGCAAGTTGCTTGAAGGTGACCCAGGCTGGGCGGAGCGAGCTAAGTCTTTCAGCTCCAGGGTCAAGGATATCAGCGAATTTCTCGCATCCATTCCACTCGAAATACCACGGGGGCGAATCGAAGCGCGGGTTACCTACCATGACCCGTGTCACCTGCGACGCGCCCAGGGTGTTTGGAAACAACCACGCGAGATCCTAAACATGATCGCTGGACTCGAATTTGTCGAGTTACCCGATGCGGACTGGTGCTGTGGTTCTGCCGGCAGCCAGCTAATCACCCATTATGAAACTTCGCTCGCAGTATTGAAGCGAAAGACCGAAAATGTAGCTGGCACTCAAGCAGAATACGTTGCATCCGGTTGCCCTGGTTGCCAGATGCAATTGAAAGTCGGTATGCAGCGGTGGGGACTGGATGTAAAGGTTGTCCACCCGATCAGCTTATTGGATCAAGCTTATCGGACGAAGTAGGACAGGAATTTTAATTACGGCTGGCAGAGGACGGTTGAAGTCATTACTACGACTGGCAAGAAGGAAGATTGATGAATAAGAGTATCATCGCACAGCTCGAAAAGATAGCCGGGACCAGGGATGTATTTTCCACCCCCGAAGACCTGGCCGTTTATGGCTATGATGGAACTTTCGAAGACCACCGGGCGGAAGTGGTCGTCCTGCCGCGTTCCATCGAAATAGTCAGCCAGGTGGTAATGCTGGCTGCTCGTGAACGCATCCCCCTGGTGACACGCGGGATGGGCTCCGGCCTGGCAGCAGCCTCAGTCCCCTTCCAGGGCGGGATCGTGCTGTCAATGACGCGCTTAAACCGGATCCTTGAAATTGACGAAGCCAATGGCATCGTCCATGCGGAATCGGGCGTGGTCACCATGGATCTGCAAAATGCCGTGGAAAAAGTCGGGCTATTTTATCCTCCCGATCCGTCCAGCATCCGCCATTCGACAATTGGTGGAAATATCGCATGCAATGCCGGAGGACCGCGCTGCCTCAAATACGGGGTGACCGGTGACTACGTCCTGGGCCTGACGGTTGTGCTGGCGGATGGGCGGATCCTGCGCACAGGCGGAAAGGTGATCAAAGATGTAGTTGGCTATGACCTGGCTGCGCTCTTCACCGGCTCGGAGGGAACCTTGGGAGTAATCACTTCAGCGCTGCTGCGTTTGATCGCCAAACCCAAGATCGCCCGCACGGCACTGATAGAGTTCCCTGTGTTGGAAGATGCTTCCCGCGCGGTCAACGCCATCCTCTCTGCTGGTATCGTCCCAGCTGCGCTGGAAATCATGGATGAAACGGCCATCGCTTGTGTTGAAGAAGCTTTGCACCTAGGTCTGCCACTAGATGTGGAAGCCACCCTGCTGGTTGAAACCGACGGCGGCGATGAGGGCGCTGTTTTGCGAGAGATCGAAGCAGCAGCAGCTATCTGCCGGGAAAGGGGGGCGCGGCAGGTAAAGATTGCTAAAGATGAAAGAGAACGAGAAAATTTATGGGAGGCACGCAGGTCAGTTTCGCCTGCGCTGGCGCGTAAGGCGCCGAACAAATTGGGGGAAGATATCACCGTCCCACGCAGCGCCATCCCGGAGGCAGTACGACGGCTGAAGGGATTGAGCACCAAATATGACCTGCCGATTGTCATTTTCGGACACGCCGGGGACGGCAACCTGCACCCTAACATCCTGTTTGACAAACGAGACCCTGGCCAATGGGGAAAAGTCGGGCAGATCGTTGCCGAGGAGTTTGCTCTTGCCCTGGAACTGGGCGGCACGCTATCAGGGGAGCATGGTGTGGGAGCTATGAAGCGCCCTTATATGCAAAAGGCACTCGGTGAAGTTTCCCTAGAAATACAGAAGCGCATCAAGACCGCAATGGACCCACTGAACATTCTCAACCCTGGGAAGGTTTTTCCAGAATAATCCATCCAAATTGAAAGGAGTAAAGATGTCAAACACAATCGTACCAAAAGGTTTTCTTCCCACCAACCAGCCTGATCTATTCTTCGAAGATAACCCCGTTGGGAGGTTAAAAAAAGAGGTATGGGAAGCGAGCGACGAGCAAATTGACGCCATTTTAAACGACTACGGCGTCCCATCACCGGTCGAGTGGGGCAAGCCCGGCGCTTATATCCAGACGACGACACGCTGGAAGGTGGAGCAAAACCGGAAAAAGAACGATATCGTCTTTATCCCGGTCGGCTGCACAGAGCTGCACGGTCGGCATCTGCCGAGTGCGGCCGACACTCTTTACGTCAGTGCAATATGTGAAGGCGTGCGGCGCTTCACCGCCAAACGTGGTGCACCGGTCAACCTGGCACTACCGCCTTTGAATTACGGCGGTCACCCATACCACCACATGGGGATGCCAGGAACGGTCATTGTTCGGGAACATGTGGTGCGTGAAATGATGATCGACGTGATGCTGGGCCTGTGGAACGACGGCTTTCGAAAACAATTGATCGTCAACAACCACGGACATCTATGGATGCTCGAGTTTGCGGTGCAGGAGTTCATGAAGCGCTACCAGTTGCCAGGCATATTCCGGGTCATCGACTGGCATCGCGGTGTGCGGGAGTTCTTCCGACCTGTGGAACGCGGCGGACAGATGACCACCAACTTTGTGCATGCCGATGAGTCCGAAACTTCACTCAGTCTTCTGCTCCATCCGGAAATGGTCGACATGAACTACGCAGTGGACACCGAGGGTAAAAATTACCTACCTGAGGGTCACTTCGATAAATCGGTCGACCCATATGGGCGACCGAGCCGCTGGTCGGAAGGCGAAGGCCATTTCGCTATAGAGATCTCAGCGACACCAGAGGGAGTGGTCGGCAAAGCTAAATCAGGTACGGCACAAAAAGGCAAGCGACCAATGGCAGCCATATTGAAATATCTTACTTTGTGGCACGACGATGTACTTGAAGCCTTCCCAGCTGGAAAAGTCCCTCCAGTGGAAGAAGTCACCTTGCGCACGGCTAAAGAAATGGAACCTTACCTGCGCGAGCCGCTCAGTGAAGGCTGGAAGCCAGTTTACAGCCTGCCGCGTATCGGGCAAGGTACGGAAGTTTAAGGAAAAACTGATAAATCAGATGGACGTGGACACTCCAAGGGAAGACAAAATCCTTTGAACCTCCCCTCTTGTTTCTGCATACTCGATAGGTGATAAATTCTTTTATATAGAAGGAGAAAACCATGAACGGTAAAATGCAGGGAGTAACAATGGTCGCCGACTGGGCACCGAAACCTGGGTTTAAACTTGGCACAAAAGATATCGAAGGTCGCCAGACTTACCTGGGCAGCCAAGTGTGGCGCAACCCGCGGCTTGAGATCCGGGAATATGACATTCCCGCACCTGGACCGGAAGAAGTACTGATGGAAGTAAAGGCTTGCGGTATCTGCGGCTCTGACGTCCACATGGCCCAGGCAGGCAATGACGGTTATATATATTACCCGGGTCTGACCGGGTTCCCATCCATCCTTGGGCATGAGTTTTCCGGTATTGTGGTGGAAGCAGGGAAAAACGCCCGGGATAAGCGAACCAACAAACCTTTCAAGGGTGGAGAAGCGGTCACATCGGAAGAAATGTTGTGGTGCGGGCAGTGCAAACCCTGCGCAGACGGCCAACCCAACCACTGCGAACAGTTGAACGAAGTTGGGTTCAACGTCAACGGAGCATACACAAAATATATCGTCCTCCCATCGCGCACATTGTGGAGCCTGGAGCCCTTGCGAAAAAACTATAAAGAAGAAGACATCTTCATCGCCGGCAGCTTAGTCGAGCCTACCTGCGTTGCCTATAATGCTGCCATCGAACGCGGCGGCGGCATCCACCCCGGTGACCGCGCTGTCATCCTGGGCGGGGGACCAGTGGGAATCGCGGCGTGCGCCATCCTTAAGCGCGCCGGAGCGTCACAAGTGATCATATCCGAAACCCAGCAGGAACGCGCCGACATGGCTCTTAAACTGGGAGCAGACTATCACATCAACCCCTCCAAGGAAGATTTCGCCGCGCGGGTCCTTGAAATCACGGATGGAATGGGCGCCGATATGTTCATGGAAGCTACCGGACTGCCAGCGGTCGTCTATCCTGGAATCGAGAAAGTCATTTGGGAAGGCCGCACATTGCTCAGCACGGTCGTAGTGACCGCCCGGGCTGAAGCGAAAATGCCCGTCACTGGTGAAGTGCTGCAAGTCCGTAAAGCACGTATCGTGGGCGCACAGGGTCACTCAGGGCATGGGAACTTCCCGCGTGTCATCGAATGTATGGCAACCGGAATGAATATGACGCCTATGAGTACCAAGAAGATCGGCCTGGAACAACTACCCGAAAACATCATCAAACTCCAAACTAACCGCTCGGAGTGCAAGATCACGTACTTGGCACGGTAAAGACCATCCTTTTTCCTATGTCCTGCTCCTCTCCCAAAGGGAGAGGAGCAAGGAGTACTCGTGAAACTGTCCATCGTCCTCTCCACCCAACAAGCCCAATTCCAGGCGGTCACATTTAAGGGCGATTTGGAGGCAAACCTGCGGGCAATCGCCGCGATGGGTTATGACGGAGTAGAACTTGCCATCCGGGATCCAAAATTCGCAGACATTGACATTCTTGAAGGATTGACACGCGCTAATAAGTTGTCCGTTCCAGCCATCGGAACAGGTCAAGCCTGGGGAGAGGAAGGTCTTTCATTTACTGACCCGGATTCATCCATCCGAAAAGAGGCAATCAAAAGAATTCAAAGTCACATTCCCACGGCGTCTCGTTTTGGGGCTGTCATCATAGTAGGGCTCATTCGGGGCATCCTAAAACCGGGAGTAAAGCAGGAGCAAGCATTGGACTGGCTGGTGGAGGCGATCCGGGATTGCTGCACGGTTGCACGTCTGCATGGGATCCGCCTTGCCTTGGAACCGATCAATCGCGACGAGACGACACTCATCAATAATGTTGCCGAGGGGTTGGAGTTGATCGAGCGAGTAGGCGCAGATAATTTTGGGTTATTACTGGACACCTTTCATATGAATATCGAAGAGCCAGACATCGAGGAGAGTATCAAAAAGTGCGGTGCAAGAATCTTCCACTTCCACGCAGCAGATTCGAATCGCTGGGCGCCCGGGTCAGGACAACTCGATTTCAACTCCGTTCTAAATGCCTTGTTTGCCACTGGATATTCCGGCTGGGTTTCAGGTGAGTTCCTGCCGAAACCCGATGCAATTACCGCCGCAAAAAGGGGGATTGATTTTCTGCGGCACATTCAGAGTGCGTTAGAATCAAACCCAAATTAATAAATGGGGGCTGATTGTACAGACAGTTATAAAGTCTAAGGTTGTGCTACAGACAATCACGCTGCGCGCGTTGCCTAAAAGGCGGGAGAGTTGGCTTAATGACCTATAATAACATTAAGATTCTTTGAGCTTAATAATGCATCGGAATTATCATGCAACCCGCACATGGAGGTAATAAAATGGATTTCACTCAATTATTCCTGCAACGCCATGACGTACTTCACGATTTTTTCCTCGAAGAATATTGGAAAACCGTTCCGGAAGAATTAATGCGAAAACGACCTCATCCAGGAGTCAACTCGATCGCCTGGGTCTTGTGGCACCTCACCCGGGTGGAAGACGCCGGCCTGAACCTTTTTGTCACCGAAGGCACCCAGATATTAGATGAAGGCAAATGGATGGAACGCTTGACTATTCCCTGGAGGGATAATGGCGGGGGTATGAACTTTGCTGAAGTGGATGATCTCAGCATGCAGATCGACCTGCAGGCATTACACGACTATTCCAAGGCAGTGAGGGTGCGAACAAATGAAATCGTAAATGGAATCAGCAAAGTGGACCTGGATGTTAAATTGACCCCTGAACGCGCCAAGGTAATTACGGTCGATGAAGGTCTGGCTCATTCTGGCGCGGACCAGCTTGCCAAATGGTATACAGGCTGGACCAAAGGGAGATGTTTGATGATCTTTGGACTAACCCACTCATTTGAGCACGTCGGTGAAATGGGCGTTATTGCGAGCCTGCTAGGAATAGTTTTTGAATAAGTAAATGAGGATCGCTTTTATGCATCAGTATTTTTTTCATAATTCCAATCAGGAGACCAGGTAATATGAGGAAACTCATTGTTTCAATCGCGGCAGGTTCTACTTTTAGGATTTATTGGATCCAGGGTTTTGTTTGTTGGCTCCTGGTTAAGCTTGATTCCCTGGGCAATTGTGGGGTTCGTGATTGGTTACTGGAGTCAAAAGCGAGAAGCTTTGATTAACGGCGGTCTGTTACGGATTTGCGCTTGCCTTTGTTTTCATGATCGCTGGATATACCGGGACCGCTTCCATGGTCAGCCGGCTGCCATTCTTTGCCATCCTGGGGGTATTCGGTGGATTCTGCGGGTTGATACTGGGCCTGGCTGGATCGGTAATTCACAGGTTGGTTAATCAAGGGAATAAAAGGAAGGACGTCTGATGTTTCTGATTACCTCGATCAATTGATACTTATATAGGAAAACAATCTCATGCGTAATATGAAAATGATCCTGTTCATCGTTGCTTTTATTGTTGCGCATGTTTTTATCCTGAGAAATGTCTTCCTTTTGTCCAAAGATATGTTAAACGGTGACCGATCAGCGGAGAAAATGATCCCATTACCCCGGTATGGCTTTGCCAGAATACCCGACACCCCGGTAACCGAGAAATACAAGGCACAAAACCGATTAGCTGTGGATTTTGCTCAAATATATTTCCCGGCACAACAGATGGCCTCCCTGACCGAGAATTATCAAAGTGGAATATTTGACCCGCTGCAGAGACCATCAAGATATCCCCCGCTGGTTCATTATCTTTGTTCGATCACAATCTGCAAGTTGGATTACGGGCTCGCGAGCGTACTCCATATGGCAATCCAGGTTTTCATTTTTTACCTGGTTTTCATAAGTTCATTCATATCCTTGAAAATAAGGAAATATATCCTTCCCGGGCTGCTGCTGGCAAATGTATACGTGTTCCTTACTCCCGCAGGACTGTCATGGTTTGAACGAGGCCAATTCTCGCTATACGTTGGGTCTGCGATCCTCCTGATGATTTTAGGATTGATCAAAAAGAATTCCCTGCTCATATTACTTTCTGCCCTGTTTGCATTTATTAAATGGACATCTTTCCCCTCCCTCTTTGTAATTTTTTCTGCAGTGTTGTTGGGTTCCAAAAACCTTGCGGAAGGAAAGAAAACCTTTTTATTTGGGGGAGCCTTCCTCCTGGTAGTTTTCGTATTGACGTTCTTGTATTATGCACAAAGCATCGAATTTTTAAAAGGACTTATTTACCAGGAACGTTTTGCAGCACCTGGAGGGATCAGCCTGGCAAAGATCCTCCCAGTTTGGCTCGAAAAATTATTGCCATTCCCCCTCATTATTCTTGGGTATTTTCATTTCAAAATTAACCGGAATGTTGTTGAGAGCGCGATTCCTTTCCTGGCGGGTTCGGCAGTTCTGATGCTTACTTACCCCACGCTGGCTTACGAATATAACCTACCGTCTTTACTTGGGTTCATTCCACTGTTTATTTATTGGACCACACAGAGTGACAACACAATTAAAGAACCAATAAGTGGGATCATGAATTATTCCTTCCTCGTCTTTGTCCTGATTGCCTCGTTTTCCAATCTTATAAACCAAGGGGCAATTGTTATAAGTGAATATCTACTAATTTCTGCTTTCCTTTTCGCAGTCCCCCTAGTTTATTATTGGAATAATTCACGGGGTCTAAACGGACTCAGAAAGCGCAAATCCAATAGTTCCATCAATTTTCACTAATTAAAGTTTAAGGTTGAAGTATTATTTAGAGGGGGATTGCATAAGAAACGTCACTGCTTATTTCTGTTGTAATCACCACACTAAATATATATTTAAGCGCTAATTTTCTGCCCAACGGATCAAATCCTGTTGGATTCTGCAGTATTAAAGGCAGATTAAGCGTGCATTAGAACCATTCCCCACCCGCAACTAAACCCAAACGAGGGCGTTATAATGTCAAATACTCCCCTAAATCGCACAACCTGTCTAGTCAATCTCAAGCAGTGCAGTTGATAATCTGATCTGCAGCGGAGACGTATGCTCATGAAGGCTAATTTAAAAAGTACAAAAGAACCAGCAGTCCAAAAATTTCAGACGACCCCGATCGCCGTAATTGGCATGTCTTCCATTTTCCCCCAGGCGCACAACCTTCAGGAATTCTGGGACAATATCGTCAATAAAGTCGACGCCATTGTTGATATCCCTGCTTCACGCTGGAGCATCGCCGATTATTACGACCCGGACCCTGCAACTCCGGATAAAACATATTGCAAGCGAGGCGGATTCATCCCGGATATACTATTCGACCCGGCAGAATTTGGTTTACCTCCGAATATCCTCGAGGCGACTGATGTAACTCAATTGCTGTCGCTCATTGTCGCCAAAGAATGCCTTGAAGATGCCGGTTATGGAGAAGGATCGGACTTCAACCGGGAAAACGTGGGGGTAATCCTCGGGTTTGTCGGAATTGGCAGCAAGCTGGTGATTCCGTTAATGGCGCGGCTTCAATACCCAGTGTGGGAGAAGGTTCTAAGCAGCTACGGGATCCCAGCAGGGGACATTAAAAAGATCACCGAAAAAATGAAGTTAGCCTATCCAAAGTGGGAAGAGAACTCCTTCCCGGGCTCGATCGGAAACGTTGTATCCGGTCGGGTCGCCAACCGATTCGACCTTGGCGGGACCAACTGTGTAGTCGACGCGGCCTGCGCCAGCTCGCTGGCTGCCATCCACATGGCGGTAAGCGAACTCATCGAAGGGCGTGCGGATATGATGATCACCGGTGGTGTCGACCTGGATAACTCGATCGGTGCGTACATGTGTTTCAGCAAGACTCCGGCCTTTTCAAAAAGCCAAAACCCCAGCCCATTCGATAAAGATTCGGATGGGATGATGGTAGGGGAAGGGATTGGCATGGTGATGTTGAAACGGTTGGAGGATGCAAGGCGTGACAACGACCGTATTTATGCAGTCATCAAGGGAATTGGCACATCCAGCGACGGGAGGTTCAAGTCCATATATGCACCTCGTCCAGCCGGACAATCACTCGCCATGCGGCGCGCATACAAGGAAGCCGGTTACAGCCCGTCATCTGTAGGATTAATCGAAGCGCATGGGACCGGAACAATGGCAGGGGACCCGGCGGAATTCGAGGGACTTAATGAGGTGTTCTCTGAAGACAACCAAAATAAGCAAACCATCGCTTTAGGAAGTGTAAAGTCTCAAATTGCGCATACCAAGGCTGCCGCCGGGATAGCCAGCTTGATCAAAGTATCCCTAGCCTTGTATCACAAGACACTGCCCGCTACCATCCATATTAGCAGACCCAACCCAAAACTTGAAATTGAGAAGTCGCCTTTCTATTTAAACACCGAAGTGAGACCGTGGGTGAAACCAGCCCAGCATGCACGTCGGGCGGGAGTCAGTTCCTTCGGGTTTGGTGGGACCAATTTTCATGTGGCTCTTGAAGAAAATGAAAGCGAGCAAAACGGGCCTTATCGCCTGAATTCCGTCCCAAAAGTCATCCTGGTTTCCGCCCCAACCCCCGAAGAATTATTAGCGGCCTGCCAGAAATGGTCCGAAAAAATCCGAGGCCCGCAAGCCAGACAAGAATATCTCAACCTGGCGTCAGGCTGGGCAGAAAACACTATTCCAATCGAAAACGCGCGGGTAGGGTTCGTAGCGCACAATGACGACGAAGCGGTCAGCCAGCTAAGTACTGCCATGGAATTGCTGAAGAACAAGGGTACCCTGGAAAGCGCCGAACATCCTGCCGGAGTTTATTACCGCAGGAACGGAATCGACTCGAAAGGCAAATTGGTTGCGTTGTTCCCCGGGCAAGGATCTCAATATGTGGATATGGGCCGGGAATTGGCTGTCAGTTTCCCAACCATACGACAGACTTTAGCCGAAATGGACGAAGCATTTGACGCCGATGGAATGCAGCCACTTTCAAGCGTGATCTTTCCAATACCAGCTTTCGACAGCGCACAGAAAGAGTCACAGTCAACCATGCTGACAAGGACCGAGAATGCCCAACCTGCAATCGGGACGTTAAGCGCGGGGATGTACAAATTACTTGTGCAAGCCGGCTTTAAGGCTGATTTCACTGCCGGACACAGTTTTGGCGAACTGACAGCGTTATGGGCGGCAGGTGTCTACGACGAAGAGTCCTATCTCGCCCTGGCGAAGGCGCGCGGCAAAGCCATGGCACCACCGATTGACCCTGATTTTGATGCAGGGACGATGCTGGCTGTAAAAGGTGACGTGGCAGCCTTGCAAGAAGAATTAAGGGTTTTTCCTGAGATCACCCTGGCAAACTGGAATTCCAACAACCAGGTGGTTCTGGCAGGTACCAAACCAGACATCAGCGCAATGCAGAAGGTACTGGTTGAAAAAGGATATTCGGTGGTCAGCTTGCCTGTATCAGCAGCGTTTCATACAAAACTGGTAGGTCATGCTCAGAAACCGTTTGCTGAAGCGATCAAGCAAGTGAAATTCAACCGAGCAGCCATCCCAGTCTTTTCGAATACCACCGGGCAAGCTCATGTCTCCGACCCCGAACAAATCCGCGTTAGTTTATCCCAGCATATCCTGAACCCAGTGCGCTTCAAGGACGAAGTTGAAGCCATCCATTCACAGGGAGGGCGGATATTTGTCGAGGTTGGTCCAAAGAACGTACTGACCAACCTGGTAAAAAACATATTGGATGGAAAGCCCCATTTTGCTTTAGCACTAAATCCAAATGCTAAAAAAGACAGCGATCGACAATACCGGGAAGCAGTGGCGCAATTGTGCGTGCTTGGACTTGATTTGCGAAATTACGATCCTTTTGAGCTGCCTCGTACACCAAAAAATGAAGAAAAGAAATCTGCCATCAGCGTGATGTTGAATGGCGGACTTTTCCTTACCGAAAAAACACGCTCTGCATTTGAGAAAGCCATAGCGCAAAAGGACAATCTCGAAATAGGGGCAGT
The DNA here is from genome assembly GCA_963830585.1 of uncultured Chloroflexia bacterium. Classification (GTDB taxonomy): domain Bacteria; phylum Chloroflexota; class Anaerolineae; order Anaerolineales; family Villigracilaceae; genus UBA877. Next base: position 264,932 of record CAWHNA010000003.1, on the reverse strand, counting down.
AAAACCCCTAGAAATGAAAGCAAGCATGGCAGCGGTTGAACAGGCGACGATTCCCGAAGCAACCGATCGGTTACCCCAAACAAGCAACCTGCCAGGTGCAGATCAAATTGGGGAAAGGCTGCAAGCCTGGCAGGACAATACGTTGAAATCCCATAACCAGTTCCTGTCGAACGATGGCGAATATACCCGGCTTTTTGGTCAGATCACGAAGCAAGAACTTGACCTGCTTTCCGGTAACCCATCCCAGCAAAACCTTGAGCAAATAAATGCAGCACTTCAAATGCTTGACCACAGCATGGCACAATTCCACCAACACCAGGCTGAAACCCTGAGGGTGCATGAACAATATTTGCACGATCAGTCGGTACTAATCAACAGCTTGATGGAAATCCAAAACATAACCGGTGTGGTTCCGATTACCAGACCCAAAGACAAGGAGATGTTCCTACCCGCATTGCCGATTGAAATTGCCGAGACCCCCAGTAGAGGAGAAACTGCCAGAGTTGAACCAGTTTCCGTTCCAGAAGTCGTAATCCCAACTGAAACCAACGCGGCAATCAGCGTTGAGACTTTGACCAAATCCTTACTCGAGATCGTCAGCGAGAAGACTGGATATCCCACTGAAATGCTAGAAATGAATATGGATATGGAAGCAGACCTTGGGATTGATTCCATCAAGCGGGTTGAAATCCTCGGTGCCATGCAGACTCATTTCCCGGATCTGCCCAAGGCTGACACAGCCGTGTTGTCAGAAATGCGTACCCTGGGACAAATTGTTGACCAGATGGTGACATCAGCTCCTGTTACAGGAGTACCGACGGTAGCGCTCGAACCGGTTGAAAAAACGACCCCGCCGATAGCAGTCTCAAATGAGTTCCAAACAAGCATCGATCTCAAGGCCGTTAAGCAGGCACTTCTGGAGATCGTCAGCGAGAAAACCGGTTATCCCACCGAAATGCTTGATCCCGGGATGGATATGGAAGCTGACCTAGGAATAAACTCGATCAAGCGGGTCGAAATTTTAGGAGCCCTGCAAACCCGTTTCCCTGAGCTTCCCAAGGCAGATACGGCTGCATTAGCGGAGCTGCATACGCTCGACCAGATCACTGAATACCTGACATCCACCAAGCCTACTGGAGAGCTTCCTGCACCAGAAATTCCGTTGGTCAAGGAGCAACCCTCTCTCGGTATCCCACGCGGGGTGGTAGCTTTGAAGTTCCTCCCTTCCCCAGATCACCTGGACATGGTATTTCCTAAGGACCATACTTGTATCCTGATGGATGACGGCACGGGTTTAACACCGGCCCTTGCCGATGCTTTATCCGGGCAGGGGATAAGAGTTGTTGTGCTTGGGCTAAAGGACACCCCAATCAGCGATAAAGACAAAATGCCCAAAAACATCCGGCGCATTCTGATGGAAGATTTATCAGAAGCAGGAATACAAAACAGCCTGGCAAGCATTCAACAAGAATTCGGACCGGCAGGGATGTACATTCACCTGGACCCCCCGGGAACAGCGGAAGCAACATTCTCCGAGGTTGAGAATGCCATTGCCCGTACCACCTTCCTGGTGGCAAAATACCTGATGAAAAACCTGACCGAATCTGCCCGTTTGAATTACGCCGCGTTTGTAACCGTCACCCATATGGATGGCGAATTTGGACTGACAACTTCCGGGTTATTTGAACCAGTCAGCGGGAGCCTCTTTGGCCTGGTAAAGACCCTTAACCTTGAATGGGAAAGAGTTTTCTGCCGTGCAATCGATCTTTCCCCCGACTTTAATGTTGCGACCGCAGTTGAACACATCATGGCAGAACTATATGACCCGAACCGACTGATCAGCGAAGTGGGCTACAGCAATAAGGGGCGTTTTACCCTGGTGGTAGAGCAACCCGGAGCGGAGAACTGATCGTTATGGTTGGAAAAACCCTGATTACCCCTGATACGGTCGTGCTGGTGAGCGGCGGTGCAAGGGGGATTACCGCCCAGTGCGTAATCAAACTAGCCCATTCAACACCCTGTAAATTCATCCTTCTAGGACGCACTCCGGTCAACGAGCCACTGCCAGAATGGGCAATCGATTGCCCGGAGGACGCTGAACTGAAACAACGTGCAATGAACCAGCTTAGCAACAATGGTAAAAAAGCCACGCCACAGGCAGTGGAAAGGTTGTTCCGCCAAATACGAGCTCGCGAGGAAGTGGAAGAAAATCTTAATGCAATACGCAAGACTGGGGCGGTCGTGGAGTATATCAACCAGGACGTTACCGCACCTTCACAGACATTGCAGAAGGAATTGGCCGGCCCCGTTCAACGGTTGGGAAAAATAAATGGCATCATCCACGGAGCCGGTTCACTTTCGGACCGGAGAATAGAAAAGAAAACCCTGCAAGATTTCGAGACTGTGTTCGCTCCCAAGGTGGAAGGACTGCGCAACCTGTTGAAAGTTGCCCCGGCAGGACAGCTTGACTTCCTAGTACTGTTCTCATCGGTGGTGGGTTTCTTCGGAAATATTGGACAGGCCGATTATGCGATGGCGAACGAAGTGCTCAACAAGGCCGCCTACCAGATCAAACGGGATAACCCCGCGTGTCATGTAGTTTCCATAGACTGGGGTCCGTGGGATTCCGGGATGGTGACGCCAGAACTCAAACGAGTGTTCGCTGACCGAGACATGACCGTCATTCCTACCGATGCCGGAGCAGAAATGCTGGTTAAAGAAATCACCTCCCAGCACAGCGTTGACGACCAACCCGTGCAGATCGTGGTGGGGCAGCTTCCCACTCGCAGCGCAAGCGACATTTCGGGTGAATTGCAAAAATTCGAAATCAGACGTCACCTCAGCCTGGATGCCAATCCGTTCCTCCTTGACCATCAAATCGGATTGCACCCGGTGTTACCAGCAACATGTGCGGCTTCCTGGATCGCCAGCGTTTGCGAACAATTATTCCCGGGGTACACGTTTTTCCAGCTTGAAGATTTTAAGGTATTGAAAGGAATCGTTTTTGACGAGAACCTTGCGGATGAACACATCCTCGAATTGAATGAGATCGAGAAGGTCCCAGGAGAAAGGGTTAAATTCGCGGCACGTATATTGAGCAAGAGTAAAAACGGCCGGCCTCTGTACCATTACAGTTTGAATGCGACGCTGGTTAGGACTTTGCCCCCTACTACCATTCATAAGATTGACATGAAGACAACTGCGGAGCCGAGCGAAGGAATTTTGGGTAAAGCATTATATGAAGATGGCACACTTTTCCATGGACCTTCATTCCAAGGAGTGCAACAAGTCGTTAGCCTGGGCGAAGACCGTCTAGTCCTGGAGGTGCTGCTCCAACCAATCCCGCCTGATAAACAGGGACAGTTTCCATTGCAAACCTACAACCCTTTTGCATACGACGCGATCGTCCAGTCGCTGCTAATCTGGGCCCAGCGTTTTTACCAGGCGCCCTGCCTGCCTTCGCACCTCGTCAAATTGGAACAATTTAGGGCAATCCCCTTTGGCGTATTAAGCATCGTGGATATGAAAATCGTCTCTCATAATCAAACGTCGGTCGTTGCAGACATTATCGTTACCGATAAACAAGGCACGATCCTCGCCAAATTCACGGCGCTGCAAGGGACGATCAGCCAGGCACTAAAGCGTTTCATTAGGGGGGAAGCCACGCCTGTACCAGCCGGTGAAAAATGATCCGCCGACTCAGTTCTATAACAAACCTGGCAATTGTCGGGATGTCGGTTGTTATTCCAGGAGGGGGGGATATTAACGAGTTTGGCAGGCGCGTGTATCGCGGTTTACCACTCAATGGTCAATTCATTGGCAGGGTTCAGCTTAAATCTGCCATCGACCAGGCAGTGAGACAGGTTTGTGGAGATACTCGCCTGACTATTGAACGGGTACCCATCGTCAGCCTGTCAACAACCGTCACCGAGGTCCTAGAAGAAAACGGGACCGGCTTACTGGTCAGAGAAGTTTTAGGAGTGGTACCTGGACTTTGCGCGGCATCCGATTGGCTCGAGAGCAGCGGTGAAAACGTAGTAATGCTGGTCGAAAGCCAGGAGGACAAATCCCTGGTGTGTGCCCTCATATTAGCAGACCTCCAATCTGCCATGGACAATTCCAGGCCGATTTTTGCCGTGATAGCAAGTGCTACCGAGGTGGACACCCCACTTACCCCTGCTGCCATATCTGACGCCATGAAAGATGCCCGCCAGGTATTGGGAATCAACTCGGAAAACATTGGATTAATTTTGGCGGCAACACAAAGTGGTGGGATGATCAGCAAAGAAGAGACAGAAGGGTTACTGAAAGCTGGCAGCGGCGGACAAACCCAAACATGCGCGCTAGGCATCGCCCTGGAGGGTCTTCCTGGAATTGTGAAAACTGCATGGTGCCTTTCACGACGCGTCATACCATGCTCTCCTGGCTGGCGTGAACCCGATAATGCGGATGCATGGAAACTATCACAATTCTATGTGGAAGAGGAATCGCGAGCCTGGTTCCTCCCGGCAAACCAAAATAAACGCTGCGCAGGTCTTAATTTTCTGACACCAAACGTCAGTTTTACTCACATCCTTTTTTGTGATACTCCTTCTTTTACCGCCCAATTCATCGAGGCGCCACATCTTGAATTATTGCATCTATTTCCAATAGCGATCGGTTCCGCCGAGGACATATACGAAAAGATGTCAGATCTTCAGGGAAAGCTTGTACCCGGATCGAACCTTGGCGAGGTGGCGCGGGACTGTTACAACCAATACCTTAAGGATACGGTTGCTACCAGGAATGTAATATGCCTGCTGGGCAGCAACCATGAAGAACTCCTGCGCGAGATCGGATTTGCTCTCAACGGCATCCCACCCACAATAGAAAAGCGATCGGATTGGCAAACACCGCTGGGTAGTTTCTTTACTCCGCTCCCATTGGGCAATGAAGGCAAAGTATCCTTCGTATACCCCGGCGCATTCAATTCATATCCGGGCGTTGGGCGTGACCTCTTTTACCTATATCCAAATCTTTATGATCAGATTTCGGGAATCAGCGAAAACATTGGCGGGTTGTTGAATGAACGAATGCTATATCCACGAAGCATGACAGCGCTCACGCCTGATGACCTGAACGCCATCGAAGCCCAATTAAGCGCGGACCCAATCACCATGCTCATATCTGGCAGCTGCCTCGCGGTCCTTTATACCGAGGTGCTTCGGAAAGTTTATGGCATCCATCCAGCAAGCGCATTCGGCTACAGCCTGGGTGAGGTGAGCATGCTGTTTGCCAGCCGGGTCTGGACCGAGGCGGATGAAACCAGCAAAGCGTTGAGGAATTCCCCGCTTTTCCGGACCCGCTTAACCGGACCTCAAAATGCTGTACGTGAATATTGGAAAATGGCAACCCGCAACGAAACCGATCCACCCGAGGCTCTGTGGGGAAACTACCTGTTGATGACCGGACCCGAAAAGGTCAAAGAGGCTCTAGTGGAAGAACCACGTGTTTATTTGACACATGTAAACACTCCCCGCCAGGTGGTCATCGGCGGTGATCCCGCGGGGTGCAGGAGAGTGATAAGCAAATTGAAATGCAAGAGTCTCCAGGCACCATTTAATTATGCCATCCATTGCGAACCTATCCACTCCGAATATGAAAAACTGAAAGAACTCCATTCGGTTCCGATCAGTAACCAGCCAAGCATGACACTTTACTCTGCCGCCACGTATCAACCGATGCCCATCGACCGGCAATTGATCGCGAAGCAGATAGCCCAGGAATTATGCCATTGCCTGGATTTCCCCCGTTTGATTCAAATGGCATATAACGATGGAGCACGCATTTTCATCGAATTAGGCGCAGGCAGTAATTGTGCCCGCTGGATCAATGAGTCTCTACAGGGACAGGCACATGCAGCCTTTTCCATCAACCGCAAGGGAGTAGATGACCACGTATCCATCATGCGCCTCATGGCGCGGATGGTATCGCACCGTGTTCCTGCGAACATAAAAGTCCTTTACAAGGATTAGCAATGGAAACCATTACCTCGGCAGAAATTCTAGCTAATTACCAAAAATGGTGGGATGGACACACCCGCGCGACAGGACAAATCCATGACCAGTTCCTAGAAATGCGCAGGGCAGGTCTGCGGCATCTGGCAGATAGCATCGAAAAACAGGTGGCAGACATCCGTCCGCTCAATTCCGGAAATAAGCATATTCTATTCACCCTGGACGATTTAAAGGAATTTGCAACCGGTTCCGTAGTGAAATGCCTCGGGCAGGAGTATAAAGTTTATGCCGGGCGCCGCAGCCTGCGCATCCCGAACGGCGACCTTCTTTTAATGAGCCGCATCCTTGCCATTGGAGGCCACAAGAGAGAATTCGACCAAACTTCTACTATTATTGCGGAATACGACGTTCCATCCGATGCCTGGTATTTTGATAATGAGAAACATGGTCGGTTGCCGATCTCTATTTGTATCGAAATCGCTCTTCAACCATGCGGAGTCTTATCTGCTTACCTTGGTACACCTTTGCGATATCCTGAGGTTAATTATTCCTTCCGCAACCTGGATGGGGAAGCGACAATCAACCGACACGTGGATGCACGCCAAAAAACAATCCGCGCACAAGCGCAATTACGCAAAACCATTTTTTACGGCTCCACCATCATCCAACATTTTTCCTTTGAATTACTTTGCGACAATGAAATATTCTTCGAAGGTAAATCTTCTTTTGGATATTTCTCCGCAGAAGCAATGGCAGCTCAATCCGGGCTGGATGGTGAAAAAGTTGTCCTGCCCTGGTTAAAACAAGCCGGGCTGGATAGCACATTAGTCCCCATCCAGGGGTCAACCTTGGAATCTGGTCTCCCTCAGGGAAAACTCCGCCTTCTGGACGGTGTTGCAATTCAGAATGGTGCAGGTAACCAACAAGAAGGTTACATTTATGCCTACCGCCGAAACTCCCCCAAGGACTGGTTTTACGCCTGTCATTTCCATGAAGACCCGGTGATGCCAGGCTCCCTGGGAATAGAAGCAATTTTTCAGGCAGTAAGTATTTTTTCTAGACAACAATCAAAATCGACGATGCCTCCCGACCTGGTCACCGGGCAGAAAATGAACTGGAGTTACCGCGGTCAGGTGCTGCAACATCACCAGCAAATGCAGGTGGAGGTCCATTTTCATAAAACTGAACAGCGTGGAACAGCCAAGATATTCTCGGGTGATGCCAGCCTGTGGGCAGACAATTCCAGGATATATGAAGTGCGAAATATCGCCATTGCCATTGAAGATTGAAGATATATGAGAACGCCAATGAGCCACACCTTGACTAAGAATTCAACCCTGCAATTTGCAGTTACACCTAAAAGTATCCAGGCGAATGGTGTTGTGGACTTAAGCCAGGCAGCCTTTGAACCGGAGGCTATTCGAGCTTGTTTGTTGGAGATCAACCGTCCACTTTATGTGATCGAGGTGAACGGCAAAATTGGTCTCATCTCAGTGACGTGTGATGAACCGACTTTTCGAGCTCAAACCGGTGGGCATTTTATTGCCGGAATCCCAGCTCTGCCCATAAACAACTTGGGGGACACAGGCTTCAAGGAAACATACCAGGTGCGCTGCGCGTATTATGCGGGTTCCATGGCGAACGGGATTGCTTCCGTTGATATGGTGGTTGCCCTAGGTAAAGCGGGACTGCTGGGTTCATTCGGGGCAGCCGGGCTGGTTCACAGTAGATTGGAATCTGCCATCCAGGCGATCAAAGCCGGCTTGCCAGATGAACCCTTTGCAGCCAATCTCATCCATAGCCCAAGTGAAGATGCCATGGAGAGAAATGCGGTCGATGTTTATCTCCAGCAGGGCGTTCACGTGGTGGAAGCATCGGCTTTTATCGATCTGACACCCAGCATTGTTTACTTTCGAGCTGCCGGATTGAGTATTTCCAGCGATGGAGAGATCAATATCGGAAACCATGTCATTGCCAAATTATCCCGAAGCGAGGTTGCCACAAGATTCATGCAACCCGCCCCGGAAAACTTTCTCAACCAACTGGTGAGCGAGGGCAAAATCACCTCCCAGCAGGCCGACCTAGCCAAACTAGTCCCCATGGCGGACGATATAACCGTGGAAGCCGATTCAGGTGGTCACACAGACAACCGTCCGCTAGTGTGTTTACTCCCCACGATGCTCACATTACGGGATGAAATCCAGGCAAAATACAATTACCCAGTGCCGGTAAGGATCGGGGCAGCCGGGGGCATCAGCACGCCCGCCTCAGCGCTGGCAGCGTTCATGATGGGAGCCGCATACATCGTCACAGGGTCAGTCAACCAGGCTTGCATTGAAGCCGGAGCCTCTGAACACACCCGTCAGGTCCTGGCACAAGCAGGAATGGCAGATGTAGCGATGGCTCCCTCAGCGGACATGTTTGAAATGGGGGTAAAGGTACAGGTGCTGAAACGGGGCACGCTCTTCCCGATGCGCGCTCAGAAACTTTTCGAACTATATTCGCATTACGACTCAATTGAGCAAATTCCCGCTGAAGAACTAGAAAAATTAGAGAAGCAGGTTTTCAAACGGGGAGTTGAATCCATATGGGAGGATACGATCAAATTCTTTACAGAGCGCGATCCTGCACAAATAGAGCGCGCTCAGAACAACCCAAAACGCAAGATGGCCTTGATTTTCCGCTGGTACCTGGGACTGGCCTCACGCTGGTCCAACAGTGGAGAAAAAGGGCGTGAGATGGACTACCAGATCTGGTGCGGTCCATCCATGGGTAGTTTCAATGACTGGGTGCGAGGCACGTACCTCGCCGAACCAAATAATCGTCGAGTGTCAGATGTGGCGATGCAAATCCTGACCGGGGCAGCCTGCCAATACAGGTTGCAAGCGTTAAAGCTCCAAGGGCTGCAAATCCCGGCTGAACTAGAACAGTATTATCCCGTGGAGCCAATAATCCAATAAAATAGCTTTTTATCCCCTGCGTAAAGCTTCAGGGAAAGTCGTGCCTGTCGCCAACCACGATCCAAGGAAAAAACATGAAGAATGAATTTGAAACTAAGTTGGATGAACTGCGTTCCGCGGCGATTTTAGGCGGAGGTGCATCCCAAATCGAAAAGCAGCATGCCAAAGGAAAGAAAACGGCACGGGAAAGGATCGAATTGTTCCTGGATCCCGGTACATTTATCGAAACTGGAATGTTCGTTTCCCATCGCGCTACTGGTTTTGGCATGGAAAGCAGCCATCCGGCAACAGATGGTGTGGTGACCGGTTGGGGGAAAGTGGATGGAAGGGTTGTGTATGTGTTCGCACAGGATTTCACCATTTTGGGCGGTTCGCTTGGCGAAGCCCATGGTAGGAAAATCGCTCAATTAATGGATCTGGCGTATCAAAATGGTGCACCAGTCATCGGTCTAAACGACTCGGGGGGAGCGCGCATCCAAGAAGGCGTGGATTCGCTTGCATCTTATGGTGAAATTTTTTACCGAAACACACGCGCTTCGGGCGTCATACCGCAGATATCCGTCATCATGGGACCCTGCGCTGGCGGAGCAGTATACTCGCCCGGTATCAATGATTTCATCCTGATGGTCAACCAGAATGCCTACATGTTCATCACCGGACCCGAAGTGGTGAAGGCTGTGACCCACGAGGAAGTGGACTTTGACTCACTCGGCGGAGCTGAAGTTCATGGAAAGAAAAGCGGTGTGGCCCATATCACTGCTCCCGACGAAGAGGCGTTACTAGGACAATTACGCTGGCTGCTCTCCTATCTGCCACCCAACAATTTGACTCCTCCACCCTACCTGCCTCCGGCGGATGGTCCACGCAGGCTTCTCCCAGAACTTGAACAAATTGTGCCACTTGACCCACAGCGACCGTACGATATGCATTCTGTCATTGTGGCGATTGTGGATGGAGGAGAATTCCTGGAAATCCAGCCAGAATACGCGGAAAATATTCTGGTGGGATTTGCACGTTTAGACGGTTACCCGGTGGGCATCGTGGCAAACCAACCCGGATACCTGGCTGGTGTGCTGGACATCAACGCATCCGACAAGGCAGCGAGATTCATCCGTTTTTGCGATGCTTTCCACTTTCCGCTGGTAACCCTGGTGGATACTCCAGGATTCCTGCCCGGCAGCGAACAGGAACACGACGGCATCATCCGGCATGGAGCAAAAATGATCTATGCTTATTCAGAAGCCACGGTCCCGAAAATTGCGATCATCTTAAGGAAGGCGTATGGCGGCGCCTATATCGTGATGAGTTCGAAACATCTGCGCTGTGACTACAACCTGGCCTGGCCACAAGCCGAAATAGCCGTCATGGGACCAGACGGCGCGGTAAAAATAGTATTCCGCAAAGAAATCAACGCAGCCAGCGACCCAGGTTCAGTCACCGATGAATATATGAGAAAATATCGCGCAGAAATATCCAATCCGTACTTGGCTGCATCACGCGGCTACCTTGACGATATCATCCCTCCAGCAGAAAGCCGGCTGCGCCTGATCGCAGCCCTGGAAAGCCTGCGTGAAAAGCGCCAGGAAACGCCCAAGCGAAAACACGGGAATATTCCCCTGTAGGTAATGATTATATGAAAGTATTAGTTGCCAACCGGGGCGAAATAGCTGTGCGCATCCTACGCGCCTGCCGCGAATTGGGCTTTCCAAGCGTGGCGGTTTATTCAGAAGCAGATGCTCAGGCATTGCATACCCGTTATGCAGACGAATCTGTTTTCATCGGACCGACGCCTGCAGCTGAAAGTTACCTGAATATCGAGCGGATACTGTCCGCTGCAAAGGAATCCGGGGCAGAGGCGGTCCACCCAGGCTACGGATTCTTGTCCGAGAATGCAACGTTCGCACAGGCTGTGGAAGACGCCGGACTCATCTTTATCGGGCCGCTGCCTGAGACGATTTCGTCAACAGGAGATAAACTGGTGGCCCGCAAGGTGGCGCGCGAAGCAAACCTGCCTGTCCTGCCTGGACCCGATGAACCAGTGGCAGACGAAATTCCGGAAAGCCTGCTCGAACAAATCAAGTATCCCGTGTTGATCAAGGCGGTTGCTGGCGGAGGAGGTCGCGGCATCCGGCTGGCGCGCAGGCGCGGGGAGTTGGAACAAATGGTGGCGGCAGCCCGGCAGGAGGCATTGGCAGCGTTCGGGGATGGGACCGTCTATTTCGAACCGCTGGTACCGCAAGCCAGGCATATCGAAATCCAGATCATCGGGGATGGTTTTGGGCGGATCTTGTGCCTGGGAGAACGTGAGTGTTCCATCCAACGACGCCGGCAAAAAATCATCGAGGAATCGCCAGCTCCCAGTCTCAGCCCCGATATGCGCCGACATCTTTACGAAATGGCATATAACCTGGGACATGCATTAAATTACCGCAGCCTGGGAACAATTGAATTCTTGCTGGGAGAAGACGGTTCCTGCTATTTTATTGAAGTCAACCCGCGCATTCAGGTGGAACACCCAGTAACCGAAATGGTCACCGGAATAGACCTGGTTGGCATACAGCTCAGACTGGCCGATGGACAGCCGTTCAAATATGCGCAGGAAGACATCAAGATGGTCGGATCAGCAATTGAAGCACGCGTGATTGCAGAGGACCCTGATAATGGCTTCATGCCAGCAACGGGAGAAATAACCCTGTTAAAAGAAGCAGGCGGACCAGGAATACGAACTGATTCGGCCCTGTACCCGGGAATGCCGGTCACATCCGATTACGACTCGCTAATAGCAAAAGTGATCGGATGGGGAGAAGACCGGCAAACTGCAATCCGCAGGCTGCGGCGGGCATTGGGTGAGTTTCAAATTGGAGGAGTCTGCACCGACATTGGATTCCTGATCCAGATAATCGATTCAGATAGTTTTATCCAAGCAAGCGCCAATACCACATACCTGGACACCTTTTTGCCTGTCATGACGGAAAACGACGAAGAACTTGAACGCGATATGGCACTTACGGCTGCATTCTTGGAACACCAGGCTCGCACCAGCCAACCTGCCAACCCAATGGAGTCCGGGTCGGATCAGTGGCGGGAGCAGGGCTGGCGCGAGCAAATGCGGGATTAAATTCGGGAGAGAACATGACCATTTATTACGTAACGGTCGGGAAAAAAGAATACCAGGTTGAGATAAACGGGAAACAATACAAGATCAATGGCGAGCTTGTTCAAGCCGCGCTGGTTGCGATGAAGGAACGGGGAAAATACCTTTATGACGGCGTTGCACGCAAGACGGAAATATATATCGAGTCAATGGGCAACAGCTTATATACACTTAATGCCAACCGGAGAAATGCAATTGCCAAGGTGGAGCGGAGCAATATCCGCCGGGGAAGTAAAGTTAAAAAAGCGAGCAATGGCAACCTGAATGCACCCATCTCGGGGATCGTCATCAGTGTTCACGTTTCCCCGGGAGATGTAGTCGAGACTGGGCAGGTTTTGGCGGTACTTGAATCAATGAAAATGCAAATGGAAATGCGTTCCGCCTGCACCGGTATCGTCGACTCAGTAAATGTTCAGCCAAAGACCCAAATCGCAAAGGGGGAATTACTCATCAAGATAATTCCAGATAAGCCAAATTAGCTTCCGATCGCTATTCCCAAGTGAGCGCTCATCGACATGGGGGTGCACCCGAATTAATATATGCTCAATGCCTAACAACCTTAGTTCTTTAATTGCCCATCCAGCCTAGTGCACAGATGGGCATTGTGGTAAATTTAGACCCGCCATGCCCATTCTAGCCGTTGTTTTGCTGCTCACGTCTGCGGTCCTCCATGCATTCTGGAATTTATTACTAAAACAATCCTCGGAAAAATATCTTGCCATGGGTTGGCAGGTGATCATCAGCGGTATCATCTCGGTTATCGCGCTATTCTTCACCGGCCTTCCCCCCAGGTCCATGTGGATATTTGCTCTGATCAGCATGACTCTGGAAGCGATCTATTTCGTTCTGCTCTCTTTCGCTTACAGCGATCATGATTTTTCCCTGGTATACCCGGTGGCACGAGGAGCAGCGCCAGCTCTGGTTGTCCTGTGGTCTTTTCTGTTCCTGCAGGAGGTACCAAGCACTTTGGGGTTCATTGGAATTGCGACAATCGTTTTCGGACTGGTCATCATTGGTGCAACCAGTTTATTCCAGCCTCACGAAGGCAAGCCCAAGTTCAGAGGGATCGTCATCGCACTTTCAATCGCCCTGGTCATATCCATTTACACCCTGATCGATGGTTTTGCTGTCAAACACGGTCCTGTAATATCTTATGGACTGAGTATGTTCATGCTGGTACCCTTTTTGACCACGCCGGTCATCGTACGACATTATGGCAAGGATCACTTTGTTAAGACGTGGAAAGACCAACCTGCCCGCCTTCTCCTGGTGGGTTTCCTGGGGGTCATCGCCTACTTGTTCGCTTTATTCGCCTACTCCATAGCGCCAGTAAATTATTCAGAAGCCATTCGGGAAGTCAGCGTAGTAATCGGCGCATTCGCAGGCTGGCAGCTTTTAGGGGAGAAATTGGGGAAGATCCGCGTCCTTGGAGCGGTTGTGATCTTTGCAGGAATAGTGCTAATCGCCGTGTTTGGTTAACCACGGTTAATACGATAATTATCAGAAAACTCGCCTGCCCTTTTATCAAGGGTGGCGAGTTTTAATTCCGCGCAATAACCAGGCAATATTCAGCAGGCGATATGTTTTTTTGTTTAGCAGCAATCGATCAGTTCTTTAAAACCAAGACTGCTTCGCGCGAGCAAGTTATCTGGGCTTTGTCACCAATTTTAGGGAGTTCGAGGAATGGATTGTTAAATGTATCCATATTAAAACGGGTGGCGCCAATCATGACCTGGATGCGGACGACTGAACCAAGGAAGGTGATATTCTCGATCTTGCAGTCAAGGATATTCGCTTTCCTTTCCTGCGCAATGAAATTGAAACGCTCAGGGCGGATCGCAATCGAAATCTTGTCGCCTTTTTGTTTGCCATCCAACCCCTCTGCAGTCTCCAACTGGATACCTTCCATCTGCAGCAGTTGCTTGACCGGATCAACCACTTCGGCAGTCGTGGTATTCAATGTCCCGACAAAGCTGGCAACGAAGGCTGTTTGGGGGAAGTTGTAGATCTCAAACGGCGTGCCGACCTGCTCGATCTTCCCGTCGTACATGACGACGATACGGTCAGAAATAGACAGGGCCTCTTCCTGGTCGTGGGTAACATAGATGGCAGTAATGCCCAGTTTGCGCTGGATGGCACGGATCTCTGCACGCAGCGAAACTCGTATCTTTGCGTCCAATGCAGACAGGGGCTCATCTAGAAGAAGCACCTGTGGGTGAATAGCCAAGGCACGTGCCAAAGCTACTCGCTGCTGCTGACCACCAGAAAGTTGGTGTGGAAAACTATTTCCTTTTTGTTCGAGGTGAATAAGCGCAAGCATTTCTTCGACAGTTTTTTTAATTGTAGCCTTCGATTCCCTGCGAATGCGCAATCCATAGCCAATATTTTGAGCAACGGTCATGTTCGGGAAGAGTGCATAAGCCTGAAAGACCATGCCAACATTTCGCTGGTTGGGAGCTTTATCAGTTATATCGACATTATCGATGGTGACATTCCCCATTGTCGGGATTTCAAAGCCAGCAATCATGCGCAGGGTGGTTGTTTTTCCGCATCCGGAAGGTCCGAGGAAGGAGACGAACTCACCCTTTTCCACATCCAGGTTAAAATTCTCAACCGCATTTGTCCCAGAAAAAACTTTGGAAATATTGGATAATTTCAGATGTGTCATAAGTAGTCATTCCCGGATGATTTAGTGTCCGCCTCCAACCTGTGCCTGTCCACCGCCGCGGCCAACCAGTGAAATGATCCCCATGGCTGCCCAGGTGAGTGCAAAACTAATGATGGCCATCGCTGCCGGCTCATAAGCTTTTTGTTGCATCTGATAAGACATATAAGGGGCAAAAGCCGGCTTGGCAAGATACTGGGCGAGAATATATTCGCCTATCACAATGGCAAAACTCAGGAAGGCTCCACTTAATATGGCGACGCGGATATTGGGAAGAATAATGTCAAAAAGGATCGATCCCCAGCCAGCACCCAAACTTTGCCCAGCTTCAGTGAGAGTGCGCACATCAATGGCTCGGAGGCCAGTATCAATGGACCGATACATATATGGCATGGACAAAACCACATAGCCAGCAATAAGCAAAGCAGGGCTGTTGACGATCAAGAGTGGCGGCTGACTGAAGGTGCGCACCAATCCAAAAACCAATACGATAGCCGGGATAACAAAGGGAAGCAGGGTGATAAACTCAACCAAACTGCGTAATTTCTGAACTCTCAAACGAATCAGGAAAGCAGTGGGGACAAAGAGCAAGATTCCGACTACGATGGTGAGAGAAGCCCAAATCACCGATGCAGTGAAATTGTAGACAAATGCCGGGTTGTTGATGACATTTGAATATGCAGTAAAACTCAGAACCCCAAGTTTTGCTTTTAAAGAGAAGACAAAGGTAGCTACCAAAGGCAGGAAGAAATAAAGGATGCCGAGAATCATTATGATCCATGACCAAACCTTATTTCCGCGTCTCATTTCAACCACCTCTCTGTCCGTCTCTGGAGGATGGTATAACCTGTAATCGCCAAAGCCATAACAACCACCATACCCAGTGCCATGGCATATCCAATCCCTGGGTCACCTAGCACATCTCCGCGCAATTGGGATCCAATCACAATTGTCACGAGGTTGATCTGCCCACCGGTCAGCGCCTGGGCAGTGGCAAAAGCACCGAAGGAGTTCCCAAAAAGCAAAATCACGGTACCCATGATAGAAGGGAGGAGAATCGGAAGGGCTACGTAGCGCCAATACTGAAAAGAACTGGCACCCAGATTTTCCGAAGCCTCCAGCCACTCACGGCGCAGCCCGTCAATAGCGGGGGCAATGATCAAAACCATCAAGGGAAACTGGAAATACATATAAACGATACTCAACCCCCAAAATGTATACAGCGTAAAACCGTGAAAATAAGGATTGTAGCCAAGATTCCTCAGCCAGCCGATCAACAAGCCGGTGGGACTCAAAAGCGCAATGAAAGCAAAAGCCAGTGGTACACCAGCAAAATTGGAAGCCACCCCGGAAAAGGTCATCAAGCTGGAGCGCATGAACTTCGGTAACCCACCCCGGATAGCAGCATATGCCAGCAGGAAGCCAAAGATGCCGCCACCCAGCGAGGTCACCAAGCTAATCTGGATGCTAATCCAATAAGCCCCTAAAATATAGGGACTACTGAAAAGTGCCAGAATATTTTTTAAAGTAAACGAGTGGGAAAGTGAATCTTCAAAACTACGGACAACAATCGTTGATGAGGGATAAAGTAGGAAAAGGAAGGCAAACAGGAAGAAGGGCATTACACCAAGCCATGCCCATGAAGTTTTGCGGCGAGCGGGACGCGCCTCTGGCGCGTCCCGCTTTTCATCAAACGTAGTCATGTACGATCTATGGGGCCGGGGTCGGGATATCCACACCGACTGTAGTCATCCAACCAGCCTTGATCAGGGTCAGCGCAGCGCTGAGTTGATCAGGGGTGGGGGAAACCGCCGAGGAGAAGGCGCTGGAGGCGGGCAGCTTGGCTTTCAGGTCGGCTGGGATTGCGCCGCGAGATTCCAAATCAGCCTGCTGAACTCCATGGGCATAACCCTTCATCCAAGCCAGTTGACCTTCGTCAGAGTGGAGGACTTCCATCCACAATTTGGCACAATTGGGGTGGGGGGCATAAGCGCTTATCGCCTGGACGTACATGCTGGCGATGGTCGGGGAAGGATAGACTATGGTCAAAGCAGGGTTTCCAGCGAAGCTATCCTTATATCCAAAGCCCAGGTAATCCCAAGTGAACACGATGGGTGTAGCACCCTGAGAGATAGTTCCCGGCTTGGCAATCACCGGGACGAAGTTCCCAGCCTGGTTCAATTGATTGAACCAATCAAGTCCCGGTTGGGCATTATCGAGAGAGCCACCATTTGCCAGGGTGGCAGCAAATACAGACTGAATGGCCTGGTTCGAGCTGCGTGGATCACCAGACAAAGCAACTTGTCCTTTGTATTCGGGCTTGAGCAGATCTGTCCAATTGGCCGGGACATTCTGGACAACAGCAGTGTTAATCGCCATGGCCATCACACCATAATAACCACCGGTCCACATACCGTTTGGATCCTTCGCAGGAATGCCGAGAACGGTAGCAGGGATCTTGTCCCAAGTGGAGACTTTGTAGGCCTGGTAATCACCAGCAGCGATACCCGTAGCGCCATATGCATAGCCAACATCCACGATATCGGGAGCCTGCGGGCCAGTGTTGCCTTTATTGGCTTCGATAGCGGCAAGTTCATCAGCTGATCCGGCATTCGGGTCGAGGGAATTAATCTTGACACCGGAGGTCAACTCGAAGTCCGAGAAAATCTCGCCATAGTTCGCCCAATCCGGCGGCGTGGCAATGATCGTGAGCATGCCTTCCTTCTTGCAGGCAGTGACGAGATCCTGAGGCACAGACGCGATTTTCGAGCCGGTGTAGCCGGCGGCTACATCAGGAACTGCAGCAGCGCCACCACAGGCGGAAAGCACGAATGCCGTAGCCACCATGATTGAAACCATACTGAAAATAAGCTTCTTAGTTTGCATATTCTACTTCTCTCCTTTTTTGAATTGATGCTATAAAAATGGAAATGCAGAGATTGAAGGGATCGTCCAGTCAGATCTTATCGAGGCACCTCCAGTTTAAATTACCCGTTCATTGTAGCATTCTCAAGGGTCAGAGTCAATTGATATGTCATCTTTTCGGATGGATCGATATTTTAAAGGATAATCTTTGCCATACCGGTAGGTAAAAACTTCCGAAATGGGAGGAAGAGGGAAGAAATATGATACTGACCCTCTTCCTTCCGGTAAGAAACGAATCAACGCCAGTATCTACTCCACCGGGATTTCCTGATAAACTTTTTCTATGGCAATACCCTGGCGGCGCCGATAGGCGCTGAACCCGAAATAGATTCCCGCAGCCACCAAGTAGTTGATCATCATGAAAACCATCGAGCTTACGTTGGACCAGCCGATGTTGTAGGTACCAACGGCAGGCAATGCTGACGGAAGGACATTCGGATCCCAGAACCACACGACCAGCAGCCAATCGAGAAAGCCCAGGAATACAAGGCCTGCCATAGTGACGAGAGGCATGGCTTTGCTGTTCATGGTTCCCTTGACAACCGAGTATAGAATCCAAAGCAAAACCACTGCATTGAAGATGGTGAGCAGACCCAGGACGATGACCACCAGCCAGGTGAGGCCGCTCGGACTCAGCGCCCCCAGCCCACTGATAATCGTCCAGGCATCCTTGAACGAAATATAGATCAGGTAGACTGCGAAGACACCGAACACGATCGAGACGATCCAGCCCAGCCAGGCGGGGACCTTGTACTTGGCAATTGGCGACCCGTCAAAGACATCCTTTGCCCGCCATGGCATAACGATCCCCGCAATCGTTGAGCCGAGGAAGGTGATGGCGATCACGACGGTGGCGTCCAACGCAAGGGTCTGGAAATTGAAGACCTTAAATGCGTACAAATACGAAATGATCGCCGAAGGGATGACCATCAACAGCAATGCATTGATGGGAGTCTTGGTGCGCGACTCAATCTTCGAGACCCACTCCGGCAGCATGCGGTCGATGGCGGCAGCAAAGATCACGCGGGTGGAACTCAGGAAGAGCGTCCCAGACCAGCCAAACCACCACAGGCTCATCAAGAGCACAATAATGAACATGAGAGCCGGGCTCTTGACCATGAAGGCCGCGAACAGAGCGGGGTAAGGCCAGATGGGCAGTGGGGGCTGGGTGGTGGTGTACCCAAAGCCCCAGTTCCAGAATGCCCCGTTGGCCTTATTGTAAAAATCCCAGCCGATCGTTTTACCTATCAGAAGGAAGAAAATCACTGCTCCAACTGTCGTAATGATTATCGCCCAAAGCATGCCCGAAAGATTGCGCCTGTAATCTGAAGCTCCGCGCACCTCACCGTACAAGGTGGAGCCCCAATTCGGCCACAGGTTGAAGAAGGTCAACATTGGGACCAGAAAGATACTGGCGCCAAGAGCCAATGGAAATAGCGGACCGGCAACCGTGCCTGCATCTGCACCCGCCTGGAGAGTGGCATTGTAAGTATCCCCCGCTGCAGCACCAAAGCGTGGAGCAAGAGCATTGAAATTGGCGATAAAAGTCGCATTGTTCCCAAACAAGAGCAAGGCGAACACTATCGCCAGGCCGGCAAGCCCACCCCAGAAGCAGAACTTCTGGATGCGGGCATACCATTTCATACCTACGGCAATGTAGATGAAAACGATGAGGCAGACGGAAAGCATGCCGACAAATTGGCCTGCTGATGTGGTGGTGAACCATAAGGCGGCATCTTTTAATCCCGCGACAGCCAGCAGTGGGGTATACACCTCATAGGTCAGCATCTGACCATAGAGTGGGGTCCACAGCCAAAGGATGAACCACCACCCCGTGACAGTCAGCACGAAACCTACCGCGCGATTCAGGATGCGGCTCTGCCAAACATAATCGCCACCGGCACGCGGCATCGCAGAGATCAGGCTGGCGTAAACGATCACCTCAAAGATGGTAAAGATCGCACCAACCACCACCCCGGTTATCAAGCTGCCCCCCAGGTAATAGCAATAGGAGAAGATGAACAGACCGAGGGTAATCAGGTTGATGGAGAAAGTGGCATAAATGAACGCGTCGAACACCGACCAGGCTCTTACCAGGCCGCTTGCCTTGCGAACAAACAGAGAAACGTCACTCATCTGATTCTCCTTTCCAAGTTCTCTTCGGTCTCCTGTCATGATTCGTGGAGACCTACCCAAAGAAAAGTATTCGGACTGAGATATCTGAAAATCTCCCAAATCAATTTATCGGCAATAGGATCCTCCTTTCCCAGCTCAAGCAACCGCTACAACACTATCCCGTAGTTAACAGATAGTTGCCAATCTTTTGCGGTTTAAGCTCAATCACCGCGCCGTTCAACATGCCTTGTTCGTACATGCTGCCTGGATTGATGCATAAGGTCTTCTTATATTTGCGCGTTCCCTTGCCTTCGTGGATGTGCCCATGCAACCCAAGCAGTGGCTGGTATTTATCGATCACGGTCATGACTGCCCGGCTACCAACCGGAATCATCGAACGACCAGCGTAAGTGGGACGCAAATCCTTGGTTAGTTCCGGAGCTTCGTCCAGCCCGCTGCCAAATGGCGGTGGGTGGATACTGAAGACCGCCTGAGACGGGTTTTTTACCTTGCTGATGACTGCTTCGATGCGCGCAAGCAGTGCATCATCGGGTTCTTCGCGGTGAGTGTGCCACGGGAGTTGGATTTGACCACCCTGAACTGGCCATCTCGTGGTATTCGTCGAGCTCAATGACCTGCCCTTCCACGCTGCGTACACATTTCGAGGCTGAGATCACCGCATCGATCTCGAAAATATCGTCGTTGCCCGGGCAGACAAAACAGCGAATGCCTGTTCCAGTCAATTTTGTATCCGCATATTCCATCCAGCGCTGCATGGTTTTGATTACCTGGTCGAGAAAGAGCTCATCCGATTTCCCCGGTGTATCCACAATACTCTGCACTTCATCCGGATTGGTAACATAAGGATAATAACCACGGTTCTGGATGGTTTGGACCATCTTGTCGACTGCTTCTTTTCCGTGAAGGATACTTTCCTGCTCCAACAAGGTCACCTTGAAGTTGTCGTTGCCCTGGGCGATGATCGGGACTATCGCTTTGCCGGTCATATCTCCCCCCAGGATTAGGGTATCTGCCTCATAAAACTTGCTCGCTGCGAGGAATTTTTTCCAGCATATTTCAGAGCCGTGCACATCTGTTGCGAAAAATATTTTCATCGGGCATCCCTTTTCAATAAAACCTTATCTCATGCTGTTCAATTGCAAGAGTAAATATTTATCCTTTTCGCTTACCCAGGAACCAAATCCTTGAATTGAAGATGGAGGCGTGTCTCGACATCGGCAGGAAATCAGGTCAGCATCCTTGTGCCCAAGAATCTCGTTTACGCGCTGCATTGCACGGGCATGCGTATCGAGTGACCCTTTTTTCTCCCAGGTTTCGCGTGCCTCCCGGTCAGCAAGGCGGGTGAGTAAGGCCTCGGTCTTCATCCGCCGGGCGGTATGAGGACTCATCATGAACGATCCACCGGGTTTTACCTGGGCAATAACCTGGAGGGCAAGTTCATCTTCAGTGAAGGTGATACCATGCTTCAGTCGTTTGAGCATCTGAGCGATTTCATCGTCGATTACAGCCTTGGCAAAATCAAACACCTTCAATGCGTCGAGCAGTCCACCCATGTTGAGCATATCTGCTCCTGCCAGCACTCCTGCCGCAGTAGACATTGCGGTCTCATAACCGGATTGGGCATCATTGAGCTTGGAATTGGACAGTCCGATGTAACCACCGCATGGCACATTGTAGAAGCGCGCCATTTGAGCAAAAGCCATGTGCAGCATACCGCATTCAATACCCCCAGAAGCGTATGCGCCAGTACGCATGTCAGCTACAGTAGGGAGGGTGGCATAGATGGTGGGGGTGCCTTCGCGCACCATTTGCATCAGCACCGAGATCGCAAGGAACTCCGCATTGCCCTGCACCAGCGTTCCCGCCATGGACATCGGGGAGGTCAGCCCGGCGTTGGGAACAATGCTTGGGTAAACCGGTAATCCCTTTCCGGTGAAAAAGATGATCGCTTCTGTAGAAAGCTGGTCCATGGTTAGAGGTGAAACGACCGGGCAATAATGGTGAGTGACGAAAGGCCGCTGTAGATAGTCTTCTTCGCTGCCGGCAATCGCGTATAGAAGCTTCATCACGTCGGCGGCATCATCCATATCCCGGGTGGTACTGCGGATGGGTTTGAGACAATGCTTAATAGATGGATATAGCCGGGCAAGTGTGAACTGTCCGCGCGGCGCATCGTCAGCCAACGTTGAGATTGAAAAAACATCATAGGCGGGCAATTCCTGAATTAGGTGCGCAATCCGGGCGATATCGTCTGAGCGCGCCCGCCTTACACGACCGGTCAGGGGATCGATGACATCCGGTGCAGAGCTACCCGTAACAATAACCGGTCCATCCTGCGGAAGGGTGCGGTCATAGCTGGCATCGCGGCCGTGGAAAGTAAAAGTCGGCGGAAGCATGGCCCTGTATTTCTCAACCACGGTAGGAGGAAACTTAACGACCTGTGCTCCAGCGTCCACCTGGCAACCGTGTTGGCTAAAGATCGAGCGAGCCTTTTCGTTGCGCACAAGGAAGCCGACGCTTTCAAGGATTTCCAACGATGCAGAATGAGTGCGCTCAACCTGTTGCTGCGTAAGGAGGGTGGCAAAGTTAATCAAAGAACTCTCCTAATGATCAGGGTTTATTTCAGTTGCTGTATATTCGACCGATAGCTTTTCCGCCAAAGCTGTGATCTCAATAATCGAAAACATTTTTAACCCGGGGCGTGTCACTTTGAGGGAAGCGGCTGCAGTGGCAAAACGGGCCGATTTTTCCAATTCCCAGCCCTTCAACTCCCCATATATGAAACCGGCAGAAAAGGTGGCTCCTGCTCCACACCCGTCGACGGCAGGAACAGAGGGTGCATGGACGCGAACAGCCCGTGACCCATTTACTGCCAGGCACCCTTCACCAGCCATCGTGATCAAGGCAGTTTGCACACCTGTTTTTAATATTTTTTTTGCAACTTCGAGTGGCGGGACATCGCCTCGCTGGGCCGCATCAGTGACCGCCTGGCAAATGGTGGCGCGGCCCCCATACCGTTTCATCAGCTCGGGATCGGCATGCCCATGTTCGAAATTCAAAAAAACCGGTACTTGCAAGCGAAGGGCTTCATCCATCGCCCGAACAATGTGATCGCCATCATACCAATCGACGTACAACATGCGAGCCCCGTCCAGCAGGGAAAGGTCGGCTCCATCAAGGGTGTTTAAAACCTTCGGCGCTCTTTCCCAAAAATACGTGCGTGCGCCTGTCTCGTCCGAAACATCCACTTCCCAGGGTGTCCGGATTTCCTTTGAATGGCGAACTTCCCCCTGCACTCCCCAGGCTTTTAATTGGTCTGCCAGAATGTGGCCGCGCGGGTCATCCCCCACCGCTGTGCCAATCATGGCAGAAGGGACACCCCACTGCCGCAACAGGCAGGCGATAATTGCGGCGTCATCAAATACAAACTCGTTAACCTCTTTTACGAGGGCGCCTGTATTGTGCTCGGGCAGCTGCTCGACAACCATGATGGCTACCGGGGTGAGCATACCAAAACCGACGTAAACGGGACGGATATCTTTCATTTTCCCAAAGTGTTTTTCATCTCCTGCAAATACCAGCGCAGGAAGCGATCAAGATTGTATTCCTTGTAAGTAGAAAGCGGTCCGGGGGTAAAGGCGCGTGAGTTAACCCCGCGCTGCTGGTTGACACAGATCTCCCAGTCCTGCTCGGCAGTCATCAGCCAGAACGGCAACATTTTCTCGAGGTCGTAATCCCGGCCTTCTTCAGCCTTGCCGTCAACAAGCCAGATCATGCGGATATTGGTGTGGGTGAGCCCGTTGGGTGTGAGGCGGACAGCGACAGTATGGTCGCAGCTGGCATGTATCCAGAAGTTGGGTAGCGATCTTATCCGCAATGTGCCGACATCGGGATCGGTGTAATCACCCATCAGAGGAGCCACCTGCTTACCATCGAGGGTCTCGCTGACAAAGCCCTCCACCAGGGGCGTGCGATTGGCTGCGTACCAAATGCCATGGTCGGGGTCAGGAAACTCGGTCATGCCGGTCTCATCGCGAATGGACATTCCCTGTGCGGCGAGCTTTGACTCCATGCGGGTTGTGACCGATTTCAATCTTTCTGCGATGCGCGGGATGGTATCGTCGGCATTATAGCGATCGAAGTTAGCCTTGATGTACTGGGGGTGGCTCACCGCACAATGGTAGCATTCCCGGTTGTTTTCCCAGACGAGTTTCCAGTTGGAGGCGACGTCAAAATCCATGATCTTTGGCGACCTTCGCTCGTGGAATCCCCTGGGGACGGGCTACAGGTGCAATCGCTTCATAAACCGGATCGAAGTCAACCGGGTCCTGGGCAAGGCTGATGAAGATCATCCCCTCCACTTCGCGGGCGTGGGCGGGATGCAAGCCAAGTTGGGATTTATCCAGGCCGTCCTGCATGCCGTATTGGAGAAGGAGCCGTCCGCTGCGGTCGTAGGTCCATTGGTGGTAGGGACAGACGAAGCGCTTGACATTGCCCTCCGGCTCTTCACATATGATCGAGCCGCGGTGGCGGCAAACGTTATAAAGGGCATTCACCTGCCCATCATCTGCTCGGACAACTATTACAGAATCCCCTTCCACGTCGTACAGGAAATAATCACCCGGATTGGGTATCTGGCAGGAATGACCAGCGAAAAGCCAACCCTGGCGCCAGATGAATTCCATTTCAGCGTGATAAAGCAATTCATCATGGTAGAACTGGCGTGGCAGTCCATGGCCAGGCTGGCGGGAGTCAAGCAAATTATTTAGCGCCGTCATTTCTTGAGAATTTAGAGGTAGCATATGTGAAGCCCTTTCAAACAGTAAAAGGCGGTGGGAAATATTAAATGCGCAGGTGTTCTCCCTTTGGATCAAACAATACCGTAGCGACCACCTCTCCCTGACGACGTCCTTCGATCAAATTCAGTTCGAAGCGATTACCTGCTTTCGCTAATTCCGTTGGAAGATATGCGTAAAGGATATTCTTTTTTAAAGTATATCCAAATCCACCGCTGCGGACACGCGAAACAACCTCGCCATTGTGATAAACCGCTTCGCCGCCATAAATTTGAGTGTATTCATTGCCGTCCAGAACCATCGTGCATAGTTTGCGTTTCAGGCCTTCCTGCTTCTGCCTGACAAGAGCATCCTTCCCAATGAAATCACCCTTATCAAGGTGGACGCAAAATCCTAAACCACCCTCGTAAGGCGTCTCAAGCATAGTTACATCAGCAGTGTAATATCGGTACCCTTTTTCAAGTCGTAATGAGTCAAGAACTTTGTAGCCTCCAACCTCAATTCCGAATTCCTGACCTGACTTGATGAGCGCATCCCAAACCAACATGGCGCGGTTGGCAGGAATGTATAGTTCCCAACCAAGCTCACCTACATAACTGACGCGTTGCGCCAGTACACTCACCCCATTAATCTCAATGGGACGGGTGTGCAGATAGGGATGAGTCTCGTTCGAAATATCGCTCGACGTGATTTTCTTTAGCACATCCCGTGATTTCGGGCCCCACATTGCAAGGCAAGCCCATTCGGTGGTGATATCGCGAATGGCAACAGGACCATCGTTTTCATCCACGTGCATCTGGATCCAGCCAAAATCATTGGCAATAAAGGCTGAACCGGTGATCACCCAAAAGCGGTCTTCACCAAGGCGTGTAATTGTCAAATCGGCCTCAACGCAACCGTTGGTGTTAAGGAACTGGGTATATATTGCGCTCCCTACCGGTTTATCAACATCGCTGTCTGCCAGACGCTGAAGGAGATTTAATGCGCCAGGTCCGCTGACCTCGATCTTGCCGAAGGAGGTCAGATCAAAGAGGGCGACACGTTCGCGGGTTGCCTGGTGTTCCTGACCCACCCGTTCAAAATAAGGGGGACGATTCCAGCCCCACTCACGTTGATCGGCTCCAGCACGACGCCAGGGTTTTCCCGGTTCAAAGTAATTAACCCGCTCCCATCCAAATTTCTCACCAAAAACCGCACCCATTTCCTGAAGGCGGTAATGCACCGGGCTTAGCCGATGTGGACGCGCCCATTCATTTTCATCGTTGGGAAAGCGCAGGCGATAGTAATATTTGACCCCTTCGCGGGTACGCTCGGCTGCATATTCAGGATTGGAATAATAATTGCCAAATCGAGTGGGACGATATGCATAGACATCGAGCGGCGCTTCTCCCCCAATAATCCACTCTGCCATGAGCTTGCCAATTCCACCTGCGCCGCCATATCCATTTAGGGACATCCCTGCCGCGATCCACATGCCGCGCGAGCCAGCCATTGGACCAAGCATCGGCTGGGAATCGGGGGTATATGCGCCGGGATGGCATACGAGGGTGATAATTCCTGCCTGGTCGATGAACGGAATCCGGCGTATCGCTCCTTCGAGCAATTGCTCAAAGCGGTCGAAATCCGCAGGAAGGGTTGTCCCACCATGCTCCCAGGGGACGCCATCGATCCAGCGTGCCAGCGGATTGGGTTCATAACCACCAATAACTAGTCCACCTGCCTCCTGGCGCATGTACACCAAATTATCGGGATCTCGCAGGCAGGGTGTGGTAGCGGGGAATTCGTTGCCAGGCACTGCTTTTAAGGCGATGTGTTGATGATCGACAGGAGTGGTTGGAATATGGATACCGGCCATGGCAGCCACCTGGGGTGCCCACATCCCGGCTGCGTTCACCACGATCTCCGTTTTTATGGACCCGCGATCAGTTATTACTTTTTGGATGGCGCCTTTGGCTGATAATTCGAGCGCAGTGACACGCGTGTTCGTGAGAATCTCCACACCCAACTCCCGGGCGAACTTTGCCATTGAAGTGGTTGTGGTGTACGGATCTAGTTGACCATCGCGTGGGAGATAAATGGCTCCATAAAGGTTTTTGTTACTGATCTGCGGCATAACCTTAACAGCCTCTTCCGGGGATATGATGCCAGCTTCCATGCCAATCGCATTGGCGCGACTGACCGATCGTTCCATTTCCTTAAGCTGCTCAGGGCTCGAAGCAACGCGCAAGCTCCCGACATGATCGAAAAGTTTTAATCCGCTATACAACTCAATGCTGTATTTACGGAACTGCATCAGCGTTTGGGAGGTTGCGAATTGGGTCACAAGGCCGGCTGCATGAGTAGACTCGCCGCTGGCAATTTCACCCTTTTCAATCAGGACAACATCTTTCCTGCCCATCTTTGCCAGGTGATAGGCAATATTTGCACCAACGATACCTCCACCCACGATAACGATCTGTGCTTGATCTTTCATTTCGATTAATCTTCCTTTCAACAAATTTATTATGACCCGAATAATTTATCTGGTCTATACAGTCTGAACATCCTTGAGCCAACCAGGAAACTCAATAGAATCCAGTTTCTCCACTGCCCTTCCCCAACGTTCGAGCGCCCACCCCCAAAAATCATATTTTATCTTTGACATGTCTGCCTGGATCGCTGCCCATAACCCCCACCCCACATCAGACATGATCATGTTCAATTTCATTCGTGCAATCTTATTTCGGGAGACATTTCCGAAATATGCGGAACAGACTTGACCAATCTGCTCTTCATTAAACTGCATTTCCTGACAGGTATTTCCAAGTTCAAAACACGGATCATTATTTCCACTGTATTCATAGTCGATCAGCCGCAGAATTCTTCCATCGTCAATATAGTTTTCTGCCAACAGATCATTATTGCATGGTACTGTGGGAAGTGGATCGTCCAAAAGGGCTTGCTCTATTTTCGCGACGGTGGTCATCCGATCCGGGTATCCATCCGGCAGACGAATATGACGATCAGCGCATATCGCCAGATAATATTCCGTAAGGCGGAACATGTTGAAATCCAACAAAAAGCGGGGTCCGGAGTGGAGTGAGTTTAATAGAGTGCGCCATGCGTGCCGGCATGCCGGGCGCATTCAATGATTCCCTGGACATTGTTTTCCCATTTAAAAATTCCAATACCATCACTTTATATTCCGGCAAATGATAAAGGACCTCCGGTCCAACACCTGTCTCAGCGGCAGCCTTGGTATTGTGATATTCATTGTTGCGGTCGATAGCAAGAAGATCGGTACTTTCTCCGGGAACGCGCACAAAAAAAGGTTCGCCACCCACCAACACTTTGAAATTGGTATTGGTCAATCCACCAGACAGCTCTTGAATCGAAACTTGTCTCCCTTTCCAATCTTCAATTTTGGAGATAATTTCTTCGATCAATGGCATATTTTCTCTGAGGTCCTGAAAGTGCGCTTAGGAAACTGGTGGTCAGTGCTTTAGGCACTGACCACCTGATATAAAAATGTTAAATTTGCATATTTATTCGGGTGGAATCTCCTTGAAGGCAAAATCCACGTCGATGCCCTTTGATTTCTGCGCGTTCTTTGCCGCGTAATACATAATCAGAGAGACCACTATTACGCCAATTGCTATTAATTGTGCGCGAAGTTCGAAAAGACCTCCTCCAATATCACCTTTCAGGAGGGTGTCCAAGCCGGACCATATGCCAAGGACAAAGTAATCGGGTTTCAGCAGGAAGGCAGCTACCATCGACATGGCAAAGCCCGACCCAAGAACACCAAGAGCCGTTACCCACGGCATACTGCCACCTTTGAGCCAGCCACCCAATTTAGTCCGGAGACTGTAGACGATCCATAGTGCGATAAAGATCGCCACCAGCCGGGTAACCCAAATCAGAATGGGCAGGCTGGCGAATACAGTTGCCATGCTCCATGTCGTCCAGACAAAGGTAACCAGTCCGACAAGCATGAAGAGCAGACCGATCAGGCCATTGACATTAAAGCGACCACCCGGTGAAGAGTCATATAGGGCCTTAGCGCGGGTTGGTAAGAAAGCCCCTGCCAATGCAGTAGCTGCGAAGACATACCCGCAACCAAATGTCACGCCGAGAGTAAACAATATGAAGTCACCGTATTTGAAGCTATACAGCGCAAAGATCGGAATGCTTAGCAGAAAGTAGATCAAGTGCGCATTAAGGGGAGTATGGAAGCGCTCATGCACTTTGCTTACCCATTCAGGCAGCAAACGGTCAAGACTCATTGCCACCATAATGCGGGTAACGCCAATGTAACAGTTGCACACAATTTGGAAGGCGTTTAAAGTGAAGCCGATGCCAATCAATAAAACCCATAACGGGTTGGTTGTTATGGCCACCGCAAGCATGCTGGGCGCCAGGATGATAGTATTAGCGATCTTGGCTGTTGGATCCACATACCAGTACCCATAGGATGCCACCACCTGTCCTTCCGTCCCAGCTGCATGCTGCAGAGCCAACCCCAAAAGTGCAAGCAATAGACCTGCAGCAATCAAGGAGCCAATCATGATGAAAGTCTGGTTCTTGAATGAACGTGCATCCTTGATCTCACCATTTTGTTGAGCGCTATAGGTTGCCCACTGCAGGCTTTGCCAAGCCACCGGTGCAACCAAAAGTGTCAACAGCCAGCCAAAACTGGGTGAGGTGTTTACACCAGCGGTCTGCGCTGCAGCCAGGGCATTCTGGTAGAAGGACGATGATTGTCCCACCGCGCCGGCAAATGCATTTAGTTTATCCGCAAAACCAGCTAATGGACTTGTAAAAAGGACCAAAAGGGTAGCGGCGAAACCAAGAAGCGTACCCCACCAGATTACGTGCTGAAAACGGACATAGTTTTTAAAGCCGGTCACAAGAAGGAGCGCTCCAAGGAAACCGTTCACCAAACTGATGATGAACAACCCCATCGGGGTGGTAGTCCACAAGCCCACATTAATCAGACCGGTGCTATTTAATATGCGTCCGAGACCCAAAAACAATGGGGCTAATCCTAAAACTCCAACCAGCCAGCCCGAAAGTGCCGTCCAAACCAGGATCCAGATCACGAATCCGCTCATCACTATGGTATATCCCAAACCGCCTCCAAAAACGCGGCTCTGAAACACGTAATCTCCGCCCGAGCGGGGAAGAGCGGTTGAGAGCCAGACTGCCGAAAAAGCGATTGGAATTTCTATAATCGTACAAATTAGAATCCCCAGGGGAATATTACCTCCGGGAAACGCTGTTGGTGAAACCAAGAACACCCAAGGGAATATTATGCCCATGGTCAATATGTTGTAAATGAACGCTGAATACGGAGACATGACTCTAACAAGCCCAGAAGCTTTCCGGGTAAAGATTTCTGGTTTTGAAGTTGTTGTTTCAGCCATTGCTTCCTCCTTTGATTTGATTGGAACCGAATATTGGTTTGTGAAACGACCAGGTGATGGAAGCTCCTTATCACCATCACGCAATCCCATATCCTTGAAACCCATTTTTTTATAAGAGTGCTGCCTCCTTTCCAAGAGACGCATTGTTCAACCGCTCGTCATCTGGTACCCTGTGACTTCACCGTCAGCAAAAGTTACCAGACAACCGCGCAAGATTCCTTCCCCATATTCCGAACCTGGGTTGATACAAGTTGTGCGTCCAATTTTTGCCACTGATTGAGATTCATGGATGTGCCCATGCAAACCCAGCATGGGCTTGTACTTTTCGATGGCCGATCGTACCGATTTACTCCCGGCCCCGTACATAATTGTTTGTCCTCCCTGAATGATCGGCTCAGGAGGATCCTTATCCCAGTCCAACATTGGACAGGTATCCAGGGATGAATCGACCGGCGGATCGTGGAAATTAAAGATGGTGTGAGTGAGATCCGGTACTTTCGAAATCATATCTTCGATCATTTCTCCTAACTTATCATCGGTAATTTCACGCGGGGTTTTCCAGGGTGTGGGAGTACTAAACCCAACCGAAACCATTGTATGATCAGCGTCCACTGGAACGACCTCCCCTTCGCAGGCAAAGAAAGAGTGTGTGCCTTCACGGCTAATAGCTGTTAACACCTCTGGAGAATCATCGTTTCCACCTGTCACAAAGCATTTTTTCCCCGTCCCAGCCAATCGTTCTTCCGCAAGATCCACCCAATTACTCAGCCTTTGACGGGCAACTTCGTGGAACAGTTCATTAACGGCTTTTTCATCCAACGAAAGGGCGTGGAACTCATCTTCCTCCATGATTTGATAATAAAAGCCCAGCGTGCCTAAGCGAGTGATCAACTCATCCAATTCCTGCTGGGTGGTTATTTCTTCGACGTGCCCTTGCAACGTGGCCCGGAAATGATCATTTTTTTCCTTTATGATGGGGATAAGTAATTTTCCGGTAATATCACCGCCCATAACCAAAATATCAACATCATAGAACTTTCCAGCATTGATAAATTTACGGTAGGTGCGTTCGGACCCGTGCAAATCGGTGGCAAAAAAAAGACGCGTCGGTTTTTTACTGGGTTTCTTCGAAAAAGAGGGGCATATAAATCTCCGAACCAACAGGCAGACTATTTTTGGTGAGTTATTATTTAGGCCTTGACTGAAGTAGATGACACAACCAAACTTATCACTGAATGAGCTAATAAAGATTCATTCGCTGAGGAGTCGATGGCGTCATCAGTAATAAATTTATCAATTTCATCAATTGTGGCAACCTGGTAATTTGAAACCACTCCCCACTTACTATGATCAGCAACAATTATGATCTGACCCCGGGTTCGCTCAATCATTTGTCGCACAACTTCCGCCTCCGCGTTTGAAGGCACCGTGCAGCCATGCTTCAAGCTTACTCCATCCACGCCCAGGATTACTTTATCAGCATAGACCTGGCGAAGATTATCGATGGCGAACCGACCGGCTACTGAGTTGGAATGAGGTTGGAACTCACCGCCAATCAGGTGATGCTTAAAGCCTGCTTCGCCCAATTCGAGGGCCGCGTAAACATTATTGCTAAATACAGTAATGCCATGATCACCGCGAATATATCGGATAACCTGAGTTGTGGTTGTGCCACTGTTAATAAATACAACGTCATCCTCATCTATCAGCGAGGCTGCCAACTCTCCGATCAAACGTTTTTCTTCGGGGTTTTTTTGTGCCCTTTGAATATACTCCGGTTCCAAAGTCAGCTTTTGGCTGAGGATCGCCCCCCCATGTGTCCGTTCGACAATACCTTCGCGTTCCAACCACTCCAAGTCCCGTCGCACAGTCGCCTCAGAAGTTTCCAGCAGAGCATATAAATCATCCATCCGGACAATTTTATGGGTTACCAGATACTCCTGGATTCGCTCGCGCCTCTGTGCTGGAATGAGAGATTTTCTCATTTTGTTATGACGCTTGGCAATTGGTCGAGATAAACTAAAATTTTTGTAAGCCGCATTATAAAAGAATCTGAAGAAATTTGCAAGTTTTTGCGTTTTTAATTATAATGTTGGGGAATTTTTACCCAGCCAACCGCTCGTATTCGACTTGGGCTGAACGTTGAGGCCTCATCGTAGGAGATTGGTATGACAAGCAGTCCCATCGGAATGGGCGAACAAGATCGTGCCGAGCGCGAAAAGTTTGAAAACGAACTTAAACGCATCCTTTCAGCCAGTGACGCGGCTGGCATCATCCTGCGGGTAATCGGATCACTGGCGTTCCAAATGCACTGCCAGGAATATGGGTATCTGCAAGCAGCCATGGGCCGTGCCTACACTGATATCGATTTCGCCGCCTACCAAAAACAGGCCAAGGAAGTCCAGGTATTGATGGCCGGGCTGGGTTATCGTGAAAATCGAGAGGTCTTCATTGTTTCGGAAGGTTATCGATCCATTTTCGAGAAACCTGAGGCGGGTCTTCACATCGATGTGTTTTTTGGGAAACTTGATTTTTGCCATGTGATCCACTGGGATGGAAGACTGGAGGTCGATCATCCCAGCATCCCGCTGGCAGAGATGCTTCTCGAAAAAATGCAGATCGTCCAGATCAATGAAAAAGATATTATTGACACAATCATGCTATTACTCGAACATCCACTGGGCGATAATGACAACGAGACCATCAACATCAAACGAGTAGCAATGCTCTGCGGAACAGACTGGGGGCTATGGCGCACTACCACGATGAATTTAAACAAAGTGAGGCAGATGGCTCAGAGTTATGAACAGCTTACCAGCGACCAAAAAGGAAAAATCGATTCGCAGGTTAAATCGGCAATAGCGCGAATCGATCAAGAACCCAAATCCCTCGCCTGGCGTTTACGCTCCCGTGTTGGCGACCGCGTGAAATGGTATAAAGATGTGGACGAAGTTCAGTGACATGTAGGAGATGGGTATGAATAAACTTGTCCGCGATCTGATGCACCCAGGGCTGCTTACATGCCGCCCAGATGCCACACTGGGCCAGGTTTCCGTGATGCTTACCCAGTATCACGTGCATGCACTGGTCGTTACCGACCGCGATGGACGTCCTATTGGCATCATCTCCGATTATGACCTGCTTGCCGGCGAATGGTTGTCAGCGGATTCTCAAAGCCTGGCCACCATGCGTACCCTGACTGCCGGGGAGCTTATGTCCTCTCCCGTCGATACCATCGAAGCAAGCATGCCCCTGGGAGAAGCCGCCCACCTGCTCATCGAGAACGATATCAATCGTTTGGTTGTGACCGAAAAAGGCGTTCCATCAGGGGTCATCTCGACTTCCGATTTCGTGTCCAGCATAGCCAAAGAGGAAAAAACTCTTCGCCAAACTGTCGCAGATGTAATGTCAGATGCCATCCTGGTTTGCCGCGACAAGACACCGCTCACCTCCGCAGCACGCACGATGACTCAAGCAGGGTGGCGGTCTGTCTTAGTTGTAAATGCAAAAGGCACACCGGAAGGGGTAGTAAGCGGTCAAGATTTATTGCCTTATGTGAAAAACGGCGTCGATGAAAAGCTTACCGTACGGGATATCATGCACCCAGCGCTAACCATCGACATCCATGCCAAATTGCGTGAGGCAGCCGACTTGATGATTCAAAAGCACTATCATCGACTGGTGGTGGTCGACCAGGACGATCCACAAGCGTTCCCTCTTGGTATCATTTCTTCGTTCGATATCGTCTCCGAGATGGCAAGACCCGGGTCTATCTGGCAAAAGTGAACATTTTCTGTGTGCCTCATGGGTGGTGCCCGGTATGCTGCCGATGACTAATCAAGTCTCATTCTAATTAATTAGCGGAGTTTTTCGATCATGGCTCTAACGCTGGAAGAGGCGCTAGCCCGGGTCCCTCAATGGGCAGGTGCTGACGACCTGAAAGCCACGCCATTGGCAGGTGGAATCACGAACAATAATTTCCGCGTCGATGTGGGTGGAGAATCTTTTGTCCTTCGAATTGCAGGAGCGGATACCGAACTATTAGGGATTAATCGGGAGAACGAATATACAGCCAACCTGACTGCCGGCAAGCTGGGGCTAGCCCCGGAAGTCTATCATTTTATCCGGCCGGAGGGTTACCTGGTTACCCGCTTCGTTCCCGGGCGTCCGATCCTGCCAGATGAGATTCGGGAACCCGAAAACCTGCGTAGGGTCATGGGAGTCGTCCGGAAAATTCATAACATGCCGGAAATCCCCGGGAATTTTAATGTATTTCGGATCGTCGAGGATTACTCGGGAATCGCCCACCGATACAATGTGAGGTTCCCTCAAAATTTTAGTTCGTTGATCGCACACATGCAGGATGCTGAGAAGGCGCTTAGGTCCCACCCTGCCGTACTCAAGCCATGCCACAACGATTTGCTCAACGGGAATTTTCTATCCAATACCAACCTTTACGTACTTGATTGGGAATATGCTGGGATGGGCGATATTTTTTTCGATCTGGCTAATTTTTCCGATCATCACCAATTAACCGATGAACAAGACCACTGGATTCTCAAATACTATTTCGAAGACGTAAAGCCCAGCCAGTGGGTGCACTTGAAAATTATGAAAATTATGTCTGACTTGCGCGAGGCAACATGGGCGCTGGTTCAGATGGGTATCTCGAAACTCGATTTCGACTTTCATGGC
Organism: uncultured Chloroflexia bacterium; assembly: GCA_963830585.1. Taxonomy (GTDB): domain Bacteria; phylum Chloroflexota; class Anaerolineae; order Anaerolineales; family Villigracilaceae; genus UBA877. Next base: position 230,200 of record CAWHNA010000003.1, on the reverse strand, counting down.
TATGCCGACAAGTTCTTTGGCCGTGTCATCGAAAATATCCAAAATCCCAAATGGAATGAATGGCTTAAGGAGGTAAGTAAAAATGTCTGATCTACCTACTCATGCGCAGGCAGTCGTCATCGGTGGAGGCGTCGGCGGGTGCAGCATTGCATACCATCTCACGCTGATGGGTTGGAAAGATGTTGTCATCCTGGAACGTCACGAACTGACCAGTGGATCCACATGGCATTCTGCAGGTTTGGTCGGCCAAATGCGTTCGGATGCCAACCTCACCCGGATGATGCACTACAGCACCGATCTTTATCGGAAGTTGAAAACCGAAACCGGGCAGGATCCTGCCTGGCGCGAGGTGGGTGGATTGCGGCTGGCTTCATCAGCCGAACGAATGGAAGACCTAAAACGGCTGGTGGGCATGGCGCAATCCTTCGGTGTACCCATGGACCTGATCTCTCCCAAGGAGGCGCTAGACCTTTTCCCGATCATGAGCCCCGATGGGATAGCCGGAGCAGCCTGGACCCCCAATGATGGTGTCATCGACCCGACAGGTCTGACCAACGCATTGGCCGCCGGTGCCAAACAGCGCGGGACGCGTATTTTCACAGATACAAATGTGGAAAAAATCAACTTAAAGAACGGGCGCATTCACGATGTGGTAACTGATAAGGGCACCATCGAAACCGAAGTGGTAGTGAACGCCGCTGGGCAATGGGGAGGTGAAGTGGGGAAGATGGTGGGACTCACCCTGCCGATTGTGCCCATGGCACATCTGTATATCATCACCAAACCTATCCAAGGGGTAAAGCACGATTTCCCAACCCTGCGCGACCCTGATTTACTTGTCTATTGGCGGGAAGAGGTAGGCGGCCTGGTTACAGGAGGATATGAACGAAACCCCGCTCCATTTGGTCTCAACGGCATCCCCCGAAATTTCAAATATCAACTCCTGCCTCCAGATTGGGAACGATTTACACCACTAATGGAAAACTCCATCAAACGTGTTCCAGCAGTGGAGACAGCCGAGGTGATCCAGTTATTGAACGGACCGGAAGGATTTACCCCAGATGGCGAATTCCTACTAGGCCCCACATCGGTCAAGGGTTTTTGGGTAGCATGCGCGTTCTGCGCCCACGGTCTGGCTGGTGCGGGTGGCATTGGGAAGACAATGGCAGAATGGATCATCGACGGACATCCAGAGTGGGATGTCTGGCGGCTGGATGTGCGTCGATTCGGATCAAACTACAACAGCCAGGATTACACAGTGGCTCGCACCCTCGAAACTTACACACAATATTACGATATCCATTACCCCGGTGAGGAGCGCTTATCGCGACGGGGACTTCGCCTGTCGCCAACGTATCATCGCTTGCAAGAGCTGGGCTGTTTCTTTGGTGAAAAGACCGGATGGGAACGCCCGAATTGGTTCAAGCCATATGAAGAAAAGGCACGCCACGGGCACGAGCCCAAGGGTTGGGCACATCACAACTGGTCACGTGCAATCGGTTACGAGCATTTAAAGACCCGTGAGATCGCCGGGTTGTTCGATGAAACTTCCTTCAATAAATTTGAAGTGCGCGGACCGGGGGCGTTGGCTTTCTTAAACAACGTGTGCGCCAACCAAATTGATCAGCCGGTGGGAACGATCATCTATACCGAATGCCTGAACAAACGCGGCGGGATCGAGTGCGACTTTACGGTTACGCGATTGGCTGAGGAGCGCTTTTTTATCGTGACAGGAACAGCTTTTGGGCAGCATGACTTGTCATGGCTATCGTTGAATATGCCAGAAGACGGGTCGGTGGCAATCGAGGATGTCAGCTCATCGTATGCCTGCCTGGGCCTGTGGGGACCCAAGGCAAGGATAATATTGGAGAAAGTTACCAAGGACGATGTTTCCAATGCAGGTTTCCCCTATATGACAGCCCGCCGGATCGTGGTTGGCGATGTGCCCACGCTGGCCTCGCGGGTTACTTATGTAGGTGAGCTTGGTTGGGAATTTTACTGCCCAATGGAATATGGTCTGCGCCTGTGGGATACTCTTTGGGAAGCAGGAATATCCGAGGGGATGGTCGCAGCCGGATACAAGGCGATCGACTCCCTGCGTCTCGAAAAAGGTTACCGCTATTGGAGCAGTGAGATCAGCCCGGACTATTCTCCGCTTGAAGCTGGTTTGGGGTTTGCTGTCAAATTGAACAAAGCGGATTTCATTGGGAAAGAAGCGTTGGTAAAGCAAAAAGAAGCAGGTATAACGCGTAAGTTGTGCTGCATGACTCTGGCAGACAGCCGCACCATCGCACTGGGTAAGGAACCGATTCGCTCGAAAGAGGGCAAAATGATCGGATGGGTGGCCGCGGGAGGGTATGGTTATTCCATTGGGCAAAGCATCATTTATGCATATCTGCCGATGGAATTTTCCAAGGTAGGAACTGAACTTGAGGTGGAATTCCTGGGAGAACAGTTGGGGGCTGTGGTAGTCCAGGCACCCTTGTGGGATCCCAAGGGTGAGCGAGTCAAGGCATGAATTATAAGGACGGTTGTATAATAACTGTCCCACACAAAATGCGATAATTTTTCGTTAAATAAGTTCGAAGTAAGGTAATCGGCTTGAATAAATCAGAATTTTCAGGAGGCTAAAAACATGTCTATCGTAAATGCAAAAGAAATCATGGTGGAAGCTGCCAAGGGGAAATACGCCGTTGGTGCCTTCAATATAACCGACCTGGTCCAAATGGAAGGTGTTGTGGATGCGGCAATTTCAAAGAAGTCGCCCCTAATTATCCAGACTTCGGTTAAGCCGTCCAAGTTCCTGGGAGTGGACGTGCTGGTGGCAATATACAGGACTATCGCCGCCTCAGCTCCGATCCCCATCTGCCTGCACCTGGATCACTGCACGGAAGTGGAGCATTGTAAAAAATGCGCGGATGCCGGTTATACCAACATCATGATTGATGCCTCCAAACAAGGATATGAAGAAAATATCCGCCAGACGAAGGAAATAGTCGATTACTGCCACAAAATCGGCAACATTTCGGTGGAAGGCGAACTCGGCACGGTCAGCGGTGTGGAAGACCAGATCAAGGTGTCGGAAGACGAGACTCAACTTGCCAATCCCAAGCAGGCAGTGGAATTTGTAGAGCGGACCGGCCTTGACATCTTCGCTCCGGCAATCGGCACCGCACATGGGGTCTACAAGACCAAGAATCCGAAGGTGGACTTTGAACGCCTTGGCATAATTAATGAGATGCTGAATGGCAAAACAATCAAGACTCCCCTGGTAGTTCACGGCGGGACCGGATTACCGGAAGACTACATCAAGAAATTGATCGCAATGGGTGGTGCAAAGGTGAATGTATCCACGGAATTAAAGCGAACCATGATCGATGCGGAATACGAATACATTACCGCTCACCGTGAGGAATACGATCCCGGGAAGGTCGATGAAGCCGTGAGGGCCTCGATCCGCACAGCCGTCGGACATTGGATCGATATTCTAGGCAGCGCCGGGAAGGCGTAAAATTATTTTAGAATAAGGAAGGAGAGTGAGGTGCACAGTTGTGCACCTCACTCTCCCCATGCATCATTATTTATATACAAATCAAAAGGAGTAAGACATGAAAAAAGTTGAGGAGTATTTTGTTCCATGGGTAAAGGGCATTCCGATGTATATATCAGGACATATTGAACTTGCCTGGAAAAAGCCCGAACTTCATCGCATGATGTCGAACGAGAATCCGAACCCGCCTTCCGATAAAGTGTTGGAGGCGATAAGCAAGTATGCCAAGATGGGCAACCGCTACCCGGACCAGGGCCTGGTGGTACGCAGCAAGATCGCCCAGATCAACGGATTGGACGGCCCCGAGAATGTAATGTTGGGTAACGGTTCCAGCGAAGTGTATGACAACATCTTCCGCTGTTTCCTGGCGGTTGGAGAGGAAGTCATCCAGCACACGCCTTGCTTCGGCATTTATAAGCTGCGCGGGACGATATTAGGCGGCAAGATGGTTTCAGTGCCGATGATCTATAAGGATAAACACCTGCTTTATGATCCAGACGCGATCCTCAAGGCAATTACGGACAAGACCAAGATAATCGTCATTGCCAACCCGAATAACCCGACCGGTAACTTTATGGATGCCAAAGACTTCATACGCATCGCCGAGACAGGCATTCCCTTCATCGTGGATGAGGCTTATGTTGAATATGCCGGGCTTGGCTTGTCCCAGGTGAGCTTGACCAAGAAATATAAGAATGTGATCATTACCCGTACACTTTCAAAAGCATATGGACTGGCCGGTTTGCGTTTTGGGTACGCATTGGGCAACAAGGATGTGATCGGGCAGATCTCCGCCGCATTACTCCCCTGGAACGTTGGGACGATCCCAATGTGGGCGGCATTGGCTGCTCTGGAAGATACCGATGCTCTGGCCTTCAGGGTGAAGTTTAATAACAGTGAAGTGGATTACATCACCGAGGCACTTAGCGAAATCCCAGGGCTGGTTGTGTTCGCCACTAAAGCCAACTACATATTCTTTGACTGCGGCGCAATCGGAAAGAAGGGCAAGGATATGGTAGCCTTTGCCGAACAAAAAGGTCTTATCTTCCGTCCGGAAGCCGAAAAATACGGCAGCGATGGTTGGTTCCGCATTACGATTGGGACAAAGGAAGAGAACCGCATGGCCGTCGAGATAGTGCGCGAGTTTTTGACCAAAAAGTGATCTGGTTTACCTGTAGGTTGAAATGACCTCCAGGGTTAATCCGAGAGAGGAGGCTAAGCATGGGAAAAATTAAAGCTGTGTTCTTTGACCAGGATGGGGTGATCATTGATACTGAACGGGACGGACACCGCGTATCCTTCAACATGACCTTCAAAGAATTCGGTTTTACTGATGAGTGGAGTGTGGATTATTACCACGAACTCCTTCAGATCGCGGGCGGGAAGGAGCGCATGAAGCATCATTTGGAAACCAAGGGCTTCAGCAAGCCCATCCCCCCCGAGAAGGTGGAGGATCTCATCAAAGAAATGCACAAACGCAAGACCGCAATTTTCGTGGACCTGATCGAGACAGGCAAACTGCCTTTGCGTCCCGGGATACACCGTTTTATGAAAGAAGCCATGGAAGCTGGTCTAAAGGTTGGAGTGTGCACCACCTCAAATGAGCAGGCAGCCAAGGCAATTACGGAGAAAATCCTTGCGGATATCAAGTTCGACATTGTGCTTGCCGGGGACGTGGTCAGCAAGAAAAAACCCGATCCTGAAATATACAACCTGGCCCTTTCCAAGACCGGACTGAAAGCAGATGAAGTCATAGTAGTTGAAGATTCAAGGAACGGGGTGCTGGCGGGCAAGGCTGCTGGAGCCCATGTGGTGGTAACCACCAACTACTACACTGAAAAAGAGGATGTAAGCAGCGGAGACATCATTGTGACCTGCCTGGGCGATCCGGAAGGCGAGAAAGGACATCTGACCAAGGGAGGCAAAGACCTCAAGTTTGATGGGGTGCTGCGGGTAAAGCAAGTGGTCGAATATTTCACCAGTTGATCCTAGGGAAATTCTCACTGAACATCAAAAGAACGCAAAGATTTTTCTTTGCGTCCTTTGTTATTAAACCATCCTGGTCATCTCGAATACAGATGACTTATCTCGTTAGTAAAACGAGAATTATATAATCTTGGTGGGACTACTTCCGGCTAAAACTTAGAATTTATTTTTGCCTTATGGAATAATCCGGCTGATCACCAAGTACAACCCGGCGGCAATCAAGGCTGCTGATGGGATGGTTAGCAGCCAAGCTGTAGCTATCTCTCGTGCCACACCCCAGCGGACTTTATTGGGCCTTTCAGCAGCCCCAATTCCCATGATCGTCGAGCTAATAACATGGGAAGTACTCACTGGCCCGCCAGTAAGGGAAGCGGTTAATACGACAACTGCAGAGGACAACTGGGTGCAAAAAGCATCGATCGGTTCGATTTTGTAAAACTTGCGTCCCACGGTACGAATAAGTTTTTGACCTCCCACGGCTGTACCGGCTGCAATTGCCATTGAAGCAATAAAAATCACCCAAACTGGGACAACAAATGCATTTATATATTTCTCGGTAAGAAGCGCCAGCGTGATCATTCCCATAGTTTTTGGCGCATCGTTGCTACTATGGCTCAATCCCATGACGATGACAGTAAATATCTGAATCCTTTTAAATGTTTGGTTAATTCTTGGAGATGCGTCATGGCACAATTTCATAACAATTTTTAAAAAAATGAAGCCAATTCCGAAGGCTAATACAGGTGAGGCAAGCAGAAATATCAAAATTTTTTCAAGTCCGGATATCTGGATGGCTTGCCATCCGGCTCCCATGACGACAGCACCGATCAAACCACCAATGAGAGCGTGGGACGAGCTGCTCGGCAGGCCAAGGGTGGATGTAAAAAAAATCCACAAAACGGCACTCAGCATGGCCACCAAAATAACCTGCGTGTTGATTACATCCGCGCTAACTACTCCTTTTCCGATCGTCCGTGCCACTGCAATCCCAAAAATAAAAGGTCCCAAGAATTCCGCCACGGCTGTCATTGTCAAAGCTGCACGAGGAGCCATGGCGCGTGAAGAAATCATCGTTGCAACGATGCCGCTCGAATCATTCAAGCCATTTATAAATGCGTAAATGAGGGCTAATATTATGACAGCAATAGAGATTAGGGACACAATTTAATCCCCACCAATCAAGTAATCTTAACGATAATATCGGCGATCACATTGGCTGCCTCGTCTCCTCGGTCCGATGCATTGCTTAAATGCCGATAGACTTCGCGAGATTTCAGCATCTTGATCACGTGCTGGATGTCCTCTGCTCCACTGAATAGGTCAGCCAATGCTTCTCGGTAAAGTTCTTCCACCCGGTTCTCGAGAGATTTGGCGCGCTGTGCGTGGTCATTGGCAACCCCTGGGTGGTTTTCCAAGCGATCGACTGCCATCAACAGCTCGTAGGCAGCATCCCGAAGGGTGGATGCCATACTCTGCATAAAATTTGTCGGCTCGACCTTCAAGATTTCCATCTCGCTGACCGTACTGTAGGCGTAATCGAGAACATCGTCAATTGTCCGGGATAGTAAGAATATATCTTCCCGGTCAAAGGGGGTAATGAAGGTTTTATTTAATTCATCGATCAGGATTCGGCGCGCCTCGTCGGCTTCCTTTTCCTTTGCGGAAAGGAGGGCAGATGCAGCCGGGTCCTGAGAATTCATAAAGACCTTCAATGCTTCCAGACCATCCAAGGTAAGCGAGGCCTGGTCATGGATCAGCTTTAAGAAAACATTTTGCTTCTTCTTAAAAATTCGAAACATGGATGAAAACCCTCCTTATAATAGTGAAACAAGTTTAATAATGCAGAATTTGTGGGTTGCGGTCAAATTCGATAATACCTCATCCGGATCCGGGAAAGAGCAAGGATCGGGTCCCTTTATAAAATCACTAGAATTAATTTGTTGGATTCGCAGGAATATTATTTATTGCTTGTGGTCAGATGGAAAGACATATTTTTGTGACAGCAATAATAACATAAAACCACACACGGCTCTCCATCTATATGATAAAAGTCCCTTGGTCATACAGCCTTCCTTTTTATATGCAATTAATAAATGATTGACAAGAATGTTGACTTCCCCGTACTGCGATAATAAAATGCTGAAATTACAACCTAAGTTCAGTTGCAAGGGATTCAAGCACCGCTTCTATATCCATGAAGTCCTGGTGCCATGGAAACGACTCCTTGTCCTTCAATGCCCGCACTCTTGAACCGATACCTATGAACTTATAACCCAATGAACGTGAAGTCTCCAAGTCCCAAGGCCCGTCTCCCACATAGACTACACGTTTGAAACTTCTACAACCATAGTAATCTCCAGCCTTTTCTACCGCAATTTCCATGATCTTGAGACGATTTTTGCTGTCATCTGAAGTAGCCATCGGAATGGCGTCCACATTCAAGCCGCTTGCCTGAAGCTTGAACAAGGCTTCACTATTCCAGCATCCGGTGGCGATAGCGATTCTCCCCTCATTAAACGTTCGCAACCTTTCCAGGAACATCGAGGCGCCCGGGACCTCGTTAAATACCCAAGGAGATTCCCGGTACATATCATTCAGGCGCCGGAGAACATTAAGCTTTACCTGTTCGACATCGCCTTGCACCGGACTTCTCCCTGTGAGGCGGTGGATCGCCTCCATCGATACACCAAGGGAGGTCTTGTCAACATACCCATTCAAATCTGCATCGACAGGAGGCAGTCCCAGCAGTTCCCCTATGGCAGCGCCAAAGATCTCCCGATCATACTCATAAGATAGGGTCAGGGTTCCGTCAATATCAAGCAAGACCAATTTCATAATATACCTTTGGGCATGATTGACTCACTCCGGGTCGAAGATTTTTCAGCTACAAATAGTACTTCCTGGGAAACCAGAGAATAAATCTTGGGAAGCAACAGAGATCCCAGTAAACTATTGCTTTCTGATGAGGGAGGCATTTATCAAACCAATGCAACCAATTTTAAACCTAAATTTCAACCCTGCCCGTGAATTCAAGGCAAGTCTGGGATTGAGCGCGAAAGACTGGCAAGGGTATATTGAGGAAAGATAAGTATTGCGAGTTCAGATGCATTTCACCCCTGGGATCGATGGGTTTATCCCAATGCAGGAACGAAAGATTGTCAGGGTTTGATTTTGGATTTGCCTAAATAACGCTGCTCAATCAAATCAGAAATTCCAACGATATCGTCCAAACCGAACAAGGGTACATCTACCGATATGGAAAAATCAGCCGCCACCGCGAAGCGCTGTTCCCTGGTGCCGATCAACTCTTTGCCGACCGCAGATCTCATAACTTCAATTGAGGGATAACCCGCCTGTTTATAGCCCTCCACGAGAATCAAGTCAGCTTCGCGCACCTCTTTAACGATATCTGCCAATAACAATTCCTGATTAAGGGTACGGTATGAGGCAATCTTATCCGGTGCGGCGATGATCACATGCACGCTACCCGCCTGGGCATGCCGCCAGCTATCCTTTCCCTCGTAATCGACGTCAAACCCCGAGTGAGAATGATGTTTTACCGTGGCAACCCGATAGCCGCGGCTACTCAGTTCAGGGATCAGCCCTTCCATCAGGGTGGTTTTCCCCGACCCGGATTTTCCAATCAGTGTTACCACAGGAATGGGCATTTATTCATCCATTTGATATGACGGGCCAAGTGAGTAAAGGAATCATTGATAATGCTCACGAACAGTCTCAAATCAAATTTAGTGCAAAAAAACCATGTAAATTCATTTTGGAACAAATCCAAATTTATCAATCAGTAGAATCGAACTATATTGATCGGATTAATATTCAAACCTCGACAATAAATGCAGGATGATGGAGATCTCTCTCATACCACGGGTTTTTTACAGGGTAACCATAACAAGAAGCAAACCGTTCATTCATCCTCCAATCTGACTCATGCCAAGCTGTGAACCGGCAGGGACAGATACAAGTAAATCATGTTGAAGGGGTTTATTTGCGATTGCTTGAAGGAACAATGGTTCAAGCGGTTCTCCATTTCGCAGCGCATCTCGTAATGAGAGCTCCTCAGGAATGACAAGGCACGAGCGCAAGTGCCCATCGCAGGTAAGGCGCAAACGATTGCAATTCTTACAAAAGTGATCCCCAAGCGGGGAGATGAAGCCAACCGTGCCAAGCGCGCCAGGGATGCGGAAGGTGCGGGCGGTTTCGCTGCCGGTAGGAGACAGGACGGGTACCATGTTGAGGGGTGCCAAATGGGAGTGCATTTCCTGCACGGAAAAGTAGCGAGTATCAAAATCCGGGAAATCCTGCCCCCATTCCTGCGTATTACCTATCGGCATTATTTCGATGAAACGAACATGCCAGGGGTGATCGATCGTCAGGCTGGCAAGTGCGGGCAGCTCGTCAGCGTTAAGTCCACGTACGATGACGGCATTCAATTTGAGAGGAGAAAGCCCGACCCTTTCGGCAGCCAGGATTCCGTTCCACACAATATCTATTTTCCCGAAACGAGTAATCCGCGTGAATTTGTCCTGATCCAATGTATCGAGGCTGATATTAACACGCTTCAGCCCGGCCTCAGCCAACGGTTCAGCCAGGTTTTCAAGCAGAACACCATTGGTCGTTAAACTCAGATCCTGTATACCGGGAATAGCGGCGATACGACGCACAAGATCAAGGATGCCCGGGCGAACGAGCGGTTCTCCACCTGTGAGTCGGATTTTCCGAATGCCAAGGCGCGCAGCCGCCTCAACAATATGAACGATCTGGTCGTCACCCAGCAGATCTGCTGATGGAGTCCAGCGAATACCATCCGCGGGCATGCAATAGACACACCGCAGGTTGCAGCGATCTGTCAGCGAAATACGCAAGTAGGTGATGGTACGTCCAAAAGAGTCAGTTAGCATGGGATTGAATGCGAGAGTGAATGTGAGAGGAAAACCAGCCCCATGCATAGAAAAAGATAGATCCGCCAACAAAACCTACTGCCAGGTTACCACTCAAAATGGTAAGCATCAATACGACGAAGGCGGCAGCCAGATTTTGGAATCCGCGTAGATCGCGTGCCAATAATATATGCTGAAAGCCAACATAAGCAAGCAGGATGCCCAGAACCGGCAGAGGGATGAGCCGGAAAATGTTCATGCTGGATTGCCCACCAAATAGACCCAGGATAAGGAAAGCGCTGCCTATCATAAGCGGGGCAGCTCCGGAACGCGCTCCCATACGGTAATGGGCAGTCAACCCACCGCAGCCGTGACAAAGTGGCACCCCGCCAATCATGGCAGTCATCGCGTCGCTGGCGCCCATGGTTAGCATCAATTTACGCTCAGTGACATGGGCTGCTTTTTCTCCGAAATACTGTTTAGCGGCATCCGCAGTGGCATAGACAGAGTTTCCCAAGCTGAGCGGGATTTGAGGTAATGCCAGTAGAATTAATCCCTGCCAGACCTGCGCCCAACTGGGGATAAGAGGCAGGAACCTGGGAAAAGTCAGATGCAGTGAAAGCGGGGGGAGTCCCAGATGGAAACTTGAAATTCCAACCCCAAAGAAAATTACTCCCTAAAGCTGCCAGGTTGTGTCGGGCAAGGAGAAAAATAAAAAGAAAGATAGCTGCCCCAACCACTAAAACCCAGAGCCAGGAAACAGTGTTTCTTGACAAGGTCAGCCCACCTTCCCAGCCCTTGGGGGTAACACTAATCAACTTCCAGGCAGAATTGATCAACAGCCAGGCTAATCCCAGCTGGATACCGCGCACCACCGGTTTTGGGAATGCCTTCTGTACCCATCGTTCCAGACCAAGCGTCCCGATAGTTAAGAAGGCAGCGGCATTCCAAATGGCCCCAGTTACGATGGCAACGGGCGGTAATCCCAGCGCCAGGGCAACCCCTGACACAGATTTAAGAGGCTGAACCGGAATGGGCAGGCGATAAACCAAGGCAACCAAAAGATATGTCAGTCCAATTCCGACGAAAGCAGCCGTGGCATCCACGCCATTCAGGGATATGAGCGCTAAAACCAGAGGAAGCATTACCCCCAAATCTGCCAGAGAACCAGATAGCTCTGACAGGGTAAATTTAAATGGGTTGCCTCTTTTAGTGGGCGCAATCATCGGCGTGCCTCTGAAATGGTCAGTGCAATATGGTTTAGCAAATCCTGCCCGGGCGGCAGAGGCTGATAGTAGGCCTGACCGGCACAAGCCCTGCAAAGGACCTGATCACCCTGCCTGGTCTCACGTTCATTGACAATCTCCTCACCGCAAATGGAACAATCAACTCGTATCCCGGGTCGATTGATTATCCACTCGATGGGTTTATCCAGGTTCACTTGAGTTACCGTCAACAATTCAATATCTGGCATAAATTGATATGAGTTAAGCTGAGCAAAGTAATGGCGCGTTTCCTCCGGAGTGTAAGTGAAAGCCTTCTCACGACAATCAAGTGACGGGGCAATCCGCAACGACAAGCCAGTTTTTACATCCACAAAGACGGCAGCGATTTTCCCGTAATCCTCAACTCGCATGGTTCGATGACCGACCGTGCATCCGGTAGCAACTTCCACGCCATCCGCGAAGCAGCCATCCATTTCCAAAATTGCCAGCAGACGTTTGTCGTCTCGCGGAACGTCCAACCCGAGATTGGCTGCACCTGCCAGACCGATGCGCACGCCCAACACCTGGCGGGGGCATAAATGATCATGCCGGGCAGAACTAGTTTTCAGGAAAGCATCAATGGTTTTCATATGCGCTCTCGATTATTTATCAATTCTCGGATGACCTTGCTTTAATGTTTCCATAAAAGCAGAATTTGTTCAGACGATAGTCCAGAGCCGGAGGTCTATGCAAGCAGGATCGCTCCCAACATGGATACCACTCCGACCGGAATTAACCACCAGTCGAGGCGACCAATGCGGAGTGGGGCTGCCCGGCTGCGGTCAGGGCGAAAAGCACGTGCCTCAGCCGCAAGGACGATATCTTCGGAACGGCGCAGGGCATTGGTCAGGATCGTCAACAAAAGCAACTGCAAGCCGCGCCACCACTGGGCACGCATTCCGCCCCGCATCCTCAAGCTGTGCCAGGCATTGGTACTCGACTGGCGCAAGTTCGGCAGCTGGTTGGCAGCCACCCCCAGCGAGAATCCCAATCCCTGGAGTCCGGCACGTTCGAACACCCCCGCAACCTCGGTAATATCCATCGAGGAGGCCAAGCCATCGGCAGCAATGAGAATGACAATCGCACTCAAAGTCATCTTCACACCAACGGTAATATTCTCCGTGGAAACCGGGAAGCCCAAAATTTTCCAATCAGGTTTGCCACCTCCAAAAAGTACGCTGATTACCAACAGGATTCCCAATAATATCAACCAGCGGGGACGCAGGAGGCGCCGGAGAGCAGAGGGGTAAATCAGGGCAAGAAAGATGATGCAGATGCCTGCCAGAAGATAACCGCCGCGGAGCTGGGTTATTAGAACGACTCCCAGCGACCAAAGAAAGATCACCAGGTGTCCCAGACTGCCGACCAGCGGCTTTCCAGGCTTGCTCCCTATCGAGACGGCATCTAGCTTGCCAACGGTCATGGGATCGCGTCAATCTCGATCAACAAGCGAGGGTTCAGCTTTCCACCCTGGTCAGGAAGGACCATGCGGAAAGTGCCATCAGCAGCGGTCATTGGTCCGTCTGCCTGTGCATAGGCGACCAGGGTGTCATCAGCCAGGAACTGGGGTGGATCGTAGTTGACAGTGAACCCATCCGAGGCAACCGCTTTGACGGCTGAAAGCCTGGTTGGGTCGATGCCAGCATCCTGTAAAAGAACTTTCAGCTGTACGCCGACATATCCGATCCCTTTATCCGAAGCTTGCACAGAGCCCAACGCTTTTAGATCGTCGACCGAATAGGTTTTCACGATCGTCCCATCGGTCACTTTGAGGGCAGCCCCAGATGGTGCGGCTGCCTTTGGAGCGCAAGCTGCCAGGATCAGTGCTAAAACAAGAATGATAAAAAAGGTGCGTTTCATTTAATAGTTCTCCTCGTTCATTAGATTTGAAATACTATAGTGCTGCGGGAGCCTGACCCTTAAGACGGAGTGTAACCAACTGACCAAGTTTCCAAGCCAACCAACCCCCAATTGCACCCACAACCAGATACAGGACGACCAACGCCAATACGATCCAAAGAGCTGCCTGGCTGCCCAAACCGAAGAGCTGGCTGCCCTGGTCAACTGTATCCAGCCAGATCGGCAGAAGAGTGCGACCGAAAATCAAAAGGCCGGTGACAAAAGGTTGAATAAACGTCCAAAGGGCACCTCCGGCTATCGCCAAGATAAAAGAGAGTTGGGTGGGTTTTGGAAAGATATCCAGAACCAGCTCAGCCACCAAAGCCTCAGCCAGGATGCCAATCATGGGCCCAATGATGATGTTGCCGATGCTGAATAGTTTTAGCACCGTGGCGATCACCCCGATAAAAAAGGTCGAGCCGCGCCTGGGGACGAAGAGTCGACCTATCAAGGCAACCAATAATCCAATTGCGGTTAGGGCCAGACCGGTCAGCGGGATCTTTATAGCGTGTAATACGGATCCCAGGCTAATCTCGACTACCCCCCACAGGGCACCGAAGACAGCCATGGTGACGAGCTCACGGGTTGTAAATTTCATATCAGGTTCCTTTCCTCATATTGGTTTGCGAGCAACCAGTTGTGCGATCCTCCTGGATGGAAACAAGCCACTGCGCCTTTTTTTCAAAGTTTCCCTCCAAAACAGGATGTCCCAGTTCTGAAAAGTTGAATAGAGTTCACCAGAATCGAGAGTATGATCCGGATTGCTCCTCCTAAGATTGTCTTCTGTGAAAGTTTCAAAAAATAGCCAACCTCCCGGTTTGAGCGCCTGGCGGTAGGATTCAAACAAAGGTCGCGATAGAAAATAGAAATTCAAGATGACATCAAATCCAGAGGGCGGCAGCCAGGGATCAGTCAGATCCATAACCACCAGATTTATAGGCAGCGAACGCTTGTTGGCACGCTGCTGGGCAATGCGAAGACCGGCTTCAGAGATATCCATGGCAATCACGCGCAACCCCCGGCTGGCTAGGAATAAACCGACGGGAGACAACCCAGCAGCAACCTCGAGCGCTAATCCTCCCTGGGGGAGTTGATCGGTGAAAGACCGTACGAGCAAATACGGCTGGCGCCTGAGATAGAGGTTATCGTCGGATTGATAGCGGGCATTCCAAACCTGTGCATCAGGGTGCGGCATGGATTACCTCCGTGTGAGCTTCAACAGGTGGATTCTTTTGCGCTGCCAAGGTGTTATGACCATCCAGCGAGATGTGCCCTGCATCCATCAGGATCACCCGGTGAGCGTAGCGGTAAACCAACTTATAGTCGTGAGTAATGAGTAGGATTGCCGTTCCCTGTTGGTTGAGCCAGACGAGGAACTCCATCATCTGCTGAAGGTGGCGCCAATCCTGCCCGAGGGTTGGTTCGTCGAGAATAACCAGGCGGGGGCGGAGAGCCAGGCATGAAGCCAGAGCTGTGCGCTGCTGCTGTCCAATTGACAGGGAAAACGGCCGGCGGTCGCGCAAGTTAACCAAATCAGCGCTTGCGAGGGTCTGTTCGTGAACTATGGGGTCAAGGCAGCGATAATTGCGCGGACCAAAGGCGATTTCCTCATCCACGGAATCAGTAAATAACTGGTCGGCCGGGTTTTGGAACAGGAGGGCAATATCCTGCCCGGGGCGCGGGCGTGCTCCATTGCTAAATAGCACCCGTCCACTCAAGGGACGGATCAACCCGGCCGCGGCCAACGCAAGTGTGGATTTGCCGGCACCATTATTGCCCACCAAGGCCGCAAACTCTCCCGCGTAGAAACTGAGGTTTACATCATGAATGGCAGCATGTCCGTTGTAACCGGCGGAGAGGTGCTGAAATTCAAGCAAAGGTTTGTCAACTTGAGAAGGTTTGCCGTTCGGCACAAGCAGGTCGGGCCAGGACATCAGGGCATCTTCGGTGGGTCGGCGAAGACCGTAACGGCGTAAAAGATCGTAATCGCCAAGGATGGTCTCGAATGCACCCAGTGCAACGATACGTCCCTCGTCCATGACCATAACACGGTCAGCGAGGCGGCGAACCTCTGCAAGGCGGTGTTCGACCAGGACGATGGTAAGACCATAGTCGCGGCGCAATCTTGACAAGGCATTGATGACACTGGTGGTTCCCGGGCCGTCGAGCGAGGCGGTGGGTTCATCCAGGACCAGCACCCTGGGACGCATCGCCAGGGCGGAGGCGATCGCAAGGCGCTGCATCTGACCACCAGAAAGAGAGGCTGGGTTTTGATCTGAAAAACCATTCAGACCGACTGCTTCCAACGCCCACGTAACCCGGGCATCTACTTCTCCAGGGGGAAGGCCAAGGTTGTAGGGGCCAAAGGCGACTTCGTCTGAAACGCGCAAATGAAAAAGGTGGGCGCGCGGGTTTTGGAAAATAACCCCCACCTGCTGCGCCAGTTCTGCGGTGGCACAATGGGTGGCATCGAGACCGGCGACTTCCACACTTCCGCTAATTTCGGCCTGGATGACCTGCGGGATTAGACCGGTGAGAA
Organism: uncultured Chloroflexia bacterium; assembly: GCA_963830585.1. Lineage (GTDB taxonomy): Bacteria > Chloroflexota > Anaerolineae > Anaerolineales > Villigracilaceae > UBA877. The sequence goes on along the minus strand of CAWHNA010000003.1, from coordinate 214,066 downwards.
CACGAGCCAGCGTGCTTTTCCCGCAGCCGGAAGGTCCGGTCACAACCAGACATTCACCCTGGCGCACGTCGAAGGAAATATCTTGCAACACCTTCTGATCCGTATAAGCAACGTTCAGGTCATGAACATGGATCATGTAGGAGTCCCGGATGAAAAGTCGTATGGAATATGAAAAATCTCCGCCCACGGCCAAAGTGTCCAGGCTGTTCCCACAAGAGAGGGGCGGATAACCACACAAGCGAGGCGATAGGCTCGCCGGCTGACCAATTCGATACCGTTTGTCAAGCCGCCGCCACGTTCCAACTCGAGGGGGCCCAGTTCATCTAAAATAAGCAAATTACATGAAATCAATTGTCCAAGAATGACATTTCCCCACTCCAAAACCTCAGGATTTAAATTCCAATGTGCAGGGAAGTGATCCCCGCCAGCTTCCGAGCGGCGAAGAGCCAGATGAAGCTGCTCATCGGAAGCCACGTTGAGCAAATCGATGCCAACCTTAAGGTTGTCTTTAAAGATTGCTGGAGAAACCAGCCCAGCGGGATCGTGCCCCGAGGCCCTGGTAAGTTTCACGAAATCGAGGCACCAGCGCGTCTTTCCAGAGCCGCTTGGTCCGGTGATTAAAATCAAGCGACCGGTGTCTTTTCCTGAAATAAAACTCGCCAGGAGAGAATCTGGCGAGTTAATAAAATCCTGCACAGGTATATCTCCTTTCCAATTCCATCCCAATACGGGATTTCGGGAGGTCGCTGCGTTTCCATGGCGACCCTGGTCCTCCTTGGGAGAGGACTGCCTGCCAGTCCGTGGCGTTTAGCTTTAGGTCTTGCAGGTCGGAGGTGATTCACTTAATTATTTTTATCACAATTATTTTACCCGGTCCTTCTTTCGCTGACACCACCCTTTAGGGTAGTATTTTGGTATTTAACGGGCATGAACCTATAAATTGGGGGTGTTTTTCTTTTAATCTGAATATAAATGATCCGAGGAAAGTTATGACGATATCAAACCCTGAGTTATTTTGTCATTTCCTCTTTGGTTTTCTTATCAATATCACGGAAATTCAATTTTGACAATCAGTTTTCCAGTAATGAATGAAAAATAACATTCCAGATTCTTCGAAGGCATCCTGATCAGTTCGTTTGTTTTGTTTCCAGACGTTCATCAAGCTTTGGTTCTGGATTTGGTTCTTGAATTGGTTCCGACTTCAGTACTTGAATTGGGTCTGGCTTTGGTTCCGGCTTGATCTGTTCGGTCTTAGCCTGCCTGGTAACGTCAAGAATATCCAGCTCCGATTTTAATTCACCAGTAAGAGATGCAAAATATCCTTTTAGATTACGGATGAACTTACCTGCTTCGCGGGCAACCCTGGCGAGGCGCTCGGGACCCAAAACAATCCCAGCCAGCACGAAGATGACGATAAGTTCATTCATCCCAATGCCAAATATATTAGTGTCCATTTGCGGGTCTCCGTACAATGGCAGCTAAAACAATACTGACAACATAAAGTCCTATTAAGGGAAGCATCACCAGACCCATATTAACCGGATCAACCGTTGGTGTAACCGCTGCGGCAACGATGGCAATAACGACCACTGCGTAGCGCCAGGCCTTAAGCAGTTGTTTAGCGCTCACGATCTTCAGCCGTGCTAGAAACATGATCACCAAAGGCAACTCAAAACAAATCCCAATCCAAAACATCAGGGTGGTAACGAATTCAAAGTAATTTAACGGCCGGACCTGGGTGGTGATCCCAAGAAAATGGATTAGGAAAGGCAAGGCGGAAGGGAGCATCACGAACCAGGTGAAGGCGACACCCGCCATGAACAAGAGTGTAGCCATGGGAACGATCGCCAGGAGCCAACCTTTTTCATTCGGTTTAAGACCCGGAAGCAAAAATGCCAACAACTGGTATACGATGACCGGCATAGCCAGAAGGATGCCGCTCAACATTGCCACCTTCATGAAAATGGCAATATTCTCGGTAACCTCGATCGAAACCAGCGCCTTCGAACCGCCAATCGGCCGGGCAAGGAAGTTAATCATTGGCCCGGCAAAAACAAAACTGATGGCGGTCGTCAGGATAATGGCAAAAAACGCCTTGAATATCCTTTGACGCAGTTCATCCAAGTGCTGCAGGAGAGGCATCGATGTCTCGAGCTGAGCGCTCGCCTTGCGATGGGCGCGGCCAAAGGCACCCAGATAATCACCCCAGCTGCGTTTGCGCTTCTTGGTTGCTTTAGCTTCAACACTCACTGCTAATCACTCTTTTTCTTGAGATTATTATTCTTTTTTGGCAGCAGGTTCAGTCACTTCCGCTTCCTGCTTGGTTGCATCTTCCGATTTACCGGTCATACCGTCACGAAAATCGCGGACTCCCTTGCCCAATTCCCCGGCGATCTTGCCAATACGTCCCACGCCGAAGAGCAAAATGATTATGACCAGGATGATGACCAACTCTGTGGTTCCCAAGTGAAACATGTGATTCTCCTTTTATGTCGATATGATCTGATTTTCCGGTTAAGGTTTAGTCTACCAAACTCTTTTGGGTCTACCATTATAAACGCCAGGTTCTTTGACTTGAGCTTTTTACCCTGGCGGTTTTCCTGATTCCTGATTTTCCATTTTAACCGGGGCTTTGGAGGCAATCGTTCCAGGCACCTGCATGGACCCAAATGGGTGCGATTTCCTGTAATCGCAGAACTGGCACAAGTGAACATCGGGACGGGCGGCAATTAAAACTCCACATTGCTCACATTTAATCAACTCCCCTTCCCTGAGAGTAATCATTTCCTCGCCAAAAATCCGGGTAAATGAAGGAGAACGATCCATGGTGAGGGTCTTGGAGGTACAAACGTGCACACACATCCCGCAACCAATACAGCTTCTAACAGAGAGGGATAACGTGAAAGTAGTCTCGTTTTCATTCTTCTTAAACTGCAACGCGTTGGTCGGGCATCCGCGGGCACAAGTCCCACACGCCACGCAAGCCTCGGTTGTTGATACTGAAGCAAAGCCCAAATCGCCCAAATTAATGTTTTCCGGAGAAACAGGAACTGGTAAATGTTTTATTGCACCTGTCATCCTTAGATGGTTGCGACCCGGGCGATGGCTGGATTGAGGCTGCCCATTCTCGATAGAGCGCGCGATGGCTATTTGCCCCTGGCGAGCAGCGAAAAGAAATAAATCCCGGCGCGAGATCGGAGGGTTGGTCGATTTCCATAAAGGACGATCAACCGGGGAATCCAACCCGGTCACAATGTTAATATTCCCTACTTTTCCCCAACCTTCCAGGGCCTGGTTCGCCTGGTTGACCTGTGATTGGACCTGACCGGAGAGAGAGCCCCATTTACATGCGGAGCAAGCGTCCATTCGAACGATGATACGCTCCAAACCGATCGCCGCCAAAGCAAGAAAAGCTCCGGTTCCCAATCCCGCCAGGCAGCCGCGAACGCGGATTCCTGTGCTTGTTTCGGAAACTCCTTGCTCAGCCAGCTGATTTTTTTCGCACAGCAGTTCAAGATCTCCACCCTCCAGGTGTGTTACAGCATTCAGGAGGGAGGCAACTGCGTCATCTGCTGCGAATGCTCCCACGGGGCAAACGGGAAGGCAGGCCAAACAGGTCTCGCATTTAGTTGAATCCAGGCCGGGCACCTTGCCCGGAAGGATGGCATCTACCGGGCATACTTCCAGGCAAGCCTTACAGTCAGAGAATCGAAACAAACTGTGCAGGCAGCGTTTTGAATCAAGCAACACATCCGAACGATCAAGGGAAGCGAACCGATCTGCTACATCAAACAGATTCACCGGGGGATTTCCTTCGCCATTAAGAATAACATTGTAATACCGATTAAGGCTGCAGGTCCTTCATCTGCTAATTTTGCGGGTATTGTGCTATTTTCCAGTTTACAACAAAGAATGACGGCGCGTAGGGCAAAAATTCCATATAATAAGTGATAAATGTCACTTTAGTACAATATCAGTTCCAAACCAACCCATCTACCAATGGGATCATCAAATTTTCGGGCGTAGGGGGAAGGAGGCAGTGGGTTTTCTCTCGCACCTCCTGAGACGACAAAAGCTGCTCCCAGCGGACCATCAATGCAATGCTGGAATACAGCTCGACTCCTGCAGGTCATCGGTTCGAAATTCCACTCTCACCAATGAGATTAACCCTCAAAAAAACATTTCGAGGCGCAGCCTGCTGCAAATTTATTGCGTGTCAAACATTGGGTGAATGCCGGCGAAATCGACTTTCGCCCGCACCAAATGTGCCTCCACCTCCCTTTTTTGATCCCAATCAAACCGGATCGAAGTGCCACAGTCACTGGAGAGTTCGCGCGGCGTAGGAATTAACTTAATCTCCTGATTGGCTCTCACCAGGACTGCTTCCGCCTGCATTGCGGAGGTATTCGTGTGAAATAATATTACTCCAAACTTACCCATGCGGAGCAGCAGCCTTCTCGAAAGCAGCGATTACCGTGCGAATATCTTCAGGGCTGGTGAAAATCCCAGGTGCCAAACGAATAGTCCCTTCCGGGAACGTCCCGATGGTTTTATGTGCGGAAGGCGCACAATGCAAGCCGACCCGGCATAGGATCCCGAACTCGTCATCCAGGCGCAGACCGACCTCGGAGACGTTCTGACCTGCCACCCGGCACGAAACCACCGCGGTCTTCTCCTCCGGTTCGCTCGGACCGTATACAGTAATCCCTTTGATATTCCGCAGCCCGGAAAGAAATTGTTTGTTCAACTCCGCCTCGCGCGCTTGAATCGATTCAACCCCGATGGACTGTATCCAGCGCACACCTGCCCCCAAGCCGGCGATGCCGACGCTATTGGCTGTGCCACTTTCATATTTATCCGGCAGCATGTCTGGCTGTTCTTCAAATTCCGAACGGCTGCCCGTGCCCCCGCGCACCACCGGTTGCAGTTGGCTCGTATCCACTCCCTCGCCAATCACCAGGCCCCCGGTACCGGTGGGTCCATACAGCCCCTTGTGACCGGTGAATGCCAGGAAGTCGATCCCCATGGCTGGCTGGTCGATCGGAATCACACCCGCCGTCTGGGCACTGTCCACCAATATCAAAGCCCCCGCCCGGTGCGCGATCGCGGCTATTTCCTTGATCGGCACGATCGTGCCCATTACATTGCTGGCATGGGTGACCACCACCAAACGCGTTCCCGGGGTGACCGCTGCACGCCAAAGATCCAGATCCAGACAGCCATCCGTCTTGCACTGGACAACGGTCAGTTTTATCCCTTCCTTTTCAAGGGCCCGCAGCGGGCGCATCACTGAATTATGCTCGATGCTGCTGGTGACGACGTGATCGCCGGGCTTCAATAATCCGAAAAGCGCCAAATTGAGGGCATGGGTGACATTGGCGGTGAAAATCACCCGCAGTGGATCGGTCACATGGAAGAGGTTTGCAACCGCCTCGCGTGCGTTGAAAACGATCCGCGCAGCAGAAATGGACAGGCGGTGACCCGAGCGGCCGGGGTTCCCTCCTGAGAATTCCAGGAAATCACACATGGCGCGCTGTACTTCCTTCGGTTTCGGCCAGGAAGTGGCTGCATAGTCAAGGTAGATCATTCGAGGCTCCATAAGGTTACCCATTCGGCGAAATCATTGCTAAACTGAGGTGGATCCAAGCGACATTCACCCTGGACAGGCTCTAGTGATTCCGCCACGATCACGTAGGATTGCTGTGAATCCTGTGACTGCGGAACCACCCACACGTAGGTCCAGATGGTGGTGGACCCGTTGTAATACACTCCCACACTGCCTTCCGTTCTCTCCACCCAATTGGTCTCTATCTGGTTGAACGGTGGTTTTGGCATCCGTTCCCGATAATACTTGGCAACTTCTTCCCCAGGTCCCGGGCAGCTGTAATATCCCCATTGAGCATCCGTCAATTCCTGGAGTCGTTCGTCGATATTTGGCCAATCGAATTTTATCGGGTTATCCAGGACTTGAATCCCATCGCACTTTGGTAACTTCTCCAACAATGAGGCACTAAGCGATAAAGGAGTGGCTTCAGGTGTTTGGGAGGTTTAACGTCGACAAAGAATCAATGGCAGGAGGAACGGTGATAGAAGGCTCAGTCGGTTGAGCGATATTTGAGCAAGCGACCGTTACCACGCACATGCCGCACAACAAACACACGCACCGTATAAACTTCATCACTATTCCTAACCAGGCTGTTACCTGATTCGACCAATTCCATCAATTTATTAAAGCCTCAGTAATGATCGTTTACCGAAAAGTATTATGCAATCTTGCTTGAACACCATGATCATTTGAGAGCAATTTTGATCATATTCATAAAATGTACAGTGGCCACGTTGTAGAATATTAATCCTGCGTAGAAACCCAACAAGTAGACCCAGTAAGTCTTTTTTCCCTCTGCGGCTAAAACATGCATGCGGTAGGGGCAACCACCTGAAAGTGCCCCCACAATTCCAACTCCCAAAGCCGATACAATCGTGATGATCAATGCCGAACGGGTCAGCATCGAGGTCTGGAGGACCATCGGAAATCCCAGAATACTACTCCCGAGAAGGCTGAAAAGGATGAAACCACCCAGGGCACCGATGAAGGCGCCTCCCACCCCCTTTAAAAGAGTTGTGTCATGTGTAAGCATGTAATCGCGATAGCCCGATACAAAACATAAGCGGGAGCGCTGCCCAAGATAACCGATCACAAATCCCAGGATCAAGGTTGCGATGGAGGCGATCATGCCAGTTCACTCCGTTCGACGGTTCGCGCTGCAACCCACCGCAATGCCCAGGTACCAACCAGGACACCGATCACAACGCAGACCCAGCCAATAATGCCAAGCCAATTCCCATATGCGCTGAGCAGAACGATCCGGATGGGACAAGCACCGAGGATCAAGCCGAAATTGATCATCAGAAACCCATTGATAAAGTAAAACAAAGGCTGGCGTGCTGATCGCAAATGGAGCTCACCGTGTTGATAGGCAGCCACCAAAGCGCCAAGGACAACCCCCACCACGGTAAGCAGCGGCCAATTGGTCGAAGCCAAGCTGTAGCCCCAGTTTAGGTGCAGGAGATGATCAGCCATCCAATTGAACAAATCCTTTGGATGACAGACCATGCAGACCCCGTACGCAAGGGGGGGAATGACCTTGAAATAAGCCTGAACAAGTGCAGACCCAAATCCAAGCACAAGACCTGCCTGAAGCGGAGAGACTTTAACCATGGGAAGTGACAAGTCCAACCTCCTGCCTGACTTGGGTAATACTTTATTTCATTTTTTGCAGCGATCTATTTAATCACCAGTCATTTTTTGGGCGTGGAAGAGATCGTTGAAAAAATCCCTGCCTGCTCCTTAATGAAACCTTGCAGCATGAGCAGGTGACCACGATAAAAATCTGTTTTAACGAATTCCATTGCTTTTTCAACAAAACCTGCCACCCAGGATTCAAGATGCTCCTGGAAGAACTTTCGTTGGTCAACATATAGAGAACTGGCTTTTTCCATTTTCCCGGCATCCCAGGCATCTGTTTCACGCACTGAAAGAGCGTGAATGAATTCCAATTCCACACCCAGATAATCCATCCGGTCAATAATTTCAGTGGACTGTGCCAGACCATTTTCACGGTAAAGGGCAGCCAGGGCTTGCAGTAAGGCTACATCCTGCCACTTCTGGCTCCAAACCATCTCGTAAGGAGGCGGAGGACCATAGGTAGGCGCAAGGCCGCGATATAACCTGGTGCGATCGACACCTAATTTCTGTGAAAGCTCTGCTGGAGTATCCTTGGAGGTCTCTTTAAGGAATTTGGACATCAAGGAAGCGCCGCTGGAAATTTCCTCATTAACAGATTCATCCTTCGGCAGCAGCTCCAGCATGGAACTGATCTCTTTGCGACGCATCTGCTTTACGAATTTTTCATCGGGCAGCACATTTAAGTGGACCGTTAGAAATGAACTGAACGCTGCTCTCGCCCGGGCCAAATCGGCAAGTTCTTTCACACCCAGTTTAGTTTTATTCATTTGAGTCTCCTTGGAATTTTGAGTTTGCCCAATATATCACTAAACGGGGGGTATTACCATCGTTAAATCTGCCATCAGCCCGGGATACCCATGCTGCCAATGCAAGATCATGCGTTTTGGGATACTCGATCTTCGGGCAAAATTTGTCCTGTGGGTTCATTGGCATGCCCCCTTGTAGTGGAAGCTTCAAGATTCTGCCAATGAACCACAGGTCTTACGGGGTGTATCCCTCGTCAATCTTTATGTGAGAGATACCTCCCTGGGTTACCTGATCACAGGACGAAGACGCTTAGCTTAACTTACGCCTTCTTTTGGGGCAAAAAGCGGGTTCCGAGCAGGAACAGCAGCCCGGCCAGCCCGATCATCCCGATCACTCCACCGAATTCGACGAGGGAGGGGGTATACGTTGCCGTTCCCAGCACCAGGGTGATGGATTGTCCAGCAACGATGATCAGTAATTTTGCGACGAATACGCCGAGTACCACCAGGACGCCGGAGATGATCACTGCAATTCGGTTCTTGCCCGCAACAAGCAGCAGTACAAAGGGAACAACGATCCCCAGGACCACGGCTAGCCAGAACAGCGGACTGGACAGCAGCGCGCCTGTGGCAAACCGGTCGTCTGTATCGCCGGCATACAGCAAGGCCCCGAATTCAAATACATTCAGCAGGAAGAGGATCGGCAGGAGGAGCGCTGTCAGGGAGCGTAGCGCACCGGAGGCAGGCTTGGCAATGAGGGATACTCCCAAAGCCAGCAGCAGTCCTTCAACAATGAAGACCGCTGGCATGATTCCACCCGACCACAGGGGGGAACCAGCACTCATGCTCAGGATCCAGCCTTCGAAGATTACGACCACTCCCGCCACGATACCAGCGATCACGGACACCACTTTCGCTTGCGAGGAGACAAGCAGCAGGATGACTCCCATGATCACACCCAGCGCCAGGCTGAAAAAGTCCCAGACGAAGGGGCTGCTGAATTGCGCACTGAAGACCATGTTCAGCACACGCTCCGGCTTGCCGATATCCATCAGGATCATGAACCCGCCGGCAATGTAGCTTGCGATTGCGCCGATCAATAGGTTCCGTCGTGCGGACTCTAAGCCCTTGACGACACCCAGGTCCGAGAGAACAGCCAGGATCAGCAAACCGCTTGCCAGGCCCACCAGGGCAAAGAAAGCCGCGATGTAAAGGCCCCAGGTGATGATCTGGTTGATCCCCAGGACGGACATACCCTTGCTCAGTTGAGTGCCCCAGGCGATCGCACCGATCACCACGAGGACAACCATCCCAACCAGCCAGGCGATGCCATTAGACTTTCGTTGTGTTTTAACTTCAGTTGCCATGTTCATGCTCCTTTAGCCGATATAGTAAACATTCGGCTGGGTCCCGGCTTCGGGATTGAGAGGTTTGGCATTGTGCTGCATGATCAGCAGTGAAACTTCGCTGCTTGGGTCATCCAGGTCGCCAAAGAATCTCGCTTGTCCCGGGCACGTCAACACACAAGCCGGGAGCTGCCCTGCAGCCACACGGGGGGCGCAGAAGTTGCACTTCTCAACCGTCCCAACCTGGTGAGTGGCATAGGCGACCGTTTCGTAAGAGGTCAACCCTTTATCAGGATAGTAGCCTGCTGGTGCGGAGCCGATGAACTGGCGCACGTTGTAAGGGCAGGCAACCATGCAATAGCGGCAGCCGATGCATTTGTTCGCATCGATGGTGACAATGCCGTTGGCCTGTTTCGCGCTTGCACCCGTCGGGCAGACGTCAACGCAGGGAGCGTCGGTGCAATGGTTACAGAGAACCGGCAGGGGTGTTTGCCTGGCATTCGGGTAAGTTCCCACTTCGGTGATGCTTGTGTGCGAATAGAAAATCGTGGGGGGCGTACCATTCTGCTGTTTGCAGGCGATTGTGCAGGCGTTACAGCCTACGCATCTGCGTAGATCGATTACCATTCCGTATTTCATGATCTCACCTCCTATGCCTTGTAAACTTTCACGGCGGGACCCTCTTCAACCTGGGCCGTCAAAGGATCGACAGCCAAATTGTTTTCGTCCAGGTTGCACAGGGCATTGAAGTATCCGCCTTCGGCCGTGATGGGGTTCGCCATGGATGACGACGCACCGTGCCCAGCCGGGAAACCAATCACATCCGGGTGGATCAGCTCGGTCACCTTGGCAGGGGCTTGTGTCTTACCCCAGCGCGACTCGATCACAATGACATCGCCGTTCTTGATGCCTTTCTTGGCAGCAGTGGCGGTATTGATCCACACTGCGTACTCATAAGGATCCCAGGTCTTCATGGTTTCATGCAGCCAGACGTTCCCGTAGGTGTCGCCGCAGAAGAATGGACCCATGGGTGTCTTCCAGTTGATTGCCCACAGATCGTAATCCGCGGGTGCATTGAATTCCTTGCATGGGTACCAGTATGGGATCGGCGAATAGGCTGCCCAATACTCATCCTGGTTGTCCCAGCCGGGGATACCCGGAAGGCCAGCCTTCTGAAGGTTTTCCTTCAACCTGGCAGCCGCGCGCGGCAGCTGAATGAAATACATCGGGTGGCGGGTCTTGTTGTTGGGGAAGTATGAATAGTTGTAGTTCTTGGCGCCACGGGTGTTGTATTTCATGATCGGGCCATTCGCATCGTTAATGTCGGAAAGTTTCTTGTCTCCGCCAAAGTTCTGCTTGAGAATGGCTTCAGAATACTCGCGCAAGGTGAATTTCTTGGTGGCATCTAGAGGGAACTTAGCCAATGAGCCATTGACCTTGCTGATGAGACCCGTTTTACCGGTCAAAGTACCTGCAACCTCAGCCAGATCAAGTAAAGTTTGGTCCACATTGCGACCATTGTAAACGGGCTTGATGGCGGAGGCGTCGCGGAAGAGGAAGAAGTAAGCTCCGCGGGTGGCATCGACATTGACTTTGTGTCCGGGGGGTGCACTGCTGCCACCATAGCGACCGTCCTTTTCGAGGAAGGCGACATCCGGCAGGACAATATCAGCGAGCACGACGTTTTCATCGTAGGTCAGGGCGAAGGCCGCGTGGAAGGGTACCGTGGACCAGGCTTTCTCGAACAGAGCCCGATCGAAGCTGGAGCGGACAGGACCACCACCAGCGGTAACCAGCATATCCAACGTAAAGTCGGAATTGTACTTGACCGGATCGACGATGTTCTTGGCAAGACCCCAAATGAGGGTATGGGAAACGGGGTAGTACTGGCGCAAGTCGGCAAAGGACAGAGGCCAGGACCATTTATAACCGTAATAATCCGTCCCACCTTCGCCGGCGGGGTTACGCACGCCATCTACATCCGGCTTCAGCCAGTTAGCGCTAGGCTGTGAGTTACCGCTCTGACCACCAGGGACTTCGATACATCCAAGCAGTTCGCAAATGATCTTCCCGGTGAAGTCGCCCCAGGGACCTTCGATCGGGTGAGCATAGGCGCCTTTTTCGTACTGGATGCTGACCGGCCTGAAGGGCATGGTGACGCCATCGATAACAACCGTCTCGCCGATGTGTGCATGTTTGATTAGGTCATTGGCGATTTCGCGAACCTTCGCTGCGGGAACAGTAGAGATGGGTTCCTGCCACTCCGCAGTGTAGGTTTCCATCTGGTTCTTGATCAACTGGAAGGCTGGATAGGCGAGAACGCCATTGGCATCGTACATACCTTCAAGGGCCAGGTTCGTGGTGTCGGGGTCATCAAATGGGACAGGTTTGCCCAACTTGGTGTTCCACATGAGCGGCTTCTTGGACACTGGATCGCGTACATATTCGCCGTCGGGGCCGATCAGGTAAGGAGCATTGGTGCGGGTCTTGACGAACCAGACATCATAAGTCTTGATCTCATACAGGATGGTGTGAAGGATGCCCAGCATGAAGGCAAGTTCGGTGCCGGGGCGGATGGGCAGCCAATCCATCTTGGAGGCTTCCGGGCCACAGCGGGGATCCACATTCACGATCTTGACGCCGCGATTGACCAGGGCATCCATTGTGTGGCGAGTCCCAACCGAGGAGACGGCGATGTTTGGACCCAACGTCCGGCCGATGTTAAGCATGTACTCAGTCTTTTCGATCTCCGGTACATTGTCGGGACCGCTCTGGTTGACCATGTAGCCACCCAGGTGGTAAGCGCAAGCCGAGCCGCGCGAAGGCGTATCGGTGGGAGTGCCATAAGCGCTTTCGAAGTTGCCCAGGAAAAGGCTGTTCACGCCGAAACCGCTTACGAACGCGACCTTGCGGGTATCATCCAGGTTTTTATTTAAACGGTCAGCAACCGTCTTGAGGGCTTCATCCCAGGTGATTTCAACAAAGCCGGGATCCACATTCAAGCCCTTGGCAGTATTTGTCCGCTTGAGGGGTGACTTGACCCGCCAGGGGTTGTACATCTGCATAATGGCGGAGTTACCGCGTGGGCAAAGTGTGCCTACATTCTGGACTGCTCGAGGTTCGCCTTCAACCTTTATCACCACGCCATCGACTACATGGACGCGGGTCTGGCAGTCGCCCTGCATGCACATTTTGCAGAGGCCCGGATACCAGGCATCCGTTGCCGATAAACCAGCGGCTTTGGCTCTTGTGACCAGGCTGGTGCCACGGGTCTTGGACAGCAGGTTTCCCGCCGCCGCAACCGCAGCCACCGACGCCGACAGTTTCAAGAACGTTCGCCGGGTGATTTTTGATTTCTTTACGTTATGTTCCATTTCTATCATCTCCTTCTCGACATGACAGTTTTGTGTTGTATAAACATTTCTGGGCCTTATTATTAAGGTGTTATGGATATTTTATATTTTTTCCCGGTGAACCTCCTTGTTGAATATTTCACAACCGTCGTGAAAAAAAATTCCGCACGCCTAGTTTTGAACCATGATCCGGAAGGTATCTCAGGCAGGGCGTGCATCCAGCATGATCTGAAAAAGTTTTCCTGCTTATATATTATTAGGTTGCAGGAAAGATTAACCCACCCTTTCGGGTGGGTTAAGTGTAGTCTTTCACAAACCAAAGAATAACTCTATTGTTCTTCTTTTCTGATAATCCTGGCTGCCTGGGTCCTGTTCACCACCCCCAGCTTCCCAAAAATATTTTTCAGATGATATTTAACCGTGTTCAGGCTGATATTCAATTCCTGTGCGATCTGTTTGTTAGGATAGCCGGCTTCCAGCAAGTGCAGTATGTTCAATTCGTGATCGGTCAGAGGCTCCGACCCCTCCAAACTCTTTGAAAGGGGTCGGCTGGTGGAAGCTTTCAGGGTATCCCTGGCTACTTCGTCCAGCAAAAAATACAGGTAATCACCCGAACACTCTTCGGAATTTGGTTTTGGGTCTCCGCCATTGGCCAGCATCTGCTTGATCATTGAAATGACCACGCCGCCTTCGTCGAGAAAAGTCCGCACGAAATGATCGGGTTCTGCTTTATAAAGAGCTTCCTGAAGGATCGCCATGGCCGGCAATGGTTCCCCGCTCAAGAAAAGGCATTTTGCCATGAGCACTTCGAACGTAATTGCATCTTTGATACGCCCCTGCCGAAGGGCGACATCCCACCAAGGCCGGATCAATTCGCTCATGGAGGAGTAATCTTCCCTGGCAGCCAAAACACGCGCATGGATTATTTGTTCATATTGTGAGAATAGGTTCACCGCGCGATGAGGAATGCCGCGCAACGCAGAAACCCAGTTGTTGACAATAAAAAGATCACCCTGCTGCAGGGCAATATCAGCTTCAAGAGCCCTGATATACATGACCGGCAGCGGAGGGTCCCCGTATTTTTCCGCCATCCTCCTGGCTCGTTGAATTGTCGCCTGCACACCTTCCAGGTCTCCCTGCATATTCTGGATACGCGCCAAAGTGGAGCAGCCAAGTAGAAGCTGGTTAAGGTATCCGCCCTGCTCAGCCAGACGGAGACCCTCATTAAGGAATTGCACGGCTTCATCCAACTTGTTCCACTCATAATATAGAATGCCCATACCAAGATTAGCCTTGGAAAAAACCGCTCCCTGCTGCAAGCCGACTTCATTTACATATCGAACTGTTTCTTTAAAAAGTCTATCAGCTTTCTGAAGCTTCCCTGTCACGGCCATGGTTTCCGCAAGATAACTGGTTCCCATCACCCTGGCCAGCGGGAAATCATCCCTTACCCCCCACGAAATGGATTTCTCGAACATTTCCCGGGCTTCGTTAATCTCCCCAAGCAAAAAACAACTGACCCCGTAATTGAAGACAGCAAAGGTTCTTTTAGGAGTTTCATCAGTGGATAAACATTTGCATGCTTCTAGAAGATATTCTTTGGCTTCCGAAGGATCAGCTTTGCTGTGTAAAATGACAACTCCCTGATAAGCCGCCAGTTCTCCTCTTTGCCTGCTAGAGACTTCACCTGAAGGACTTTGAAACTTTAAATCCGGTAAAGATAATTCTTTCAATTTATTGGCTGCGTCAGAAATAAATCCGGCATTGATCAAAGTCAAAAAATAGGTCGACCATAAATCAGGTTGATTATGAAACAGGGCAGCCGGTATCCGGTCATACCAATTCAGCAATTGATTCCACCCGCCATGTGAGAGGAGAGGCAATCCAATTTCATTAATGAGATTCACGGCTTGGGGATAGTCATTTCCCTCCAACGCATAATTGACCGCATCCTCTTTTAAACCCTGCCGGGCATGCCAGGCACTGGCACGTTGAAATAGAGTAGTTATCAATTCCGGGGATTTTCGCTGCAACCGGGCATACAACATTTCTACAAACAAATGGTGATAGCGAAACCATTTGCGCTTGTCATCCAGGGGAATAATAAACAAACGACGTTTGTCGATTGACTCCAGGATTTCATGGCTGTTCTCAATTTCCAGGACATAATTGCAGAGAGATGCTTCCATCCTGGTTAAAACTGACGTGCGCAGGAGAAAGTCCTGTAAATCTGCCGGGATGTGAGACATGACTTCATCCACCAGATAATCACCAATAAACCGGTTGTCACCCTTTAACGAATAGATAAAACTAACCGGGTCTGCTTGGCCGCGCAGGGTTAATGCCACCAACTGCATCCCGACCAGCCAGCCCTCAGTGCGATCCTGTAAAACGGCGATGTCCACTGGTTGCAAACCAGCCTTCATTACCGTATTCATATACATGGTACTCTCATCGAAGGTCAAGCTGAGTTCTCTTTGGGTCAACTCTACAAGTTCGTCGCTGGCTCTTAATCTTGACACAGAAAACGGGAGTTCTGTGCGGCTAGAGATGATGAAATGCAGTTCTTTGGGGGAGCTTTCGATAATTTTGGAAAAATCTGAGTGAATTTCGGAATTGTTGATCAGGTGGTAATCATCTATCACTAAAATGCAATCATGAGTTATAGATGAAATATCTTTCAGGAATAATTCAACAAATATATCCTGTGATGGAGGCATTGGAGATTGGAGCATCTGCAAAACAGTCTTTCCCACCTTAAGATCTTGTTGGTGAAGTGCCTCCAGCAAGTAACTGAAAAAGCGAAAATATTCGTTATCACCTGGATCCATCGAAACCCAGGCTACTGGATGCTTTTTGTTTACCAACCAGGAAGAGATTAATGTGGTTTTTCCATAACCGGCTGGAGCTGAAACCAGGATTAGTTTGCCCTGGATACCCTCGTTGAGCAGATCAAATAAATGATCCCGCCGGACAAGCTCCTTGCGAGGTTTCGGAATGAAAAACTTGGACGAAAGGAAGGGTGTCACCATTTTTAATTGGAGTTCATGGGCTTAATAAATATGTGAGCCTGAAAATAAGAAAATGTCGATAACCTTAAGGATAAAAATATCTAAATGTCAATTGAAGTCCTGCGCAGCAAAATCGATAGTTGTCATATTTAATAATGAACTCGCAACCACGTTCCACGTTACTTTTTCAAGAGGTCCTGTGACCGTTGCATAATTAATCCCCCAATAAGAATTATTAACTGGTAATATCCTGTCATGCCAGCAAAGTATAACCGATATTATATCGATATGAGAATCCTATTCATGTGCCTGGGAGATGCCCGGGAAGAGAAATTTTGGCATTTATATGGGAAGGCATCTTGTTGAAGGACGAATATTTTATCATGATCCTCTCACTGAGTTCGAGGAAAAGAGGTTGGGGGAGCACCCAAAGGGACGCGATAGAAAAGTGTACCTTTCTGCGCCCCAAGGTTGCGAGAAGGCAAATTACCCGCTTGCGTGGTGACCTGCCCAGCGGAGGCCTGAGTCTTTGGCGATCCAGACGATCCCAAGTCCGAGGTATCCATGCTCGTAGCAAGTGGCCAGGCCAAGCCCAGGCTGGAGGAACAGGGAACCAAGCCATCTGTGTTCTTCATTGAGCAGGAATCAAAAGTCCTTCGACCTGCGAAGGACTTGTCGGGTTTGAAGTCAATCTGAATAGAGACAGAGTACAGCCTGCTAGCGCAGGCTGTACTCTTAAAATTTTAATTTGTGTTGGTTTCCTGCCTGGGGCGTAGACCGAAGAAGATAAATACAACTCCGGCAACAATCAGAACGGCCATCAATCCGAATTCGGTAAGCGAGCCAATCGCCAGGAGAACAATGGCGACAATACCTGCAATCATTGCTGGAACACGCGCCCAGGCGGTGGGTAAAAATACAAGCCGGGAAAAGCCATCCCCAAAATCGAACTCCTGCAAGCAGATAACGGATGAAAAAGATCAAACCAGCCGCCCCAAAGGCGATCATCCAGAACTGCGTGGAGAAGGTTTCAATCCAACCTTTTTGCTGGGCCAGGGTCAAACCAGCCGCCAGGATCAGCAGGATCCCCAAAAAAATATTATCGTATTTGGTTTTCATCGGCAACTCCTTTTAATAAATCCGGATTATCTTCATTTCGGATTATAGGATGCCCACGGAAAAATCGACCCTACCGGAAGATTGGTTTTTACCTATCCGACTGGCTAGGGCTATCCCTGACCAGAGGCGGGGGCACCTATTTAGATTGACGCCGGTGATGAGTATTTTGCGAACCATTATTTCTCCTCATCCCACTTGATATAAAAATAAAACATTTGACAAATCCATCAACCAATGTGCGATGATAAGCGGTGGCAGCCGACGGATGCGCAAATAAACCAGCGTCATCGCGATTGAAAGCGGGAGAAAGGCGAGGAACATATATATCCCGAACTTGAAACCCGCCAGCATGAGGAAGCTGTGTTGGATTGCAAAGAAGAACGAGACGATTGCGACCGATAACCAGCGCGATTTGGTCATAACAAGCAGACGCGGTAGAGCATAGCCGTTATATGTCATTTCTTCGGTGGCAGACCAGATCGGCCACCAGAGAATCCGGGCATAAAGCAACGCGAACAGCGGAAGTGCGCGCATGAACGTGTATTCGGGAAATTCCGGATTGATCGTGCCGTAAGTGATCAGTTTGGCTAACATCCCGCCACCAAAGATAGTAATTGGGGCTATAACAATAAACAGTCCCAACCCGAGAGGAATCTCGGTCTTGAGCTTGCTTTTCACCAGTCCAACCAGGTCGAACAAGCGAATTCCTTCGCGCCTTGTCAGCCAAACTAGAAGGCCCAGGCAGCCTAGATCAACAAGAGTGCCGTATACCGGCCACCAATTACGGATGACAACCGCGGCATTTGGGATTTTAAGTTGCAAGAAAAGCAGGAAGGTGATTCCTTGTGCAAGTAAAATGAAAGCCGAGCGCGCAAAAAGCATCAACATGGGACCAAAGCGGGGGACCCGTCCTGAGGCGATACGCTCTTGAATGGCTTCGTGCGAGTTAATCGAGGCAAGAGGCAGCATGGTGGTTTCTCCTTTCGTCCAAGAATAGCATCCTTCAAGTAAAACTCCCCCTGTCAATGGGGGAGTATGCAGCTATCCGAGTGGACAGGTTTTATTAAGAAATGTATTTATTTGCTTCCCAAGGCTTTGAAGACCCCCAGCCCCGTGGTCTGAATGCTGGTCTGGGGACTGCCGTAGTATGAGACATTTCCTCCCCCGCTAATATTGCCGGTCACACTATCTGTAACCCACAAAATGGCGTTGCCCAAGCCTGGGATGGTGACATGGGCAGTCTGAATCTTTAGGTCGGGTGCGTTCACATTGCCGGCACCGGAGATATTTATGTTGCCTGCGAAACTTGCCCGGCAAGTTCAACATTCCCCAACCCGCTGACATTAATATCAGTGGTATCAGCAGTAAGCTGGTCCATCTTAACCTGATCAGCCCCACTCATTTTTATTGCGAGCCCGGTGGTGGTGAGGGAACCCATTCCAACATCGCTCAGCCCGCTGACTGCAAGGGAAGTGAGATGCTTGACCCCAATAGTGAAAGTCAATACATTTTCACTAATTGGATTAATACTCGATTCAAAGTGGAAATGTTTCGAAATAAATTAAAAATGGGGGTAAGATTACTTTTTCATTCATGGCGTCCCGGGACCTGAAACTTGTGTGCTGCTCCGGAACACCTATCCGGACTTAAAGATCGTACTGCTTAGTTTGAATCCAGAAGATGCTACGGCTGCTCATGCGGTTGGTGCTGAATTTATGTGTAAAAGTGCCTCACCCGAGGAAACCCTGGCAGTTCTCAATGCAATACTTCTATAAGGAGGATAGCCTTGAATAGAAAACTATGCATGCTTGTATTGATATTTCTAATCGGGTTATCAGCTTGTGGTACATTCACCCCCAGCCAACCTGTTGCAACGCCAACCACCACACCCGAGATCTTTATGCCACTTCCGGCCGACCAGCACGCATTTGAAGTTGTTCGAGCGACCTTGGCCGCAAACCTGGGCGCAGATCCTTTATCGATAACTCTTGTGGAAGTGGTCCCTGTCGACTGGCCGGACGCCTGCCTGGGGCTGCCAGCGATAGGCGAAATGTGTGCCCAGGTGATCACACCCGGTTTTCGCGTCCGTGTCCAAGCGGGAGCGGATATTTATGAATTCCACACGGACCAGGATGCCAAAATCCTGCGGCAGGTAAAATAATAAATCTCCTTGTGGGGATTTTTTATATTAGATGAACCCGGCAGGAGTCGGACCTCCACCCAAGGGGTTACGAAGAAAATATTACTAACAAATGTAACCTTACATAAGTTTCCGGTATATCCACCTACACTGTAAATTTATTTATTTTTCGAATCCCATACAGTGGTTTTACAATTTGGTTGCCCCTTCCCCGGCAACATATGCAACGCCATTGCATCAGACGTATAATTGAAAAGCAATCCGATCCCGTGTACAGAAACCTCATCCATAGAAAAAAACCATCCCCCACATACCGCTATTACTCAGGCTGAGTTTAATATCTTTTTCGCAATGTTGATACAAGGCAACACATATTCCCGTCGCCGCATTATTGGTAATTCCCAGGTAGGGCAGCTTGATCCCACATTTAATAAAACAAACCATTTCATCCAAGAAGAAGCCTCACAGGTTTAATAAATTAATCTGATATTAAAATTCTACGCAGTCAGGAAATCAAGGCGGTGATCCCTCCTGAATCATCCATGGAAAAGCGATGATATTTGTTGATTGATACGAAGAAACCGATAGAAGACATTATCCCAAACGCATAGAGAAGAAATCAAGGAGCATGGTATGCGCACGCCACTCTGGATTCCATCCAATGAACGCAAGGATAAGGCAAACATCACACAATTTATTAAAATGGTTAACCGGCGTCATCAAAAGGATTTCAAATCTTACGCGGAGCTGTACCAGTGGTCGGTGGAGGCTATCCCTGATTTTTGGGCGGATATGTGGGACTTTGCTGGGATCAAATCCAGTCACCTCTTTGATACCGTTGTGGATGATCTTTCCGTGTTCCCCGGCGCCAAGTGGTTCCCAGGGGCGCGGCTGAACTTTTCCGAGAACCTGCTCCGTTACAGGGATGACCGGACAGCACTCATCTTCAGGGGCGAGACTCAAAGATCAGCGCAAATGACCTATGCGGAGTTGTACGATGCCGTCGCGCGGCTGGCGAAACCGCTGCGCGAAACAGGCATCCGTGTGGGAGACAGGGTGGTGGGGTATATGCCCAACACGATGGAAACCGTAATCGGGATGCTTGCCGCATCCAGTCTTGGGGCTATCTGGTCGTCCTGTGCAACAGATATTGGTGCGCAAGCTGCGCTCGAACGCCTGGGACAGGTCGAACCAAAGGTGCTCATCACGGCCGACGGATACTACTACAAGGGAAAAACAATCGAAACGGTGGCAAATGCCGCGGAGGTGGCACGCAAGATCCCGTCGCTGCAAAAAACCATCGTTGTGTCTTACATCCTCGATCGGGCGGACATTTCCCCAATACCCAACGCGGTTCATTACGCGGATTTTATAGCTCAGGAACCCAATCTCGAAATCGAGTTTACCCAGGTTCCGTTTGACCATCCACAATACATCATGTTCTCGTCGGGGACAACGGGTAAACCAAAGTGCATGGTGCAAGGCTCGGGCGGCGTGCTCATCAATCAATTGAAGGACTTGATTCTGCACACCGACCTGCGGCGTGAGGACACAATTTTTTACATTACATCCTGCAGTTGGATGATGTGGAACTGGCTGATCAGTTCGCTAGCGGTCGGGGCGACAATCGTTCTATACGACGGCAGTCCGAATTTCCCCGATACCGGAGCGATGTGGAAGTTGATCGAAGATGAAAAAGTGACGGTGTTTGGATGCAGCGCAAGCTATATCCACTATTTAAAAAAGGAAGGCGAGATGCCGAGCCGCTTCAACTTGCAGAGCCTGCGCGAAATCTCGCAGACCGGTTCCACACTCTCGGTGGATGGGTTCGAGTACGTCTACAGCGCCATCAAAAGCGACCTGCACCTCAATTCGATTTCAGGCGGAACAGACATCAACGGCTGCTTCGCGGCAGGCAACCCGATCTTACCGGTTTATGCGGGCGAATTGCAAGGCCCCGCGCTGGGAATGAAAATCAAGGCTTATGATGATTCTGGAAAGCCGATTTATGATGAACAAGGCGAACTGGTTTGTGAAAAACCCGCCCCCTCCATGCCTTTATATTTCTGGAACGACCCGGATGGCGCGAAATATCACCACGCCTACTTCGACGTTTTCCCCGGGGTCTGGAGGCACGGCGACTATGTTCTGATGCACGGTGACACAGGCGGGGTCACGTTCTACGGGCGCTCGGATGCAGTGCTAAAACCATCGGGCGTGCGAATCGGTACAGCGGAGATCTACACCCAGATGGAGAAACTGCCGGAACTGGCTGACAGCCTCGCCATTGGACAAGACCACGGGGGCGACCAGCGTGTGATCCTGTTCGTCGTTCTGGCAGCGGGGCAGGTACTGACGGATGGGCTCAAAGATAAGATCCGCAAAACCCTGCGCGATAACGCCTCCCCGCACCATGTGCCGGCCCTGATCATCGAGGCGCCGGATATCCCGTACACGATGAACATGAAAAAGGTGGAGAGTTCGGTGACCAACATTCTCAATGGGCGGGCGGTCACCAACCGGGATGCGCTGATCAATCCCGGCTCACTGGATTTTTACGAGGGGTTGGCGGAGCAGTTGAAGTAATCACTCGAAGGCTTTACTGCAAAATGCTTTTCAGCTCAAGGGGATATTCGAATACTAAAACTCCAGTATCTCGACGCGTTAGTGATTGATGACAGTATTTAAAAATAATAAATACCCGGTCAAACCGGGTATTTCTCTTTGAACGGATTTTAGATCACGTATAGATCAACATATTCGTTGACCGGTATGTCTTCCAGTTTTTCCTGATCTAGAGAAACATCTAGAATTGCTTTCTGCTGTTTTTCCGGAAAGCGTCGAGCCAGATTGGTCTTGAACTTCTCTATCAACCCAGGAATCCCTTCGGCGCGCCGTCTGCGGTGACCAATGGGATATTCCACAACAACTTCGTCAGTTTTATTTCCGTCACTAAAGAAAACCTGAACGGCATTCGCGATTGAACGCTTCTGCGGGGAGAGATAGTCCGCCGAAAACTGCTTGTCTTCACTGATCACCATTTTTTCACGAAGGGCGTCAATGCGCGGGTCTGATGCTGCATTATCTTCATAATGGGCAGCGGTGAGATTGCCGAAGATCATGCCAATCGCCGTCATATACTGGATGCAGTGATCCCGGTCAGCGGGATTATGTAACGTTCCTTTTTTATCAATAATACGGATCGCCGATTCATGGGTGCGAATAGTAACTTTTTCAATTTTGTCCAGGCGATCATGAACCTCTGGATACAGTTTAATCGCACATTCAACGGCCGTTTGGGCATGAAACTCAGCAGGGAAGGAGATTTTGAATAGTATGTTCTCCATGACATAACTGCCATAGGGACGTTGGAACTTGAATTCCTGCCCCTTATAAAGGACGTCATAGAATCCCCATTCCCTGGCGGTAAGACATGAAGGATAGCCCATTTCTCCTTTAAGGGATAAAAGTGCCAAACGAACGGCTCGAACTCGTGGCATCGCCTGCCGCCCAGCTTTTGCGGGATCCGGTGTTCGGAGCGTGACGATAGGTACGCAGGGGACTGCCATCAACAAACGCCTGGGAGAGTGCATTGATCGTTTCGTCAGGGGTGCCGCCAAGCAGCCATGTGCAAACTGCGGTCGACGCCACCTTAACCAGAAGAACATGGTCTAGTCCGATTCGATTAAACGAATTTTCAAGCGCCAGGACTCCCTGAATCTCATGGGCTTTGATCATCCCTTCCAGAACGGTTTTCATTGTCAGGGGAGGTTTTCCCGCCGCCACTTTGTTTCTGGAAATCCAATCGGCTGTTGCAAGGATGCCGCCCAGATTGTCGGATGGATGCCCCCATTCCGCCGCAAGCCAGGTGTCATTGAAATCCAGCCAGCGGATCATAATACCTATATTGAAAGCCGCCTGAACCGGATCCAACTGATACTGCGTTCCTGGGACTTTAGCGCCATTGGGTGTTATTGTGCCGGGCACAATCGGACCCAGAAGCTTTGTGCAAGCAGGATATGAAAGCGCTTCCAGTCCACAACCAAGCGTATCGACCAGGCAGTTCCTCGCCGTTTCATAGGCTTCTTTCGATTTGATTTTATATTCGTGAGTATATTTCGCGATATCAACAAGTACCTTATCAGCGTCGGGACGATCATTGGAAATCTGTGGACCCATGTTATTTCCTGTTTTCGATTGGAACAAAAATCTGATCTTCCGGCCCAACATAATTGGCTGATGGGCGGACGATTTTATTATCGATGCGCTGTTCAATAATATGAGCCGCCCAGCCAGTGATCCTTGCCATGACGAAAATCGGAGTGAACATTGCAGTCGGAATTCCCATCATATTGTAGGCTACGGCTGAGAACCAGTCGAGATTGGGGAACATTTTTTTCGCTTCCCACATCACTAATGCAATCCGCTCAGCAATTTCAAACTGTTTCATATCGCCGATATCATTTGATAAGCGGCGGGATATTTCATTGATGATCTTGTTGCGTGGATCGGAAATCGTGTAAACCGGGTGTCCAAACCCGATAATGACTTCCTTTTTTTCGAGGCGAGCGCGTATGTCAGATTCAGCTTCATCAGGGCTTTTGTAGCGTTTCTGGATGTCCAGAGCGACTTCGTTGGCTCCGCCATGCTTCGGTCCCCGTAAAGCACCGATTGCGCCGGTGACGGCTGAGTACATATCCGATCCTGTGCTGGCAATGACCCGCCCTGTAAATGTCGAAGCGTTAAATTCGTGTTCCGCGTATAGGATCAGTGAAGTGTGCATGGACTTGACCCAAAGATCGGAAGGTGTATCCCCATGCAGTAAATGCAGGAAATGTGCACCGATGGAATCATCATCGGTTTCCACGTCGATGCGGCGACCGGAATGGCTGAAATGGTACCAGTAAAGCAGCATCGAAGGAAAACAGGCCATTAACTGGTCGGCAATGTCCCGGGCTCCCGTGAGATTGTGATCATCCTTTTCAGGAAGAACGACGCCCAGCGAGGAGCACCCTGTTCGCATGACGTCCATCGGGTGAGCTGCTGCCGGAATTTGTTCGAGAATATTTTTTACGATGTTGGGTAAACCGCGCAGAGAGCGAAGTTTGCGTTTGTAGTTGATCAACTCGGAGCGTGTTGGCAATTTTTCATGGATCAGCAGGTATGCAATTTCCTCGAATTCACATTGATCTGCGATATCCACGATGTCATAACCGCGATAATGCAGGTCGTTTCCGGAACGACCGACCGAACATAAGGCAGTGTTGCCTGCAGTAACACCGGAGAGTGCAACTGATTTCTTAGGCTTAAAGCCGGGGTCCGTCGCCTGATTCGTTTCCATTATTTTTTCGCTCCTTTTGAGAATAACTCATCCAGCTTGTTTTCATAGCTATGATATCCGAGAAAATCATACAATTCCTCGCGAGTCTGCATTAAGTCTATTACCTGTTTTTGTGTTCCATCCTTGCGAACTGCCTGGTAGACCGTCAGAGCGGCTTTGTTCATTGCGCGAAAAGCTGACAATGGATATAACACGAGACTGACACCAACCGAATCAAGTTCCTTGATTGTGAACAAAGGGGTGGAGCCAAATTCCGTTATATTTGCCAGCACCGGCACCTTAACAGCCTCAACAAATTTTTTGTACATGGAAAGATCGGTGACTGCTTCAGGGAAAATCATGTCGGCGCCGGCTGCAACACAGGCTGCTGCCCTGTCAATGGCAGCCTCCAATCCTTCCACCGCCAGCGCATCCGTCCTTGCCATGATCACGAATTGTTCATCAATCCTTGCGTCCACCGCGGCTTTAATCCGATCCACCATTTCATCTTTCGGGACAATGGCTTTGCCCGGACGGTGTCCACAACGTTTGGAAACAACCTGGTCCTCAATGTGACATCCAGCGGCGCCGAACTTGATAAGCGCCTTGATTGTCCGGGCAATGTTGAAAGCACCGCCGAATCCAGTATCAATATCAACAAGGAGCGGCAGACCACAAACGTCAGTGATTCGCCGTACATCGGTCAGAACATCGTCGAGAGTTGAAATTCCAAGATCCGGCAAACCCAAAGAACCGGCTGCAACCCCGCCTCCAGAAAGGTAGATGGCTTTGTAACCCGTACGCTCCGCCATGAGAGCGTGATAAGCATTTATGGTGCCAATGATTTGTAGAGGTTTTTCATGCGCAAGCGCTTCACGCAGTTTTTTTCCGGAAGATATGGGCGGTTTCATATTTCCTCGCTAATTGAGACCTTAGCAATTACCAGTATATCTATTCCGGCTCTTAAAACACAAAAAGTAGAAAAATATGAAACGGAACTTTTTCATAATCCTACCTTTATTTACCTGGGTATTCAAGAAACAATGTATCAACCAAATTCATTCAGCGTGGGGAAATTGAATAGGTTTTATTTTCTTGAGCATTCCCTATTTGCTTGTCGAAGAAGGATTCGCTTCTGCTTTTTTAATAATTAAAATGGTTATTTCAAAATTAGGGATGAATAAGCCGGAGCAGACCCTTACAAGTGCATCTGAGTATACCATTCACATGATATTTATGAAATTATTTTTAGTCAAAGGTAGTTTGAATAGAATCACCACAATATTAAGCGTGGGTAGCATTGAAAACATTGAGAAAAATATCGGTTTGAGCTACCTAAAAGTATGTTTGTATCGAAATATTAGACTCGGTGCTTTAATCAGCGGTCGGAAAAGCGACCAGACTTGTGTTTTAACATTGATTTGTTAAAATTCGTTATTAATTAAAAAATCCCCGGAGGAATTATTTTTAAGTGGGCCCGGCAGGAGTTCGGACCTGCGACCAAGCGTATTCAGGTTCTAATCCAGTTTGGTTAATAGTTAACCTACCAGCGGATAGCACTTTGAATCTAGCGGTTCTATATTCTATTCCTCATGCGAGAACAGAATCGGGTGGATAGGGCAGGCGCAGCCTGATGACTGTCCCTTCAACCGGATGGGAGGTAATATTCAAATCACCGTTGAAAAGGCGGGCGCGCTCATACATACCAGCCAGGCCGAGATGCCCCTCCCGGACCAGTGAGCGTATATCTGGGTTGGGAAAGACTGTCCCGTCATTACGAACTTGCGCAAAGAGATCAACCTCCCCGAATGACATTTCCACATCCACTTGGGTTGCCTGGTAGGCATGTTTACGGATGTTCACCAAGGCCTCCTGGATAACGCGAAAAATAGCAAGTTCGAGGTCGGGGGACAGGCGCTTCTCCTCGCCGGTCACAATACACCGACAACAGATGGATGGCATTTGCTGTTCCAGGTCTTTGCACAGGGCATGCAATGCCACCACCAGGCCTAGGTCCTCAAGGATTGATGGACGCAGGGCGTTACTGATCCGGCGCACCTCGCCCAGGGTTTGAGCAAGCAGGTTTTGAAGCTCGTCGAGGCGTCTCCGCGCCTGGTGCGGGTCAACCTCCAGTTCGTTCCGACACAGTTCCACGCGCTGTACCAGCCCAATCAAGTCCTGCAAGGTTCCATCGTGGAGTTCATGGGAAAACCGCCGGCGCTCCTCTTCCTGGCTGAGTAGAGCTTTATGAGCATACTGACGCAGGTTGGCCTGTTGCTCGGCAAGCTGGACGACCATCTGGTTGAATGCCTTGATCAATATGCGCAGCTCATTGGGACCCTGCTCGACCATGGGACGAAAGAGGCTGCCGGGAACCGCATGGGTTGCATTATCCGCCAGCGTCGCAATGGAACCGGTTACCCGGCTGACGCTCAGAGACAACATGTACAGAGTAAAAATCGTCCCAAGGATCAATAACCCGATTAAGATTACCTGGTAATAGAAGGCTGGAGCCATGACCGCTCTCCACGGCTCCTCCAGGATCAAACCCATATTACGCCCTAGAAGCGGAGCATATGCGACAATGGTTTCATCTCCGCCGGGAATGATTTGGGTCAGAACACTAGCCGGTTTTTGAGCCTGGATTAGGTCACTGAGAACCTGTCTTTCCAGTCCAAGCTGACCATCTCCTTTCCCAGAATCTGCCAAGACCTCGCCGGTTGCATCAACCAGGAATTGTTTAATACCCTGAGTGGAAAGGTCGGTAGTCAAGGCGGGCAAGTTGTTGCCCCCAATGGATGATTGTCTTGAGGGTAAAACCAGAGTCAGCTCTCCCGCAGCCGCCTGGACCTGGGCGGTAACACGCTGCAGCGCCTGGCCGAGGGTCAACTGGTGGGAGGCTGCCATAACCACCAAGATGGCCATTAAGACAAACGAACCCAGGGGAAAAAGGGAGGACCAGATTAATTGGGCACGCAGGCTGATCGGGCGGGCTAGTGTTTGTTCTTTCCTGTTGCGAACAGCGGGACTGATCGGATAATCACTCATCGTTTTCCTCGAAACTGATAAAGCCATGCCGAATGGCGTAAGCCACCGCTTCGGAGCGGTTGCCCACTCCCAGCTTGGAAAAAATGTTGCGCAAATGAACCTGGACAGTCTGGGGACTGATTGCTAGAACACCTGCAATGGCCTTGTTGGGTTGCCCGGAAGCGGCTGCCCGCAGGACTTCCATCTCGCGCCTCGTTAACCTTTGTGGCAGTTCTGCAACACGCTGGGAGCCACGCTTATCCAGATGACCCACGAGCTTGGCGGTGATGCGCGGCGAAAGAGCGGTTTCGCCCGCGCTCACCCGGCGGATCGCTTCGGCTAACTCCGCCCCGCTGGCAGTTTTAAGCAGGTACCCACTGGCACCGGCTTCCAAAAGTGGGAATACGTAATTATCATCATCGTAGGCGGAAAGTATCAAAATTCGAGTTGTGGGCAGGCGGGCGACAATCATACGGGTGGCTTCGATCCCATTCAGTTTTGGCAAACGCACGTCCAGCACCACTACGTCCGGGTGCAGCTCCACCGCCAGATGAATTGCTTCAAGGCCATCAGCTGCCTCCCCAACAATGATCATATCCGGTAAACGTTCTAGTAGCTGGCGCGTCCCTTCCCGGACGATTTTATGGTCTTCGGCCAGTAAGATATTTATGCTCATGGAAAACTATATTAGCACATCGGGCAGAAACTGGGTAGCACGGCTGGGGATAACTGATATCAGGTAGGGACCATACATCAATTAATGTATGTGCGCCGGATTTCACAAACGTATAATGAAATCGTGACGATTCCATGTTGAGGAGAAAATATGACAACTATCGATCCTGCTGCAACTGCATTGGTACTGATCAGTTCAGCCCTGGTGTTTGTGATGACCCCTGGCTTGGCATTCTTTTATGGCGGCCTGGTCCGTCGCAAGAACGTGCTGTCCATCATGATGCAAAGTTTCATCTCGATGGGGATTGTGACTGCCATCTGGGTCTTTGGCGGATTCAGCCTGGCCTTCGGCAAGGACCTCGGCGGCGTTATTGGCGACCTGCGTTATTTTGGGTTGAATGGCGTCGGGTTCGCGCCGATGAGCGGCCAGACGATCCCCTTGCTAGCGTTCTTCGTTTACCAAGAGATGTTCGCGATCATCACCCCAGCCCTGATTACCGGCGCCTTTGCCGACCGGGTGAATTTCAAGAGCTACCTGATCTTCCTCATCTTTTGGAGCATCCTGATCTATATCCCGCTTGTCCACTGGGTGTGGGGCGGTGGTTTCCTGGCGAAGTTGGGGGTGGCCGATTTTGCAGGTGGGACAGTCGTGCACACCAGTGCCGGGTTTGCCGCCTTGGCTACGGTCTTCATCGTCGGCAAACGGAAGATACAACCGGGTGAAAAAACACAGCCTCACAATATCACATATGTTGCGTTGGGGGCCGGTCTATTGTGGTTTGGCTGGTTTGGCTTCAATGGCGGTTCCGCTCTGGCTGCCAATGGCCTGGCAGCCATTGCCTTCGTCAACACGGACGTTGCCGGCTCGCTGGCCATGATCACTTGGCTGCTTATCACGTGGATTCATGAGGGGAAACCCAGCATGACCGGTGCCCTGACGGGTGCGGTGGCGGGCCTGGCCTGCATCACCCCTGCGGCTGGTTATGTACAACCCTGGGCAGCAGCAATCATCGGCGTGTTGGCCGCTTTCGTATGCTATTCAGCCATCCAGTTCCGGGCCAAAATGAGTTGGGACGACGCCCTGGATGTGTGGGCTTGTCATGGGGTTGGCGGGCTCCTTGGTACCATCCTGACAGGCGTCTTTGCAATGGCGACCGTAAACAAGGTGAGTGGTTTGATTGAAGGGAATGTTCGCCAGTTTGGCGTCCAGATATTGGCGGCGGTCATCGCCGCGGGGTTTGGCTTTGGGGTCACTTGGGTCGTTCTGAAGATCATGAACCATTTCTCGCCCGTGCGGGTGCCTGAAGAGATCGAAACAAAAGGTCTTGATGAAGGAGAGTTTGGGGAGGATGCCTATACCCTATAATTTCGTGCAGGGATAAAATGATCTGACTGTTTGGTTTTTGGGGCTAGCCAGAAACGGTCGCCTGGATTTGCCAAGCACCTCTGATTCTGGCTGCAACGGGTGTGCTCAAAGGCCGGCACAACTCATGTTTTCAGTTTGTTCAGCTCGATATTGAGAATGGCGAGGAAAATATCGGCGACGTTCTCCGTCCCCTAAACGGGTCGGAGAATTGTGGGCCCGGCAGGAGTCGGACCTGCGACCAAGCGATTATGAGTCGCCTGCGCTAACCACTGCGCCACGGGCCCTGATAATGTATAAAGGAGGGTTCGAAGGGATTGTTTTTTTAACCCAGTAATAAACAACTTGGCTCAGGAAAGCTTTTTGTCCTTCATGGCTATAGTAAGAGCGGGCGATGGGACTCGAACCCACGATATCTTGCTTGGAGGGTAGGGGCATTTTCCGGCGGAACGAGCCTCCCATAGAGCCCTCTTATGTCCAATGACACCTTTGGATAAGAAGTCATTATACCAAATAGGTGCTTTTGTCCAATGTGGATTTTTAATTCGGATGGCTTCCCTTCAGCCAACCAGTTGCATTCCTCGCGCTGCAATGGGTTGACCCAACAAAGTGGCTGGGTTCTGTTCCTATGTTTGCAATTGAGGCAGGTCCAGAAGAGTATTCCGTGAATGGGGTCTGGCGCTACATCCTGTGCCAATGGAGATTTACTTTTTTGCTTGGTGGTCCTATCGTCTTTTGTTTGTCTCTTGAATTATCCGTCTACGCAATATGAAAAGTAAACAAGAGGGCGACAACAACGAACAGATCGCCCTAAAAGGAAGCTCGGACGCACAGGACAGGTAGGAGAGAGGAAAACTCCTCAAGATGGGTCTGCCCCATGCGCCGTGCTATGGTCGCGGAGGGATTATTGTGCTCCGTTAATAGATGTTAATTTCGCGGGCGAGCCGGCTGCTTGACAAACTAGAATATTTGTTCTATAATACTATCGTGGCAGGGACGGTCAATGATTTTCCTTGCCGCGTGACCTTTTGTACTTTAACAACTTAACCAGATCATATTGAGCCCTCAATTTTCTTCTCGGTATTTCCGTAGCGAGCCCTCCTGGTGTGCCTCCGTCTCCTCCTGCTTGGATCTGCCGGTGGGGGAATTGCCTGATTATCAAAGATCATCCAATTCCCATCACCCTTGCAGCCGCAGTGCCAGCGAGAAAACCCTGCGCGGCGGGTGCTTCATGCACCCGGCCGCCGCATCGAACGCAAGAGCGTTCGATGCAAAGCGACCACTCTGTTCGTCGCTGTTTCCTTTGTTTCCGGGTGTATGGAGAAAACCCTCTTTTAGGGAGGATTTTCAGAGCCTTAAAACCCATATGGGTTGCGCGACAAGCGCATCAAGCGCCTGTACGCCACATCGCTGATAAGAATCAGCGATGGTAAGCGATGTGCATCTAATATACTGATATGATGTTTAGCATTGTCGGCTAAATAATATAGATTGATCTGGAATGATCTGCCGCTGGTAAATGTTTCACACAGCCATCATCAAAAATAAACGGCCCAAAATCAGTCATTCGTTTGTAGTCGTTTTCGCGTGAAAATTTGCTAAGAAGGCACTGTTTCACGATCGTCGTCGGTCTCAATGCATGGGCAGTGTGATTTGCATAGGCAGGAAGCCATTTTGATAGCAATTTTGTTTCGGGGAACATAAAACACCGCCTTTCTGCCAATTTTGGCCTGTAAAAGACGGTGTCTCTGGAAGCAGAGCGGGCGATGGGACTCGAACCCACGATATCTTGCTTGGAGGGCAAGCGTTCTACCACTGAACTACGCCCGCAATGGATTGTTATTCTACCGTGAGGGACGCAGACGGTCAACCCGTCATTTCACCATTTTCGCGACGTATGACCGCAATTCCTCGACAGCCAGTCGATACAACCTTTCCGCCTCGCTTTTGGCTGAGATATTTTGTCCAGTGAGCGGTTCAGCCAAAATATCCAGGATCATCAGCTGTTTTTCGAGCGTGAAATCTTCCTGTGGTGGAGCACTGCAAATGCGGTCAATCCAGGCTTTTTGGGTGCCATAAGAGGCTGTATTTCCCTGGATACGTTCTTTGTCGAGAGTGATTTTCGGGTTGGTAAAGACCACCCCGCCGCGGACCTTGTTCTGAGTCTCTGCTCGATCAGGAAAATGTGACTCGATCAGTTTTTGGAGATCATTTTTCCGCTGGAGCCATAAGTCATCGGGACCCAATTCATGCATTTTCTCTTCGCGCCGCGTGCGACCAAGTTTATCGTGAACAGTCACTATCTGCTTCCAGATCCCTGACTCCTTGACAATCAATCCGTTCCAATCCACACCAATCAGAGTCCAAACTCCTGAAGAGCCAAGTAAAAGAATTTCAGCAGGGGAAAGACTATAGAATATATAAGAATCCGGAAGGAAATGGGTGAGAAGATTTCGCAAGCTGCCCTTACCTTTTTTGCCAGCTTTCTCATCCGCCAGATCCAGCAAGGAGAGACTATCCCACCAGCGCCCTTCCAGGTCCACTACCAGAGCTTCGCTGGACGCTAGGACCGGCTTCCCATTCACCATCTCGAGGATATACTGTCGCCCGGCAACCGCCAGAGTGACCAGGATGATCAGCACCAGCAATGCCCAATAGATGATGACGCAGGCCACATCCCGAAAGTAAAAGGAGGTAACGCAGAGTGCGATGATCGAGAACGGGGCGGCTGCCAACAACGCAAAAAAAATACGACGTTTCTTTTGCCATTCGGTCAGTTCGTTTCGAAATTGCTGCTTGTGACCCACCCTGACCGCCCGGCCAAACTCAACCTCCAGTTTCGTTTTAAACGATTGGAGGTCCTGGTAGCCGGCGGATAGTTCGAACCATTTCCGGTCGATCGTGTGCATGCAGGGAGTATAGCCGATGTATTCCGGGGGTACAAGAATATTAATTATTCAGGCGTATAATTATTTTTAAGTGACCTAATGAAATATTCCCGAATTTTCCTGGCTGGTTTCTACCTGTTCCTGTTTCTCTTTCAGCCGATCCATTCAGCAGCTGCCGGATCGGTGGCGATGGTGTTGACCATTGACGGAGCCATTACCCCAGCCACCCAGGAGTATCTCGCCCGCGGCATCAAAACTGCAGAACAGACCGGTGCGGAAGTGGTCATCCTGCAACTCAATACTCCTGGCGGCAGCCTGGGTCCGATGCAGAATATGGCGGAAGCCATCCGCGCCAGCAGCGTGCCGGTGGTGGTTTATGTTACCCCGAACGGCGCGTGGGCCGCCAGTGCAGGGACCGTCATCACGCTGGCAGGGCATGCAGCGGCCATGTCACCGGAAACTGCTATCGGCGCGGCCAGCCCGGTTGGGTCGGGTGGAACAGACCTCTCCACCACGGAGGAGACCAAGGTTAAGGAAGCGATGAAAGCGCTGGTGCGCTCGTACACCGAGCGTCGCGGGGCTGAAGCCACTGCCCTGGCCGAATCGACCATCGAGAGCGCAATCGCCGTGTCAGCCACCGAGGCCCTGAACGCACACCTGGTGGATTTCATCGCTAATAACGTTGGCGACCTGCTCAACCAGTTGGAAGGGTACACCGTCCAGATGGCGGATGGTCCACGCACGCTGCATACCGCCGGCGCTGTGACCCTGTCCTTGGAAATGTCGTTGATCGAAAACCTGCTGCAACTGCTGGTAGACCCAAACTTCGTGTTCATCCTGCTCAGCATCGGCGCGCAGGCCATCCTGATCGAACTATCATCGCCGGGCGGCTGGGTGGCAGGTTTCATCGGGGTGGTATGCCTGGCACTGGCTGCTTACGGACTGGGAGTACTGCCGGTCAACTGGTTCGGCCTGGCCTTCATGATCATTGCGTTCGTGCTGTTCGTTGTGGATATTAAAGCCGCCACCCATGGCGGGCTGACTGCAGCGGGAATCGGATCTTTCATTGTTGGGGCGCTGGTCCTATTCAACAGTCCGGGGACACCCCAGTTCCAGCAGGTCTCACCCACACTGGTCGTCCTGGTAGCTATCGTCATCGGCATCGGTTTCGCCATTATCGTCGGCTTTGCGCTACGAGCACAGAAGAGACCGGTGATCACCGGGCAGGAAGGGATGCGCGGCCTTGCAGGTGTTGCCCGCACGGACATCGATCCGACCGGGCAGGTTCAGACGGGTGCAGAATTGTGGTCGGCGGAGCTGGACGAGGGGCAGGACAGGATTGCCCGAGGTGAGAAAGTACAAGTGGTCAGAGTGGAAGGACTGAAAGTAATCGTTAGAAAATCATAAATTCTTGGCATGGTGGATATTGTCAGACACCCATCCATGATAGAATTTCACATATTACTGGTAAACATTACCGGTTCAAAGAGGATATTATGCCTGCAACCCCCACCCGTGACCGGGTTAAACCTGAGACCCTCAAAGAAACTCCGCTCCGCCGACCGGAATGGATCAAAGTCGCGCGCCCCTGCTGGCGAGACTTACGAACAATTACAAACCCTGATGCGCTCAAAAGCGCTGCACACCGTGTGTGAGGAAGCCATGTGCCCAAACATGGGCGAGTGCTGGGGGTCAGGCACCGCCACCTTCCTGATGCTGGGTGACGTGTGCACGCGCACCTGCGGATTTTGCGATATCAAACACGGCTCTCCAGGCGCCCTTGACTGGATGGAACCTGAACGAGTGGCACAGGCTGTCAAATCAATGAACCTAAAACATGCGGTCATCACGTCGGTCAACCGCGACGACCGAGGGGACGGAGGCGCGCCCATTTTTGCAATGGTCATCCGGCGCATCCGCTCACTGCTTCCGGGCTGCTCGGTGGAAGTGCTCATCCCCGATTTCAAAGGGTCACTCGAAGCCCTGAAAATCGTGATGGATGCCCGCCCGGAAATCCTGAACCACAATGTCGAAACTGTGCCGCGCTTGTTCAAACAAGTACAGCCGCAGGACCATTACGAGTGGAGTGCAGCGATCCTCACTGGTGCCAAAAAGCTCGACCCCGAGGTGTTGACCAAGTCAGGCATCATGGTGGGGCTGGGCGAGGAACTTGAAGAAGTAAAAGAAGTGATGCGCGACCAACGCAGCTGGGGCGTGGACATCCTGACCGTGGGACAATACCTTCAGCCCAGCAAAAAACACCTGCCGATCACCCGCTATTACACCCCGGATGAATTCAAGGACCTGCGCGAGTACGGCCGCGAGATCGGTTTCAAGTGGGTGGAGTCAGGACCGCTGGTGAGGTCGTCCTACCATGCCGCCGAGCAGGTGCGAGCGCTGAGCAGCGTTCATAGAAAGTTGTATGGGGAGACAGAGGCCGGCATTCGGGGGTAATAACAGTCTGCTTCCAGATCAGTTTGGGAAGGAGAAACATGAAACTTGTAACCGTCACTCAAACCTGCGGGCGGGTGCCTGTAACAGTCATCCAGCTTGGAGACCGGCTCAATATGGGAAATACCCAGGAATTCGAACTGGCAGCCAAGGGGGCGTACGCAGCCGGTGGGCGCAATATAATAATTGACCTGTCAAAGGTGCCTTCGCTCACCAGCGCAGGGATACAGACAATCCTGGTCATCTACAAAATGCTGGCGGAACCAAAAGATGCCGGGAAACATCTAAAACTGGTCAGCCCAATACCCGCTGTTCGGGAAGTGCTCGATATCGCCGGTATTTTGAAATTTATTGAGGTTTACACCAGCCAGGATGAGGCGGTGGCATCCTTCTAAAAACTGAATTTGAGGAAATATCGGGACCGGTCATACGACCGGTCTTTTAATTAAGGCTTTGACAGCTTGTAAGTATCCTTTAAATCACCAACCCGATTGAGAAACTCGAACAGGACCTCAGAGTCGCTGGCGGTGACCCGCATGGCGCCGTAATTAGCGTTGTAGTGATACTGGCTTTCGGGGAGCGGGGTACCGAAGTTATACAGACTTCCGCCACCAGAACCATTTGTAAAGTAGGGGATGCCATCCACGAGCAGGCGCTCATAGAGATGGTCGTGACCCGCCAGTACGGCGTTGGCACCCCAGGAGGCAAAGGGCCACTGCATCCAGTCCGTAGACCCATGCATACTGCCGGAGGAGAAGGGCGGAAAATGGGTGTAAACGATATTCCAGGGCGAGGTGGAGGCAGCCAAGGCATTTTCTTAACCAGGCAGCCTGTACGGATCCTTCATTAATGCCATCCGGTTCATGCTCGTCGCTGTCGAGGGCAAAAAAGTGAACAGGGCCCCAGACAAAGTCGTAGTAGCGCTCGTTCCCGGGCAGGCTGAAATAATCCAGATATGGTTGGGCGTGCGTCGTAATCCAATCATGATTCCCCAAGGGTCGGAAAAAAACGATTGATATCTGCGCCCGGACCGAATGACCCAACATAGGGGGAAATATAGTCATGGTAGTATTTACCGATATTGTCGTCGATCGTGCTGGCAGCACCATCAGGGTAATTGTTATCGCCGACGGTAAGGATGAAATCAGGCTTCCAGCCATGAATGAGGGCGGACACATCCGCCTCGGCAGATCCATCCAGGCCAAAATCACCAATCACCGCAAACTTCACCGATGGAGGCGGGGGTGTGAGCGAAGGTGCCAATGTCGCCGACGGTGTAACCGTATCGGGCAGTTGAACGGTATTGGTGGGCAGCACAGTCCCATTAGGAATTACTACCGCGGTTGGAGGAAGAGCCGTCGTAGGAAGCGGGAGAGGAGTCGGGGAGGAAAGCGGTGAAGCGCAGGCTGACAACAAAAAGGCCAAACCAACGAGCCAATAAATCATCCTTTTCATCAAATCCTCCTTTAGAGGTCAGCCTCAGCGAACTCGGGGACATATTTGACATGCCCTACAACGCCCTGAAGCGAACCAGGCTGAAGCTCCAGCGCCTGGAATGCATCGCGATCGCCATAATCGCCAGTCAGACCAAAACTGCGGGCGGGCTTGAACCCGAAGCGGGAATAATAGGCGGGGTCTCCCAGAAGCACGACAAAAGCACAGCCGAGGCGGCGGACGTGGTCCAACCCGGCGCGCATCAAGCGTGAACCGATGCCCGTCCGTTGGAATTTAGGGAGGACGGCGATCGGCCCGATCCCAAGCCCACGGAGGGCCGGCTGGGGAGGCGCAATCGTTACGGGTGTAAACAAGATATGTCCCAGCAAGACCCCTTCCTGTTCAGCAACCAGAGAGAGCGACAATTTACCGCGCTCGCGTACAAGATCGACCAAGGCGGCTTCAGCGGAGCGGGAAAAGGCGGCTTCTTCAACCAGGCGGATGGCTGGCAGGTCAACCAAGGTTTCCGGGCGTAAAGCCAGCGTATCACCAAAGCGAGCCAGCACACCTGCCAGGGGGAGATCGGTGAGGGTCGCAAGCGCCATATCTGCGGGCAAAGGACCGAGACGGGCGGTAATGGAGTTCGGGACCCCGACCACGCGCAGCCCAGCCGCCTGCGCAGCACGGATGCCGTTGGGGGAATCTTCGAAGGCGAGCGCCCGGTCTGCGTGAAGGTGGAGGGAGGCAAGGGCAGCCAGGAACAAGTCCGGGAAAGGCTTGAGGCGGGGGGCGTCCTCACGGCAGATGATCGCCTCGAAAAGGTCATAAAAATGCAGGCGCTTCAAATACGCATCCACCCAAGAATGCGGGGAGCTGGAGGCTACAGCCAGTCGCAGACCAAGGTGGCGGGCAGAATCCAGGTAATCAGCAACACCGGGCATGGGCGGCAGGGAAGCCTGCCAATCCAGACGGGTGCGGAGTGCCTGGGCGTGCAGGGTCTGGCGGTCGAAGCGAAGTACCGGTAAGTTGTTCAAGGCGGGCAACCGGATCAAGATTGGAAACGGTGGAACCCACCACGGTGCGCACCCATTCGTCGAGCGGAAATTGCTGCCCGTAGCGGGAATAAAGGTCCTGCCAGATTTGGACCTCGGGTGTTTCGGTGTCGAGGATGAGACCGTCAAAGTCAAAGATGAGCGCCTGGATCATGAGTCTCCGGAAAATAAGGGATGATGAACTGACCCATTATACTTCCCAGAGTAAAGGGACCCTGCCTAAGTGAAAGAAACCATGGAAAACGGCGGGAGGGTTCCAAACAGTACAACGAGCTCGAAGTTAAGTCTGGAAATCCCCACCCCCTGACCCATGAGAAAACACACCGGAAGGTTTGATTTGTTGTATACTGGCAACCATGGAAATTACCAAAACCGCAACCGCAGCGGAGCGGAGTGAGTGGCGGGAATGGCTCGAAAATAACCACGCCACTGAAAAAGAAGTCTGGCTGGTCTACTACAAAAAAGGGACCGGCAAGAAGTGCGTAACATACGAGGAATCGCTCGAAGAGGCATTATGTTATGGATGGATCGACAGCCTGATCCAGAAGATCGACGAGGAGAAGTACGCCCGTAAATTCAACCCGCGCCGACCCGGGAGCAAGTGGTCAGAACTGAACAAACACCTGGTGGCGAAACTGGCGAAAGAAGGGCGCATGACCGAGGCAGGACTTGCCAGCGTGGATTTCGACCTGCCTGCAGCGGAGGGACCGCGCCCGAAACGCGCAGCCCTGCCCCTGCCCGACTGGTTGAAAGCGGGATTGATGACCAGCCCGAAAGCCTGGGAAAACTTCAACAGGCTGCCTCCTTCGCACCAAAGAAATTACATTGGCTGGATCTCGGAGGCGAAGCGGGAAGAGACTCGCCAGCGGCGCATCCGGGAGGCCATCCAACTACTGGAGAAGAACCAGAGACTGGGATTAAGGTAGCCAGCATGAGCGAAATCGAAAATAACGACGAATATGCAGCGATCGCGGAACTGTATGATCACATCGTGCCTTACCGGGACCGGGCGGATGTGAGCTTTTTCGTCGAAGCGGCCACCCAGGCGGAAGGTCCGGTTTTAGAGGCGGGCTGCGGGACAGGACGGGTACTGATCCCAACGGCACGGGCGGGCGTGGAAATCACAGGGCTGGACCTTTCGAAGCAGATGCTGAGGATCTGCCGGGAACGACTCAACAGTGAACCCAAAGAAGTCCGTACCAGGGTCCGGCTGGTGGAAGGTGACATGCGCCATTTTGAACTCAGGCGGAAGTTCAAGCTGGTCACCCTGCCATTCCGCCCCTTCCAGCACCTGACGACGGTAGCGGACCAACTGGCGTGCCTGGGGTGCATCGGCAACCACCTGGTAAAGGGCGGCAGAATCATCCTGGACCTTTTCAACCCATCCCTGAAAGCACTAGCGACCCAACCGATCGGCGAGGAGCTGGCAGAAGAACCGGAATTCAGCATGCCAGACGGAAGACGCGTCATCCGGAGACACAAGGTGGCTGAGAGGGACGTGTTCAACCAAATCATCCATACGGAACTGGTCTACTACATCACCCATCCCGACGGGCGGAAGGAGCGGATGGTGCAGGCTTTCCCAATGAGATACTTTTTCAGGTTCGAAGCCGAGCACCTGCTGGCGCGCGCCGGGTTCGAGGTGGAACAGGTTTACGCCGATTACGATAAAAGCCCCTACGGGTCGAAATATCCGGGTGAACTTATCTTCGTTGCGAGGAAACCCTAACTGTCATGCCTAACATCACACCCAGCAAGTCGCATCTCACACGCGGTTACACCATCGCCCTGATCAGCGCGGGGTTCCTTTCGACCACCGCCATCTTTATCCGCTTCCTGACCCAGACTTACCAGATGCCGGCGCTGATCCTGGCAAGCTGGCGGGACACGTTCGTTTTCCTGACCCTGCTGCCCATCCTGGCGCTGGGGAAGTGGGCACCGCTGCGAGTGAGTAGGGCACACCTAGGCTACCTGGTACTGTTCGGCCTGGTGCTGGCGATCTTCAATTCCCTGTGGACCCTGTCCGTGTCGCTCAACGGAGCGGCAGTCTCGACCGTGCTGGCTTACTGCTCAGCCGGGTTCACCGCGCTGCTGGGGTGGTGGTTCCTCAAGGAGCGGCTGGACTGGGGCAAAATTCTGGCGGTGGTACTCAGCCTGGCCGGCTGCGTACTGGTGTCGAACGCACTGGACCCGGCAGCCTGGCGCCTGAACCTGCTGGGGATCATCACGGGAATCCTATCCGGACTTTGGTACGCGATCTACACCCTGATGGGGCGATCCGCCTCGCAGCGGGGGCTGAACCCGTGGACGGCGCTGGTCTACACCTTCGGGTTCGCAGCGGTCTTCCTGCTGGCCTTTAACGTTTTCTCGGGCGGGCACATCCCCGGAACTGCCACCCGCATGGCGGACTTCCTGTGGCTCGGAAAGGCGTGGATCGGGTGGGGGGCATTATTCCTGCTGGCAGCGGGACCGACGCTGGCTGGCTTCGGGTTGTACAACGTCAGCCTGACGTACCTGCCCTCGAGCGTGGCAAACCTGGTGGTGACGCTGGAGCCGGCATTCACGGCGGTGATCGCGTACGCACTGCTCGGAGAACGGTTGAGCTGGGTCCAAATTGCGGGCAGCCTGTTGATCCTAGGAGGGGTGGTGTTCCTGCGGGTATACGAGGGCTGGATCGCAAGTGGGGTAAAAACCGTGGTGGAGCCGCCCGTGCAAGCGTAGGGATTGAAATGGAAAATGCAACCACAATCCCCAAAGAACGGGGACAAGCGACAGCAAGTCACGAAAAACTATCGGGAATCCCCTGGGTGTTTTGGCTTGCTGATTGCGAGGAGCACCATTTTGGGGGTTCCATCTTTATTTTTAACGACTAACCCTAAAGGGTGCTTCCGGGAAGGAGACCCTCCCCCAAGGGAATGCTTCCCCTCCCTATTGGTCGGGGCATCGTCGCAAGGGGCGATGCCGCAAAGTCGTTACTACGAATGGTTCGCAAGTCGTTACTACGCAGGGTTGAAAGTCGTTACCACGTATCATCAAATATCCATGGCTGAGGAAATCATCGAGATTCTTGATAAGGCGATCACGGCGAGGAAGGCGCTGTTCGACGAGTGGCACAGGAGCGCCCTGCGGCTGTTCAACGGGTTTTTGGAAGGCTGTCCCGACCTGGTGGTGGACCTGTACGCGTCGACAGCGGTCCTGTACAACTACGCCGAGAGAGCGGAACAGGGTCTAGCCGCTGGTGATGGCAGCAGAGACTTACCTGCGGGAACGCCTGCCGTGGCTGAGGGCGGGGGTCGTCAAAACCAGGAACAGCAACTCGATCGAAGAGAAGCGAGGGAAAGTCCTGTTTGGCGAGGAACCCGACCGGAAGGTGGAAGAGCAGGGGACCTGGTATGCGCTTGACCTGCGGATGAACCAGGATGCCAGCCTGTACCTGGATACGCGGACCCTGCGCGGGTGGCTGCGCCAACACATGAGCGGGAAGAGCATGCTGAATACCTTCGCGTATACGGGCAGCCTGGGAGCGGCAGCCTGCGCCGGGGGGGCAACCCGGGTGGTGCAGATCGACCTGAGCCGAGAGTTCCTCAACGTGGCGAAAACATCCTACACGTTGAACGGGTTCCCAATCCACAAGGCGGATTTTATCGCCGGGGATTTCTGGAACGTGATCAACCAGTTCAAGCGGAAGGGGGAAC
This sequence comes from uncultured Chloroflexia bacterium, assembly GCA_963830585.1. GTDB lineage: Bacteria > Chloroflexota > Anaerolineae > Anaerolineales > Villigracilaceae > UBA877. Next base: position 173,200 of record CAWHNA010000003.1, on the reverse strand, counting down.
GCTTCGACTGCGTGGTGGTGGACCCGCCCTTTTTTTCAACGACCAGCAGAGGCGCACTGGACCTGAACACGGACAGCGCCCGGCTGGTCAACAAGGTGCGACCATTGATCAACGACGGAGGGCGGCTGGTGTCGGTGAACAACGCCTTGTATGTGAGCGGGAAGGAATACATGGAGAGCCTGGAAGCGTTGTGCGCGGACGGGTACTTGAAGATCGCAGAACTGATCCCGGTGGCGGAGGATTTTACCGGGTTCCCGGAGACCCGGAAGGGAGCGCCGATCACGGACCCGAGCCCGTTCAACCATTCGACGAAGATCGCGGTGCTGGAGGTGAGGAGGAAGGGGGGAAGTTAGCAGCGGCGAAATCTGATGTGTGAGAACCCGATACGGTGAGTGACGACTTGATGTCGTCACTCACCGTGAAACATGGTCATTTTGCCACGTTACCGCGCGAGAACGAATACAAACGAGTGACTGATTTTGGTTAATTAATTTTCGATCATGCCTTGAGCTTCGGACTTTCATAAGTCCGAAGCGGTCTACGGCAGCGTGACGCTGCCTAGACCGTGAAACAATTACCCGAGATTTTCCATCGACGACCCCCCAGGGGGTTGCTCCGCGAATGGCGACTTGAGGTCGCCTCGTCTCATCGTTCCTGAGGAACGAATAGGAACGAATAAGATCACAAAGGTGCCAAGCACAGACCGTTCTTAAAGAACAAGGATGATGTCCACTCCTTCCCGTCGAAAGCCAGGCAGATTCGATACATCCCCCAGATGTGGGGGTATGAAGATAACAAACGCCAGGGGTGGAAAAACAATTGAGGAACAATTAATTTTCCTTGGTACCGGGCTATCCGGAAATTGCCAATCGTCCCATCCGCAATACCCTATTTTCGACGACTCGTGTCGTCGAAGGGGTCGATACCGGCTTGACGCCGGTTCAACTCGTCCCCAAATACTTTGTATTTGGGGAGGGAGTCCATGAGATGAATGTGACATAAAGTAGATTCGGCTGTTAAGGTTCGGAAAGATGCTGCTTACAACAGATCGCCGACGGTTCCCGTGCGAGAACGAAGTTTGCGCAAAGTAAGCGGCAAAGATACCCATCGACTGTCGCTTGCCTCACAATGATTATAGCACATACGTTCTGGTTATGCAAGCGGTCATTCCTTACCTGGCAGGGTGTTTTTTAAGACGCATCTTGATCCATATTTTACGATTTATATTCATGCCCACCCCCGCCCCTCCCTAAAGGGAGGGGAGAAACTTGCGAAAAATGGGTGCGGGAAAAACACCCGCACCCATTTTTCGCCTATTTTTCAATCTACTTATCCAGGCATTCTCAGCCGCCACCCCCCAAGGGGGTGCTGCGCGAGAGACGACGGCAGGAGCGAAAAGCGCTGTGCCGACCGGTTGTATAGCCCATTGGTACTAAATCGAGCCGTTTTTACAGTTTTGTAATGCTCCGGGGGGTTTATCCATGCTACACTGTGCGCGGGGGCATACCCAATTAACGTTGAAAGCGGAAACCCATGTCTCCGCCCGTAACAAAGGAAATATCGAAAGGAGCACAATTATGAATCGAAACAAACTAATCCCGATCTTTATGATAGCAGCGATGCTGGCAGCGGTTTTTGCAACCAGGTCACCCAGCACGGCACTGGCTGCCAGCAGCACCCTGGGCAGCGGGACCATCCTAAACATCGGCCTGAACACCGACGCAGTCACCAAAGTTACCACGGGAGTCGTCACCCTGCTGGATGAGTCAGGCGCATCCCAGAAGATAACCATCAGCCTGGAAAGCGCGATCACATTGAAGCTGGTAATCCCCAACGCGGAGATGGTCGGGAAAGCCATCGTCATCCCGGACCCGGCGGACGCCACGAAAGAACTGGCGAACGGCACATTAAAAAGCCTCGAATTCGTCACAGACCCGCTGACCAAGATCACGACCCTGGCGATCGTGGTGACCGAAGTACCGACAGATGTAGTGCCACCCGCCGTACCAACACCGGTGGATGTCCCGGTCAGCCTGGACCTGGAGCAGGCAGTTGCGCTGAAGCTGATCATCCCGGACCCGACCATGGTGGGAACAGCCATTGTGATCGACCCGACGCTGATCATCAAATCGATCACCCTGGTCAAGGGAACCGCGGCACTGGATACCTATTTCGGAACGGCGCTCGGTTTAACCGGCGACGAACTGGCAGCCTTTAAAGACGCCGGGTTCGGATACGGCGAGATCGCGCAGGCATGCTGGATGGCCTACAACCTGGGCGGCGACGCAAACCTGCTCGACCAAATCCTGACCGCAAAGCAGAGCGGCGATTTCAGCACGATCGTCCTGCCAGACGGCAGCACCCCAAGCAACTGGGGGCAACTGCGCAGGGCGGTATTAACCGACCCGCACCAGAATTTCGGCCAGATCATGTCGGGGCATGCGGACCCACTGGCGATCACCCCTGCGACGGGCACTACCACGACCACGATGATGCAGGGAAGTGGTCACGGGAACGGGCATGGGCACGACAAGGGCAGGAATAAGTAAAACCTTCTGTAATAGAGATAAAAAGGGCAGGTCGAGAGACCTGTCCTTTTTTTGATATGGGAATGTGCACTCAGACCCGGGTCTAAGGTCATATACAGCTGTTTTATCGTTGTATTCGCTTCAATGCGAGAGAAACGTATATTGCAAAGGAAGAAAATCAATACAGGTTGGAATAAATGCGCGATAATTGAAGAGGAGGTCAGATGGCATGGCGGCTGGTACAGTCCCCGCAAGTTTCCCATTAGGGAATACTGCGGATCGAATACCCCATGCGGGGAGATTATCCCTGGTTGTGACGATAAGCTCCGATAATCCAAATGACAGTTGGTTTAGTGGTGGAAATACAAATGCAGTAATCAGAATTGGAAATAACCTAGATTGACGAAAATAACCAATGGAGTAAATCTCTTGACCATCATTTTCACCGAGAACCTCCGCCGTACTTACCGGACAACTACAGGGATCATTCGGCGAAAGAAAAAGGAGATCATAGCCCTGGATGGCGTGGATCTTTCCATCCAAAGTGGTGAGCTATTTGGCCTGCTCGGCCCAAACGGTGCCGGGAAAACAACAATCACTCGCATCCTGGCAACCGTACTCCTGCCCACTTCAGGCACGGCCCAGGTCTTCGGGCAAGATATCGTCAAAGGAGTAAAAACAATCCGGCCACGGATCGGCCTGGTGTTCGGGGGCGAACGCGGACTGTACTGGAGGCTTTCCGGGCGGGACAACCTTCAATATTTTGCCGACCTGTACAAAGTCCCACCGGAAATGGCAAAACGACGCATCCCCGAGTTACTCGAACTGGTTGGGCTGTCGGACAGGGCGAACGAACGCATCGAAGGCTACTCACGCGGAATGAAGCAGCGCCTGCACATCGCCCGGGGGCTAATCCATGACCCGGAACTGCTCTTCCTGGACGAGCCGACCATCGGCCTCGACCCGCTCGCAGCGCGGGAAATGCGGGAGATGATCCGCAGCTTGAATCAGGCCGGAAAGACCATCTTCCTGACCTCACACTACATGTTCGAGATCGACGCCCTTTGCAACCGGGTGGCAATCATGAACAGAGGCAAGATCCTGGTTATGGACACGCCTTCCGCCCTCAAAAAAGTGGTTGCCAACCTGGAAGTTGTTGAGATCGAATGCTTCGGGATTCCCGATGATCTGATCGGGAAGCTGCGAGCCCATCCTTCTGTCCAGGCAGTGAATATAGAGCGACTCGATCAGAGCCAATTGGTGCAAATCCAGGCACCGGCAGGGGCCGAGCTGGTCAAAGAGTTCCTGGGAATATTGGAAGGCGTGCAAGTGCGCAAGGTGGTTACCCGCCAACCTACCCTGGAAGATGCTTATGTGAAATTGGTGGGAGAAGAATCGAAAAAGGTGTAGATAGTGAAAATTGCTGATATTCGGCCCACGTTCAGGATCCTGCGGAATTCAGTCATTCTCCAGATGAGGAGTAATGCGATATCAAGTGCATTCATTTCCACTTTATTCTTTCAGCCAATCATATTTACCATCATATCCGTGGGCACTTATTTATATGGAAATAAACCTGATCTCGGCCTTTTCGCCATCATGGGCACCGGGATGATTTGCATCTGGAACAACAACCTGTTCACCTCCGGGCAGATCATCCGGGACGAACGCCGCACAGGGACCCTTTCCCTAGTCATGGCAACCCCAAGCTCTCTCCTTCTCATCCTGCTGGGCAAGAGTTTTGCGAACGCCATCACCTCCATCCTCGCAATGGGGATCACCTTCCTGACCGGCATGCTCGCCTTCCATATCCCGATCGGGATCGCCAACCCGTTGGCTTTCCTGGTCGGGCTGATCCTGGTGATCGTTTCCATTACATGCCTGGGGCTCGTTTTCGGCTCGTTATTCATCCTCACCCGCAATGCAGGCGAGTTCGATTCGGTAGCCAATTTTCCGGTCTATATTCTCTCGGGCCTGTCGGTGCCGCTCACTCTGCTGCCGCTATGGACGCGCCCCCTCTCGCAGTTCCTGACCCCCACCTGGGGAAACATCATTTTGAACGAAGCGGCTTCCGGGTCCGGTGGAAACATGCTCCCAAATTACCTGGTTATCATCGGTTTATCGATCGTTTATCTTATTATTGCTCGATTCCTTTACCAGCGGGTGGAATACCTGGCTATGCGCGCCGGTACCCTGGAGCAGTGGTGATGCGTACAAACCTACGGTTGTTCTGGAGTGGTACGCGCGCATCCTGGGCGACCTACCTGGTGGAACTGACGCCAACCGTCTACTTCGGTTTCCGAATTCCCCGGATCCTGCTGCAGTCACTTTTCTTTGTGCTTCTAGCCAAGGCAGCCGGTGGCGAACCTTTTGCGCGCTTCGCCCTGATCGGCAACGCGATCCAAATTGCCGTGTTTATGGTCATGTTGTCCATGGAAGAAGTGATCGAGGCAGAGAAGTGGAACAATACCTTTTTATACTTAATTGCCTCCCCAGCCAGTTGGTTCCCGATGATGCTTGGGAAAAGCATGTCCTACTATGGCGATGCACTGATCGCTTCAACTGTAACCTTTTCCGTGCTCATCCCGGTTCTCCATATCAATATCGCATTCATTAATTTGTTGCACTCGGTTCCTGTAATCCTGATCATCATCGCCTCTGCAAGCGCGCTAGGGTGGTGTATCGGAGCATTCTCCCTTCCCATCCGATATGGATTTATGATCTGCAACCTGCTCGCCTATGCCATGATCATCTTCTGCGGGGTTAATATCCCCACCAGCGCCCTGCCTCCGGTCGTTCGGATGATCGGTGCCCTTTTACCTGTGACCCACGGGCTGCAAGCTGTGCGGGCACTGATCGATGGGGCATCATACACCAGCGTATGGCCGTTGATCGGGAAGGAAATCCTGATCGCACTGATCTACAGTGCGGTGGCATGGTTGACCTTTGGGTACCGCATGCGCGTGACCCGGCAAAGAGGCACATTTGAACTGGTGTAGAAAGAGAACAAGATGACCCTGAAAAATTTAATCAGCGGCGCACACACGATCATCTACAGCAAGGACGCCGAGGCAGACCGGGCATTCCTGCGCGACGTATTGGGGCTGGCGCACGTGGATGCCGGCGACGGGTGGCTCTTTTTCGCCCTGCCGCCCGCAGAACTGGCAGTCCACCCGGCGGAGAAGAACAACGTCCATGAGTTCTTTTTCATGGTAAAGGACGTCCAGGCATTCAAAACCGCCATGGGCGATAAAGGCGTACCCTGCGACCCGATGGAAAGCACAAGTTGGGGTGAACTGACCCACGTCCGGCTGCCGAGCGGAGGGAAGGTGGGAGTCTACCAGCCCAGGCATGCCAGCCCGAAGGCGAAAAGGGGGAAAGCGATCGACAGTCCAGGCGGACGCACTAAGACTAACAAAGCGTGAATTCAAGTTGCCCCCCAAAGGCGGGCGGCATTATAATGAGTATCCTGACCCTTTTTATTTTATATTAATGGTGCAAATTCGAAAGGAGGAAATCCATGGCAGAAAATAAAAAAATCTCACCCACCACTCCCAAGGTACCCCTGGGAGGCGATTACTGGGAAGGCGACCCGGGCACGGACCTGTGGGGATTTGCCGACCTGCATGCCCACCTGATGGCCCACCTGGCCTTCGGCGGCAAGGCGTTCTGGGGCAAGCCTTACGACCCGGAACACCCGGGCGCAGAGGGAATTGAATTCGCATTGAACTCCTGCGAGCCGGTCCACGGCGGACTGATCAACATCAACCCGGAATTCGGGCACCCGGCTGGCGGCGGCTGGCCGGAATTCATCATCTGGCCGCGCTTTACAACGCTGATCCACCAGCAGGCCTACATCGACTGGCTGTACCGCGCCTACCAGGGCGGGCTGCGACTGATCACCTGCCTGGCGGTCAATAACGAACTGCTGGCGATGAAGACCAGCCCGAACCTGCCTCACGACGACAAGAACGCCATCGAGGTGCAAATCGCGGCCATGAAAGAGATGGCTGCGTTCATCGAGAGCCAAAGCGGCGGCCCGGGGAAGGGCTGGCTGCAAATCGCCTACTCGCCGGAAGAGGCGCGCAAGATCATCGGTGAAAACCGGCTGGCTGTGATCCTGGGAGTGGAGGTTGAACTCGCTGGGAAACTGGCACAACTTCGACGAACTGGACAAGCTCAGCCATGGCGACATCAACGAGGCGCGCCGATTGATCGCCCAGGAGCTGGACTGGCTGCACGGACTGGGCGTGCGCCAGATCACGCCGATCCACCTGACCAACAATGCCTTCGGCGGGACGGCGATCTACATGCGGTTCCTGGAGACGGTGAACCTATTCCTGAACGGCGAACGCTGGTCAGTGGAAGACCGCTGGGAGACCGGGGTGCGCTACCGGATGGATGCGGACAGCGACGACGCAGTAGACGATTTCGAACGCACCGCAGCGATCTCCGGGCGGCGCCTGCATTCCATGCACCGGGGCACGCTGATCGACCAGATCCCCGGCGTGCGCGACCTGTTCGAAGCCATCGAAGCGCCGACCCTGCAGGGAGGGCATGCCAACACGCTGCGGTCTCAGCCAGTTCGGAACCGTGGTGCTGGAAGAACTGATGAAGCGGGGGATGATCATCGACGTGGACCACATGTCGGAAAAATCGACAGATGCGGCGCTGGCGATGGCGGAAGCGCAGCATTACCCCGTGATCTGTTCGCACAGCTGGTTCCGCGACCTGCTGTTCAGCGGCGAAGTCGAATTTGACCGCCTGAAGCACAAGGAATATGGAACCAGCGACGTGCACAAGGTGGCCCACGAAGCCGGCAAGCGCGGGGACCAGATCGAAACCATCGGACGGCTGGGGGGCGTGGTGGCACCGATCATCAACCAAGGGGATATTGCCGGTCTGCGCCGCAGCATGCCGGAACTGGCTGACAAAATCCCGCACCCCTGCGCCGGGTCGAGCACCTCCTGGGGGCAGGCCTTCCTGTACGCGGTGAACAAGATGGGCGGACGAGGCGTGGCGATGGGCAGCGACATCAACGGAGCAGCAGGCCTGCCCGGCCCGCGCTTCGGCTCCTTCGCAGCCTTTGGCACGCACAGGGATGCCCTGCGCGAAGGAGAACGGCGGGGAGAAATCGATCAGCAGACCAACGGGGTGGCATACGCCAGCGGGCTGCGCGACCACCGCTGGTACCGGTTCGACCCGAGCGGGACGAGCGGTTACAGCGAGGAAGAGGGAAGAATCTGGCAGGCGATCGCCCAATACAAAGCCGGTTTCAACCCGGCAGTCCAGGCACACCTGCCCAGCGATTTCCCTGAGCCCGGCCTGCACCAATTTTTGGAATCGATCGAGGCTCACCAGGACCAGCCCTGGGTTGACCGCATGACCGAGGGGTTTTGGGCGGCCGACGATAAAAGCCCGGTGGATAACGAAGAACTTGCCAGCTGGCCGAAGGAAAAAAGAGCCGGATACTTCGCCAGGAGGGAAGCCAAGGAGAAGGGGCTGGTTCACGATGACGATCTGACACAACTAATGGCAAGGGTGACCGCCATTTGGGGAAAGTGGGAGGAGATGCAGGGAGATAACCGTCCCCTGGTGCGCTGCACGGCGGGAGCCCACCGGGATTATGACATCAACCTGGACGGGATGGCGCATTACGGGATGCTGCCCGATTTCCTGCAGGACCTGCGCAACAACGGGCTGACGGCACAAGACCTGGCGCCCCTGTTCAGGTCCGCCCACGACTACGTGGAAATGTGGGCGACCTGCGTGAAGCGGGCTGCCGCTAAAACGACCTCCGCCAAGTGAGGTGGCAGCGCCACCCTCAGTATCCATGCCAAACGCTCTAGAGCGGAGCTGCACTTGATGGAGCAAGCGCCCGGACCAATGCTCAGGTTTGATATTTGTAAAATACTAACAAGGAAAAAGATGGACAGAAAATTAGCGGTGGCAATATTTATCGGGATTTGCGTCGTGCTTGCCATCCTATTACTGGTGAGGGCCATTACTCCATTGGTCAGCGGGATCATCTTTGCGATCGCGCTGGTGCTGCTGGGACTGTTGTCGTGGGGGTTTAGAAAGTAAGCGACCGGATGCCGCAAGGAATGATCCGCGGGGACCAGGCGTGCGTTGAATCTGCTGAAATAAATAACAAAATGGGACAGCGATTGGCTGTCTCATTTTTATTCCTAATAAGCAGGGGATACTCTTGATTATTCAAAAGCTGAAATGATATAATGTGATAAATATGGTAATTTTTAGTTATATTGGAAGGAGACAATATGAGCAATTCTTCGGCAATGGGAAACGGGACACGCGAGCACCCGTGGATGCTCAAGACACCCAGCGGCTCTTCGGAATACCAAATGTACAAGGATGAGAGTGCAAACCCACCCTCCCTGGTATGTACCGTGGGAAAGACGGTGCTGCTCTATCAACTACGCTGCCTGGACGACCTGCACACCATGCTCAAGGCACACGGCGACTGGATGCCGCTCGGCAGCGCGGACGAACAAAAACCGGCGGCTGAGGGAACCGTGGAAGCCTGGGGACGCAGCCCGAAGAATCCCGTGGGCGGGTGGTATGGGATGAAGAAGGGGCTACGTGGCCGATTCGGGATGTACATCCCACCGCTGATGGAAGTATTGAATCTCGCCGAAGTGGAACATAACCCGAAAAATAACCGGATGCGGGCGAAATAGACCGCGAAGAAATTTTAATAAGATACAGGACGGCGATGAGCCGTCCTGTTTAATTCTTACCAAATTGGGCGACCTAGCAGGTCGCCCCTACAGACATTTTTTATAGGGAGATTGGTTTACTAAATTTTGGACACGAAATAATTTCTAAAATAAATGAAGGACAGCGCCGCTAGCCCAGGTAAAGAGGGCGGCGGGAAGGAAGCTGAGGACCACCGTGGCAACTGCGGACAGCGCCCAGGTGAAATCGAGCCAGGGTTCACGGGCGGTCTCCGGATCACCCTCGCGCATGTACATGGTCACGACCACGCGCAGGTAGTAGTAAGCGGAGATGAGCGAGGTCAGCACGCCGATGATCGCCAACCCGATAAAGCCGCCTTCGATGGCGGTGCGGAAGAGGTAGAACTTGCCCACCAGTCCCAGCGTGGGGGGCATACCGGTGAGGGAGAGCATGAAGATCGTCATGGCGGCAGCCAGCAAGGGGCGCTTGCGTCCCAGCCCGGCGAAATCGTTGATCTCGAGCCCCTTACCATCCATCTTTTCAAGGGCAATAACAACCGCCCAGGCTCCGAAGGAGGTGACGGCATAGGTGACCAGGTAGAAGAGGGCCGAGGCAACCGCGTCGGGAGCGACCGTCGGATTCCCAAACGAGACGAAAGCCATCAAGATGTACCCGGCATGGGCAATGCTGGAGTAAGCCAACAGACGCTTGATATTGGTCTGCGATATGGCGAGCACGTTGCCGACCAGCATGGTCAGGGCAGCCAGACCCCACAGCACCGGAACCAGGTCCAGGTTGAGGGACGGGAGAGCGGTGACGAAGATGCGCAGGAGGGCAGCGAAGCCGGCAGCCTTGGCGCCGACCGCCATGAAACCGGTCACCGAGGTGGGGGCACCCTGGTAGACATCGGGAGTCCACATGTGGAAGGGGACGGCAGCGACCTTGAAGCCGAAGCCGACCAGGATCAGGGCAGCGCCCATGGTGAGCAGGAGCGGGGAGTACACCCCGCCAGAGAAGGCTGTAAGATTGACTGCGGAAATAATCCCGGAAAGGGACGTGCTGCCGGTGGCACCGAAGACCAGGGCGATGCCATAGACTACGAACCCGGTGGCGAAGGCACCCAGGAGGAAGTACTTGATGCCGGCCTCTTCAGACTCGGTACGCGGGCGGGCAAAGGCGGACAGAACGTACAGGGGGATGGAGAGCAATTCGAGAGACAGGAAGACGATGATCAGGTCAGCAGCCTGGGACATGAGCAGCATGCCGGAGAGGCTGAACAGGATGAGGGTGTAATACTCACCGCGCTCCAGACCCATGCGCTTGAGATAGCCGTAGGCGATGGCAATGGCACCCAGCCCACTGGCGAGGAAGAGCACGTTCAGGAAGGAGGAGAAGCCGTCGAGGACGACCATGCCACCGAAGGCAGACAGGTCCAGACCGGCCTGAGCAAGGGTGATGCCCAGGGCGCCAGCGAGACCCACGGCAGCCAGGAGAGCCGTCCAGGATTTTCGTCCCTTCGGGATGAACAGGTCCACCAGGAGGAGCAGACAAGCCCAGGCGACGAGGAGGAGGGTGGGTAGAATGGTATAGAGATCAGATCGCGTCATAATTGCTTCCTATGCGGCGCACAGACAGCCATGAAGGCCGCCCCTACTAATGAATCACCGCCAATAATTTCGAAACAGCCGGAGCCATCAGTTCAAAGAAGGGCCGGGGGTAGAGACCAATCCAGAAGATCAGGACCAGCAGCGGAACGATGGTAGCGATCTCGCGCCAGTTCAAGTCGCGCAAGGCATGACCGTGTTTCTTGACCTCTTCCACGATCGAACCCTCGGGACCCAGGAATATCTTCTGGAACATGTACAGAATGTAGACAGCGGCCATGATGACACCGAGGGCAGCGATCCCAGCGAACCAAGGAGAGCCGATAGCTGCGGACCCAAACGCACCCAGCAAAATGGCAAACTCACCGACAAAGCCGTTCAGCCCAGGCAGACCCATGGAAGACAGGGAAACAATGAGCATGAACGTGCCGAAGACAGGCATGATCTTCCACAAGCCGCCGTAGACGGAAAACTCACGGGTATGGGTCTGTTCGTAGACCATACCGACGAGGAGGAACAACGCACCCGTGCTTAAGCCATGGTTGATCATCTGCAGGATGCCGCCCTCGATGCCCTGGGGGTTGAGGGCGAAGAGACCCAGCATGACGAAACCAAGGTGGCTGACCGAGGAGTATGCAACCAGCTTCTTGATATCCTTCTGGGCATAAGAAACGGCGGCGCCATAGATGATGCCGATGACAGCCAGCAGGGCCATCCAGGGAGCAGCCTTCAGGGCGGCCTGCGGGAACATGGGCAAGTTGAAGCGCAGGAAACCATAAGTACCCATCTTCAACAGGACGCCTGCCAGGATGACGGAACCAGCGGTGGGAGCTTCCACGTGTGCGTCGGGCAGCCAGGAATGCAGCGGCCACATGGGGACCTTGATGGCAAAGGCTGCGGCAAAAGCCAGGAAGAGCCAGAGCTGGATACTGGCCGGGATGCCGCCCTTGGCGATCAGGTCGGGCACGCTGAAGGTACCCTGGTAGATTCCCAGCCACAGGATGGCGAGCAGCATGAGGATGGAACCAGCCATGGTGTAGAGGAAGAACTTGATGGCGGCGTAGATGCGGCGCGGTCCGCCCCAAATACCGATCAGGAAATACATGGGTACCAGCGTGAATTCCCAGAAGATGTAGAACAGGAACAGGTCCTGGGCCAGGAAGACGCCCAGCATGCCTACTTCGAGCAGGAGGAAGAAGATCATGAAGTCCTTGACACGATCCTCGACGGCGGTCCAGGTGGAGAGAATGGAAAGGGGGGAAAGGAAGGTGGTCAACAGGACGAGCAGGATGCTCAAGCCGTCCACGCCCATGGCGAAGCTGATGTTCCAACCGGCAACCTGGATCCAGGGGATGGTGAAACCGAGCTGCAGATCGGGGTTGGACTTATCGAACATGGTCAGCATCCAGATGGACAGGACAAAGCTTACCAGGGAGGTAAGCAGGGCTGTCCAGCGCAGGGCACTCTTCCGTTCGGCCGGGATGAAGAGCAGGACCAGCACGCCCACCAGCGGGAAGAGGGTGACCAGAATAAGAGGATTGGTGATCAAGTTCATGTTTACTCCTCGGTTATGAACATCATCAAACTTAATAAGTAAAAGTCAAAAGTAATCCGGAATGATTTGGAATTATTTCAGCACCAGCCAACCAATAATGATGACAACACCCAGCAAGACCGCCAGCGCATAACTGCGCACGAAACCATTCTGCAGGCGGCGCAAGCCACCGGAAACGCGGCGGGTGAGATTGCCCAGACCGTTGGCAATGGCGTCGATGAACTGCTGGTCGATGCGCAGGTCGAGCACCGTGCGGGAGAGCCAGTTGTAGGTGCCGGCAAGGACCTTCTCGTGGAACCAGTCGTGCCAGAAGCGGCCATCGATCACATCCGCCAGGAAGCGGGCGACGTCGACGTAGCGGTTGATGAAGACAGCCCAGTAGGCTTCGTCCACCCAGTAGCGGCGCTCGAAGACCCTGAAGACAGGGCCGAGCAATTTCCTGAGCGGATCCGGCTGACCTGCGACCAACGGGCGGCGTCCGTAGAGCAGCCAGGAGAAATAGATGGCGAGCAACGCCAGCGCGGTGGAGAGACCGGCAACCAGGAAGTTGAACTGTCCCGCCTCCACGCCGGCGATAGTATGCTCCAGCCAGAGGGTGAGGCTGTGCACGCCAGGCAGGTTGAGGGCACCCCCCAGGATCGCCAGACCTGCCAGGATCATCAGGGGGACGGTGATCACCCCAGGACTCTCTTCAGCGTGCTCAGCGGCGGCATGCCGAGGGGCACCGAAGAAGACCATCCAAATCTGGCGCCCCATGTAGAAGGCGGTCAGGAAGGCGGCGATAGTCAGCAGCCAGTAGACTGTGGGGAACTTAGTGAAGGCGTCCGCAAGGATCTCGTCCTTCGACCAGAAGCCGGCGAGGGGGAAGATACCTGCCAGCGCCAAGGCACCGATCAGGTAGACCCAGAAGGTGACGGGCATCTGCTTGCGCAGCCCGCCCATGTTACGCATGTCATTGGGATCGAATACTTCGCCTTGCTCAGGACTATGGACTTGCTCGTGCGTTGAACTCGCATGGTCGTCATGATGGGCGAGGCGGTGATGACCGCGCTCAATCCCCAGGATGACCGAACCGGCGGAAAGGAACAGGAGCGCTTTGAAGAAGGCATGCGTGACCAGGTGGAACATGCCGGCAACGAAGGCACCCATCCCGACCGCCGCCACCATGAAGCCAAGCTGCGAGATGGTGGAGTAGGCGAGAACTTTCTTGATATCATACTGCCCGACGGCAATCGTGGCGGCGAACAGGGCAGTGATGGCACCCACCAGGGCAACCGTGGTCTGTGCGGCGGGCACCAGGGTGTAGAGCGGTGCGGAACGCGCCACCAGGTATACGCCTGCGGTGACCATGGTGGCGGCATGAATGAGAGCAGAGACAGGAGTGGGACCCGCCATGGCATCCGGCAGCCAGACATAGAGCGGGATCTGGGCAGACTTACCCGCCACGCCGACCAGCAGGAAGAGAGTAATGAAGAGGACGACGCTCGCAGGAACAGCCGCAGCCCCGGTAAAGACATCCGCAAAGTTGAGGCTCTTAAACCACCAGAACATGGTAAAAGCTGCCAACAGGAAGCCGAAGTCACCAATGCGGTTGGCGATCATGGCTTTCTTGGCGGCATTCGAGTTAGCCCAGGAAGGACGACCGAGGGTATCCATTTCGTACCAGAAGCCGATCAGCAGGAAGGAGCAAAGACCCACCCCCTCCCAGCCGACGAACAGCATCAGGTAAGAGTCGCCGCTGACCAGGATCATCATCATGGCGATGAACAGGTTCATGAAGACGAAGAAGCGGCGATAGCGGGGAATGTCGTTCTTGAAGCGCACGTCCTCGTGCATGTAGCCGATGGCGTAGATGTGGATGAGCGTCCCGACACCAGAGACGACCAGCATCATCAGGACCGAGAGGGTATCCACCCGGAAATTCCAGGCGACATTTAAAGCGCCAATGTGGATCCAGTCGGCGAACGGGATAACGACCGCCTCACCCGTGCCGGACCACAAAGCAACTCCCAGCAGGACAGAGACAACAAAGGCAAGCCCGGAGGCGGCGCTGGCAACCACGCCAATAGCTTTTTCATTCATCCGCCCGCCGAAGATGATGTTAATCAACAGACCAGCGGCAGGCAGGAGCACGATCAAGGGAACCAGTGAGAACAGTCCGGAAGATGTCATTTGTCCTACCCTTTCAGACTGTTCATCAGGTCGACGTCAATGCTGTGTTTGTTGCGGAAAATAATAATAATCAATGCCAGTCCGACCGCCACCTCAGCGGCAGACACGGTCATGACGAAGAAAACAAAGATCTGACCGGTGAGCACGCCAAAGGAACGGGCAAAAGCCACGAAAGCCAGGTTGGCGGCGTTAAGCATCAATTCAACTGACATAAAGATGATCAGCGGGTTACGGCGAATGAGCACCCCCAGGGCACCCATGCTAAACAACACCGCCGAGATCCCCAAGTACCAGGAGAGAGGAATGGTGTTAGGCATTAGCCCGGTTCTCCTTTCTCTTTTTTCGTGAGGACAATCACGCCCAGCATGGCAACCAGCAGCAATACCGAGGTCACTTCGAAGGGCAGGAGATACTGGCTGAACAGCGCCAGTCCCAGTTCCCGGAGCGCCTGGGTGGTATTGACCGACGCTTCCGGGTTGGCAAGACCAGCGGTAATCTGCAAGCGCTGAAAGAGCAGGAAGCCTGCTTCCGCCAGCAGGACAGCAGCGAGCACGATCGCCATCGGGCGCTGCCAGGGCAGGACCTGACCTCGGGGGAGCCTGTCCGCACCCAGGAGCATGATCACGAAAAGGAACAAGACCATGATGGCACCGGCATAGATGGTCACCTGCGCGAGAGCAATGAAGGGGGCGCCCAGGATCAAGTAAAAGACCGCCACCGTGGCAAAGTTCAGCACCAGGAAAAGGGCGGCATAAACCGTGTTGCGGCTGATCAACAGACCGGCTGCAGCAGCAACCGCCACCGCGGCTAAAACAATGAAGAGGATGAGGGTCAGGTTCATGGGCGTCTCAGTCCTGCGGATCTTTCATTTCGGGGACCGAGCGGGTATAGACGCCCGGTTCGGTTTTCTGGGGAGTAGCTTTGCCACCTGCAGGGACGGGTTCGATCAACATTTCCTTCGGATAAATCGACTGGCGGCGATCGGTGAAAGACAGTTCATACTGGTCGCCCAGGACAATGGCCTCGGTGGGGCAGGCATCTTCGCAGAAACCGCAGAAAATGCAGCGGAGCATATTGATCTCGTAAGTGCTGGCATAACGATCGCCGGGGGAAAAGCGCTCTTCATCCGTGTTCTCGGATGACTCGACAAAGATGGCGTCGGCTGGGCAGGCTGCGGCGCACAAGGCACAGCCGATACATTTTTCAAGCCCATTATCATAGCGCTTGAGGACGTGCCGACCACGGAAGCGCGCTTTGACCGGTTTTTTCTGCTCCGGGTACTGGACCGTCACCGGCTTGTCGAACATCATGCGGAGGGTGGTCCAGAGACCACGCGCCAGTTCGACCACAGGTTCAACGACGCGCATAATCTTCCTCCTTAAGGTGCGGTCGATCATGGCGACCGCTACCCCTGCAACCAGTAAAGAAACCAGCGGGATGACAACGATCAGGCGCGAATTGACCTGCTGCGCGAGGATGATGCCAACCGCGGTGATAAAGACCAATGCAAGCGAGAGCGGCAGGAGCACTTTCCAACCAAAGGCCATCAGGCGGTCGTAGCGAATGCGGGGGAAGGTGGCGCGCACCCAGATCATTCCGAACAACAGGATGATGATCTTGGCGAAGATATACACCGGTCCAAGCCACGGGAAGCGGTCTACGAACGGACCGTTGAATCCGCCGAAGAAAAGGGTAGCGCCAATGGCACTGATGGCGATCATCTTGGTGTATTCAGCCATAAAAAGAAGGGCGAACTTCATTCCGGAGTACTCGGTATGATAACCGGCGGTCAATTCCTGTTCGGCTTCGGGCATATCGAAGGGGGCACGGTTGACCTCCGCCAACGTGGCGATCAGGAAGATGGCTGTCCCGACCGGCTGGAGCACAACGAACCATTTTGGGATGACGTGGAACCAGTAGCCACCCTGGGCTGCGACGATATCGAGCATGCGCATCGAGCCTGCCAGCAGGATGGCGGAAACGAACGACAGCCCGAGCGCAATCTCATAACTGATCATCTGCGCTGTGGAACGCAGACCACCCATCATGGCGTATTTATTATTGGACGACCAGCCCGAGAGAACGATGCCATACACTGCGATAGAAGCGATGGACATGATGTACAAGACGCCCACATTTATGTCGGCAATATACAGGTTGA
Organism: uncultured Chloroflexia bacterium; assembly: GCA_963830585.1. Taxonomy (GTDB): domain Bacteria; phylum Chloroflexota; class Anaerolineae; order Anaerolineales; family Villigracilaceae; genus UBA877. Next base: position 156,481 of record CAWHNA010000003.1, on the reverse strand, counting down.
GGTGGTAACCGAAAATATCCAGGCTCGGACCCCACGGGACAACGGCGGTAATGATGACCGCCGGGACGACCGTGATCACCGGCGCCAGGGTAAAGATCAACTTATCAGCATTGGCGGGGGTGAGTTCCTCTTTGAAGATCAATTTCACCGCGTCAGCGATGGGCTGGAGCAGCCCCCACGGACCCGCGCGGTTTGGTCCGATGCGGGACTGCATGCGGGCGAGCGCCTTGCGCTCGTACAGGGTCAGGTAAGCAAAGCCACCGAGCAGGACTAGCGCCCAGACGAACCCCTTGATCAGCCATTCCACAACGAGAAGAAAGTTCATGATGCCTTCCTTAAGCTTTCTTCAACCCGGCCACAGCCGGTGCATTGAACGGGAAACCCATGCTGCGCGGAAAAAGCGCCACCGAAGCCGGGACAGTATCATCCAGCTTGACCGCAACCTGGAACCCGTTAATTTTTAACTGATCCCCGGCAGCGACGCCCAGCCTGGCAGCGGAATCGGGATGGAGAAACACAGCGACTGCACCGATGTGAGCACGGAGCAATTCAGAAGTGGTGACCGTAATGCCACGGTCGTAGAGACGCGTGACAGGCACCGCCAACCACTGGTCCTCGTCAGGGCGAAGAGAGTTTACGGGTGAGGAAGGGATCGTTACCGGGGCGTTCAGCGCCAAGTGCACTCCCAATCCCTGCCGGTTCTCATAAGTCGTACCGCCGTAGTACAGGTCGCGGCGACCAACGATGGGCCACTGCTCAGTCGTCTCGGCGAGTTTTCGGTAAGAAACCCCGGCAAAGGATTTGAGCGAGGCTGCCAGCCGGGTCATGACCAGCGAGGCGGAACTTCCCTCGAGCTCCAAACCGAGTTCTTTCGCGATAGCCGCGGTGATGGCAAAGTCCGCCATGGTTTCGGGACGCGGCGGGACCGCAGGGTAGAAGCGCTGGACGCGCCGTTCGCCGGAGGTGTAGGAGCCTTCGCGTTCGGTGTAAGCCTGGGCAGGAAGAACGACGTCGGCCATTTGAGCGGTGGCGGTTTGAAAGAGTTCCTGGACTGCCACGAATTTAGCACCTTTCAGCGCTTCCATCAGCTGCGGATCATCCCCCGCCGGATCAGCCGCGACGATATAGACGGTCTTACCTTTGAATGTTTTACCCAAATCTGCAGCAGGGTGGAAACCAATCTCCCAAGCGCCCTGGTCATTGGCACGCGGCCAGACACCGACCAGGCCGTTATTGGGCTTGCCAGCACGGTCTTTGACCAGATCCGCACAGGCGGCTGCGAGAGCTGATGAACCATCCAATCCGAGTCCGTCGGAGCCGAAAAGGACGACGAGATTCTCGGCAGTGGAGAGCGCCTTTCCGATCTTATCTTTTTGCAAGAGGGCGCGGATCGTTTCGGTCTCGTCACCATAAGAATAGCGAACCACGAATTTCGAATAGCGTTCGAGCTTCGTCTCGCGGGCATTGGCGACGATCAGGGTGGCGCCGCGTTCGGCAGCCTGCTTGACGCGCAGGTACCAAACCGGGGCCTCGTTGTACAGGTCGGAGGCGACCACCAGGAGAGTGGTTCCCTGGCGCATGTCGGAGAAATTCGTGCCGGCGGAAACGCCAAAGGAGGCAGTCAAGTCGCCGCCGCCCATGTGGGAGTAGAGCAGGGCTTCGCCACCCAAGTGATCCGCCAGTTGTTTCAGGTTGAACAGGTCCTCGTTTGCCAGGCGACCACTGGCGAGAAAGACGGAGTCTTTCTTCGCAACGGAGAGAGCCTTCGAAACGGCTTGCAGGCTTTCGGTCCAGGAAGCGACGACGAGGCTGCCATCCTTCCTGACCAGCGGTTTTGTCAGCCGGTTACCATCTTCGGTATAGTGATAAGCGAAGCGGCCCTTGTCGCACATCCAGATCTCGTTGACGGCTTCATTCTGGCGAGGCATGATACGCTTGATGGCAACCTTACCATCCGACTTTGCCTCACGGCGGGTGTTCAAGGTGACGTTGCAGCCCACCGGGCACTGGGCACAAAGGGAGGCCGCGGCTTTCATCTCCCAGGGGCGCGCCCCGAAGCGGAAATCCGCGGTCGTGAGGGCGCCGACAGGGCAGATATCGGTGGTATTGCCCGAGAAAACCGAGTCGAAGCCCGGTTCAGAGTTGGTAATGATGTCGGTGGCACGGGCACGCTGGTAAAAGGCAAGCACCGGCTCCCCGGCAATCTCATCCTGGAAACGGATGCAGCGGGCGCACTGGATGCAGCGTTCGCGGTCCAGCCAGATGAGATCCCCAAGGGGGTAATGCTTGGCGGCGTGGGATTTCTCGTCGTAAATGTAACGGCTCAGCGGGGAGGCATGCGCCATGGTCAGGTTCTGGAGCGGACATTCGCCGCCCTTGTCACAGACCGGGCAATCGAGCGGGTGGGAGGTGAGCAGGAACTCGAGGATCTCCTTCTGCCAGGCTTTGGCCTTGTCAGATTGAGTGAGGACCAGCATGCCCTCGGTAACCGGGGTGGTACAGGCGGTTTCAGGCTTGGGTCCGAAGGAGATCTTAGGCTTGCCGTTCTCCAGAACTGGTTGACTGGTGCCCCGGTCAACGACCGGTCGACCAACTTCAACCAGGCACTGGCGGCACATGCCAACCGGCTCCATCTTGGGATGGTAGCAGAAGACCGGGACGTCAATGCCAATCTTTTTGGCGGCGTTTACTATGAGCGTTCCAGCAGGTACGGAAACGGCCTGTCCATCGATCGTCAGGGAGACCATATTAGCCATGGCTGCCTCCCATTGCAGATGGAACAAAGTCTGCCGGGAAGCGCTCGATGGCAGTGGTCACCGCCATGGTGGCAAACTCGCCCAGCGGGCATAAGCATTTATTCTGCATCTGCTTCGCCACCGAGTGGAGCAATTCGACATTTTCCCTGGTCGCCTCGCCATGCTCGATATGATCAATCAAGTGCATCATCCAGAAGGTGCCTTCACGACACGGCGTACATTTACCGCACGAACTCGTGGGTGAAGAAGTGGATAGTCTTGCCGATCACCCAGTCAAGGCTGACCGTGTCATCAATCACGATCACGGAAGCGGAGCCCAGATCCGCACCCAAAGCGCGGACAGAAGCGTAATCCATGGGCGTATCGAGAGCCTTGTCATCAGCCACGATCAGCGAAGACGAAGCCCCGGCTGCCATGATCGCCTTGACCGGACGACCCTGCGGGACACCACCGCCGACCTCGTAGATCAACTGGCGGAAGGTCATCCCGAAAGGAAGTTCGTAATTGCCAGGCTTGTTGACGCGCCCGGAAAGCGAGAATACCTTGACACCGGCACTATCAGGGGTGCCGAGGGATTTGAACCAGTCAGCTCCCTTATCGATGATGAGGGGAACATTGGCAAGCGTCTCGACATTGTTGACCACGGTGGGCTTGCCATACAAGCCATAAACAGCCGGAAAAGGCGGGCGGATGCGCGGCTGACCGCGCTTGCCCTCGATGGATTCAAGCAGGGCGGTTTCCTCGCCGCAGATGTAGGCGCCCGCGCCGAGGTGGGTGTAAATGCGCAGGGAATAATCACAGCCGAAGAGCTTGTCGCCCAGGAAGCCAGCTTTTTCCATTTCAGCGATCTTTTCATCCAGCAAAGCCGCCACCATCCAGAACTCACCGCGCAGGTAGACATAGGCGGCATTTGCCCCCGTGGCATAAGCGGCAATGGCGACGCCTTCCAAAAACTGGAAAGGGTTGCCCTCCATGATCTCGCGATCCTTGAAAGTGCCGGGCTCGGACTCGTCAGCATTGGCGACCACGTAATGCGGCCAGATACTGTTGGGGATAAAGCTCCACTTAACCCCGGTGGGGAAACCAGCGCCGCCGCGGCCGCGCAACCCGGAAGCCTTGATGACATCGGTGACTTCCTGGGGCTGCATGCCGGTGACGGCTTTCTTGAAGGCTTCAAAACCCCCATTCTTTTTATAAACGTCCAACCTGCCAATGTCAGGAATATCGCGATGGCGGAGAAGCAGGTAAGTCATGCCTTCACCTCCCTGCCCGATTTGCGCAGGGCTGCGACAAGTTCCATGGTTTTATCCACAGTCATATTTTCGTAATATTCGATCCCCTGGCTGCTTTGCACCTGGAACATGGGCGCCTTGTCGCATCCGGCGAGGCACATGACGGCTTCGATTGTAACCATGCCATCGGAGGTGGTCTCTCCGACCTGGATGCCCAGGTTACCGCAAAGTTGCTCAAGGAATTTATCAGCGCCATTCAAGGCGCAGGAAAGATCGTTGCAAACCTGCATGCGGTATTTTCCAGCCGGTTTATCGTGGTAGAGCGTGTAGAAACCCAACGATCTCGGCCACATCGGTGGAGGTGATATCGAGGAGGTGGGCGATGTCTTCCAACGCGGACTTGGTGACATAGCCTTCCTCACGCTGCGCCAGGTACAACAGCGGCATGACCGCCGAGCGTTTTTGCTCCGGGGGATATTTCGCGAAGATCTTTTTTATTTCCTCAGGATATTTTTCAGCAAGCATAAAACCTCACGCCTGACAATTAAAATCTTGAAATATGGGACCTAGCGGTCCACATCTCCCAGAACGATATCGACCGAGCCGATGATGGCGACCAGGTCAGCAACCAGCACCCCTTTGGACATCAACGGCAAAGACTGCAAATTATCGAACGAGGGCGTGCGCCAGTGGATGCGGTAAGGCTTGGGCCCGCCATCAGACTCGAGATAAACACCCAATTCACCGCGCGGCGACTCGACCGCCGAATAGATGGCACCCCTGGGAGCCTCGAAGCCTTCCGTCCACAGCTTGAAGTGGTGGATGAGGGCTTCCATGCTGATCCCAATTTCGGAGCGCGGCGGCGGGACGAATTTATAGTTGGTGGAACGCACCGGTCCCATCGGTAATTTATCCAGAGCCTGCCCGACAATGCGCAGCGACTGGCGCATCTCTTCCAGGCGGACCAGGTAGCGGGCGTACACGTCGCCTTCGGTGCGGGTGGGGACTTCGAATTCGTACTGCTCGTAGCCCGAGTAAGGCCGGTCCTTGCGCAGGTCCCATTTGACGCCGCTGGCGCGCAGCATCGGACCGGTCACACCGAAGTTCAAGCATTCTTCCGGGGTCAGTTTGCCAATGCCGTAAGTGCGGTCGAGCATGAGCGGGTTGCGGGTCAGGAGCGCTTCATATTCATCCACGCGCCTGGGAAACGTCTTGAGAATATTGCGAACCGCCGCCTCGAACTCCACCGGCACATCGCGCCACAACCCGCCGGGGCGGATGTAAGTAGTCATCATGCGCTGACCCGAGCACATCTCCATGACGTCCAGGATGTACTCGCGTTCGCGGAAGCAGTAGAGGAACATGGACATGGCTGCCAGGTCGAGGGCGGAGGTGCCCAACCAGACCAGGTGGGATTGGAAACGGGTAAGTTCGGTCAAGATGACGCGGATTGCCTGGGCACGGGCGGGTACATCCAGGTCGACCAGTTTCTCGACCGCCAGCGAATAGGCGAGGGTGTTGCCGACCGTATTCAAATAATCCAAGCGGTCTGACATGACCTCGGCCTTTTGATAGGTCTTGGCTTCCATATTCTTTTCAATACCGGTATGAAGGAAACCAATGTCGGGGATGCAGTTGATCACGGTCTCCCCGTCCAGTTCCAGCAGCAAGCGCAGCACGCCGTGGGTGGAGGGGTGCTGAGGTCCCATGTTCAACAGCACCGTTTCGCCCTGGATGGCGCGGTCGGAGACCAGGTGTTTTAATTCGTCCACGGTGATTTCTTGGATATCAGGCATAAAATCCTCGCAGGTGCAGCGGCAACTTAATACGGAACTCAACGATTGAAGCCGTCACTACTCCTATTCTTTTGCGTAGGGCTTGCGCAGGTTGATCTCTTCAAAATTGAAGGTGAACTGCGGTTCCTCGTAGCCGAGCGGGTAATCCTTGCGGAGCGGGTGTCCTTCCCAATCGGCAGGCATCAGGATGCGGCGCAGGTCAGGGTGACCTGTGAACTTGATGCCGAACATGTCCCACAACTCGCGCTCACGCCAGTTTGCGCCACGATAGACATGCGAAACGGTGGGCAGGGAGGGGTTGATGCCCGGGACCGGCACGCGCAACCTTAGAACCAGGTTCGCAGAGACCGAGGTGAACTGGTAAATGACGTGGAAACGAGGGGTCTCCTGGGGCCAGTAGTCCACAGCGGTGAGAGCGGAAAGAAGCTCAAAGCCAAGGGACCGGGCTTTTTGGCAGGCTTCCACGATCTTTTCGCCAGGAATGACCAGGCTGACATCTCCACGATATTCAGAGGCAGCGACCCCGAACTCTTTCTCCAACTGTGCCACAACGGGTTCCAGTTTCTTATCCATGAACGGCCTCTATTTCTTATCTTCGGCGAACTTCATGCCGCGCACTTTTTCGTAGAGAGTCAGCACGCCATGAATGAGGGCCTCGGGGCGCGGCGGGCAGCCGGCAACATAAACATCCACCGGCACCACCTCGTCCACGCCCTGCATGATGGCGTAGTTATTGAAGACACCACCGCACGAAGCGCAGTCGCCCATGGAAATGACCCATTTTGGTTCGGGCATCTGGTCGTATAAACGGCGCAGGACGGGCGCCATCTTGCGGGAAACGCGCCCGGCAACGATCATCAGGTCTGACTGGCGCGGTGAAGGACGCATCAGTTCCATCCCGAAGCGGGACATATCATAATGAGCCGCCTGGGCGGACATCATTTCGATGGCACAGCAGGCAAGCCCAAAAAGCATCGGCCACATGGCATTCGTCCGGGACCAGGCAACCGCCTGTTCCAACGTGGTGGTGGCGATGCCCATATTACCGAGTTTCTGTTCTACTCCCATTCCAACGCTCCTTTCTTCCATGCGTAAAAATAACCTACCAATAAGATGGCAATGAAGAGGAACATTTCCACCAATCCAAAAAGTCCCAGCTGGCGGAAGACGAGCGCCCAGGGCAGGAAGAAAACAGTTTCGATGTCGAAAAGGATAAAGAGGACGGCGATCAGATAAAACCGCACCGGCATGCGGCGTGTGCCGGGACCGATGGGGTTCATGCCCGATTCATAGGGCATCGCCTTTTTTGCCGTAGCGTGTTTCGGGCCGAAAATAGTCCCCAGCCCGATGGCGATGAAGCCGATTAGCGTGGTGACCAGGATGAAGGCGGCAATTGCAGCGTATTCGAGAAGCATGGACTCTCCTCAGGGGGTTAACTTCGAGTTCTTACCGGCGGGAAAGTATAACATAAGAAGCTTAAAAAGTAGAGCGAGCGTGTTTATTTTCACGATGTTTTGCGCGATCCGAACTTATAACACTGGACTGGGAAGAAAGGTATGAATAAAAAAGAGCCCCATTTTCCAGAAGAAAACGGGGCGACGGGTTTACCCCAAATAATCCCTCAAATGACGGCTGCGGGTGGGGTGGCGCAGCTTGCGCAAGGCCTTGGCTTCGATCTGGCGGATGCGCTCACGAGTCACGTTGAAATAACGGCTGACCTCCTCAAGGGTGTGGTCCTTGCCGTCCACCAGGCCGAAGCGGAGTTCGAGAACCTGGCGTTCGCGCTCAGATAACGCCGCCAAAGCATGCTGCACCTGCTCACGCAGCATCTCACGGGAAGCGGCATCCAACGGCTCGAGGGCATCCACGTCTTCGATAAAATCGCCCAGTTGGCTGGAATCCTCGTCGCCGCTGACCGGGCCGTCGAGCGAGATCGGCTCTTCTGCGGAACACAGGATCTTGTCCACCTTGGACGTCGCCATTTCCCAGCGATGCTGGAGGTCGGGGGCAAGCGGGGTCTCCTCGGCACGCGCACGCAGGATGACCTGCACATCCGCCGGGTTGAGGAAGCCGGATTCAAGGGCGATCTCGTTATTGGTGGGATCCCGACCATACTGCTGGGTGAGGGTGCGCTGGATGCGCAAAATGCGGGTGATGGACTCGAACAGGTGCACCGGGATGCGGATCGTGCGAGCCTGCTCGGCGATCGAACGGTTGATGGATTGGCGAATCCACCAGGTGGCATACGTGCTGAACTTGTAGCCCCGGCGCGGGTCGAACTTGTTGACCGCCCGCAGCAGCCCAAGGTTGCCCTCCTGGATCAAATCCAGGAAGGAGATGCCGCGCCCCAGGTAACGCTTTGCCACGCTGACCACCAGGCGCAGGTTGGCACGGATGATGGCGGCATTGGCCTCGTCGGCACGGGCACGGATTATTTCGACCTCGCGCGCCAGGTCTGGTTCGGGAGGCAGGTTGTGAAAAAGAGTCCGTTGGGCGGGCAGGTTGTGGTGTTTATTGAGATAGGTCAGCAACCAGGCGGCATAATCGTCGGGCAAAATGTAGAAGATCACGTAGACGATATAGGCATGACTGACCAGGCTATCCCATAAGGGATCCTTGCCCCACAACTCGCGTTCGATATACATGTGCAGGTAAGAGGGCGTGACGTTGTTTTCCCAACCATGGTGAAGACTGTGCGCCTCATCGAGCATCAAGGCGGCATCAGGAGTCTCCACTTTCAAACGACCGGCATCCTCCCCCAGGCGCGTCCAAGCCGTATGGAGGTCGCTCAGCAGGTTATGGTATGCCATGGTTGTAACTGAATCGGGAGTCTTTTTCCCCATCCGACCGCGGCGCGTGGTCATCAGGATGACATGCCGCCCTTCGATCATGGCTGCCAGTCGAAACTCGCGGGCTGCGTCCAACAGCTTGACCTGCCCGATCTCACGCAAATACAAGCGCACCGGATCTTCTGATAACTCGGCAGCCAATTCAGCCCGATTTAATTCGAACGGGTCCTCCACGCCCAGGTTGCCAGGTTCTTCCCCTGCAGCAAGCCCCTCTTCAGACTCGGCAGCCTGTTCGAGTTCTTCTTCCGGTTCGGCTCCGGGTGTCTCGGGGATCAGGATTTCCAGGGTTGTCCTGCGTCCCTTCCCCGGTCGCCCGGGGCGGGGCTTCCGCCCGGAAGAGCTGGGTGCAACCGGGTTAACAACCTGGCGAGGCTTGGATTTAACGATGCGGGTCATTATCCTTCTTTTCGTCTTCCAGTTTGATTCAACTGCGCTTGGTCAAGACCGCGCAGGAGCATAGAATACTGTTGAACCATTTCGCGGTAGGAGGCAATGCGCAGGTCGCCTGAGGTTTGGGCATCCTTTTGTAAAACTCCCAGTTGGGATATGTTTTCGGTCAGCGCGGTGCGGCGGATCTTCACCACGGCGCGGAACAAGTCTTCGATCAAGCGGTCGTCCACAGGATCGAGTTCCCCCGGTTTCGCTGCCAGTTCATCCACCAGGGTTTCCAGGGAGGGCGGCAGGTTCCGGTGCAGGAAATCGACGGCATCATGATCATCCTGCCCGAGCGACTGGCGCACCAGCCGGAAGAGCACCTGGTGGTCAGTATACCCGAAATCCTCGGGAGTCATCCGGTCCAGCCCGGCTTCCACCAGACCACGGTCCAGGAGATAGAGCAGGTCCGGGCGGCGGATCAGCAAACCCAGGATGTGGGCCTCGCTCTTGTGGGAAGGGGCGGTGACGGGAACGGCAACCGCGGCCCTGCCAGGCACTGTGGGAGCATCCACCTGGAGGCGGGGACGGCGAAGCTTTGGAACCTGGACGCCCCTGGCGCTGATCGAACGTTCGTCCACCTTCAGAAAGCGCGCCAGCCGCTGCCGGTAAGTATCACGCTCGACCGGGTTGGGCAGGTCCTCGATGAGAGGCAGCACCTGGGCGGCAATTTCAGATTTAACCTTGGCGTCATCAAGATCACGCCCGACTGCCAGCGCTCCCATCACATGCACCACGATGGGCTGGGCATTTTCAACCAGTGTTTTCCACTGGGCCGGGTCGCGCTGGACGATCTCATCGGGGTCGAGATTGTCGGGCATGGAAGCCACGCGCAGGTCGGCCTGCAGGCGGGCTTCATGACGCAACAGGCCGCGGGCGTCAAAGGTGATCTCGTCCTGGCGGTCGAGGGTCTGGCGGGCAGCTTCCAGCCCGCGCAGGACGGCCTTCTGACCGGCGGCATCCGGGTCGAGTGCCAGGACAATGCTGCGGGTAAACTTCTTGAGCAGGCGCAACTGGTCTTCCGTAAGGGATGTACCCATGGGCGAAACAACGTTCTCAAACCCAGCCTGGTGGAGGGCGATCACATCCAGATAGCCTTCCACGATGACAGCCTGGTTGGCGCTGCGGATGGGTTTGCGTGCTCGGTCGAGCCCGTAGAGCAGGCGGCTCTTGCTAAAAAGGGGCGTCTCGGGCGAGTTCATAAATTTAGGAACGTCATTGGGGTCGAGGATGCGGGCTCCGAAACCAGTCATCCTGCCATTCTCATCACGGATAGGGATCATCAAGCGGTTGCGGAAACGGTCAATAAATCCACCGGAGTCGCGCTGCGAAACGAGGCCCGCCTCGAGCAGCTCCTGGTTCGAAAATCCCTTGTCCGTAAAATGCTTGAGGGCGTTATCCCAACCCTGAGGCGCGTAACCCAGCCCAAAGGTCTCGATGGTGGCGTCGGTTAATAAGCGCTTCTCATGAATGTAATCCAGGGCAGATTTCCCGGGAAGGGTGGAGAGGTGATACCGATAGAAGGTGACCGCGTCGTCCAGTAATATACGCAGGCGCGCATGGGCTTCTTTTTCTTCCGGTTTTTCAGCCTTATAAGTCTCGAGCTTGACGCCGGCGCGCTCCGCCAGGAAACGCAAGGCTTCCTTAAAGTCCCAGCCTTCCTTTTTCATTACGAACTTGAAAATATCGCCGCCTTCTCCGCACTGACCGAAGCAATGCCAGGTCTGCCGATCGGGGGAGACGATGAACGAGGGGGTTTTCTCGTTGTGGAACGGGCACAAGCCGGAATAGTTTTTTCCGGCGCGGCGCAATTTCACGGTCTCCCCGACCAGATCAACTATATCTATGCGGGATTTAATCTCATCGAGCTGGGACATGGCGTGGATGAATTATAGACGGAGATAAGGTGCCTTGCAAGTTGGATATAAAGTCCCCGTTGAATGTCTAGAAACGGGGACCGCTTTTAAGGAATGCAGACAAGAAGACGGTTAGTAATGTACCCCGCAGAAAGGAGATGGCTCAAGACAACGGAATTATCGCAAATCAGGAATCTTATATCCTTCTAGCCAGGTTTACCTTTCAACAGGGCTTCGACCATTTCTCCTGGAACCTGGACGGCAACGACTTCGCCGCGCACCGTGATGATACTCCCAGCAATGATCCATTCCTCGATCACAACCTTGCGTCCCTTGACTTCCTTAACTTTTCCCCGAATTTCCAACTCAATGCCCAAGGGAGTGGGTTTGAGGTAATCCACATGCAGGGAGGCGGTGAGGAACCGAAATGCAGGCTCGGTCTCCATGGCACGCCCGGCTGCCCGATATGCGGCTGCAGCGGCAGTGCCAGTACCGTGGCAATCAACCAGGGAAGCGAGCAAACCTCCGTAGACATAACCGGGGATGGCAATGTGATACGGCTCCGGCAGAAAATGGCAGACGGATTCTTCCCCATCCCAGAAGCTCTTGATCTGGTGCCCGTATTGATTGAGCGTGCCACACCCGTAACAGTGGGCCATGGCTTCGGGGTAATAGTATTGGAATGCTTTTTGGGCCATGGAAGCAATCCTTGGGAAGTTTCGCGAGACGGGGTATCCTGGCTAAAAAAACGAGTTTGGAATTTAAGGATTCAACTTTGCTTTAAGGAGTGGCAGTAGGCAAGGGCTGCAAAATCGTGCCCAAGTAGGACTGTAATTCAGGAAGAGTCAATTCACCCTTAAAAATTGACCTTATCCTTCCATTTGAATCGATAAAGAAATGCAGAGGGATAGAATCCAGGTTGATTTTATAGGTATTCTTGAAAATGGAATTGGGGTCGAGCAGGATGGGAATGGTCAAATCATGGTTGGCACGATAAAGGGTCACGGTGGCGAGATCATCAGCAGCGTTGACCGTCAGGACAACCAGTCCGGCGGCTTTGTTTGCCTGGGATATGATTTCGATCGAAGCCATCTCGTTATTGCAATGAATACACCAGGTGGCCCAGAAGAAAATAAAAACCGGCTGCCCCTGATATTGGGCGAGGGTGACCTGCTTTCCCGAAGCCAATTCGGTCAAGTTAAAATCGGGGGCGAAAAGGCCAACCACTGGGCCGATCTGATCGGCAGGAATGGGGGTCCGGGTGGGTGCAACTTCCTGGGTGGGAGGGAGAGTTGGTGAAGATGTAAAGATCAGGGTAGAGGTAGGCAAACTGGTACTGCTGGGAGAAGGGGTCCAGGTGGGGATCAAGGTGGGCAGGGGCAGGTTTGTCAGAGTCTGGGCAACGATGAGCGTCTGTTGAAGATCGCGTGCGGTCGCCAGTGCCAGCACCTGAGCCTGTGCTTTCTTTTGAATGGAAATATAGCCAACCACTGCAACCGTGGCAAGGATTAAGAAACCTGCCAGCAAGATATAGACAATTTCCCATTTCGAACTCGGATTACGAGGAAGAGAAGCTGTCGTTGTGGGTTTATTGGGCGCGGGCGGTTTTGGGGGAGATACGACCGCTTCGGCAGGGGCGGACGGGTTGATCAAGGATTTCTTTGTCTCCAAAGGGAGAGGTGGAGGCGGGGAGGTTAAAGGAGCCTCCAAGGGAACAGGAGGAGCGTAAAAGGACTTATCCAGCTCGCTGAACAGCGCCTGTTTCGTGGAAGAGGCTTCCGGTTCCACGGAGATTTCAGGCGCATCGGGAACTGCCACTGATTTGAGGCCGGAGAGCGGCGTAGTGGGGGATTGATCCAGTCCGCTGGCGGGAGACGGTTCGGCTGCAATCGCTTCTGCCTCGACAGGAATGGGCGGTGTGACATTGGGCTCTTCCGGCTTACTGACCGGAGTAGATTCGGCTGCAATCGCTTCAGCTACGACAAGCGCGGGCGGAACTACAGTGGATTCAACTTCTCTGGGGGCAGGAGGCATGTCGGCCGCAATCGCTTCGACCTCGACAGGAGCGGGCGGAACTGCAGTGGATTCAACCTCTCTGGTGGCGAGAGGCTTTTCAGCCGCAATCGCTTCCGCCTCGACAGGAACGGACGGAACAGGAGTGGGTCTGCCCTCTCCGCTGAGGGGAGACATTTCGGCTGCAATTGCCTCAGCTACGACAAAGGCCGGCGGAACTGCAGCAGTTTCATCCGATCCGCTGGCGGGAGGCATTTCGCCCGCAACCGCTTCAGCTTCGACAGGAGCAGGTGGAACTACAGTTGATTCATCCGATCCGCTGACGGGAGGCATTTCGGCTGCAATCGCTTCAGATTCGACAAGGGCGTGCGGAACTGCAGTTGATTCATCCGATCCGATGGCGGGAGGCATTTCAACCGCAATCGCTTCAGTATCGCCAGGAGCGGGTGGAACTGCATTGGGTTCGACCTCTCCGCTGACGGGAGCTTGCTCGACTGGAATTTCTTCTGTCTCGACAGGAGCGGGCAGCACCAGAGTAGACTCATCCAGTCCGCTAACCGGAGAAGATTCAGCAGCAATCTCCTCCGTTGGGAAGGTCGGAGTCAACACAGCGGAGGCAGACTCCAGTTCGACCGGTTCCGGATGTATTACAGATGTGGTTCCCTGGTCTGCTGGCTCGGACGGAGGGGTGGATGTCTCTACAGGTTCCCGAGGCTCAGGAGGCACGGTTACTGAAGCCTGCGGTTCGATTATCTCCGGTGGCAGCGGGAAAACCAGCGTTGGTTGAATTGGTTCCGGCGGAGCAATTGAAGCCTTCTCGTTGACCGGCATGGGTGGTTCCATATAAGGTTTTGAAGTTTCGCTGAGGACCGGCTTGACGACGGGTTGTATCTCCTCTTCGAAAGCTGGTGGAATTTCCTGCGGCTTTTGCGACACGCTGGCAGCGGATGAAATTCCTGGAGCTTCCACCTGTTTCGAGGTCTGCTCTGCAGGCTTGGCCCATTCGGGGATTAGCGTGATATCGTCCGCGGCAGTTTCTGTCTCCCCCATAATGGAGGATGTAAATGGACTGACCGTGGCCGGGGTGGAGACCTGGCGGGTCGAACTGGTCGAACTGGTCAGGCTGGTCAGACGCTGCTGGGCTAGCCTATTCTCAGGATCCAAGCGCAGGACGCGCTTCAAACAGGCGACCTGGCGGTCGACATCGGCGAGGGTCATACTCAGCAGCCACCAGGCACGCGCAGAATTTGGGTTCGATTGGATGAAATCCACCAGCAACAGCCGGGCTTCCTGAAGCTTGCCTGCATTCAGAAGCTGTTCAATGCGGAGTAATAAATTTGCGGGAGGTTGGGTCATCTCATCTCCACGGGTCGAAAGGAAACCAACGGGAACAAACGTGACGGTGGGAATTCCGCCACACCGATCATCTTAAAAGCCTTCCAGCTTGCCGAAATCTGCAACCCCATCTGCAAGGGAAGCAATTCTCTGCAGCAATCCAAGACGATTTTCCTGTAAGGACCTATCCTCAATCATTACCAGGACCTTGTCGAAGAACCCGGTAACAGCCGGGAGCATGGGGAAGAAGGCTTCCAGAAAATCATCCACCGACCCGGGAACCCGCTTCCTTTTTTCGGCTTTCTCCAGGTCTGCAAAGAGTTTTTTCTCCTCGGCCTCGATAAATGCCTCCGGCTTGACCGTGAATTTTTTCTGCTGGTCGCGGGTAATGCGAACGCAGCGGGCATATCCCGGGAGGATTGTGCTCCAGTCCGAACGGGCAACCCAGGCAGTCAACTGCCTGACCGCGCGAGCTGAACCAGCAGGATTCACAGCCTGGGCCACCAGGACAGCTTCCACCACGTCATGCTTGAACCCCATTTCCATAAGAACCACCCGCAGACGGCTGCCAATGAAATCCAACACCTGCACCTGGACCTGTTCAGAAACCGGAACCGGTTCAAGCGCGGCTGCAGATTTCAGGGCTGCACGCAAGTCGAAGTCAATACCGTGTTCGATGAGAGGCTGGACCACACCAATGGCAGCGCGCCGCAGACCAAACGGGTCCTTCGTCCCGGTGGGAGCCAGCCCTGCAGCAAATAAACCTGCCAATGAATCCAAACGATCAGCCAAGGCCACCACCAATCCTGGCCTGGTTTTTGGGACGGGTTGGTACTGCTCGCCGATGGCTTCTCCCACGGCAGGTGCTTCGCCATCCCGGCGGGCATACTCACGTCCCATGACACCCTGGAGCGAGGTCATCTCAACCACCATCTTGCAAACAAGGTCAGCTTTCAGCAAGTGGGCAGCACGCCGGGCATAGACGGCTTCGTCGGCTGCCAGATTTAGCATCGGGAGCAACGCTTCCGTCAATTTTTCGATGCGGAGGTTTTTATCGAGCATCGAACCAAGTTTTTTCTGGAAGATGAGCGTTCCCAGGCGCGGGCGGAAATCTTCCAGTTTGTGCTTAAGATCTTCGGCAACAAAGAAATTTGCATCTGCAAAGCGGGCACGGACGACATGTTCATTTCCCTGCCTGACCAAATCCAATCCCTGCGCATCCCCATTGCGGACTGCAACAAAAAAGGGAAGCAGCGTTGATTGTTGTGATTGCCCCGTGCCTGCGGAGGTCTCCGCCTTTTGCCGTTCAACCGGGAAATAGCGTTGGTGCTTCTTCATAACCGAGATGAGCACGTCCCTGGGCAGGGACAGGAATTCCTGCTCGAAACTGCCCAGGAATGGCATTGGATTCTCAACCAGGTTGGCAACTTCCCCCAGCAGATCGGGCGGCATGATGAGCCCACCTTTGACAGAGGCTGCCAGATCCCTGCCTTTGGCTTCGATTAGACTCTTACGCTCATCAACATCCAGGAGGATGCCATTTTCACGGATGACCTGCAAATATTGATCTGCAGCTGGAATCTCTAATTTCCGGCGAATTGTAAGGGCGCAGGCCGCGGGTAGTGCGACCAGCCGTCAGGCCGGCATACTCAAAGGGAATAACAGACTCCCCCAGCACTGCCACCAGCCAGCGGATGGGACGTGAGAATAACGACGCCACCTTTTTCCACGAGGCGGGAGGCAGGCAGCCAGCGCATGGACCTGTCGAACTTGATCCCCGCCACCAGTCCCGGCAAAGACTTCAGCCAAAACTGCGGAGGTGGGACGACCGGCTTGTTCGACATGCGCGACCACGTACCGACCACCGTCCATCTCGCGGACTTCAAGGTCTTTCGGCTGGACACCCTTGCTCCGGGCAAATCCAATGGCTGCGGGGGTTGGGACTCCATCCGGGCCAAAGGCACGTTCAGCGGACGGACCCTTGACGATGTCGGAACGATCAAGCTGGCGCGGTGCAAGCGAGTCGACGATTACAACCAGGCGGCGCGGAGTTCCCAATACATTGATTAGACCGTGTTCTATATGAAGGTCGTCCAATATACTGGGGACATGGACTTTCAACTGCTCAACGGCTGAATCCAGGTCCGAGGCGGGAAGTTCTTCCACGCCAATTTCCAGGACAAAACCGGCCGGTTGAGTTGAAAAGATCGATTTTGATTGAGAAGACTCTGCCCCGACTTTCACTTGCGTCCCCTGGATCTCCTTCAGGAGGGGATATTCCATTTCCTTACGCTGCTCAAGCCATGTCTCGGCGACCCGGCGGGCGAGGTCGCGCATCTGGCCAAAGAAAGCCTGTCTCTCGGTTACGCCAACTGCACCGCGTGCATCCAGGATATTGAAGGCGTGGGAACATTTCAGGACATAATCATGCGCAGGAACGACCAGCCCCTGGACCAGGCAGGCCTCCGCTTCAGCCTTGTAAAGGTCGTACATTTGGCGCAGGCGGGTCACATCGGCGGTTTCAAAATAGTATTTACTTTGTTCGAATTCGTCATGACGGCGGACTTCACCGTATGTAACCCCTGCTCCCCAGGGTTCGTCCCAGATGGCCGCGGCGTTGTTGAGGGCGATCAGGATACGCTCGAGCCCGTAAGTGATCTCAACCGACACCAGTTCGAGGCTCTGTCCACCGACCTGCTGAAAGTAGGTGAACTGAGTGATCTCCTGGCCATCCAGCCAGATCTCCCAGCCGAGACCCCAGGCTGAGATGGCAGGCTGCTCCCAATTATCCTCAACGAGGCGGATGTCGTGATTGCGCGGGTCGATCCCAATGGCTTCCAGCGATTGGATATAAAGTTCCACCGGATTGCCGGGGTCGGGTTTCAGGATGACCTGGAACTGGGTGTGCTGCTGGAAGCGGTTGGGGTTTTGACCGTAGCGCCCATCATCCGGGCGGATCGAAGGTTCGACGTAGGCAACATTCCACGGCTCGGGTCCCAGTACGCGCAAAAAGGTGGAAGGATTCATCGTCCCGGCGCCGACCTGGGTGTAATAAGGTTGACCGATGAGGCAACCGTGGTCAGCCCAGAATTCCTGTAATTGGAGGATGATGGTTTGAAGTGAAGATTGCGTCATTATTTGATTTCTATTTTATAAAATTCGGTTGATTATTCCACTCTAGAGGATTATACCGTTAATAATTTTAGCACCCTTCCATGGAATTATTGCGGTTATCCCCGCTTTAGAAAAATAGAAATCGCGCACTACAGAATAAAAATACTTGCCAGCGGGTCGCTTCTAAAATAGAATTGGGGCAGGATGCCAAACATCAACCAAAACGATAAACAAAATTATGACATCATCATTGTAGGCGCAGGCCCCGCCGGAATCTCAACCGCACTCCACCTGGCAAAACTGGCGCCGGAGCTCATCACCCGGACGCTGATCCTCGAAAAAGCACGTCACCCGCGTCCCAAGCTGTGCGGCGGCGGGATCCTGCCGGACGCCGAAGTCATTTTGCGCAGCCTGGACCTGGATATAAATGAAATTCCGCACGTGGAAGTGGATTGGGCGCGCTTCGATTTCGATGGGCGGGGGATGAAGATGCGGGGCGAGAAAGGTGGCAGGTTTGCTTTCCGCACGATCAGGCGATACGAATTCGACGCCTGGCTGGCAGGCAAGGCACGAGAACGCGGGTTCGCCATCCTGGAAGACACCACAGTAAAGAAAATCGACGTCCAAGAGACAGAGGTGGTGGTCACAACCGACAATGGGGAGTACCATGCTGCGGTCGTGGTCGGGGCGGATGGGTCCAACAGCCTGGTCCGGCGGGCGATCATCCCGCAAGAGAAAACACATGTAGCCCGCCTGCTGGAAATCGTCACCGAGCCGCGGCCTGAGCGATCGTTCCACATCCAGGCAGACTCCTATTTTGATTTTGTCTACGTCCCCAAGGGAATCCTGGGATACTCATGGGATTTCCCCGCCCTTGAGAATGGGAAGCCAGTGCGGGTGCGCGGTATTTACGATAGCAATGTATATCCCCTTAAAACAGATGTCTCCCTGCGGGAAGCCCTGGCAGATGAGTTCAACCGCCATGGATATGAACTGGAGGATTACAAGCTGGAAGGCCACCCCCTGCGCTGGTTCGATCCGAAAAGTATTTTCTCTTCCCAGCGTGTGCTGCTGGCGGGTGATGCGGCGGGAGTGGACGCTTTGTTCGGGGAAGGAATCAGCATCGCCCTGGGGTACGGTGGATTCACGGCACGGGCTTTGGTTGACGCTTTTATCCGCCAGGATTTTTCATTTGGCGAATACAGGCGCCTGATCCTCCAATCGGAAATGGGTAAATCCCTGCGGAGGCGGACCTGGTGGGCGAAATTTTATTACCGCCTGCGCTGGCGCGGTTTCCAGCGCCTGGTCTGGCATCACCTGGGAGCAGTCGTCACATGGGTCATGCAGCATTTCATGATCGGCTGGGCAAGGCGCAGCAAACGACAAGCTTAATCATAGAGTCTTGTATTCTACTGTTTTATTTGAGAAATAAACCGGGGGGAATTCAAGGCACGTTCCAATAAATATGTGATGTAGCGTTGTAAAAGCGATTCGACCTCATTCTGGATTTCGAGTCCCGGCCGAGCCCGCTGGGCTTCTGAAAAGGTACTGCGCTGGAAGTGGCGCAGATACTTGAGTGCCTCCACCGAAAGAGGCCATACTCCCGGAAGACCTCTACCACAGGACGGACACAACACACCCCCACGTGCCGCTGAAAAATACTGGTCTTCCGCTTTGATCTCCCTGCCACAGTTTGCGCATTCAAACCAATGTGGGCGGTAGCCGAGCAAATCCAGCAGTCTCACTTCATAATACCGGATCGCCAGCCAGGGATCAGGTTCCTTTTCGAGGCGCGCCAGAACCTCGGTCAGCAGGCGGAAAATGCCATTATTCTCGGTATCGTCTTCGTAGGTGAACCGGTCAAGAAGTTCGACGATATAAGCCGCCTGGCCGGTCTTGACCAGGTTTTCATGGATCGGTAAAAAGGCATCCAGAGTATCGGCCTGGGTGACGATCGGCAAGTCGTGGCTGCGCGCAAGCTGCAGGGTCACGCGTGTGAACGGCTCCAGATGACCTGCCTTGCGGGAACGGATCTTGCGGGCCCCCTTGGCAATGGCGCGCAACTTGCCGCGCTCACGCGTGTAAAGCGTAAGCAACCGGTCAGTTTCGCCCCAGTCAGCATGACGAAGAACGACGCCTTCAACACGGAAAGAATGCTGCTCAGCCATTAACCCATCCGCATAAATACCAGCCCGAGTTTAGTTCTTCAGATCCTTCGGACTAAATGCTTCGGGCAACAGCCCGGCAACGGTCGTCTCCAGAACCAGCTGTCCTTCAGCATTGGCAACCAGGACAAGCGTGTCGAGCCCAAATTCCGACATCACCTGTCGGCAACTGCCGCAGGGTGTCCCGCCGTTGGGTGTCACCACGGCGATGACGTCAAATTCTTTTTCGCCTTCCGAGACAGCTTTAAAAATGGCCGTGCGTTCGGCACAGATGCTGGTTGGATAGGCCGCATTTTCGACATTGCAACCGGTAAACATTTTCCCAGACCTGGTACGCAGCACTGCCCCAACGGGATAGTTTGAGTAGGGTGCATAAGCACGGCGGCGGGCTTCCTTTGCCAGGTCGATCAAAAGATGGCGCTCGTCATCGCTTAGTTTTAACATTTTTTGCCTCATTAATTTTTTTGATTGGCCGCGCAGGTACGCCCACTACAAGTGTATCCGGTTCCACATCCTTTGTTACCACCGCCCCGGCACCGGTGCGGGAATGGGCCCCAAGCTTGACGGGCGCAACCAGCATGGTATCGGAACCGATGAACACCCCTTCCTCGATCACGGTTGGGTTTTTGTGAAGGCCGTCGTAGTTGCAGGTGACCGTCCCCGCGCCAATGTTTACATCTTCGCCGATCGTGGCATTACCAATATATGAGAAGTGCCCCATCTTTGTGCCCGGGCCGAGCGTTGAATCCTTGATCTCGCCAAAATTGCCCATATGGACACCTTTGCACAGGTGAGCACCCTTCCGCAGCCGGGCAAATGGACCAATGCCGACATTATCTTCGACCACCGCCCCATCCATCACGGCAGCCAGGATCTCGCAAAAATCTCCCACGGTGGTGTCCTTTGCGATGGTGTTTGGCCCGATCGTGCACCCTTCGCCGATGACCGTGGTGCCGCGCAAATAAGTATTTGGCCATATGACCGTATCCCGGCCGATTTTTACCCCCGGTTCAATGAAAGTGGAAACCGGGTCCACGATGGTGACACCCGCCAGCATATGCGCCTGGTTGATGCGCTTTCGCATGGCTGCTTCGGCTTCCGCCAGGTGGACGCGGGTGTTTATGCCTATGGTCTCCTGCAGATCATCGCTGACAAGAGCCTGCACTTCCTGCCCGGCCTGCACCGCCAGGGCAACCGTATCCGTCAGGTAGTATTCCCCTTTTTTGGATACTTTTATTTTATTCAAAGCTTCCCACAACCATTTTGCGGAGAAGCAGTAAGCACCAGCGTTCAACTCGTGAATGGACAACAGCTTATCAGAGGCTGCCGCTTCCTCGACAACCGCCTGAACCTTGCCCTGCGCATTGCGGATCACGCGCCCGAACCCGCGCGGATCAGCCGCATTGACCGTTAATATGGTCAGGGGACCAGGGTTGGTTTTCTGGGTATCGACCAGCCGCCTGAGGGTCCCGGAACCCAGGAGAGGCATATCCGCATAAGTCACCAGCACCAGGTCGGTTTTACCGCGCAGGGTGGATTCGGCCTGCCGGACGGCATGCCCGGTGCCCAACTGCGGGTCTTGAATGACGCAGCGAGCCTTTTTACCGAGGAACTCGCGCACCGCCTCAGCCCCGTAGCCGATGATGACCAGAGGAGTTTCACTGCTGGCAGCCTTTGCCGCCGCGAGCGAATGGGCGATCATAGGCACACCACAGACAGGATGGAGCACTTTGGGTAGATCGGAATTCATGCGCGTGCCCTGTCCGGCAGCCAGGATAATGGAGGTTATTTTCATTGGCATCTCCTACGGATTGCAGTGAAACTCGATGAATTTTCCCGGATCGAAGCAGCAGGAAAACGGGATTTTCCAGGTCAAAACCAATCACCCATTAACTAAAAGAGCCTGCGCAGCCAGCAGGACGGCGCGAGGCCCTATGAGGGAGAAAAAAGCCCCGCTTGCAGGCGGGAAATTCAGGCTGGGGCGCCTGGATTCGAACCAAGATAATCAGCTCCAAAGGCTGACGTGCTGCCATTGCACAACGCCCCAATGGGAAATCCCGGTTCGAGCATGGGAGGCGGCGCAAATTGTATCACAGCCCCCACAGCATGGCTAGGATTCATCCTCGGGAGTCAGACCAAGTTGTTTAGCCTGGTCATAAGAAAGCATATCCGGGTTGGAGACCGCTTTTTGATTACTGGCAGCTTCATCCCAGTAATCGTTTACTTCGGCAGGTTTGAGCTTTGGCTGCTCATCCGTGAACAGCGGCTCAATTTCTTCCATGGCTTGCTCGATCACGGGCAATGGGGTTGTTGGAGGTTCTTCAACGGCGGAAACGGGTTGATTCATTTCACGGATCCCGCGTTCAATATTCTTGCGCGCTTCTGAAAAAACCTCGATGGAATTAAGTACACGTTCCATCCCGGAGATCCCTTCCCCGATGACAAGCATGGCATGTACCGACCCAACCGGAGCAAAAACCAAGTCATACGTACCACCATTAAAAACGGACCAGTTGGAAGATGTTTTTTGACCAAGCTGCAGGGAGACATTCTGACCGGCGCTATAAATCGAAAGGAGGGAAGCGACGAGGGCAACCTCGTTTTCCCTGTCCGGCAGATCTCCAGCACGCGCCAGTATTCGCCCTTGATCGTTTAGCAGCAGGACAGCGATGGCAGAGAGGTCCTGGCGCAACCCCACCAACAGGTCTGGAATGGTGCGCTGGATTTCGGTATCGTCTGTTGAAATTGGCTCTGGAGGCAAGAGCGTCTCGACCAACCCAAGATGACGTTCCACCGCGTCCAGGAAATCGGCCATGGGCACCGGCTTAATGAAGAAGGCATCTGCCCCGGCCTCAGCGACTTCCCTGCGGATCCTGGGATCGGTCTGTCCTGTAACCAGGATGACCTTGGCGCGAGGGTGGTTGATATGCACCTTGTGCATTAATTCGATGCCGGTCATCCCCGGGAGGCGGTAGTCGGAAACAAGCAGGTCGACGCGGTTGTTCGTGCTGTGCAGGATGGCTTCTTCGCCGGATGGAATCTCAACGACATCCAAGTCAGACTCAAGGGTTTCCAACGCCGAGCGTAATAATCGACTGACCTCACGTTGATCTTCCACAATCAAAACATGATGTGAGGACATAAGTCTCCCAACCTATCTATTTCACCAACCAGCAGGCTGCCCAATGGTCCTTCTTCGATTCTTTGAAGGCAGGTTCTTCGACCGAACAAATGTCGATCGCCACGGGACAGCGCGGGTGAAAGCGGCAGCCCTTGGGCGGATGGAGCGGGCTGGGCACATCGCCCTTCAGGATAATGCGGTCCCGTTTGTAACCCGGGTCAGGGACCGGAATGGCAGAGAACAACGCCTGCGTATAAGGGTGCAACGGCTCGCGATAGAGATCTTCACGGGAAGTCAATTCAACCATTTTCCCCAGGTACATCACGGCGACACGGTCCGAGATGTGTTCCACCACGCTCAAGTTGTGGGCGATGAACAGGTAGGTCAACCCGAATTCCCGCTGCAGGTCTTTCAAGATATTGAGAACCTGCGACTGGATGGACACATCCAGGGCCGAGACCGGCTCATCGCAGATGATGAACTTGGGGCGCAGGGCCAATGCACGCGCGATCCCGATCCGCTGGCGCTGCCCCCCGGAGAACTCGTGCGGGTAGCGGCGGGCATGGTAATCTTCGAGTCCGACTTTCTTGAGGGTCTCCATCATGATCTCGACCCGTTCCCGGTGGGTGCCGATGCCGTGGACGTTCAACCCTTCCATCACCGATTCTCCGATCGGCATGCGCGGGTCGAGCGAAGCATACGGGTCCTGGAAGATGATCTGCATGTTGCGCCGCATGGATTTCAATGCCTTGCCCTTCAGGCGCAGCACGTCCGTCCCGTCGAAAATCACCGAACCGGAAGTCGGTTCGATCAAGCGCAGCATGGAGCGCCCCACCGTGGTTTTCCCGCAGCCGGATTCCCCCACCATCCCGAGGGTCTCGCCTTCGTGGATCGTGAAACTTACGCCATCCACTGCCTGGACCTGGGCAACCACGCGCTGCAACAACCCTGAGCGGACGGGGAAATACTTTACCAGGTCTTTCACCACCACCAGGTCTTTTCCGGTCATCGCTTTGTTTGTCGGCTGCATTGTCATCGAGAACTGCTCCAAGTGAATGTTATTTTGCTACCATAAACAAGTGATTGGTCTTCATGAAATCTGTGGGCTTCATGATTTTTTAGATGCGTAATGTTATTTTCTAAATATATTCCAATAAATAACTGCTTATTGCTTCAGAAGCACCTGCCAGATCAGGAAGCGGCAACCGCGGTTCCAAGGGGAGCGTGGTGACCGGCGTGTTCCTGATAGAGCCAACAGCGAACGAGGTGGTCGGAGGAGGCTGGGATCAGGTCGGGTTCCAGCTCGGTGCAGATCTGCAGCTTGTATTCGAGGCGCGCCTTGCAGCGCGGGGCAAACCGGCAGCCGGCAGGCAGATTAACCAGGTTGGGAACCGTGCCGGGGATCACTTCCAGGTGTTCCTTTATTTTTCCCAACACGGGAATGGAGCCCATCAGTCCCTGGGTGTAAGGGTGGCGCGGGTTGGCAAACAGGGACTTGACATCCGCCTGCTCCACGATCCGCCCGGCATACATCACCGCCACCCGTTCTGCCATTTCAGCCACCACCCCCAGGTCATGGGTGATGAGCACCACCGAGGCATTCACTTTGTTGCGCAAATCGCGCATCAAATCCAATATTTGAGCCTGGATGGTCACATCCAGGGCGGTGGTCGGTTCGTCCGCGATCAGCAGTTCGGGAACACACGCCAGCGCCATGGCGATCATGACGCGCTGCGCCATGCCGCCGGATAGTTCGTGGGGGAAGGCGTCTGCCCGCTTTTCGGGTTCCGGAATGCCCACCATGGTCAACAACTCGATGGCGCGTTTCTTGCCGGTTTCCTTGTCGCAATTTTGATGGATGCTGAGGACTTCCGAAATTTGATCACCGACTTTGAAGACCGGGTTGAGTGCGGTTTGCGGCTGTTGGAAGATCATCGAGATGCGGTTGCCGCGCATATGGGTCATTTCGGTCTCGGTCAGTTTCAGCAGGTTCTGACCATCGAAGATCACTTCCCCCTCGATGATCTTCCCAGGCTGGCTGATCAGGCGCATGACCGACAGCAGGCTGACGCTTTTCCCGCAGCCCGACTCACCCACCAAGCCCAGCACTTCCCCGGGATATACCTCGAAGTCCACCCCATCCACAGCCTTTACCACCCCATCTTCCGTATAAAAATATGTCTTAAGATTTTTTACTTCCAGTAGCGGCTTCTTCATCGTTTTCGGCTGCACCACGCTGCTCCGCAAAAAAGGTTCATTACATTATAGCAAAGATTTGAAATGTCAATTTTAAACAAAAGAATGCCCGACCCCAAGTCGAGCATTCCATGAAATAAATTGGAGTTTTTGGTTCACTTTTTCTTCAGACGGGCATATTGCGATGCACCAATGATACCCAGGATCAACCCAACCGTCGAGGCACCATAGCTGAAAAAGTTCAAAAAGAAAGTCGATTGAATGATATGCATCACCATGAAGAACGGTAATACAACCCCCAATATTGCCAGGACCAAGCCGATCAAAATGATTTTTACAGGACTCAGGGACATTTTTTATTGGTAAAGCCAGCAAGCTACGAGATGCGCTGGTTCCGGTTCAAAATCAGGCGGGAATTTCACCTCACAGAGACCTTTGATCCATTGGGAACAGCGCGGGTGAAACCGGCAACCCGTGGGTGGGTTGACCAGGCTGGGCGGCTCGCCCGGGGGTAATTCCTTGAAGGTTTCAGCATTTTTAGCGTCAGGTTCCGAAGTGCCAGTAAGCAAGGCTCGAGTGTAAGGATGAAGCGGGTTGTCAATCACCTGACGCACCTTGGCCTTTTCAACCAGGTTACCAGCATACATTACAAAAATGCGCTCGGAGAAATAACTTACCGTGCTCAGATCGTGAGTGATATAAATAACCGAGAGATTGTGTATCTTCTGCAAATTACTCAGAAGCTTTAATATTTCAACCCGCACCGAGGCATCCAGCATGGACACAGGCTCATCCGCAACCAGGAATTTCGGCTCCATGATCATGGCACGCGCGATGACCACGCGCTGCTGCTGTCCGCCGCTCAGCATGTGAGGAAATTTATCCAAGAAATCATCCACCGGAGTGAGTTTCACCTCCTCCATGGCTTTGTGAATGCGCTGAACTCGATCTTCCTTGGATTTGATCCCACCGATGATCAGAGGTTCTTCCAGGATTTTTTGGACTGACATGAATGGAGCCAACGCACCATATGGATCCTGCTGCACAAAACCAACATTCGAGTGATACCAGTGCAGACCCTTAACATCCAACTCGGAGATGTCCTTACCGTCGAAAATAATTTTTCCCTTGGTCGGTTTATAAAGCGCCAGGATGGTTTTCATCAGGCTTGATTTTCCACAACCACTCTCGCCTACCACCGCGATTGTTTCACTTTCACGAATCTCAAAGCTAACGCCATCCACAGCCTTCACATACCCGGCATGACCAAACCCAAATCGCTTGAGTTCAAACCAAACGTGAAGATCATCAATAGACAAGATGATTTTTCTTGTGTCGGATTTCTTCTCCATGACATTCGCTGGGGAAACAGATACCATAACCATGCTCCTGACTCAGGAATATAACCAGCACTTGACCTTGCGATCCTCGATTTTGACCACGGGAGGATCTTCAACACACTTTTCGAAGCGGGAAGGACAGCGAGCGGCAAAGCGGCAGCCTTTTGGCAGGTTGATCAGGCTGGGCGGTTGGCCAGTAATAAAATCCGGCTCCATATCGCCATGTAACCTTGGTACGCTCGCCATAAGTTTCTGCGAATAGGGATGCAGCGGCTTTGCAAAAAAATGATAAGCGTCATTGACTTCCACGATCTGGCCGGCATACATGACAGCCACGTCGTCTGCAAGTTCACTGGATGTGGCAATATCGTGGGTGATCAAAATAAAACTTATACCGAGTTCTTTCTTCAGTCGCTTCAAAACGTTAAATATATTCGCCTGGGTGAGCACATCCAGGGCCGAGGTTGGCTCATCGAGGATAATTAATATCGGGGAGGTGACCAAAGCCATGGCAATCGCCACCCGCTGGCGCATACCGCCGCTCAGTTCAAACGGATAGCGGGAAATGAAATCCTCAGGAACCCCCACATGCCGGAACATTTTCTTCACCAGCCCGATGGCTTCTGTTTTATCCACGTTGAGGTGAATAATCGCAGGTTCCGCCACCTGGTCTCCAACCCGGATCACCGGGTTCAAGGCATTCATGGCAGCCTGCGGGACCATGGAGATGGACGCCCAGCGAATATTCTGCCTGAATTCATCCTCGTTAAGGGGCATAATATCGCGCCCATCCAGGTAGACGTGGCCTGAATAGGTCCCGGCATTGCGAGGCAAAAGGCGCAGGATGGCTTTGGCCAGGGAACTCTTCCCACAGCCCGACTCACCCAGGACCACGACCGCACGGTTGTAGTCCAGATCGAAATCGACCCCGTCTACAGCCTGAACCGGACCGTGGCTGGAATTGAAATGCAGTACCAGGTCTTCAATGCGTAATAATTTCTTGTTTTCTGCCATGTGGTTAAATATCCCTCAATCGAGGATTGAAGATACGATCCAGTGCGAACCCAAGTAGTGCAAAGCCCAACCCGGTGATCATCAGTAAAACGGCAGGTTCGAGCACCCAGTAATAACGCCCCTGGTAAAGCGCTCCATCCGAGAAGGCGTTCTCGATGATTTTTCCCCAGGTGGGCAGTACCGGGTCGCCGAGACCGAGAACTGCCAGAGAGGCTTCAAGAAATACAAAGGATGGGATGGAAGAGACCAGTGCCGGGATTAACAGTGGAATCATGCGGGGAATCAAATAAGAAAAGATAATGCGCGAACTCGAGGCGCCATAGGCGCGGGCGGCCTCTATATAACTTGATTCCTTGGATTGCAGGAAAATGGAACGGTACGTCTTGATCTGTCCGGAGAAAATGCTCAACAGGATCGTAATGCCCAACATCAACCAGATGCTGCGCGAGTAGAACGTGCCCACCATGATCAAAATTGCCAGAAATGGCAGGACCAGGTTGACTTCGGTGATGCGCTGGATCAATTCATCCACCCAGCCCCCATACCAGGTACCAATCGCAGCGATGACCATGGTCACCAAGGATGTTCCCAGGGCAGCCAGTAAACCGAATGCCAGCGCGATCGGTGTGCCGTACAACAACGGGAGCATGAGATCGCGCCGGTATTTATCGGTACCAGCCAACCCAAAGAGTTTGCCCTGGACTACGAATTGGGCGGTAATATCCGAACCCTTCTCAAAGGTTGTCCCGCTAATCACCAGTTGATACGTCCCTTTCAAGGAGGTGGGGCTGGCAGCCTTAGGGTCCGCCTTGGGATCGGCGAAGAGCGCCTGCATGACTTTATCCGTATTCAACCTTGTCTGTAATTTCAGATCCTGGGAAAACCGGAAGGCTGAACCAGGCTGCACTGCTGTATCGGCAATCCTGATCTTCCTGCCATCCGGGGTCAGCCAGGAAACCGAGACAAACGGAAATTTCTGGATAAAGGTCGGTGTGAAATACAAAATCATCTCATCCGGGAAGCCATCATACGTGTAATCAAATGAGTAAGTGATATCCACGGTGGAGATATTCGGATCGTTGGAGGTGACGATTTTGGACATACTTCCATCTGCAGTATCCACTGTAAATGACAGGGGTTGTTTCTTGGTGGTAAAAAAGTTATACCAGGATGGAGCTGCATACTTTGGGTTTTTGTACCAGACTTCCTCGCCCCCGCGCCACAGACGAACAGCCTCGCTGTACGGGATCGTGATCAAAGCGTAAGCGGCAACCCCCAACAAGAATAAAATAATTAACAATCCCAATATCGCTGATGGGAAACGGAGCAGAGCGCGGAAAGCATCCTTTAGCTTTGTCATTGTGAATTTCCTGAACCAACTTTAACCCGGGGATCAACCAGGGCGTAAACAAAATCAAGCAGGAAAACAGTAATTGCCAGCAAATAGGCATAGATGATCGTGGATCCAACGATCACGGGAGTGTCATATTGACCGATCGCACGATAGAGCGTAATTCCCAGCCCGGGCCATAGGAAAACGGTCTCGGTAATCGTAAACCCGGTCCACAGGGTAATGACCAGCAGGGCAAAATTCGTGATGATGGTTGGCAGTGTTGGGCGGAGGATGTAACGGCGCTCCACATCCCGCGGCGGAAGCCCTTTCGCCTTCGCCATCTCCACATAATCCTCGCTGGAATATATGAGGAAAAATGTCCGCCAGTTATATATGCTCAGGAAGATCGAACTAATAATTACAGACGCAGCCGGCAGGATGAGATGTTTTAATATACTCAGCCCATAAGCTACTTTGTTGTCCGGAGGAGGTGAATCCACCAGGCCTTGAAATGGAAGAATTCTAAAAATGGCTGCAAAGATCAATATAAAGAAAATCCCATAAAACCATGGCGGGGCTGAGGAAGTTGGCGAAAGGGCGATGGTCAGCTTATCCAACCAACTGCCGTATTTTCTTGATAATGTCAGGGCGATAAAAACGCTGGCAAAGAATAAGAAAAGCTCGGATGTACCCGTCAGGAGCAGGGTGGCAGGCAGGCGTTCAAGCAGGATCAGGCGCACTTGCGCGGAACCATTATCACTGGTCATTCGTACGGCACGCCCCAGGTTCAAGGTGAGCGCATTGGTAAGGTACCGAAAGGAGCGCACCGCAAAAGGCTGGTTCAGACCCAACCGATCCACCTCCGACGCGATCCTTTCCTGGATGAGTTTAGCCCGTACATCAGAGTCCAGGTTGCGGTAGGCCGGGTTCGCTAGAAAGGACTGGGTGGTATTATCACGGATCTCGTTGCGCATGATCGTGTCTACATATCCGCCCATGTTGGCGATCAAAATGGTCAAATAAACACCCACCGTGACGGTAACAGCCATCGTGACAAGCCTGAGGGCTGAGTATTTAACCAGGCGCATGAAGGTGCTGTTTGAAAATTTTTTCTTGACGAGGGGGGTTTCGGGTGCGGGTGTGACCAAGGTTTCTGTGGCCATATCATCCTTACAAGTTTATAAATTAAGAGGGGGGCAAGGGCAAGCCCTTGCCCCCCCCACTCAACCAACAGAATTTACACTAACTACGGTACAACCGTATAGTCGAGAGAAGTGAAGGCCGGGATAGCTACGGGGATAAGAACCGCAGCTGCCTCAATCCTGCCGGTACCAGCCACGAGCGTGGAGGTTACACTGGTAGGAACTGTGAGGGTGTATTTACCATCAGATCCCGCGACTGCCACACCTGCACCAACGTAGACGGTCTTGCCTGCGGCATCATAGATCAGGAACTTGACCTCTTTGACGTCAGCGCTCGGGTAAGCAGAACCGTCAGCTTTTTTGGTCAAGGTTAGATTAAATGTCGCGTCCTTGCCAATATTAACCTGGGCAGGGCCATCCAGAGCAGCCACCGCGAGAGGTGCCTGGCCAAACCTGGACCAGCGGTCAGCCGCATCGACGTAAGCGGGGTTATTCTTAACCACAGCAGACTGGGCGTTTAGATCCACAGAGGCCAGGTAATACGGCCCAGTGCCGTCCCAGAAGTGACCGCGGGCGGTATACCAGGTCTTGAGGGCGGTATAGCGGGCAACGGCCTCATCTGCGGTGAGGTAAGCGCTCATGGTAGGCGCATAGGGGATGGTCTTGGCAGCAATGGCTGCATCAAGATCCTTGGCCAGGATAGCCAAGCTCGGGCCGCCGATGAAACTGGTCCAATCGACCTTATTCCGGTCAGCCCCACCAGCACCCCAGGCGAGTTCCTTATTTGCTGCGGCAGTATTACCTATGGCAATGGCTTGCCAAGGGGCTTCGCCATAACCATATGCAGGCCACCAAGTGCCTATGATGGAAGCATCGAGTTCAGCATCGGCGTAGAAGTTGTCATCATAGGTCTCGATCACCAGCGGACTGGTCGAGACGATCTTCACGCCCTTGAAGTGGGTCAGGTAAGCATCGATATTTGCAGCAGCATCTTCATCGTAGATGGCGCTTTCCTTTTTGCCCTGGTCAAAGGTCATGATCATCTGCATGACAAAGTCTGCAACCGAGAGGTTGGAGCCATCATGCCATTTCACCGTGTCGAACAGGTCGGGTGGGAAGTATAGAACAGCCTTCACCTTGGCAGTAGCGCCGCCGGGGAACAACTCGCCCGCGGTGATGAATTTCTGTGTAGTGGCATCCCAGTCTGACCAGGCATCCGGCGGCACGGTGATCGTGTCAGCGGTGCTCAGCGTGACCCAGGGTAGTTGCGAGGAAACCGGCAGGCCGGTAACCACCTGGACATCGGCCTTCAAGGCGCGCAATGGCCAGGAGAGACCGGTGTAAGGATCAGGCATGAAGGCATTGCCTTGTACTGCTGCCTGCACGAACGCACTGGTGACCCAGTTTGCTCCGTTGACCGGGTTCCAGGGGTCGGTGAACAAGGTGGAGGTGGTGGCGGATTTTATCTGGCCGCCTACCTGGTCTTTAATGCGCAGGTTAAAGGGCGCCATTTTGGTGGTTTCAACACCCGCACCCACATCCGCACTAACCTGGAGTTTGCAGTTGAAAGGAGCATAGGTCTGCAGGTCAACGGTCCAAACCTGCAGGGAATCCTGCATTGCCAAGGGTAGAGCCTGGGCAATCAAGTCATGGCGCTGCTGAAGGGTGGTAAAGTTACCACTGTTCAGGTCGTCGCCGATTTTCTGGAAGGCGGGATCGGAAACGTTAAAAGTAAACAGCGGAATGCCCTGCGGGCTATCGGGCAGGTACATTTCTCGGAAAATGGTCTTCTCGTCACGATTGAGACCATTGGATCCCCAACCACCCGTGTATAGATTCCACAGACCATCCGGGGGATTAGAGCCAATCCAGAGGGGTGAAAGCTCGGAGGATTTCTTTTCCACTCTAGTAACTGTGAAGCCGAGGGTTTCCAATTGTTGGGCAAAGTATTCGCCCTGGGGAAGACGAGTGCCGTCACCATCGTTGCGGATGAGGAAAATCAGGGTAACCGGTTTGCCGCTGAATTCCCACTTGCCATCCGCGCCCTTGGTTGCACCCAAGGTAGCCATTTCGGCATCCACTTGAGTTTGAGCCTTGGTCATGTCATAAGCATAATAGGCTTCTAGACCGCGGGCAACATCAATGACACCGGTGTAATCCACCAGCTGGGTGGTCAAGGGGGTGAACTTCGGCAGGGCGCCGCCGGCGTAGATTTCCTGGTTGATATAATTGCGGTCGATCGCCCAGTTCATGGCCTCGCGGATCTTGCGGTCCGAGAAGGGGTTCAGCACGGTGGTGTCAGTAAAGACAGCCGGATTAAATAACATACTGTAGTAAGTTCCGTATGACTGTGAGTAGCAAAGGTTGGCAGCCTTGATCTCGGCAAGCTTGTCGGCAGCCAAGCCATAGCTAAACAGGTCTACAGCACCAGCAGTGATCTGCGTGATGACCGAGGCTGCTTCGACGACCGAATAATCAATTTCGTCCAACCAGCCGCCGTGGCGAGCCGGGACTGCGGTCGCAGGAACGGCCGTCGCAGGTACTGCTGTGGCAGGTACAGCCGTGGCAGGAGTTGTGGTTGCAGGAGCGCAGGAGGCCAGCATCATGCTGAAAGCCACCAACAAACCGACAACCAATGTAATGCGATTTCGTGACATTGTCTTTCTCCTCCAATATATTAATTAGGTGAACAGGTTAGGGTGAAAAAACAAAACAAACCAGACAACTCGAGGTTTTTCCCGAGAATCACCTCCTTCGCTGAAAAGGTTTTCGTCCTGGTATATTTTTGTAAATTGCCAGATTAGTTAACGGAAGATTAACACAAGAAACTCAAAAAGTCAAGTGCCCCTGTTCCAGGGATGGAGTGACAACTATTATTTTCATGGTTGGCAGCCCGGGCCGCGGTCAAACGCTTCGATGTCCCACAAGTTGCTGGCTGCCGTTGGATCAAGGGAGAAATGGCACAGGTCCGTGCGCGCAGCGGCAGTCTTCACCCGCCAATACAGAGGTATGACCGGCAAATCGGTGGCAAAGATGGACTGGACCTGGGCATACGCGGCAGCATGAAACGGATCATCCGGAAGGGTTTGTTGAGATGAAAGACAAGCAGTGTCAAAGGCGGGATTGGAGTAGCCACTGACGTTCGTACCCACCCAGTTATTGGCAGCATTCGGTACCTGGGAACTGGTGAACCAATCACAGGGGGGTTCAATCCCGGTGCTGCCCATGGCAAACTCGACCATGTCAAAATTCCGACCGAACAGGATCCCCGCCGGACCGGGCGCGTATAGGGTATTCGCATCAAAGTACTGTACGTTGACTTTGATCCCGCATTGCGCAAGCGAACCTGCCAGGATGGTGCTCACCTGCTGGCGTTGGACTGCGGTGGTGGTGGCATAATTTATTTCAAACGGAGTCCCGGATGGAATACCCGGCACTCCCCAAGCCTGGCGGGGAGTGGACGGATCATTGTCAATATCCTTCCAACCAGCCTGGTCAAGCAGTTTACCCGCGGCAGCTATATTAAATGAAAAGGTGGTCACGTCCGGATTGTAAAGTGGATGGTCATCCGGCAGGTATGTGTTTGGGACGCTGCTCAAGCCTGAAAGGACCGAGTCCACCACCTGCTGGCGGTCGAGACAGTAGGCAAGGGCCTGGCGCACATGCACATCCCCAAAAAAATTCGGCCGGTCAACGCCGGTATTAATGCCGTTATCATATGAAGCCGGTTTGATGCCGAGAGCCAGTTGTTCCATTACCGGCACTTTGGAAAACAAGGCCTGCAATTGGTTCTGGGCTGACATCGAACGCAACAACTCGGCTTGTCCATCCAGGGGGATGCTGGGATCCAGCACGTCGCAGTTGCCATCCAGGAGGTCGCTGATGGCAACTCCTGGATCGGCGACAAAGCGAAAAGTCAAAGTGTCAAACTTGGGCAGACCTTCCCCCGCCCGGAAGTAGTGCGGGTTCTTTGTTAAAGAGATATGGTCGCCAGAGACCCATTCCTTGACTGCGTAAGCTCCCCAGCCGAGTGGAGTACGCGTGGAAAGGTCGGTTTCGGTAAGCTGGTCCGCTGCGATCTGGTTCCAGGCGTGTTCCGGGAGCGGAGACCAAAAGTTGATGAAATAGGTGGGATCGATGAAACCTGGTTTTCCCCACCATTGAACCGTGGTTTGGTCCACTGCTTCGTATGATTGAGTGCGGTCCACCAGGTACTTCGAGCCCAAGGTGGAAGGGTCTGCAGCCACCTGGTAAGCATAGACCGAATCTTCGGCAGTAAGAGGTTCCCCATCCGACCAGGTGAGACCTGGCAGTAAACTAAACGTTACCTGCATTTGGTCCATCTGTACTTCTGACTTGCCATCATATACGATTGCGCAGGTGTCATCCCGGCAACCTGCCGGGTGAATTTTTACCCCCACCGCCAGCGTGACCGGAGTACCGCTGGCATCAACCACCTCATCCCCTATATAGAAAGATTTCGTAAAGAGCTGGGCATCCCCGTTCTTTATATTCGGGATGCGCTGCAAGATGACCGGCTGGTACCCAAAAGAGTTGGTGTCGATCGGTCCGTCATAGATCGCCGCCAGAACACTACGAGCGGCTGTGGATGGATTGTCCACCGGGTACAAGCTGACCGGTTCCTGACCAAGGCAGACGGTCAGCAATCGCGGCGGCACAGGAGTCGCGGAGGGAGTGGGTTCTTTGGTTGGGGTGGAGGTGGGGACAGGCGGGGTCTTCTGACCGCAAGCGACCAAAAATACCAATCCCAAGATTAACCCGCAAATTATTCTGATACATCGGCGAAAAGACATTACTGCCCTCCCAGCCCTGTGCCTAAATGAACGATATAACGCAAGAATTCCAGGACTGTTGGAAAGATTATACAACAGAGTAGCATGACGCAAAGGGAGCAAGGCCTGCCATCGTTGACAGCCCCCCTTCCCTGACGGTACAATGAAGTGACAAGCCTTCCCAAATAGAAAAGGAGTTTTCCATGATAAAAGAATTCAAAGCCTTCATCATGCGCGGCAATGTGGTGGACTTGGCAGTTGCGGTGATCATCGGTGGAGCATTCGGCAAGATCGTCACAAGCCTGGTGAGCGACATCATCATGCCGGTCATCGGACTGATCATCGGCGGGATTGATTTCAGCAGTCTTGCCTTCACCCTCGGCAGCGCCAAGGTTACGTACGGGAATTTCATTAATAACATCATTGATTTCATTATTATTGCACTGGTCATTTTCATGATTATTAAAGTCATCGATAACCTGAAGAAAAAACCTGCACCTGTATTAGCCGAACCAACCACCAAGGAATGCCCGCGCTGTTTTACCTCCATTCCGATCAAAGCCACGCGCTGCCCAAACTGTACTTCGGAACTGTAAACACAAATCATTCTAATCGTTATTCGTGATCTCTAGACCGGATACACCGGTTATTGATCGCGAGTAACGGGGATCGAATAACCCTTTCTATGGATTTCCTCGACAAACTCAACCCCCAGCAACGGCAGGCTGTGACAGCTGGCGCAGGTCCCGTGTTGGTGCTTGCCGGACCCGGATCCGGCAAAACGCGTGTCCTCACCCAGCGCGTGGCTTATTTGATCGCCCACGAAGGGGTACGTCCATACCAGTTGCTGGCAGTCACTTTCACCAACAAGGCAGCCCGCGAAATGAGCAACCGTGTCCGGGATATCCTGGGTGAAATGCCCTCGGAGGGAATATGGTTGGGTACGTTCCATTCCATTTGTGCCAGGCTGCTACGGCGGGAATCAGAAAACCTGCCCTTCAATGACCGTTTTGTCATTTACGATGATGATGACCAGCAGCGGGTGGTCAAAGGTGCCATCCGCGATCTGAACCTCGATGAAAAAACCTACCGTCCGCAGGCAGTGCATGCAGCCATCTCGCATGCCAAAAACGAGTTGATCTTCCCTGGCGATTACCCCACGCAGACCTACCGGGACGAGGTAGTCAAGCGTGTCTACCAGCGTTACCAGGAAATGTTGAAACAAAATAACGCGGTTGATTTCGACGATCTATTATTGTGGACTGCACATTTGCTCTCAGAATACCCCGCCGTCCGCGATAAGTATGCCCAACGATTTCAGCATGTACTGGTCGACGAATTCCAGGACACCAATTTTGCCCAATACGTGCTGTTGAAACACCTGGCGGCTGTACATAATAACATCTTCGTGGTGGGTGACCCCGACCAATCAGTGTACCGCTGGCGCGGGGCTGACTATCGCAACGTCCAGCGGTTCGAACAGGATTTTCCGGACGCAAAAGTGATCCTGCTCGAACAGAACTACAGGTCCAAGCAGATCATCCTCGATGCTGCCATGGCGGTAATTGACCGAAATCCGCACCGGAGGCGCAAGAGCCTTTTCACAGAGCGCGGTGCGGGAGAGAAACTCTTTTATTATGAAGCCCTTGACGACTATAGTGAAGCAGCGTTCGTTGTGGATACCATTGCCAGCCTGGTTGCGAGTCGGACCTGTGAGCCGGGCGACTGTGCGGTAATGTATCGCACCAATGCCCAATCCCGCCTGCTGGAAGAAGCCTTCCTGCAAGCGCGCCTACCCTACCGGTTGGTGGGGGCGCAGCGATTCTATGGGCGCCGTGAAGTGAAAGACATTATTGCCTACCTACGCTTAGTCCACAACCCAGCAGACGAAATTTCCCTCGATCGGGTGATCAACTTGCCGCCGCGCGGGATTGGGGACAAAACCATGCTGTCCCTGCATAATGCCGCCAGCGGAGCAAAAACTTCCCTTGCGGTGGTGCTGATGGACCTGGGGCGCGGTGACGCCTCCACTTTTTGGCAACAGTTCAGTGGCCGCGCCGCACTGCCCTTGGCTGACTTTGGGGGGCTACTTTCAGACTGGAGTACGGAAGCGCGCACGGCAACAGTCACCGAGCTATTCGACCGCATCACCAGGGATATCAACTACCAGGCCTATATCGACGATGGCACCGATGAAGGCGCCGAGCGCTGGGGGAACGTCCAGGAACTGCGCCGGCTGACCACCGAATACGAAAACCGCAGCCTTACCGATTTTCTCGAAACCGTGGCGCTCATTTCAGACCAGGATACCCTGGCTGAGGGCAAGAACGCGCCAACCCTTCTGACCCTGCACGCAGCAAAAGGACTGGAATTCGGAACGGTCTTCATCATCGGGTTGGACGACGGCATTCTACCCCACAGCCGGTCCTTCGACGAGCCGGAGGCCATGGAAGAGGAGCGCCGCTTGTTCTACGTGGGTCTCACACGTGCCAAGGATCAGCTCTACCTGCTGCGCGCACTTAGGCGCGGCGGCCGAGGTTATGCCGAGGAAACCATCCCGTCGCGTTACCTGGACGATATCCCGCCTGAGCTGCTTGCGGGAAAAGCGCGCGGAGGGCGACCTGCGCGCAGCCAGACCCCTACCTGGCTGCGACCGGAGGCGGCACCCGTGATCGAGACCGAGGTGCATTACCGTGCCGGCATGAGAGTCCTGCACCCCACCTGGGGTGAAGGTATCGTACTTAATTCCCGCCTGCAGGACAATGACGAAACCGTGGACGTGGTCTTTGAATCGGTGGGGATCAAGAGGCTGGCGGCGAGTTCTTGCCAAGCTGACCATCTTGAATTAATACAGCGTCCAAAAATGTCTTACCTCTGTGCCTTTGACCTCAAATATGAGAAAATATGAGAGGCAATTTTCCCGCGTTCAGTGCCAATCATGGGAACGAATGAGACTGGAAATTAATTTTGAGAAATGAAAGGACCACCATGTTAAAAAATCTTCCCACAACTTCACAAGAAATCATTGCCTGGACCTGGCCTGCAATCGACCTGTATTACCAAGAGTTGCAAAGCCGCGCACTCAGCGCCTCAAGCGTGGATGACTGGGCGGCAGATTGGTCCAGCATTAGCGAACGCATTTATGAAATGCGTAACCGCCTTTCGGTGGCTACATCCATAAATACTGCCGACAAGGAAGCTGAAGAACGCATGAACGCATTCCTCGACGGCATCTTCCCCAAGGTGATGGCTGCCGAGCAAAAACTAAAAGAGAAGCTGCTAGCAAGTAAATTCGAACCGACAGGGTTCGAGATCCCCTTGCGGAATATGCGCGCCGAAGCGAACCTTTTTCGCGAATCCAACCTGCTGTTGCTAGCTGAACAGCAAAAACTGGGGATCGAGTTTGACAAAATATATGGCGCCCAGACGGTTAAATGGGATGGCGAAGAAATCACGCTCACCCGGCTTGCACTAAACTTCCAGCAGCCCGACCGTGCCCGCCGTGAGAAAGCCTGGCATCTCAAGGCTGATCGCCAACTTGCAGATCGAAAAACTATTAACGACCTGTGGCAAAAATTCATGGACGTGCGCGCCAAGATCGCTAAAAATGCAGATAAACCCAGTTATCGAGAATATATCTGGGTTGATTACCTGCGTTTCGACTACGATCCTGAAGATTGCAAATCATTTGCAGATGCCATCGAAAACGTGGTCGTACCAGCAGCCACGCGCATCTACCAGAAACGGAAGCAAGCCCTCGGCTTGACCACGCTTCGTCCATGGGATCTGGTGGATGGCTGGTTCTCACGGCCTACACCTGCGGCGAATATCCCCCAACTTAAGCCGTTCGCTTCCATCGATGAATTGAAGTCAAAGACCTCAGCCATTTTCCACCATGTGGATCCAGTGCTGGGAGGTTATTTCGACCAGACCGTAGCTGAAGGTCTCACCGATCTTGACAACCGCAAGAACAAAGCCCCCGGCGCATATTGCACCTCCTACACCTCCATCCGTAAACCATTTATTTTCGTAAATGCAGTTGGCACCCATGACGACGTGATGACCACCCTGCACGAGTCCGGCCATTCCTTTCATATATATGAGACCGCCAGCATCCCATACTTTCAGCAACTGGCTGTGCCGATGGAATTTGCCGAAGTAGCCTCGATGGGAATGGAATTATTAGCCTCACCTTACCTGACGAAAGACAACGGCGGGTTCTATTCCGAGGCTGAGGCGGCGCGGGCGCGGGTGGAGCACCTGGAAACCATGATCCTCTTTTGGCCGTTCATGGCAGTGGTGGATGCGTTCCAGCACTGGGTGTATGAGAACCCTAAAGCAGGCGCAGACCCGGCGGCTTGCGATAAAAAATGGGGTGAACTCTGGGACCGCTTCATCCCCGGTGTGGATTACTCAGGGATGGAGGAAATTAAAATAACTGGCTGGCATCGCAAGCTGCATATACACCAGGTTCCGTTCTACTATGTAGAATACGGCCTGGCACAGTTGGGCGCAGTCCAGATCTTTGGGAATGCGCGCTCTGACCAGGCGGGGGCGGTGGCAGCCTACCGCAAGGCACTTTCACTGGGCGGGAAGGTGACATTACCGGAACTTTTTAGCACAGCCAAGGCGAAGTTCGCCTTCGACGTACCCACCATTAAAAAGGCTGTTGACCTCATGGAGGCTGTGGTGGCAGAATTGGAAGGTAATAATTAGACATCATGGAAACCTCGCAATAGTATGGTCCTGTTTTGTGGTAACTCCAGTCAGATGCAGGTTCAAAACATCCTAACAGCAGATACATAATCATCTGTTGGAATATTCGGCTGTTCTCGTCTAAAATAGAGGTCCATGACCCAAACCCTTAAAATCATCATCCCCACTGCCGGATGGGCAACGCGCATGCGTCCCCAGACATGGTCCAAGCCCAAACCTCTGGTAAGTGTTGCAGGCAGGGCCGTGCTTGACCATCTCCTGGACATGTTCCGCAGCGCACCAGCTGTCAGCACTGCAAGGACCCTCGTTCAGACCGCACAGAAATCGACCGGTGCCGGAGGAAGCCTCGGCACTGCTGAATTCATAATCATCATCGGCCCTGGCCAGGGCGAGACCATGATTCCACAATACATGCAGGAACAACATCCGGAATTAAAAACCCATTTCGTGCTCCAACCGGAGATGCAGGGTCAATCGGCCGCCTTATGGCTGGCGCGCAAATATCTCTCAGGTCCGGTGCTGATTTGTTTTGCGGACACGCTTTTGGAAACAGACTTTTCCTTCCTGGGCAAAGAAAAGGCAGAAGGCATAGCCTGGGTAAAACCCGTTCACGACCCGCGTCGATTCGGAGTAGCCGAAGTGGACGCCAACGGTTGG
Source organism: uncultured Chloroflexia bacterium (assembly GCA_963830585.1). Lineage (GTDB taxonomy): Bacteria > Chloroflexota > Anaerolineae > Anaerolineales > Villigracilaceae > UBA877. The sequence goes on along the minus strand of CAWHNA010000003.1, from coordinate 116,621 downwards.
GTGAAGCATCTCGTGGAGAAGCCGCGCACCTTAAAAAATAACCTGGTCGTGGTCGGCTGTTATTATTTTAAACAAGGCGGAAAATTGCTATCAGCACTCGCAGAACAGTTCCAGCGCGGTAAACCGCGCAATGGTGAGTACTTCCTTACAGATACCATTAATATCATGATCGAAAACGGTTTGAAAATGCGCACCCAGGCTGTGGAGGTATGGCTGGATACGGGAACGATCGATGCCGCGCTGGAGACAAACCGATATTTATTAGAACATGGCAGCGCCACCAAAACACGTGATCAAATAAAAACCGGGATCAAAATCGTGCCACCCGTGTTTATCCACGCGAGCGCTAAAGTCACAAATTCCATCATCGGCCCGTTTGCCTCCATCGGGGCGGACTGTACAATCACCGGTGCGCGGATCGAAGACTCCATTATTGAAGCTGGCTCAAAGATTGAGAATGTGGCCTTGGCAGGCTCCTTCATTGGCCGGCAGGCCAGGATTCAGGGCATATCCGCCAAAGATCCTCCGCTGAAGTTGAATATCGGAGATGACAGTTTTGTTTCTCTAAAGTAGAGTATGGTTGGATTGCTTCCATGACTGATCGCGTCGAATGCTATTCAGGTTCTACATACGGCGAACGACCGCTCGCACTCACCTGGCAGGGACGGCGGTATTCCATCATTGAGGTCTTAACCCAGGGACGCACCCCACAGGCTAAGTGGTTTCGGGTTCGGACAGAGGCAGGAGATCTTTTTGAGCTGTCCCATATCGAGGCAGTCATGGAATCTCCTGACGAGACCGAGTGGCAAATTACACAATTTTAGGAGGCAGGATGCAGGAAATTTCTAGTGCGCGCTATCTCTCCAGGAGTGTGGCCGGGCTGAAGCCCTCGGGAATTCGCAAGTTTTTCGACATTGCCGCCACGATGAAGGATGTTATCTCACTCGGTATCGGCGAACCGGATTTCACCACCCCGGGCTCCATCCTTGAAGCGGGCGTCCATTCTCTGCGTGCAGGAGAGACCCATTACACATCCAATTCGGGCAAGCTCGAATTGCGGCGGGCCGTTGCCGGGAATCTTGAACGTCTCTACGGGGTAAGCTACGATCCGGTCGAAGAAATTATTGCAACGGTGGGTGTCTCGGAGGCGCTCTACCTGGTGATGACCGCCTTGCTCAACCCGGGCGATGAGGTCATCATCCCAACTCCATGCTTTGTTTCCTATCAGGCCGAGGTGATCCTGGCCGGCGGGGTCCCGGTGGAAATCCCCAGCCGGTTGGAGGATAATTTCCAATTGGACCCGGAGCGCATCCGGGCTGCCATCACGCCGCGTACAAAGGTCATTTTCGTGGGCTACCCAAGTAACCCGACCGGAGCGGTAGCCTTGCGCGAGGTTCTAAAGCAGGTGGCAGAAATAGCCATCGAACACGACCTGATCATTGTCTCAGACGAGATTTATGACCGCCTCGTTTACAATTTCGACCACGTCTGCGTCCCGGCATTAGGAGATGAGATCAAAAAACGCACCGTCCTATTGGGTGGACTGTCAAAGGCGTATGCCATGACCGGCTGGCGCATTGGCTACGCCTGCGGCCCGGCAGACATTATTAAAGGGATGGTGCGCATCCACCAGTACACGATCATGTCTGCCCCGACCATTGCCCAGGATGCAGGACTTGAAGCACTATTAAATGGTGAAAAGTATGTGCAGGAAATGATTGCCGAGTACGACCGCCGGCGCAAGCTGATCGTAAGCGGGCTGAATAAACTTGGGCTGACAACTTTCGAACCACGCGGGGCGTTTTACGCCTTTCCAAAAATTACCGCCTCCGGGATGGATGATGAGGCTTTTGCTGAAAAACTCCTGCTGGAAGAACATGTAGCGGTAGTACCGGGAAATGCCTTTGGAAAAGGCGGCGAAGGATTCGTCCGCTGTTCATACGCTACGGCCTACGAGAAGATCGAGGAAGCATTGCGCCGCATGGAAAAGTTCATGAACCGCCACGGGTAGGCCTGGAAACAATTAAAGGTGAGCAATTGGATGACTTTTTCGTGCACGGCTGAGATGGGATAAACAGGTTCATTGGCGGGCTTTGCCCGCCTTTTGTATTGGTGTAAAATAATGCAATCATGGAGGCATTTAATGATTTTTCAAGTTGGGATTGAGAATAATAATGAAGGACGCTCCATCGCCTGGGCATTGGAACATCCTGGCTGTTTTGCTTATGGTATGAAACCGCAAGCAGCCCTCACCAACCTGGAAGGGGCACTTAATAAGTACGCGGGCTGGATTTTGCACCACGAACCGAATACATGGCTGACTTTTACCGAGTCTGAAATTGAGCTTGTCGTCAATGGAACCTGGGATGTTTACTTTGTCAATGATGACCTGGACATCGCCAGTGAGATGGACGGGTACAGCGTGGAATCATTCTTCCCTTATGATTGGAAACCTCTCACCACTGTTGAAATCAAGCGCGCACTGGACATGCTGGTCTGGAGCAGGGATGATCTGCTCAAGACCGTGCAAGGATTGACACTGGAAAAACTCAACCAAACCTATACAGGGGAACGCTGGAGTATCAATGGCGTGCTCGCTCATCTGGGAGGGGCGGAATGGTGGTACATGGAACGCCTCGGGCTGGCTTTTCCCCGCGCCACTGTCCCGGAGGAACCGTTTGCCCGGCTGGAGAAAGTCCGCAGTCATTTTAACAAGGTGTTGTTCAAAATGGACGGGGTGAAGCAAGTGGTCGGCACCGATGGGGAGATCTGGTCCCCTCGCAAATTGCTACGCCGGGCGCTCTGGCACGAACGCGATCATGTGGAGCATATCAAAAAATTGATTTCCATGTCAGGAAAGTTTATTGAGACCGGTTAATTTAAGGAAGACAGGCTGGAAATTCTTTTGCAGGTAACCATCAGAACCGGCTCGAGCTGACAATAGAATTGCTTGGAATCATGCTTATTAAAGGAGAATAGCGATTATTAGTCGCTATTCTCCTTATGCATAATTGGGGATCAAGCCGGCTTAATATTAACCATTTGTTGGCGGATGCGATAATTCCCGTTTTTCGCCAATACTCGCGCCGCAAATTTCTCCGGCACATCCACCAGAGTGAATTTATCCTGGATGTGGATTTTTCCAATGGTGTGACCGGGAATATCGGCATGGAAGGCGATGGTACCGACCACATCGTTGGGGCGGATGCCATGGATGCGACCCAGGTTCAAGTTGAGGCGGACCATGCCCGGTTCATGCGAAACTGTCTGGCGGTCCTCATAGCTGCGGTGGGACGATCGTTTCCCACTTTTTTCATATCGACGCGGACTGGCTTCCTGCACTTCGGTGACATCACCAACCGGGCGCTGCTTTTCATCCGCTCGCGCCAGTTTTAGGGCTGCGGCGGCGATTTCGAGGGGGTCATGGCCTTCTTCCACCAAGCGAGCCACCATTTCACGTTCCCGGGCGTAGCGTGCACGAACCAACCAAACCTTAATGTTTTCAAGCAATTCATTCTCACGATGGTTCCGGATATCTTCTTCGGTCGGAAGAGATGATTTGGTCAATGGCTGGCGGATAAGGGTTTCAATCTGGCGCAGGAGACGCTTTTCGCGAGGCGTGACCATTGAAATGGCTACGCCTGTCTTGCCGGCCCGACCTGTTCGGCCGATGCGGTGGATATATATTTCCGGGTCATCGGGAAGGTCGTAATTGAAGACGTGGGAAATATCGTCAATATCCAGCCCGCGTGCAGCCACATCAGTGGCAACCAGGACTTTTATCTGGTTCTGGCGGAACCGGTTGAGGGTCCGTTCGCGCGCTTCCTGGCTGAGATCCCCATTTAGCGATTCAGCAGGGAAGCCACGCCGGGTAAGTTCGGTCGCAAGCTCGCCGGTACCGAGACGGGTGCGTACAAAGATCAGGGCGCTGGTAGGTGGTTCAATTTCGAATAAGCGGGTCACCGCGGCCAATTTATCCGCCTGGTTGACCAAATAATAACGCTGCTCGATGGCGGTTAGCGTTACCTGAGCCCGCTGGATCAGGATTGACTGGGGGGAGTGCATGTAGCGGGTTGCCAGGCGGCGGATGGGAGCCGGCAGGGTGGCTGAGAAGAGTGCGGTCTGGCGACTTTCGGGGGTTTCTGACAGAATGGTTTCGATATCTTCGACGAATCCCATTGATAGCATTTCATCAGCTTCGTCGAGCACCACTGTGTTCACCTGGCTGAGATCAAGGGCGTTTCGATTCAGCAGGTCAATCAGGCGGCCGGGGGTGCCCACCACCACGTCGACACCGCGGTTGAGGCGGCTGATCTGCGGACCATAGGGCTGCCCGCCGTAGACGGCAAGCACCCGGACTTCCTGCACTTTTCCAAAATCATTAATTGCGCCGGCCACTTGTAAAGCAAGTTCTCGCGTGGGACATAAAACCAGCGCCTGCACGTGGCGTTCGCCGGGTTCAAGGTTGTTCAAAATGGGGAGAGCAAAGGCTGCCGTCTTGCCGGTTCCGGTCTGGGCCTGGCCGATCACATCCGCACCCGTCAGCATGACCGGGATGAGTTCGGACTGGATGGGGGTTGGGTCGGTGAAGCCGAGCAAGGTAATGGCCTGCATCAGCTCGGGACGCAGGTTTAAATCAGCGAATTGGATGGTCATCAAAATCCTCTTTCATGGTCAGTGCGAGCCGCGTTTGCCTGCCCCCGTGAAAAAGGGACTGGTGCGTGACGAACTCCCCTTGGTCAAGAGAGGACCTCCCGTAAACCAACCGGGAAGAGGTCGTCACAACACTTCTCACACTGATATAAATCGAAGGGATGTTTCGATGACTCCGCGGTAATCCCGGATCATAATCGGGTACCGGAGAACTTGCCAATCCGAAGCGCCCTTCCGGGCGCTTCAGCCCAACAAAATAGCCCGATCAACTCGCCGGGCCATCATTTGAAGTCTCAAAACAATTCCCTGGTGCGTTCGCTCCAATTTCGAGCGGCACGAGAGTATACCATGATTATATGAAAATAGTAGAATGGATAATCCCGGAAAGAGTAAAATATGAGCGGTCCATCCGATTTGAAGGATCGCAGATTATTCTCGAACATCGAATAATTTCAAAGGAGTGATAGTTATGAAACCTCATCTGCTTGTCAGCCAGTTGCGCTTCGCCCGAAGTGAATTTGTGCGCGGCCTTGAAGGCGTTTCCGAGGAGGATGCCATCCGCCGGGTGATGCCGATGAACAGCATCAGTTGGATGGTGGGACACCTCGCCAACCAGGAGCACCGCTATTGGGTACTCTTAGCCCAGCAAAAAGAGGTTGCCCCAGGTCTTTATGAACTGGTGGGTTATGGCAGGCCTGCCAGTACCCCTCCATTGAAAGAAATGTGGTCAGCGTGGCACAAAGTGACTGCGCAAGCGGACAAGTATCTCGATACTCTCACACCCGAGATTCTGCCAAAATTCCTGCTGAGGGACGGGAAACCGGTGGATGAAAGCATCGGTACATTACTGATGAGGAATCTCTATCACTATTGGTACCACACCGGGGAAGCTGCCGCAGTCCGCCAGTTGCTGGGGCACACGAACCTTCCAGAGTTCGTGGGAGATATCAACAACGCGCCTTATCAACCGGAGGATTGGCAGTTTCGAAATTAATCGTTCATTTGGCAAATTTAATATATAAATTCCACATATGACCGCCTAAATTTTGACACCAGGAAACCATTTCATCAAAGGAGCACAAAATGAGTATTCCAGATCTACCCACCATTCCAGAAACAAGCGGACAGACTAAAGGGGGAATCAAGTATCACATACTTGGAACGGTCCAGCAAACACTGGCCGTGGAACTGCAACCCAACCAGGTGGTTTTTTCGGATGCAGGGGGCATGTCGTGGATGACGACCACCGTCAATATGAGCACCAAGGCAAGCGGAGGGTTGGGCGGTATGCTAAAGCGGGCTGTTTCCGGAGCTTCAGCATTCATAGTCGATTTCGGTGCCACCGGCGCTCCGGGGCAGGCAGCCTTCAGTACCGACTTCCCCGGCAAGGTATTGCCAATCGAGTTGGATGCAGGGCAGTCCGTCATTATGCACAAGCACGCCTTCCTGTGCGCAGAAAAGAGCGTTACACTCGATGTATTCTTCACACGGAAATTGGGAGCCGGTTTCTTTGGCGGCGAAGGATTTATCCTGCAGAAACTGACCGGTCCGGGGATGACCTTTGCGGAGCTGGATGGCGACGCAGTGGAATACAATTTAAAACCGGGCGAGGTCATGAAGGTCGAACCGGGGCATGTAGCCATGTTCGAAGGCAGCGTCTCTTTTGACATCCAAATGATCAAGGGGATTGCCAACGTTTTGGCGGGCGGGGAAGGGCTCTTTCTAGCCACCCTGACCGGACCAGGCCGAATCTGGCTGCATTCCATGACCGTTAGTAAAATGGCTCACCGCCTGATGGAATATATGCCGGCAAAATCTGGCTGATAGAATTATACTTACCGCCCAGGAAGAAAACGACCGGGGCTGCCTAAATTTGGCAGCTCTTTTGCACGATGATGCGGAAATGTGTTATATAAAGGCAGCAAATTCCGTTGGTAAGCCAAATGGTGAGGACTTAACTGATCTTTTTTTCTAGATATAGCGGATAAAAAAAATAGTCCCAGGTAAGGTTGTTGCCGGGTGGACACAACTGTGCTAAAATATGACAATTAATATCTAAATAGTATCGATCTCTTGATAAAAAGTCTCGATAAAAGATGGGATAGATATCCCTAAAACCGGATATTTGTCCTTAATTTTCAAAGGGAATTGAAACAACTCCCAGGGAGAAATGGGAAATCATGCTGACAGAACAATCGCGCCCAATGCGGGTCGGCAGGCAACCCCTGCCACAAAAATATAAGATCCTGATCACAGTCATCTTTGGCATTTTCATGGTGATCCTGGATACCACGGTGGTAAACGTGGCCTTTCAAACACTTCGGGATGAATTTGGAGCCAGCCTGAATGATTCTCAATGGATTATCAGTATATATGTGCTCGTGCTGGGAATCAGTACGCCCCTTTCGGCCTTTCTTGCTAACCGTTATGGTATGAAGCGGGTATACCTGGTGGGCCTTTCGATATTTATTGTCGGATCGTTTTTATCCGGCATCTCCCCCACTCTGGGATTCATGATCGCGGCGCGCGCCTTGCAGGGGTTTGGAGGCGGGATCGCCATGCCGCTTGGTTCTGCGATCATATTCCGTAGTTTCCCGGCAAAGGAACAGGGCGCTGCTTTGGGATATTTTGGCCTGGCAATACTGGTGGCGCCGGCACTGGGACCCATCCTGGGCGGATATCTCGTCGATCAAAACTTGTGGCGGTTTATTTTTTTCATCAATCCTCCGATCGGAATTATCGGCATTATCCTGGGTTCGTTTTTTCTGCCTGACTTCCTGGGAGACCACAAGCCAAAAATGGACTGGCTGGGGCTGATCACGGAGATCGTCGGGTTCGGCGCAATACTTTATGCGGCTTCTTTAGCTGCTTATTTTGGCTGGTCGGCTCCTGGTGTGGTGACCTGGTTTATCATTGGCGCTGCCGGCCTGGTTGCCTTTGCATTGGTGGAGTTATTGGTCGCAAAGGAGCCCCTATTGGATTTGCACTTGTTTCGAAAGCCCACCTTCCTGACCGCCACCCTGCTTGGGTACGTCAGCGTGATCGCACTTTTTGGTGCCGAATTTCTCTTGCCGATTTACCTGCAATTCTTAAGAGGCAAAACCGCGTTCGAGACAGGCTTGATCCTGCTTCCGATGGCTATTACGGGTGGGTTCGCGACCATCGTAGCCGGGCGACTTTACGACCGGCTGGGGCCTCGCCCTCTGCTCGCATTTGGGTTTGGTATTTTAATTCTCAATACCTGGCAGCTTTCCCAGATCACGGGGGACACGTCGATCAGCTGGATTTTGTTTTTGCTGGCTTTGCGCGGTCTTGCCTTCGGTGCCACCATCCAAACAACTTTCGTAACGGCATTATCGGCTGTGCCACTGCCCGCAATCGCCATTGGTTCGTCCCTGACCAATGCCACCCGGAATGTTTTCCAGGCCATTGGTGTAGCAATCCTCGCAACGGTACTTGCAAGTACTTTATCGCCACAAATCTCCGCACTTCAACAAAAGTATTTGAACGCACCCCCGCAATTGGGGGTGGCTCCCATGGCGATCTGCCAGCCGGCCGCAGTAACCTTGGTGGCGGCGAATCTACGACCGGGGGACCCGCCTGCTGCAATTCCGACCCAGGTCGCGGCGTTGCTTGGTGAGGCATGCAAGGAGAACATTGCCGGGTTCGAACTATCTTACCGGATTACTTTCTTCATCGCCATACTAGCCTTCCTGATCGGGCTGCTATTACCTGGATGGCCTTTCAAGTGGGCAGGGAGGCGTGCCGCGGATGGGCCGGTACCGGTTGGTCATTAATAGGAAGGAAAACGTTGGGGAAACCTGTAATAAGTGATACCAAGATTTAATTTGACGGCCTGGAATATTTAAGATAATTCCTCTTAAACTTAATCGTTTCCAGGATATCCATCATGAGCGGCCTCCAGGCCGCTCTTTTATTTGCCAATCTTCCTGTTCCCATTCTCTAATCCCTTATCTTGTGGTTAAATTCACCTGTATGGATGCCAAAACTCTGCACGTTCTTGAATATTCCAAAATCCTCGACCACCTGGCAGGTTTTTGCGATTTTTCCGCCTCGGCTGACCTGGCTCGCAATCTTCTGCCGACACACGATTACGACCAGGCGGTTATCAGCCAGGCGGAGACCAGCGAGGCGCGCACGTTGCTCGCCACAACCGATATGACCATCGGTGGTGCGCACGACATCCGCCAACAAGTGGACCTGGCCGCGCATGGCGGCGTGCTCGACCCAAAAGAAATGCTTGATGTGCAAACCACCCTGGTGTCGATGCGCGACCTGCAGCGTTTTTTCAGCAAGCAAGCCAAAACATATCCACACCTGGCCGACATCGCTTCCCGACTGCCTACACCTACAGAGTTGATCGGGGCTATTTCGCGCTGCATCACCGATAACGCCGAGGTCGCAGACGGTGCCTCTCCAAAGTTGTACGATCTCCGCCGCCAGGTCCGCATCGCTCATGACCGGTTGATGTCGCGCCTGCAGCGCTACCTGACCGACTCCTCCACTGCTTCCAAGCTGCAGGATGCCGTGATCACCCAGCGCGATGGGCGTTACGTGATCCCCCTGCGGGCTGAGTTTAAAGGACAGGTCAAAGCCATTGTGCATGACCAGTCGTCTACCGGTGCCACCCTATTCGTAGAACCGCTTGCGGTGGTGGAACTTAACAATGCCTTCCGCGAAGCCCAAATCGGTGAACGTGATGAAGTCCGCAGAGTCCTGGCGCAGCTTTCAGCGCAGGTAGGGGATCTGGCAGGAGAGATCGGTCCGGGTGTAAGCGCGTTGGCTGAACTTGACCTGGGTTTTGCGAAGGCGAAATATGCAGAGGAACTGCATGCCTCGGAACCAACCCTGCTGGAGACCTCAAGTGCCAAACGTCGGAAAGACCATCCTGCAGCCGGTCATCCCTCCGATGCCCCCGCGGGTAAAGGTCCTGCAGTGAATATTGCCACGATTAAACTGATCAATGCCAGGCATCCCCTGCTCGAACCGGGGTCGGTTGTGCCCATCACGATGGATGCGGTCCCCGGGACTTTCGCACTGGTCATCACCGGCCCGAACACGGGCGGTAAGACCGTCACGCTCAAAACCGTCGGTCTGCTGGTTGCCATGGCACAAAGCGGGCTCCACATCCCGGCCCAGTCAGGCTCGGAACTGCCATGTTTCCAGGCCATTTACGCTGACATAGGCGACGAGCAATCCATCGAACAATCGCTGTCCACTTTCTCCGGTCACATCACCAACATTGTCCATATCCTTAAAAAAGCGGATCAACGCTCCCTGGTCATCCTGGACGAACTCGGAGCTGGTACCGACCCACAGGAAGGCGCGGCGTTGGCACGCGCCATCCTGTCTGCGCTTCTGTCACAAGGCATCACCACTTTCGTAGCCACACATTATCCTGAACTGAAAACTTTTGCACACACCACCCCGGGAGTGGTCAACGCCTCGCTGGAATTCAATGTCCAGACTCTACGTCCCACATTCAAACTGACCATCGGGCTGCCGGGTCGGTCGAATGCGCTGGCGATTGCCCAGCGGCTGGGACTTCCCCAGGAGATCATCGATGCCGCAAAAAGTGAAATCAACCCGGACGATCTTCGGGCTGACAAGCTGATCGGCGACATCCACCGTCAACGCAAAATCGCCTTCAAGGAAAGTGAAAAAGCTGGTAAGGCCCGGTCCGAGGCGCGCCGGCTGGAACACGACCTGGCTCAACGTTTGGAAAAAATCGAGGACGAGCGTCAAAAAATTCTTGAACAGGCGCGCGCCGAGGGCGAACTGGAAGTTGAGGTGTTCAAGGCGCAGTTGAAATCTCTCAAGGCGGAATTAAAGCGAGCCCGCCAGCCGCTTGAATCGCTCCAGGAAATAGAAGAGAAGATTGAGATTGTAGAGGAAAAAATCCAGAGCCCATTAAAACGCCGCACGACCACTGTGGAACGACCCACCTCGCATGGTCCTCTTAAAGTTGGCGACAAAGTTCTTCTTAAAAAATTGGGCAACGAAGGCACGATCATTTCATTGGATGATGATGACGCGGAGATCCAGGCAGGTCCGCTGCGTATGCGCGTCCCGCTGGATGAGTTAAAACGAAAGAAAGAACCCCTGGACATGGAATCTGAGAGGGTCGAAAAAGTCAAAATTCAAAAAACCGTTGCGGAAACACACCGGCAGCCCTCGGTCCTGGCTGCCTCCCCCGGTATTGAGCTCGACCTGCGCGGCCAGCGCGCCGAGGATGCCCTGGATATGCTCGAACGCTATATCGAAAAAGCTTATATGACCGGGCTGCCCTATGTGCGCATCATCCACGGCAAAGGGACCGGGAAGCTCCGGCAGGAGGTGCGGGCAGCGCTCAAGGAACATCCACACGTGTTTTCTTTTGAAGAAGGCGGGGATAAGGAAGGCGGAGCCGGTGTGACCGTGGCAAAGTTGGAAAGAGATTAAATCAAAATTCCGGGTTCACGTGAACCCGGAGTTTATTTATTTGTTTACTGCCACCCACTCGCGGACATTCGCCTCCAGCACATCCAGGGGGACGGCGCCGCCCAACAGCACCACGTCGTGGAACTCCCTCAAATTGAAACCTGCCCCCAATTCCTTTTCAGCCAACGCTCTCAATTCGCGTATCTTCAACTCACCCAGTTTATATGCCAATGCCTGCCCCGGCCAGGCGATGTACCGATCCACTTCATTGGCAATATTGAGCAGGGTGGAGGATGTGTTTTCAGCCATAAAATCGATCGCCTGCTGGCGTGTCCACCCCAGGGCGTGCATACCCGTGTCCACCACAAGGCGGCAGGCACGCCACATCTCATAGGACAGGCGACCAAAATCAGAATACGGGTCCTGATAGAAACCGACTTCCATCCCCAATCTTTCAGAATACAACGCCCAGCCTTCGACAAAAGAGGTGAACCCGGAAAATCGGCGAAAGTTCGGAAGCTCACCCAATTCCTGTTGGAGGGCGATCTGCAGGTGATGCCCCGGCACTGCTTCGTGCAACGAGAGTGCCTCGATCTCATACAGCGGGCGGCTCCCCAGGTCAAATGTGTTAACGTAATAGTTCCCTGCCACGCTGCCATCCCCGGTGCCGGGCTGGTAGTACGCGGCGGTTTGACCCGGCGCACTGAAAGCCGGGATCTCGCGAATGCCGTAGGGTAAGCGCGGCAGGGTTTTGAACAACCGGGGCAGTTCCCCGTCCATGCGCTTCAGCACCAGGGCGGTCTTTTCAAGCAGTTCACGGGGAGTCGAGACGTAGAAGCGCGGGTCGCTTCGTAAGAACTCGATGAACTGCCGGAAGGTGCCTTCGAAACCTGTCTTGCGGATGACGGAATCCATTTCACCGCGGATACGCGTGACTTCACTTTGACCAGTGGAATGGATGGTTTCGGGTGAGAGTTCCATTGTAGTGAAGTAACGAATGCGGTCCTGGTAAAAAGCTCGTCCTTCAGGCAAATCCGAGGCAGCGATCCCGGCGCGGGATCCGGGAAGATATTCCAATTCGAGGAACTTGAGCAAAGCATGGTAGGCTGGTACCACCGATCTGAGAATCGCGGTTTGCGCGGTAGTGGTCAATCGCTTCCGGTCAGCACCATCCACTGAAGCAGGGAACCCTTCGAATGGTTTATAAAAAATGCTGCTGACGGGGTCGGTCACGATCTGCATCCTCAGGGACTCTTCCACTCCCTCGAGCGTGACCCGCGGCGGGATGTACCCGGTACGGAGGCCGAGACGCAGCAAATCAATGCTCTCGTCAAAATAACCTGGCAGTGCTTCCAGCCGGACGAGGTAATTTTCATAATCTTTAACTGTTGCAAATGGGGTGGACAAATACAGGTCCGGGAAATATATGTGAAACCCTCCCGCCTTGGAAAGGGGCAGGCGATAGCCATGAAAATCCAGCCCGGCAATCTCAAAGTCCAGCATGCGGGTAAAGATATTATAGTTAAGCCGGTCCGTAGACGGCAGTGTGCGGGAATCAATCCTCTGCAGGCGCTGGCGAAAATTCGCAAGTTGGGTACGCCACGAAACGTAATGCTCCTCCCCGGCTGAGGGAAGGAGGTTGTTGAAACGATGGTCACCGCATGAAGTGGCAAAAAGCGGATCCCAGCGCATCCAGGCTTCCCACTGGTCGGTAACCAGCTGGCTGAACAGCGTGGAAGTCCTATTTCCGGGAGTGAGTTCAGAGGCAGCCATCCATAATTCCTTTCAATTCTTTATTATTGTTATGAAACCCTGTCAACAATGAGTCCAGACTTGAGCAAAGCGAAAGATCCGCTTGCGAATATAGAAGGCATCCGGATCAGCGATAGGACGCTGGACCTTGATTAATTCAACAGCCTCCTGCGGGTTAAATCCCAGAGCGATCAGGATTGCCGCTCCCATGGCAACTCCGCGGTGACGTCCCCTGGCGCAATGAGCATAAACCTTTCCGCCATCCTGTATAGTCTCGAGGGCGGCGCAAACGCCGCGCATCAAATATCGGACAGGGATGGGGAATACCGGGTTATCGAAAGTCGGCAGCCACAGGATGTCGAGGGGCGGTTGATGCCTGTCTTTGGGAGGCCACCAGTCAAAGCGCATATTGATGACCAGGCGCACACCCAAGTCACGCAATGAATCATATTCACCTGCGCGCGGGGTGTCCCCAATATATAGGTTATCGGTGATTTGAGAGAAATTCATGAATGAAATCTTATCACAAACCTAAACCTCTGAGTTCTCTTTGAAAGACCCCCAGGGAGTAGGGACCAGGACACTTGTTTTATGGTGTCGTCACAGCCCTACGGACGGTATCAAGCACCTGCAAAGCGGACAGCCGCTGAATGGCAGCAGCTTCTTCCGTCAGGTAGAGGTCGCCCTGGTATGTAGCGTCGGGGCGGGTATAGAGGCCGCGATTGGGTAGTTCATCCACGGCAGCCCAGAAGTTCCAAAAGGGAATGTTATATTCAACAGCCAATTGGGCATATTGAGCATTCACATGCTCGTCCAACTCACGGTCATCAGCCTTGCTGGACAGAATTGGGACGACGCCAGCTGCGATGAGCTGATCCAGGATAGTCCGCATGTAACTCTCGTTACGATTCTCGTAATGCGTGCCTACATGGATAATGACAAAGGAAGGCTTGTGGATGCGCATTTCGCATTGGAGTGGGGTTTCATATATAGTGCAAGTGTACTTGTTCTGGGTCCATTGATACCAGAGCAGCGCACCGGCGGTGGTGCCGCCGCGCACTGTGGGGCTCATGCGATTCAACGATCCATTGAACCATGCCAATGTCTCCTGTAAACCGGGTGGCAGCCCTGCGACCGAGTTCGGGTCAGTTGCATAGATGCCCAGGAAGACGCCCGGCTCGGATTGGCAATCTCCAAAAACTGAAAAGGCATGAGGGTCGTTGCCTAAAGTTTGTCCGAGTATATAAATCAGACGCGTAAACTGCGGAACGATGGGAATCACCGGCCAGTGATGCCAATCCGCCGGGTCCAGGAAGATGGCGGCGGGGAGCCGGGTGGTAGTTGGAAGTGGTGTGATCGAGTTTTCAAGGGTGACATTGAGACTTGGGGGCTTCATCGACAGCGGAGTCGTTGTTGGCTCTTCGATTGTGATCCGGGTAGGTTCCAGAGTAGGGCTGTTTATTACGGAAGTCTGGGGCATATCAATGGAAGGCGCGTTTAGCACGCCAGGTGTCGTTGTCAACAAGAATGGCTGGCAGGCTGCAAGTAAAATTGCGAGGGTCAACGCAATGAGAAGCGAAATCCGAAGCGGCATCGGGAACGTTACCCAAATCTAAAAATGATTTGCATGATCAGACTGTCTCTGGGGTTTGGATCGAATGTCCGCAGCCACAGAATTTTGAAGGGCGTTTAATGCGTGCCTTTTGGGGGAAGCCAGTCAAAACCATATTGATGACCAGATGCACCCCCAAGTTTCGCAAATAATCATAATCATCGGCGCGGAGAGTATCCCCAATAAATATATTATCGGTGATTATAAAAATATTCATAGACCGTATCTTATCACAAGCCGATATTCTCATTCCAGATTAACTGGTGGGGGAATCCCAACATGCCTTTAAATTAATCCGGTGTTCAATATTGACATTTCCACTCGGGAAATTGTTCTTATAGGGGCGTTATCCGGTATTAACGTCATCCAATTACCATACTTACACACTCTCTACAATTAAAAAAACCATCTCATTCAATAATGTTTGCTTGTATAATTATTTTTAGTTATTAAATAATTACCAAAAGATAACTTGGTATAAGCAACCATGTCCCTTCAAAATAAGATCCGCCCTCTATTATTAGTCACAAGTCTCCTGATATTGGTCAGCGTGGCAGTTTTTCCAATGCAGGTTAATGCTCAAATTCCGGTATCCGGGAATTTGAACATCGGACTCTCCTCTCCATTTCCGGCAAACCCTGTCAGCCTGTCACTTTTTATCCAAGAGGTTACGAATGGTGCGGCGCAGGAAATTACCGGTTTGTATATTAGTAATCTATTTTCTTATCCGGTCATTCAACAGCCCGACAACCAGCCGGCATATGTTTCTCCTGAAGCTGACCGGGTAACCCAGTTCCAATCAGCTTCTTCATTCGGCTCGCTTGGTTTTGTGGCACACAATACCCTGGCAGGGATGAAATTCCCCGAGATTAATGCCGGCAACCTGATCTCGGTAGTTTATGGAGACGGACATTACAGGCAATATCAGGTAAGACAAATTCGAACTCTCCAGGCTGTGCAACCAAACAACCCATACTCCTCCTTTATTGATCTGTCCACGCATCAATTGCTTTCCGTTGAGGACGTCTTCTACCAAACCTACGGAGTAAAAAATCAGCTCATCCTGCAAACCTGTATCTCATACCAGGGGCTCGAACTCATGGGGGCGCTTATTTGTCGTGGCAGTCCCCTATACCCCAATCCCCTGGAAAACCGTTACACGAGCTATTTAGGCATTTGACTAAAAAAAATCTGGGTTGGTAGATCATCTGACAAAAAACGGGCAGGTCATGACCTGCCCGTTTTGATTCTCAGCATTTCCCGATCTTCTTATGGTTGCTCAGCTGCAGGAGTTGTATCCAGGTTCTGCGCAGGGATCGCCACGATAACGACCCGATGAGTATTGCTTTTCGCCGGCCAGCAGGTGATCAGAGTTATACGCTCGTCCGTGGAGGGCTCGATCCACCGTGCATTCTCAAGGCGGGTCGAGAGAGGTGCAAACCGTTCCGGCAGCAGCATTTTGGCCACCACCTGGTAACGAAATTCCTGCGACCCGGAATAAATGCTGATTGCATCTCCAATTTCAAGTGTCACCAGGTCCTTGAAGACTTTGCCATATGCATTGTGATGGCCGTTAAGCACCGTGTTTCCAGGCAGGCCCAGCACGGCGGATGTATCCTGCCAGCCCGCTGCAAACTGCTCGGGAGCCAGCCACTGGTAAAAGACCTGGTCACCGACCTTGATATTTTTATAACTGACCGGGACGACCGGCGCATCCAGGCTGATCTTTGGGATAACCAGGCGGTCAGGGATCAGTCCGACAGGCCGTGCCAGGGATGTCGCAGCAGGAGTGTAGCTTCCGCCGGGGTTGACTGCCGGAGCATCTGCCAGTGCTGGGCTTCCAGCCCTGCTGTCACCTGTCGAACCGGCAGGGGCGATGATGGGCAGGGAAATGTCATCTTGTCCCGGTGCTGAGGCAATATCAAAAGGGGAGGGAAGATTATTGTGGATAGTCACCCAGACAGTCGCTGCCCCCCCAAAAATCAGCAGAATACCGGCGATCACCATCCAATTGCTTAACTTGCGCATTTACCTGCCTTCAAATAAGACCAGGTACACCGTAATTGAGATGTACCTGGTCCTGGTGGCATTATTTTACTATGGATTAATCAGCTTGCCGGCGGGCAAGCCCATTGAGCACCAGCCCCAGGCCAAAAAAGCTAAAGGAGAGGCCGAAGAGGGTCCTTGGCAGGGTTCGCCCGATCACGCCCATATCCACACCAGTCACAGGGATCAAGATAGGAGAACCACCTGCCGTACCCGGGATGAGTGGGACTAAAGTGGGTTCGGGTGTCGGGCCAGGAGGTGGAGGATTGTTACAACCCACGGCCGCGGTAGCCGTGTCTTGCAGATTGCCATGAGCGTATAGGCTCATCACTCCCGTTCCACGTCCGGATATTGGTGTGTCAAATGTTGTGGTGGCATTGCCATCTACACTGCCTGTGCCCGCAACTCCTCCATCGAGGGAATACTCAAAGCCAACGGTATAGTTATTTTCATTTGTCACATTCCAGGCATCTTTCGCAGCCGGGTTGGCCGCACAAAGGCTGGTCAGGGTGAGATTGAATAAACGTACCACGGTGGCCGAATCAGGAACAGATTGTACCGGCAGGGCTTTGTATAATCCGGATGCGAAAGCAGTATTGGTGATCTGCTCGTATCCCATGTCTGCATTGGTGACCGCATAAGATGCTGTGCAGGTCATGGATTCCTGCGGGGTGAGCGTGGATTTTGTGCAAGTCGCAGTGGTCTTATCATCGGTCACACCCACAGCGGTCAGGGTCACATTCCCTGTATTTTTCACCACGTAGCTGTAATGTAGAAGATCGCCGGTCTGGCTATAGGTGGTTTCGGCCACGGTTTTGTCGAGAGTCAACCCGGTCGAAATGTCCGCGGTCACCGTGGCTTGGTCATGGACTGCCGGTGTTTGATCGGTAATGGAAGTGGCAATGTTGGTCACAAAACCAGCATCGATATCAGCCTGCACGATGGAATATGTAGCTGTGCAGATCATTGATTCGTTAACTGCCAGGGTATCCTTTGGGCAGCTAACCGAGGCTTTATTGTCTGTCACCTTTACTCCGGTAAGGACGATATTTCCGATGTTTGTCAATTCGTAGGTGTAGCTGATCGAGGTGCCGACACTTGAATAGGTTAATGGGTTGGCGGTCTTGACCAGCGGGTCAGCCGGGTTGCAGTTGGCAATATTTAAATCTCCGCTTCCGTTCCCAACATATCCGATCAGTGCTGTCCATGAGAAGGGGTAGATGCCGGGTCCCAGGTCGATATTCGTAGAGGCGTTATAGGTTTCGCCGTTTATGGTAAATGAAGCGCCAGTAAGGGTAATGGTCACAGGTGTCTTTGCCCCTGTTTCCTTGGAATAAGAACAGGTCCCGGTTAAAACGGACGCCAGGGCTTTTCCAGGAGTACAGTCACCAATCACGAGGGATCCACTTCCACTTCCTTTATAACCCACCAGGGCAGTCCAGGAGTAAGGATAGGTGCCAGGAGCCAGGTTAATGGTCGTCGAAGAAGTATAGGTAACGCCGTTGAGAACCAGCGAGGCATCGCTCACGTTGATCGAAACAGGAGTGAGCGGACCGGTGTCAAGAGACCATGAACAAGCGCCTGGAATAATTGAAGCAGTCGCATCTGGGGGAGTGCAGTCGCCAACACTAAATTTTCCAGTATCTCCTCCTTTATAGCCGACTGTGGCTGTCCAGCTGTATGTGTAATCTCCTTGCGGTAATTTGATAGTCTGCGAACTTGTATAAGTACCGACTCCCATCGATGGTGAGCGAAGCGCCCGTGATGGTCAGGGATACTTCGGTCATTGAGCCAACACTTGCACTCCAGGAACAACTGCCAACATCCACTTTTACATTGCCATCCGGAGGGGTACAGTCATTAATAATAAATGTACCGCCATCTCCCCCCTTGTAACCTGTCGTTGCTGTCCAGGTGTATGAATAGCTTCCAGGTCCCAGATTGATACTGCCGGAAGAAGTGAAAGGACCATATGAGTCAGTGGTTCCATCCCTGATGATCATGAGCGAAGCACCGATGAGGGTATAGGATACGGGGGTTAAAGACCCATCGGTTGCATTCCAGGAACAAATGCCTGGGACAACCGAGGCGTGGGCATCCGTCGGTGTGCAATCCCCAATGCTAACATCTCCACTGCCGCTCCCAATGTAACCGGCTTGGTTGGCTGCCCAGGTATAGTGGTAGCTGCCGGGTGGAAGGTAAATGGTTTGCGGAGTAGTGTAGGTGACGCTGTTGATCGTCAGGGACGCATGGTTTAAAGCGATCGTCACTGGAGTCAATGAACCGGTCGCCTGTGTCCAGGAGCAGGATCCACTGATGGTCGCACTTGCGTCCGCGTTTCCGGGAGTGCAGTCGCCAATGGTCAGGTCTCCACTCCCGCTCCCGATGTAACCGGTTTCGTTGGCTGCCCAGGTGTAATGATAGCTGCCGGGCCCAAGATTGATCGTCTGCGGAGTAGTGTAGGTTACGCTGTTGATCGTCAATGAAGCGTGGCTCAAAGCAATTGTTACCGGGGTCACTGAACCGCCTGCTTGTGTCCACGAGCAGGAGCCGCTAATGGTTGTGCTGGCGGAAGCGTTGCCAGGCGTGCAGTCACCAATTGAGACCGACCCACTCCCGCTCCCGGAATATCCACTTTGAGCTGTCCAACTATACGGGAACTCGCCCGGTGGCAGGTGGATGGTCTGCGAAATGGTATAGGTATTCCCGCCGATCGTGAGCGAGGCGTGGTCCACCATAATTGCGACATCATTCAACGAGCCGGTCGCTTGTGTCCACGAACAGGAACCCAGGGTAATAGAGGCATTTGCAACTGGAGGAGGCGTTCCGCAATTGTATGTGTCTGCGTATACCCCGGGGTTGTGCAGGTTTACAGTTGTGCCACTGACAATCACATTTGCGCTGGTCACGTTGTAATATCCGTCTAGTTTATAGTCATAGTAGTGCCAGACATTCCCCGTATGATTGCTTGGCGCAATGGTTCCATAAGTGTATGTAAGGGTTCCAGGTGTTACACCATCGGGAACATTCTGCAAAACAAAATGAATTTCAACCTGCTGAGAAACACATTGAATATGTGAAAGATTGAGTTGATAATCCGGTGGAGGTGGACAAGTATTACTGCCCAATGGTTTGGATCCTGCAAAATTCCCCGAGTAATTATCAAAGGCCCAATGACCTGTGATTGACAGTGAAACTGTGCTGTGATTGTTTCCGGCAAACGACTGTGTCCCCTGGACAGAGGTTGCCACCACCGTGCCAATTCCCACCCCTGTTATCGCTGGATTAATACCAGTAATATCCATTGGAAGGGTTGACGATTCTGAATTGGTGATCGTCCAGGTAACCAGCTTGGTGCCATCTGATTGGCAGGCTACGGTTGCGGTAATCGTTGCATGATGGGCTGAGACTGTTCCGGCCGGGAGCAGGTTGGTAATCAAAGATGCGATTGCCAGCGCTACGCCAAGCATATTGGCCATCTTGCCAAATAACATATATTTCTTTGATCTACCAGACATGCTCTTTCTCCAATATAATAAAAATGCGTACAAGCGACGAGCTACGCGCAGAAAATACGCCCCATTCAGTATATCAAGGCATCGATTAAGAATCCTTTAAGATTCTTAATGAATTATTTTATTGTTCACGGTTTAGTAACGGGGGATAACAATTATTAAACCATTAAATGATAAACAAGGCTCCGTCTTTTTTTATAGCCGGCGAAAACCACCTTATTGGGGTTCCACTGATTTACGCGGGACGAAAAGGTAACCAACACCCCATTGATTCTGGATATATTCATGATCGTACATGGCATCGCACAAGGTCCGGATTTTTTTACGCAGGCTGGTAACATGCACCGCCAGGCTTTCCTTGGCATTATGGTCATAGCGCCCCCAAAACCTCATCGCCAGCTCCTGGTATGTGGCCGACTTGTCAACGCTATTAATCAGTATCTTCAATAGATCTCTTTCGGTTGGGGTCAATTTTTGTTTTTTACCCAAAGACACAATGTATTGCGAATCAAGGTCAATGCTCATAACATCATCAGAATACTGATTAGCCTTTGCCGGTTGTGGCTGTGGAACCCGGGCCCGCCTAAGTAATGCCCGAATACGCGCATCCAGCACATCGTGCCGGAATGGTTTGGAAAGAAAATCGTCCGCACCCTGGTACAGGCCGCGGATTACGTCATTTTCAGTAGAGAGTGCAGTTAAAATCAGGATAGGTGTATTAGTCATCCGGCGCAGATTGTGGCAGGTATCAAAACCATCCGTTTCTGGCATCATGATGTCGAGCAGGATGATGTCGGGGTGAGAACTCGTATGCCACCCTGATCCCCTCCCATCCGGAGGTGGCTGAAAATACTTCATATCCATCCAGGTGGAATTTGATGGTCAGCATCTGGATGAAATCCAGATCATCGTCAATGATAAGTATTTTATCCATTGTTCTTTACGCTCTTAAAGGGCTTTTCCGACCTCAGGATGGGAAACCAATTGATACCCGATGCCGCGATTGTTGACAATAAGTGACATTTCCGTTTCCTTTTCCTGCAATTTACGTTTCAATGAAAAAATGATTGTTTTAAGATGAGCACGATTTTTAATGGAATCTTCCCCCCACATTTGCATCGTAATTTTTTCATAAGAGACGTTGCGAGGCGCATTTTCTGCCAGGATCTCCAGCAGGGTGAACTCGCGCGGGATCAAGCGGATCCGGTGCCCGTTGCGGGTAACTTCGTGGGCGTCAAAATCAATCTCGATGCCGCTGTCAGGGTAGGTACGAATGTTCGGGCGGCGCGCATACGCAGGATTTCTCAGCACCCTTTTGATCCTGGCAATCAACTCCGGGTTATTGAACGGTTTGGCAATAAAATCTTCCGCGCCAATTTCAAACCCCTTTACAATATTTTCCTGAAAAGGGGCTGCCGACACAAAAATAACCGGGGAACTCGACACCTGGCTTAATCTCTGGAATGTTTCCCATCCGTCCACATCCGGCATCAACAGGTCCAATAAAATCACATTGGGATCAATTTCGCGGCATTTTTGAGCTGCGGTTGGATAATCATGTGCACCAGCCACGTCAAAGCCTGCCTTGCGCAACACGATTTTCAGCATATCAATAAAATCCACGTCGTCATCCACGATCAGGATTTTTGGACGCTCCCTGTTTTTTGAAAAATCCAGGTCGCTGCCTATCACCTGCAGCGATGAACCTTCGAAGGGAACCAGGTAGTCGTTTATCGCCATGATCTCTTACCTTTCATTCCAGGGAAAACTAAATTAATTTCCTGCCTGCTGCAACTCTGTAAACCCGTATGAAATGGACATCCATCTAAAAATCTACTTTTCATAATTATACGATGACCATAAACTAACCTAACATTTTTGTTAGGTTATTATTTAGTTTACTCCTTCTTACCAAAAAGTCAAGCAATGGATAAAAAGCCGTCCCAAAATGACATTTAATATTGAGCATCCCGGAAATTGATAATCGCCGATTGCCTGTCTCCTCCATAGAGTGAATAGGCCCGCATTGAAAACCTGACCTAAAACTATTGCATTAAGGTTCATATGGGAAACCAGGAAGAAGACAGAAGCCGGATGGTAGATGGTAGAATCAAAATGGGCAGGCACTCTGGTCAAAATGCATTCGGTCGTTTGTCCCGCAGGCGCTACCCCAGTTCCATTATCTTTAAATACAGGAGTTCTCCTTGCTTTCCATCCTCTACGGCCTAACCTCCGCCGTCACCTGGGGTGCGGCTGATTTCACCGGCGGGATCGCATCCAAACGTACCAACGTATATGGCGTTGTCATCGGCGCAGAAGGCTTTGGGATGTTCCTGTTCCTGGCCCTTGCGATCCTCTTCCGAGAGTCCATACCGTCCTGGAAGACGTGGTTGTGGGGAAGCGCTGCCGGGTTGAGCGGTGGGTTCGGCTTGCTGCTTCTATACAGAGCTTTATCTGCCGGGCGGATGAGCGTGGCTGCCCCGGTCTCCGCGGTAATCGCGGCCATCATCCCCGTGGTGGTCGGCGGGTTTATGGATGGTCTGCCAGGCGTGTGGACGATTGCTGGTATCGTGCTGGCACTCGGCGCAGTCTGGTTGATCGCGCACGGCGAAGGCGGCACGGAAAACGCTGCCATCCGTTTGAACGAAATCACCCTTCCACTCATTGCTGGCGTGGTATTCGGTTTATATTTTGTTTTCATGCACCAGGCCAGCCGTGAAGTCATCTTTTGGCCGATCGTAGCCTCGCGGCTGACCTCCATGGTTGGCATCCTGGGGTATGCACTGGTCACGCGCCAGCCCTGGAGACCTCAGCGAAATAACTGGCTGCTGATCGCATTAAGCGGCATCCTTGATGCAAGTGGTAACGCCTTTTATGTGCTGAGTGGACAAGCAGGTCGTCTCGATGTTTCTGCGGTGCTGGGGTCGTTATATCCAGGATCCACTGTCCTGCTTGCCGGGTTTTTTTTGCATGAGCGCCTCAACCGCCTGCAATTGGCGGGCATTCTGGCAGCCCTGACAGCCATCGTGCTGATGACCGTGTAACGGGGTTATTCTTCTTGAGGAACAAATCCATGAACCACATCCAAGTCTTGCCGGCCCGCTCCCCCCGCGAGCGACGACTTTTCCTGACCTTCCCCTGGCGGATCTACAAGGGCGACCCGTTGTGGGTGCCCCCCCTGCTCTCCGAGCGTGCCAAAACGGTCGACCCCCAGCGCGGGTTGTTTTTCAAGGATGGCTATGCAGAGTTATTCATCGCCTGGCGGAATGGCAAACCAGCAGGAACCATTGTCTGTGCCGAGGATAAGAACAATACCCGCGCCAGGGGCTTTGGGGAATGCATGGTCGGTTTCTTCGAATGCGTGGACGATTACGAAGTGGCCGAAGCGTTGTTCGAAATGGCAACGGATTGGGCGGGAGACCATGGACTTGCCAGTCTCTACGGGACCTTCAATTTGGACCGGGAAGACTCCCGCGGCATCCTCATCGAGGGGCGGGACCGTCCACCCACCTCATACTGCGGACACAACCCACCCTATTACCAGGGATTCTTTGAGCGGTTCGGTTTCCAAAAATCAGGGGAAGATGGGTTGGCTTATGCGATCGACATAAACCTGGACAACCCTGAAATCCAGCACTTGATGCGCCTGGCTGATAAAATCCGGCAACGAAGGAAAATCACAATCCGCAGCGGCAACCTCAAGGATATCGATAAGGAAATTGACAATATCCTTGACCTCCAAAACCGTGGCCTGGCGCATTTTGCCGACTATACTCCCTACACTCGCAACGATATAGAAGCTATGATTCTTCCGATGGTCGATATCGTCGATCCAGAGTTGATACTCTTTGCTGAATTGGACGGCAAGGCGATCGGCTGGTTCCCGGGTGTTCCCAACATGAACGAAGTGCTCATCCGCCTCAACGGCCTGCGCCATCCATGGGATTACCTGCGGCTGGCAAAATATGCACGCCGCAAGCCGAAGTGCCTGGCAATTAAAAGTATCGCCGTGGTTCCCGAGCATTGGGATACTGGCGCGGGGGTGCTCCTGTTCGACGAAATGGCCCGGCGTGCTTCCGCAAAGGGATACCAATGGGCAGACCTATCCTTGACAGGCGATGAAAACCCGGATACCTTCCCGCTGGCGCACCGTATGGGCGCCAAAATTTACAAACGTTACCGCTTCTATAAAAAACAATTGGTGCCCTTGTGACCCAGGGGGAAAACACTGAGAAGAGACGATTTTGCTCACCCATCAGGAAACTCGATATTATCAGGCGCCGATCGATTGCATGTTTTCCCTATATGAGGCTTACAGCCGAGCCTCATTCCTGGTTGATGCCAGTTAAGTCATGCTTTTTCTGGGAAACGGGAATGGTTTGAGTTTGTAGCTAGAGGATAGCTATTTATCGTCTTTCAGTAATTTGTCCATATCCACATCGTAATCCCCCCATTTACTGCCGCTTGCAGTAGAAAAAATCATCTGGTTGGTAATCTCCGATTGTGCTTCTGCTTTCTGGACATCAGCCCGGCGTTCTTCGGCTGCTTCCGAGGTAGTCCTTTCCCCGGGCGCCACTGCCAGGATGCGTACCTCCTTCAAGTCACCCGCGTGGTAGGGGATCGTCTCCCCGGCTGAGTGACCCTGCAAGGCACGTCCCAGGGGGGTATTCTCGTCAAGTAAACCACTTTTAAAGTCAGCCTGTTTCTCAGTGACAATCGTGAATTCGCGCCGCTCAACCGCCGTGGAGGTATCCACCAATTCGACCACTACTCGGCAGTGGAGAGATATATGAGGTAAATTGACTATCGGTTCCATAGGCCCATCATACCAAAGATTTGATAAAGGTTCCGGCATCATCAAAAAAACGTCGTATTCGAGTTGATGCCAGCCGGTGACCCCGCAGGCGATTTTTAACGTGGATACATCGACACTTTGCCATCTTTTCTCCACAATTTCTCCACAAATTTGGGTTATCTTTTGTCCCGACATAATTAATGTAAAACAAGGAGAACTGAAATGAGCAAAAATCAAAAAAC
The DNA here is from genome assembly GCA_963830585.1 of uncultured Chloroflexia bacterium. Taxonomy (GTDB): domain Bacteria; phylum Chloroflexota; class Anaerolineae; order Anaerolineales; family Villigracilaceae; genus UBA877. The sequence continues at coordinate 91,565 of CAWHNA010000003.1, read as the reverse complement.
ATGGATTATTGGCGGGGTTTCAGTTGTGGTGGTTATTGCGCTGGTGCTCGTCGTGATGAGCGTCCGCGGTCAAGCTAGCAATAACACAGCCGCGTACCAGACAACCACCGTCCAGCTTGGAACCCTCACCTCCACCGTGGAGGGCGCGGGGAGCGTAGCATCCACTCAATCAGCAAACTTGTCCTGGTCGGCCGGGGGCCAGGTGGGAACTGTCACGGCACAAATCGGCACCAAAGTAAAGGCTGGAGATGTCCTTGCTGCACTGGTACGCAACTCTCTTTCTCAAAGCACCCTGCAGTCCAACCTTGTTGCAGCTCAAGAAAACCTGGATCAACTCACCTCTCCTTCTGCCATAGCATCGGCTCAGGCGGCCGTGGCAACAGATGAACAAACTCTTTCCACCGCCCAGAGGAACGTGAGTAATTTGAACTTTCACAACCCGTCAGCAATCGCCAATGCACAAGCGGCGGTAACACTGGCAAAAATAAATTTGGATACAGCGACAGCTAATTACAATTCGTTAAACCTGCCGGCTGACGACCCGGCCAAGGCTTTGGCTTACCAGAGCATGTATGGTGCACAACAGAAATATAACAATACTGTGTATACCTATAACGCTCTTACGGGTAATGCAAGTCAGACATCGATTGACGCAGCGAATGCCGCCCTGGCGCTGGCAAAAGCAAATCTGGCACAAGACCAGAACTACCTTGCCGCCCTTACCGGCGGAACAGTCCCCGCAGATGCCACGGGTGCAGCCTTGCTTAAACTTGAGCAAGCCAAGTTGGCCGTCCAGACCGCCCAGGATAATCTGGCTGAAAATTCACTCACTGCCCCCTTCGATGGGACTGTCACCCAGGCAAATGCAGTCACGGGCGACATTGTTTCATCGGGTGAATCCATGTTCCGAATTGACAACCTTTCGAACCTGGTGGTGGCTGTCCAGGTTACCGAGATCGATATCAACAGCATCAAGGTCGGGCAACCCGTCACGATCACATTTAATGCCATCCCCAATAAGACATATACCGGCAAGGTCATTAAGACCGACCTATCAGGGACGGTCAGCCAAAACACCACAACCTTCTCAAGTACTGTCCAGATTACGAATGCGGATGCTCTGATCAAACCGGGCATGGCAGCCAACGTCACCATTACCACCAACCAGGTTGCAGATGCCTTGCTTGTGCCCAGCACCTCCATATTCACCGATACTTCCGGGCAGCAGTATGTTTACCTGATCCAAAATGGTACTCCAACAACCGTCCCCGTCACGATTGGTGCGGTTTCGGATACCACCACCCAGATCACTGGCAATTCTTTGCAGGCGGGTGATACGATCGTGCTCAGCTTCGCCAGCACCTCCACAACCGGTGGCGGGGGATTCGGGTTGGGGCTTGGCGGGATCGTAGGCGGCGGTGGTACCCGGGTCATTAACGGTGGTACCCCTTAGGCAGGGAGGCTGATATGGAAGATACAGTGATTCGGGCCGAAAGCCTGACCAAGTACTATCGCATGGGCGAAGTGGATGTGCAGGCACTGCGTGGGCTATCCATTCAGGTCAAGCGCGGTGAGGCTGTAGCCATCATGGGACCCTCCGGCTCCGGCAAGACCACCCTGATGAATATCCTGGGCTGCCTCGACAGGCCGACCGGCGGAGAGTACATCCTGGATGGCGAAAAGGTATCGGGCTTGAATGATGACAAGCTGGCTGGCATCCGGAACCGCAAGATCGGTTTTGTGTTCCAGTCCTTTAACCTGTTACAGCGCACCTCCGCCCTTGCCAATGTCGAACTTCCAATGAGTTATTCCGACTCGGCGAACGAAGGCAGGGACCGGGCAGTGGCAGCGCTGCGGGCGGTTGGCCTTGAAAGTCGCATGAAACATCGTCCAACGGAACTCTCGGGAGGGGAGCAGCAGCGGGTGGCGATTGCCCGCGCACTGGTCAATGAACCTGCAATCCTGATGGCCGATGAACCTACCGGCAACCTGGATTCCAAGGTCGGCCAGGAAATCATGGACCTGCTGCTTACCCTAAACCGTGATCGCAATACCACTTTATTGATTATTACTCATGACCCGAGAATTGCCGCCCAGACACAGCGCACGATCAAGATCCGGGACGGGTTGGTTGAGGAGACCCTCCAATGAAAATCACACGGGTAATACGTGAAACCTTCACCAGTTTGAACGCCAATAAACTGCGAACTGGGCTGACGGTTCTGGGCATCGTGATCGGCGTGGCCGCAGTCATCGCCATGCTTTCAGTCGGACAAGGCGCCCAGAACTCCATCACGTCCCAGATCAACAGCATCGGCACGAACGTCCTGTTGGTCTCACCAGGATCGCGGGCCCGTTTCGCCGAAGGCGGGGTCAACATTATTCGGAATATTCGCACATTAACCATGGCCGACGCATTGGCAATCGCGAATCCGATTCAAGCCCCGTCAGTTAACTCAGTAGCGCCCATCATTGCGGGGGGCAACATCACCGCGGCGGCCAACGGGCAAACGACTACCACCTCGGTCTTAGGTGTGACCACCAGTTATTTTTCCATCCGCAACGAAGCAGTTACCGAAGGATCGTTTTTTAATGACCAGCAGGTCAACACCCATGCACGCGTGGCAATTATCGGGGTGGACCTGGCAACAACGCTATTTGGCCAGACGACAGGCCTGACCGGGCAAACGATGCATATCAACAGCCAGACGTTCACTATTATCGGCGTCCTGAAATCGAAAGGCGGTTCCCTGGCGGGCAGCTCCGACAACCAAGTCATCATCCCGTTAACTACCGCTCGTGACCGCGTCGTCAGCCGACCAGGCACCTCTGTAGACGAGATCTACGTCCAGGCAACCAATGCAACAGCTGTTACGCAGGCTACTACGCAGGTTTCCGATATCATGCGGTTGCGCCACCACGTGGCGGTTGGGAAAGAAGACTTCAGTGTTCAAAGCCAGGCAAGTTTGCTGACTACAGCCACTTCGATCACCGGTATCCTGACCGTCTTCCTGGGCGGTATCGCCGGGATCAGCCTGCTCGTAGGTGGGATCGGCATCATGAACATCATGCTGGTCTCGGTGGTGGAACGCACCCGTGAAATCGGGCTGCGCAAAGCCCTGGGAGCCCGCAACCGGGACATCATGTCCCAATTCCTGGCAGAGTCCTCGTTTCTGAGCTTGCTGGGCGGGTTCATCGGCATCCTGCTCGGATGGCTGATCTCCCTGATCATTGGGCAGATCGCATCGGCAGCCGGTACTGCACTGAACCCTGCCGTCAGCCTGGATGCGATCCTGTTGGCAACGCTGTTTTCGATTGCCGTCGGTTTATTCTTCGGCATCTATCCCGCCCGCCGGGCGGCAAAACTCGAGCCGGTGGAAGCACTGCGTTACGAGTAATGCGGCTGGTTACTGTTAATTTTCGGAGGTAAATATGTCTAAACTTAATTCTAAAACATTAATGATTGGAGCCAGTATTCTCTTGGTGCTGGCACTCCTGTTCATGGCTACCCCTCTTCTGGGTGTGACCGGGATCACCGGCGCAAACCGAACTGGATTCGGCGGTCGGTTTAACGGACAGGTCACGCCGGGTGCCCAGAACGGGTTCCCCGGCTTTGGTAACGGAACGCAGGGACAGGGAAACTCAACCAACCCTATCAGCCCAACCAACCCAACTGGCAGGACATTTACGGGTCGACCAGCTGCAACCTTCCTGAGTCTGAGCTTCTTGAACGGCATCAACGGGACCATCTTCTATGGCATCGCCTTGCTGCTCTCGCTGGTGGCTGCAATGGGAATGTTCCTAACCAAACGCTGGGGACAGGTGTTGGGCATCATTATGGGTGTCATCTATCTCATCCTGGCATTGGTTAGCTTTCTACCGTTGATCCTCGCTGGATTTTTAAGAGGTTTGAATTTCTTAAGCCTGAGTTTGACCATCGTTCATGTATTGCTGGCGATCGCCGTCATCGTGCTCGCCCTGATCCCGGCAAAGAAGAAGCTGGCTCCCGCCGCGCCGGCACCGGTCTCACCGGCAACGCCTCCGGCTGCAGGCGCATAACGGTCACCAGCCCGTCTGCGGGGGAGACGGGCTGGATTCTCTTTATTGCATGAATCATGGTATTGCGCAATAATAAAGTTGCCTTCGTAATTGGTTGATTCAATCCGCGCTAAAATGATCGCTAAAAATCAGGATTTATCCAATAGATACATTTAGTAGCCAGTGAAAGTAATGGCAAAGAAAATCCTTGTCATAGATGATGAACCAAAGATTGTCGAGATATGCAGCGACTATTTGCACGCGGCTGGATACGATATCGTCACTGCTGGGGACGGATTACAAGGGCTGGCAATGGCTCGCTCGCAGAAGCCCGACCTGATCGTCCTCGACCTTATGCTGCCCGGCATGGATGGGCTGGACCTGTGCCGGACCTTGCAGCATGAAAGCAGTGTACCCATCATCATGCTCACCGCCCGTATTGAAGAGACGGATAAGCTTATTGGGCTGGCCCTGGGAGCAGATGATTACATCACCAAGCCATTCAGCCCTCGCGAGCTCGTTGCCCGCGTCCGCACGGTACTTAAGCGTGCCAGTGGGGATTCCTCCAGCGAGGTGATCCGGGCGGGCGACCTGACTTTGGATCGCAGCCGCTATGAAGTGGCGCTGCCGGACCGGACCGTAGTGCTCACCATGACGGAGTTCGAACTGCTGGCAACCATGATGAGCCAGCCTAGTCGAATTTTCACTCGGGCGCAACTGCTTAACGCAGTGCGGGGCGTATCCTTTGAAAGTTACGAACGCGCCATCAACTCGCACATCCGCAACTTACGCCGCAAACTTGAGCCGGGGGAATACATTGTCACAGTCCACGGCATCGGCTATAAATTCGAGGGCTGAACATGCTGCATTCTGACAGCGTCCGCTCCATCCGCAACCGGCTGTTTCTCCTGCTCCTGCGAGCTTTTCTAATCGTGGTGGCTTTCCTCGTCCTGTTCACGCTCCTGACCACGGGCTTGGTGCTGGCCAACCCTTCACAATCCAACCCGCTCTTTCGTCTGCCGACCGTTGCGCGACTCGAATCCTATTACATTGCACGCGGCAATTGGAATGGAGTAAGTGGCATTTTTACGAATTCCCTCGATATCGAAGCCGCACAGTGGCGGTCTTCGATCCTACTGGATTCACAAAATCACGTGGTGGTGGAATACGGTCGCCCGTTGGACCCTGCCTTATCATCTATATTCCAGCCGCCCAGCGGAGATCCTGTCACCCCAATTTTTGTGAACGGACAGCTGGTTGGAACTCTCGTGGGCGGGCAAAATATCCAGCCGTCGCAGAGGTTGTTCACTTTCCGCTTCCTACAGCCGGTGTTGCTGGCATCCCTGGTATTGGCGGTCTTTGCAACACTGATCGGTCTGGTGTTAACCCGCAGGGTGGTCACTCCACTGGCGGAGGTGATCGCCGCAGCAGAGGAAATCGCCGGCGGAAATTTGAAGATGCGCGCCCGTACTAAGGGGTCTGATGACCTGGGAGAACTGGGCAAAAGCTTTAATAAAATGGCGGATTCCCTGGAGCGCAATGATCGGGAGCGGCGTGACATGCTTGCCAACATTGCACACGAACTGCGGACGCCACTGACGGTGGTACGAGGCCGGTTGGAAGGAATCATGGACGGGATCTACCCAGCGGATGTTAATTCCATCGGCCCGGCGCTGGAAGAGGCATACCTGCTCGAACGGCTGGTGGAGGACTTGCGCCTGCTGACCATGGCCGAAAGCCACCAGCTGACTTTCGAAATACACGAATTGGACCTGGTCGAGATTGCCAGGCGTGCGCTCAACATGTTCCAAGCCGAAGCTGAGGAGAAGAAGATCCGCCTGGAGCTGGTGACCTGGCCGGAAAAAGCCCTGGTTACCGCCGATCCGCTGCGCACTGAGCAGGTGATCAGCAACCTGATCTCGAACGCCCTGCGGTACGTTCCCGAGGGCGGGCGTGTTTGGGTGGACATTTCCGGCAAAGAGAATGAAGTCGAGGTCAGCATCAGCGACAATGGTCCCGGAGTCCCGGAAGCGGACCTGCCGTTTATATTCAACCGATTCTGGAGAGGGGAGAAGAGCCGCTCGCGCATCCTGGGTGGAGCCGGGCTGGGACTGGCAATCGCCAAGCTGCTGGTGGAGGGAATGGACGGGAAGATCACCGCCCGCAGCTTGCCTGAGGGCGGCTTGCAGGTGAGCGTAGCTTTTCCGGCAGCGGGATGAGGCGGGGGAGCCGCCAAGTTCGAGTCTCTCCAAGAATTATTTCCCAATGATTGGCAGGTTTAGCCTGCCAATCTCTATTTATTTCTACCTAATTCTCCTGGCAAGGGGAAAAGAGCGATTAGCCAATAAACGGGGACAATGCAGGTGATTTCGTAATCATGCCGGGAGGTCAGCGATGACCAAAGTCAACTGTGAAATATCCACCGTAGCAGTGGGCATAGCCCGCACCAAAATCATTCAGGTCGCCCAGGATCATGGCGCGATGAGGGGCATCGTTCATCCACCATGTCACCGCTGTCTCGGGCGAAGCGTTCCCGGAACCGCCGTAGATGATCTCCCCGCCCCAGCGCCCGGTATACCCGGCCAGGACCGCCCGCTGCCAAAACGTGGATCCATCCGAACCGGTGTGGGACATGAAATTGTTTACCGCCATATCTTCGCTGTGCAAGCCTGCTGAATTTTCCAGGGGCCCGTTGGGGGTGAGCGGCAACAGACCTGCGATTGCACGTTCGTTGTTTATTAGCAGCGATTAATTGCTGCTCATAGGTGCCGTTATAAGTGAGAGTGCACCCGGAAGGCATGGGGGTTGAAGTCCGCGTGACAGTTGGGATGGTTGTAGCGGAGGAGGTAAGTGTTGGCGTTGGAGTAAGTGTTGAACTGGACGTTGGTGAGTTTTCAAGTGTTTGGCTGGGGGTAAGGGTGTCGCCCGTCGCGGTTGAAGAGGGGGTGAGCGAGGAAGTCAAAGTTGCGCTGGGTTGGGTGTCAGTGAATGAAGGGGTCGCGGTTGGGGTAGGCCCGAGGACGGTCAGGCTGGCGGTCGCGGTGGAAGTACCTGTTAAACTCGGCGTTGGAGTTCGGGTGGGCGTACGTGTGCGCGTACGGGTGACCGTCCCCGTAAAGGTTGGGGTGCGTGTGAAAGTTGGAGTAAAAGTTGTGGTTGATGTTGGTGTTGAGGTAGATGTGGGGGTGGAGGTGGAGGTCGAGGTGGGGGTAGACGTCGAAGTTCCGGTGGAGGTTGCGGTTGAGGTGGCAGTTTTGGTGCCGGTTAAGGAGGGGGTATAAGTCGGTGTTCTCGTCGATGAAGGGGTGGGCGTCACCGAATCCGTTAGGGATGGCAGCGGGATGACCGTATCCACGGGGAGAATAGTGTCCAGGAGATCCAAGTAGGAAGGCACCGCCCACGGGAATGTGCAGCCCGCCAGTAAGCCGATAAGGATCAACGCAGCCAGGGTATATTTATAGCGCATGCCTTTCTCCAACGGATATCATTTCAATCATACTGATGAATCCTAAAATATAATTAACAAATCTGCAAATGGGACCTGGGAGAGACAAGATGCTCCACCTTAGGGTCCGGGCGCATTATTTTCTTTTTCAGGGACAGTGTGCATCCTACAAGTCGCGCAGGCTATAATTGTATTATGAAACCAAGCCTCCTTGACTATATTCGGTTAGCTGGTCTTTTCATCCACCTGAAACTGCTCAACCTGCATTCGCGGCTCCCGCCGCTCACAGGGGGAGTGCTGGATGAACAGATCGCACTAATGCACCGCGGTCAGGAGCTGCTGGGAGAGGTTCCCCTGGATACGCTCTCCCCCAAGAGGGCGCGGGAGGACTTCCGGAGAACCTTTGGGCTGCTCAAAATGGCCGGCGGGACTTACGCACAAGTGGACTCGGTGAGAGACCTGACCATCCCAAGCCCGGGCGGAACCATCCCGTCCCTTGGGCAAACCGGGATTAACGCGCGGCTTTACCTGCCTGGCAAAGAGAATGCTTACCCGCTGTTCGTTTTCCTGCACGGCGGAGGCTGGGTGGTGGGCGGTCTCGAGAGCGCCGATAACATGGCACGCTTCATTTGCAAACACGCGGGCTGCGCGGTGATCTCGGTGGATTACCGCCTGGCGCCCGAGCATGCTTTCCCAGCCGCGGTTGGAAGATGCCTACACGGCAGTGACCTGGGCGGCAGGGCACGCCGTGGAACTGGGCGCTGACTCCAGCCGGATGCTGGTGGGCGGTGACTCGGCTGGCGGCAACCTGGCCGCGGTGGTGGCACAGTTGGCACGTCAGAAGGGATCCCCGGTCATCTCAGGCCAGGTGTTGTTCTATGCGGGGCTGGACGGTGCCCACCTGGATACCCAATCCTATAAGGATTTCGGTGAAAAATCGCTCGGATTATCCAAGCGAGATGTGGAGTGGTACCTGGAGCAGTACACGCCCGAACCACAGGACCGGCTCGACCCGCGCGTCTCGCCGCTGCTGGCAAAGGATTTAAGCGGGCTGCCGCCCGCACTGGTGGTGACGGCGGAATTCGATGTGCTGCGGGATGAAGGCGAAGAGTACGCCAGCAGGCTGCAGGAGGCCGGGGTTAAAGTGAAGCTGATGCGCTGCAACGGGATGACGCACGGCTTCCTGACCGCCATTGGGCTGATCCGGAGAGCCACGCTGTATTTCGAGCAGGTCGCGGAGGAGATCAGGAAGATGACGGGTGAGTGAGCTTTGCTCACTCATTTTATTTTCGCGTGACCCAATGACCATAAGCTGAAGCTCACTGAACTGCTTTTTCAAACCAACGCCAAAGTCAGGAAAATGAAGATGACCACGTCGCTCAGGAAATGGATCCACCACGACCAAAGCAAGTCCGCGGGTCTCAAGCATGGCCTTGCCCAGGATCCAGCCCATGAAAATTGAAAGGATTCCACCCAGGATACCTCCCGGTGTGCCAAAGTAATGGGCGATGCCGAAAAAAAAGGCCGAGATCCACAGCGCCTGGCGGCTTCCGCCGACCGGTTCTAAGGTGGTCAGCATAGGTACGCGGTAGGTGACCTCCTCGTTAAAAGAGTTAAGCAGGGCATAGAAAAGGATCGAGGGCAGGATTGGCAGTACTTTGAGCAAGGTTGCAGTGCCCGGTCTTGCACCCAGATAAAACACAACCGCAAGGGTCCCGGCGATGGCAAAGCCCCACAACAGACCGAATTTGGTCCAGGGTTCTGCTTTCGGGAAGCCCAGCACTCGCACCGGTTCGATGGGGGCACGCAAGTCGCCGGTCACCAGGAATAGATCACGGCGTTTGAAACCAAGCAAAAGCAGGATCAGTATCATGGCAATGGAGACCACCAGCTTGCCAGTCTGCTCGGCCTGCATGCGTGAGTCGAAAACGGTATTACCAAACAAGGCCTGCAGAGCAGGAAAGGTGAAGTTGACCAGGGGGAGCAGTTCAAACAGGGTAAAGAAGGCTGCCATGACCAGGAAGAAATTAAAGAGCGGGCGCAGAGATTTCCAAATGAAGGCGCCCAGGATCAGGACCAGCAGCAAGCCCAGCTTGGCATCGATCAGCCAGGCAGGGATGCCGCCGGCGAGCTTATCCGTGAGGATATCGGGAACGGTGCTGACCAGGATCGTTGTGACCCACGCTACGATGGTCAGATTTCGATTTGTTTGCGGAACCGGAAAGGGATTGGATGTCATGAATTTCGTCTCATTTCAGAATAGGCTGCGTCCTGCCAGCTATATAATAGTGTCGAGGTCTTTCGAAAGAGCCTCGCGATCCTCCTGACTGGTTACCTTTTGGGCAAGCGCCCTGGCTTCGGACAGGAATTTTTCAAACTCTGCCCTGTCTCCAGCCAGACTGGCAGCGCGGGCGAGGGCTTCATAGGCGTATCCAATGTAGAAAGGTTCAAGGTCAGGGCTGTATTCCAGACAGACATCAGCATAGCGCCTGGCTTCGACGGCATTGCCCAGCAGGGATTGGATCCGGGAAGCCTGCCAGTAACCGATTGACCGGCTTTTTTCATTATTGTCGGGGCGCTGGGACCAGTGATACAGCGATGCCTGGTTCAGTTGGACCATCATGCGATCCTCTTCAGCAGAACGGACCGGTTTGTCGATCAAGTCCCAGGCGCGGTTGAAGCAATCAGCTGAGAAATATTTGTGGGCAGCGGCAACGTCAAATTCGGGTGGGTTTGGCATATTGGATCTCCTTATTACCAACATAAGCAGGGGAACTGGAGGAAATTTTTTTGATTTTATCCCTACTCTTGAATTGCATTATGGAGAATTTCGAGCAGGGTTCAATGGATAACTCCCCGCCCCGGCTCCACCCAAAAATCGGGAGAGGTTATTGAGGAAAAAACTAGGGCGAAACGAGGAAGCGGTATCTACCTGATCTCGCGATAGGCCAGGCAGACGGAGCGGAAAAGCAGGACGGCGGCCATGGCAGCCACCGGCAGGGAGAGCAGCGCAAAGAAGAGTCCGCCAGAGAGGGCGCCGCCCCAGACCAGCAGCGTGAGGGGAATGCCAACAGCCAACAGCACGGTCAGGGCACCCTGGATATCCTGGCGCGGGACGTTTTCCTCAGCCTGGGCCGGGGTCAACAGGAGGCGGGCACGGGCATGATCGAGGATGTCACGGGCGGAGCCGAGGGCGGCGCCGGCCACCAGCAATGGCAGCAGGGCAGCCGCCAGCCACCCAAACAGAGCGGGCGGACCAGCAATGGCGAGTGCGATCCAACCCAGCAGAATTCCCAGCAGACAGGACGGACCGAGCAGGGCTGTCACCAGGGCGGAGGTGCGCAGGGGCAGAGAGCGCAGCAGCCACCAGCGCGCCAGGTCAGTGCGCAGGCGGTCGGTGGTGAGCGTGCCCAGCGACACTGCCCAGACCCCGCCGATAACGACCTTCACCAACCAACCGGGCGCAAGGAAGATTCCCAGCCCGAGCAAGAAAACCCAACCCCAGCGCAGGACCTGGCTGAAGCGCAGCGAGCGTCCCGACTGGAGCAGGTCCTTCCAGACCAGCATCCAGGGACCGCTGCGGGCGGGCAACCGGCTGGGCGGACGGGTGATCTTCATGCGGCTCTGGCGCTTGAGCACCGCGGCGCCTTCGAAGTTCAGATTACTTCTGTTCTGGCGAATGGATGAGATCAGGCGGGTCTCTTCGGCGGCGCGGCCCAGGTGGATGCGGGCGGACCAGAACAGCAGGACGGTCATGCCGAGCAGCAGCACAAGGAGGTCCACGCCGATGCGGGCAAACAAGGTGGAGGGGGCAAGCGAGGCGTCAAAGGCGGCCTGCAGGAAGAAGGTCAGGGGGGAGAGAACCACGTTGAGGGTACGCGGCAGGAAGAGGGAAGCCAGCAGGACCAGCCCGGGGAGCAGGACGAGCAGGCGCAGCCAGGTCAGCCTCTGCGGAGGACGGTCACGGCGCAAGCGCCAGGCACCCAACCCCCACAGGGCGGATTGCAGTCCCATCTGCAGCGGCAGGACGATCGCCAGGGTACGCAGGGAAGAGGAGAAATATCCCAACAGGTCCAGGATGTTGAACGCGACCGGCAGCGCATAATCGGCGAGAGTAAACGAGAACAAGACCGAGACGGCCGCAAAGGGCAGCATCGTCACGAACCAGTCCAGCAGGAACCAGGCTGCACCCACGCTGCGGCGGTCGAGCGGGGACTGGCAGAGCAGGAAGGCGTCGGGCTCGCTGAAGACGAACGGGCTGCGCCCGGTGACCTGGCTGAATTGGTCCAGCCCCCAGAGGGCGAATGCCCAGGCTCCCAGCAGGATGAGCGTACCGGTAGGAGGAGCCGCGGACAAGGTCACGAAGAAACCCGCCAAGGTGTGACCGAGCAGTGCAAATACGGCAACCGCCCAGGCGAGCCAGAAGAGGATGAAGTAGACGAAATAGAAGCGGTTGGTGAGCGAGCGGTCGCGAAAATCGTAGCCCAGCACCAGGCACCAGTAGGACAGGCGGGAGAAGGAGCGGCGGCGGAAGAGCAGCCAGACCGGATCTGGACTAGGCGGCATGCAGGACCCCATTCTTGAGCAGATAAACCCGGTCGGCGAGACCAGTTTTCAGGTCGGGGTCGTGGGTGGAGAGCAGGACGGCCGCGCCCTGGTCGCGGAGAGCGGACAGGCGGCGCAGGAACAGGGCGGAGCTATCGGCGTCCAGGGCGGAGGTGGGCTCGTCGAGCAGGAGCACCTTGAAGGGGCGGATGAGGGCGAAGAGCAGACCCAGCTTGAGCGACATGCCGCGGGAGTAGTGATGGGGCAGAAGGTCACGCGCCTCCCACAGGTCGAACTCACGCAGCAGGGACTCGGCACGCGCCTCGAAGCCATCGCCGGCGTTGTGCGCCAGTGCCAGGAAGCGCAGGTGCTCCCAGGCGGTCAGCTCGGCGTAGAAGCGGGGCACATCCGGCATGAAAGCCAGCAGGCGCTTGGCTTCGGGCTCGTCGGCATACAGGTCAAAGCCACCGACGGTGATCGTGCCGGTGGTGGGACGCAGGAGACCGCCCAGGCAGAGCAGCAGGGTGGACTTGCCGGAGCCGTTGGGCCCTTCGAGGATGGAGATCTCGCCGGGGTTGAGGGAGAGGTCGCAGGGGGCGAGGGCCTGGAAGCTGGCGTAGGAGTGGCTGAGGGCGAGGGCCTGGAGGAGAGGCATGGGAGGGATCCGTCTATTTATTCTCAGCCCACATTTTTAAGTTCTTTATAGAGAGTCCCCTGGACCTTTAATGGATTAAGGTATCCGATCTGGAAAAGGTTCCCAATTTTATAATTATCACTCCAGACTTGAATCTCAGAATGCCTGAAACCAATCAACGGGATAAAACAGCCCGCCTTGTGCTGACCATTGACGAACAAATCATACTGGTCGACAAAACCCCACACATTTTTCCACTCGATGCGGTAGGTATTCCACACGGACGGATTAACTCCGCCAACAGTATCCAGGCAAAGCGGGATCAGCCCTTTTACATATTCAAACCTTACCCCTGCCAGGAGCTGGGTAGATTCCGAACTGGTAAAGCTGACGCCGATGGCTCCCGGAAAACCACCGGAGACCATGACCCCCTGCTGATCGAAAGTGTCCCGGGCTTCGATCCAAAGGCCGGAGGTGCCCTGGTAACCTGTGTCGATCTTCATCTGGAACTCGGCAACCACTTTTTGATCCCGGGTGGGTGCAAAGTCGGGCATGCCGATGGCAAAGGCGTTGTTATACTGGGGGGCGGCGGCCTGACCGGGCTGCCAGGTGGAGCTTTCGGTCGAAAAATCCGGGTCCGGGCTGATCAGCAACCTCAGCGCCCCGTTTTCCACGCGGATGTCGCCGCCATGGTAGGGCGGCACTTGTGCGAACCCAATGCCGTCAACCAATTTTAATTTCCAGTTGGAAAGGGAAGGGTCGGAAAAGTCTTCCGAGACTGCCGGAGGATTCACTCCCGGGTTGAACATGGCTGCCTGGTAGACCGAATAGGCGATCAAAGCCAGGAGGCCCAGCAGCAAAAGCCAACTCAAGAGACGCCCGATGACACGCATTTTACGCTCTCCTTTTTTGAATATGGAGAAAGAGGATAGTTAATTTTACAGCGAAAAGAGGGAATGAGAGGAGGTTCAACACGACTCCTATATGGCGTTGACGCCGCCGAGGACGGCGGCGGGAGCAAGAGGAGGCGCTGCGGGATTCCCATGGTACCTTTGAGGACGATGCGCTCCGCCCCTACAGTCTTCGTCTATTATGAAACATTGCCATTCGATATGATAAACGCGCGAAAACGACTAAGAATGAGTGAGAGGATTTGGGTCGTTTATTTTTAATGATGCCCCAGTGAGACTGGGCGACCCAACCCCCCAAAGCTCCCCAATGGGAGTTCTGCGCGAGGGGCGCTCCCCCTCCCTTTGGTCGGGGACGATGTCCCCTCTCCCCCAAAAAGCGGGGGACGAGCGAGCGGGGATGATATCCACTCAGAACGGGGATGATATGCATCGCGAATGCTGCCTAGACCGTGAAACATTTTCTTTCCAGATAGGGCGGACACCGTCCGCCCCTACGAGGCAAATGTGAGGGACCGCGCAGCCAAAAGTAAGAATACAGGGCGCGGGTTGTTTGTTTAAGAGGATCAAACAACCTACCCCTAAACCCCATTTTCACACAGAGGGCTTCTTCATTATTAAGTATGCCTGGGGAGAGGCGAAAAAGCGAACAGGTTGATTTTAGCAAATCAAACAACCTCAGGGGGGAATATCGTTCTGATGCCTCAAGGCATCAGAACGACCAGAGGCGGGGGTATGCATAAGACAACTGCCAGATATGTGCATTGTTTCTGAGGAACAATTGAGGAACAATATACTTTTCAGTCAGCGGGGCAAAGTCCCCAAATAACGCTCCCCGGTGGGAGGGCGACCCATCGGGTCGCCCCTACAAGTGCGGGGCCGCGTATGATCGGGCGTTCGGTTTTTAAGGTGCGGGTGAGACACTGACGCCTCGTGTCGTCAGTGTAGTAAACCCCAAGGGGGTCCTTCCCGGAAAAACACCGGGACAATGTCGGACGAGTGCTTGACCCCCAAGGGGGTTGCTTCCCGGAAAAACGCCGGGACAATGTCGCGAAAGCGCTCGTATACTATAGAACAAATTTTCTGTTAAGTCAAGGGGGAAAAGGTGTCCCGATCGTTTGACCGGCGCTGGCGCTGGCGCGAGGCATGGGCGCGCAAGCGGGGAGACCGCCGCACAAGTGAAAACAAAACCCCTGACCAGCGGGGCAGGCTCGCAATCTTATGGAGCTGCCTGCTTATGGATTTGGAGTTCCCAGGTGGTTACAAGGGGCATGTAGGTTGGTCCTCCGCCCCTGGCCTGGGCACCATCCACTCCAGCAATCTCAATTTTATCGAGAAAGAAGCCTCCATCCGTCGCAGGGTAATCGGATGTATACGGTACACCGCCAATATCGCACACCCACGAGGACGGCAGGACCGCCGGAAAACTCTTGAAGTTCAATTGGAATACAGCCTGCGGCGCACTGACAGTGCCGAGTTGGACCATACCGGATACCTCCAGCGGAGGATAGATCACCGAGGAAACCCCGGGGCGATTGCATGTCATACCGGGGAGGCTTTCTTTTTCTTCGGTTAATGTCAGACTGCCCGTTCCCTCGATCTTGCCATCCGACAGCACATGGAAAGTGACCTGGAAGGTGTATGCATCCGACACTTGCGCTCCAACCCCGGCTTGGGATGTAGTTCGAAGAAATGTCCCGGCGCCGGTCCAGGTGGGCAAACCGGTGGTGAATTTTAGATCCAACGTGGCAATGCCTCGCTTTGAGCGGGTGACCAGGTTGACGGTGGCTGACAAGCCTTCGGTATTGGGTGCCTTGTAGGTAAAGGCAGCCGGGGCTGGAACCTTCGTCCCGGACGGGTTGACTGAAACCTGCCCTTCCGACAACACGGCGATGACCGGTACCTGTAAATCTACATTCTCGAACCTGTGGCGGACACTGGCGGTGAAGGGAGTATCAGAGTTGGGTTGAACCGTTTTGGAGCCTGAGCCCAGTTCGGGTACCTGCAATTCAACACAGTAGCCTGTTGTCCACTTTTTTTCGGCGGCGTCCAGGGCTGAATTGGACACCGACATCATTATCAGACGCATTTCCTGGACCGCATCGTGATTAAATTGCTCATCCGTTTCAGAGGACTGCCTGGTATAGCGCTGCGAACCCGTGCCAGGATTCCCCGGGTCCGTGTATAAAGTCACATTTTCCTGACTCTCGAAAAAAGTGTTGACAGTGCCCAAATTCTCACCGACGCCTTGGATGGGCTGCCTGGATCCCTGGTAGATGGTATTGTAATCAGTCGAGGCCAGGGCGCCTTCATCGTTGACATGCCCGGTCACCTGGCTCTCACCTCCAAGCTGTACGCCGCCGCCGAGCAGGGTGGCAGCGCTGTGCAGCGATAAATGCACGGGCACGCTGCCCTGTGCATCGGGGCATGCCTCCATGCTCAAATGATATTGGATTGATTCCTGATAGGCAACCGGGGCGGTCACGATGGTTGTTATGGATCCCGTGGCTTCCAGCCTGGAACCAATAAACTGCGGCTGAAAGGAGTAGTGTGTGCCGGCAGCCCCAACCGGATCGCCTCCCTCGGTTGTATTGCCTACGGCGTTTCCGGTGCCGGGATTCGACGCCTGAGTTGTCAGCAGCATCGTCATAAAAGCCTGGAACATCGACTGGGTAACATATTGGGGTTTATCCAGGGGAGATCTCCCGGCTGCACCCGACGAGGCGGGGTTCACCAACCGGGCATATGCCTTGGTTGGTGGAAGGACTGCACCCACGACCCGATCCACCATCTGCTGCAACGCGGCGGCCTTGTCCTGGTCGATCTTTAGAAAGATCGCTTGAGCCTGATCGCCGAAAGCAGCGCGCGCGCCACTCTTGTCCCGCATCAGGTTGACCGCATCCAGCTCAGCCTGGTCAGCCTGCTCCGAAGTGACAGATTTAGATACCTGGATGAGCGTGTTGATGTTCTCCTGGTTTGGGTCAGGAGTGGCGGTTGGCGCGGCAGGGGGCGCGGAGGCTTCGAATCCACAACCGGCAGCCAGGCTGATGATAAGAATGAATGAGGAAAGTTGGACTGCCAAGCGTCCCGGTCTCATTGAGCACTCCAAGCTGGAACACAAGCGGGTAAAATGTTCATACTAAAACAGCTCCCTGCCTGGAATCAGTATACAGCCTCTTTCAGGAATTACCATTTTAGGAATTATTTCACAAAGGATAAAATTGAATGCACATCGGAAGAATAGAAATTCCGAGAAGAATAAAATGAAGGTGTGAAAGGGTGCAAGGCGAAGCATCAAAAAAGCGATCCGACGAAGAGCATCGGAACGGCAGGGTCCTTCAGAGGAACGGGGAAATCGATGGGGGTTAGTCGCCCAGGTAATCGTGCAGGCTGCGGCGGATGGAGGGGTGGCGCAGGCGGTTGAGGGCCTGGGCTTCGATCTGGCGGACGCGCTCGCGGGTCACGCCCATCTTGCGCCCGACCTGTTCGAGCGTGTAAGGCTGCCCATCGAACAACCCGTAGCGAAGCTGCAGGACGCGCCCTTCACGCAGGGGCAATCCGTTCAGGACCTCGCGCAACTGCTCGCAGAGGAGGTTATAGGCCGCAGTGTCATCGGGCGGGGCGACCTCGTCATCTTCGATAAAGTCGCCGAGCACCGAGTCTTCTTCCGTAGTGGTGGGCGATTCCAAAGAGAGGGGCCAGCGTGAAACGTGGAGGACATGCTCGACCTTTTGGGGGGAAATTTCCAGGGTTTCGGCCAGCTCCGCGACGGTGGGTTCGCGGCCCAGGGACTGGGTTAATTTATATTGGGCGCGAAAAAGCTTATTGATCAGGTCGCCCATGTGAACCGGGACCCGGATGGTACGCCCCTGGTCGGAATTGGCACGCGTCACCGCCTGGCGGATCCACCAGGTGGCATAGGTGCTGAATTTGAAGCCGCGCTGGTAGTCGAACTTCTTGGTGGCACGAATGAGGCCGATATTGCCTTCCTGGATCAGGTCAAGGAAAGGCACGCCGCGGCCCATATATTTTTTGGCGATGCTGATCACCAGGCGGGAGTTGGCGGTGATGAGGTGCTCGCGGGCAGACCAGCCGTCTTCGATCAGTTTACGCAACTCGATGCGGCGGAGGGGGCTGACCGTGCCGCCGGCCAATTCCACACGAGCCTTGCGCCCGTCCTCGATACGGCGGACGATCTCGATCTCTTCTTTTGCAGAAAGGAGCGGGACCCGGCTGGCTTCCTTGAAATACAGCCCGATGGCATCCGAGGCATCAATATTGGCGAGATAATCGTCCGGCGAAAGGTCCGGTTCAAGCCGCGGGAGCGGTTTCCTGCCCGGCGACCAGTTCATTCTCCGGAGGTTCACCGGCAGGGGCGTCATCCGCGAAGGGAATCCCGGCACTCAAGAGGGCGGAAAAAGCCTCCTCCAACTGCTCCACGTCCTTTTCGGCTTCAGGGAAGACAAGCAGGATATCGTCGATGGTGACGTATTTCTTCTGCCGTCCCAACTCGATCAGGCGGGCGATGGGGGAATATTCTTCTTCCAGCTCAAGCAATAAATGGGTTTTGATTTTATGTCCTCACGAAACCAGACTTTTCAGACGTTCATGCAGATCCCCTGAGACCAACCTTAACGAGGAGCTATCATAACATTATTTTGGCGGGCGGGACAACAGACTTAGGATTATTTAATAAAAGTGATGCCATTCCATGGCTCACCTTTTCATTGCTCATGGTCATTTCGACCCTGGGGGGCGAGTTCCGAATGGGAGGAATCCTATTCCGCCCCGGGATGGGAGGAGGATGATTTTATTTCCAGCGAAAAGAGGGTATGAGAGCAGGATGGCGGATCGATCCCCTGGGGGAACAATAATCAACAGCATTGGTTTAGCGATAAATCCAAAAGACCTTGCAGACCGTGTTGATTTTTCAGGGCACTTAATTAATAATTTAATCAGGCTTCGCGCTACAATATATTTCAGAGATCCAAATTATCCAGGAAAAAGAGAGTTGTATTCCATTCCAAAATAATGTTCCACCCAAAGAGGTAAGATATTAACCTGCCTGATAATTTATACGGGAGGATTTATGACCAATTTATCAGTTCATTCCATTAAAATATGGCTGCAAAGGCTTCCGGACTGGATTAATTTCAAAATCATCGAGGTCGAATAATGTACAAAAATATCGCTCGTTTGTCATTTGCACTCATGACGCTGGTGCTGATGAGCTGCAACCCATCCAGCCCAGCTCCAGCGGCGACCTCAGTCCCAGGTTTGACCCCAGGCATGCCAACGACCCTGACTCCGGGCGTGCCAACGATCCCGGCTCCGGGCGCACAAACCACCCAGTCTGCCACTTTCACAGTACTGCCCCAACTCAGTGCCATCATCTCTTCTGCCAACGCGAACAATCTCGTGGAGGTGGCCCGATGGGGCCTGGGCAGCGGCCACCATCCAACCTATTCAGCGGATGGAGGGCTGCTTGCGGTCTCATCGTCGAGCGGCATTTACCTGTACGATTCAAAAACCTACCAGGAGAGTATTTACTTTCCCCAGGTAGACATCCATGACATGGCTTTCTCGCCGGACGGCAAGACCCTTTCGGCGGTCTCGGACACTTTTTACGTCGTTACGGTGAAACAGTGGGACCTGGCCAGCAGCAGCGAACTCCACAGTTGGAGCGTGGATAAAAATCCGCAACTCAATCAATCGGTTATTGATCCTATTGCGGCCCTCTCGCCGGATGGCAGGACTGCGGCGATCAGTTTTGATGAGAATACGGTGAAACTGTGGGATGTGGTTAGCGGGAAGGAACTGCACAGCTTGAGTATGCGGTTTGCAGTGGATGTGGCTTTTTCGCCGGATGGCAAGACGCTGGCTTCCGCTGTGGCCAACCAAGTGACACTGTGGAACGTATCCAGCGGCAGCCAACTCCGGACGCTTGATACAGCTCCTGAAAATATCAGCCTGGCCTTCTCACCGGACGGAAGGACGCTGGCAGTTGGGGCTGATAACAGCGATTGGAATTTTGCCGACAATAATACAACTTTGTGGGACGTGACCAGCGGCCTCCAACTACAAAGCTTCAAATCGGATCTACCCTTTAGCATGGCCACAGTTGCAGCATTTGGCCTGGCTTTCTCGCCGGACGGCAAGGAGCTGGCCTCCGGCACCGCGCGCGGCACCTCGGTCAAACTGTGGGAGGCGGCCAGCGGAAATGAACTTCACAGCTTAAACGTGAGCAACCTGGAGAGCCTGGCCTTCTCGCCGGATGGCAAGACCCTGGTATCCGTCTCCAGCGTTGGCGAAGATCCAGTGAAACTGTGGGACGCGGCAACCGGCAACCAAGTCAACAGCTTGAAAGGGGATAATGTAAGCGGAAAAGTTATCTTCTCTCCGGACAGCCGGACGCTGGCCTACGCCTCGGATGACTTCACCGTGAGACTGCGGGATGTGACCAGCGGCGAAGTACGCATCCTGAGCGGGCATCCAAGTTACGTAAGCGGCCTGGCGTTCTCGCCCGACAGCAAGACACTAGCCTCCGGGTCTGCAGAAGATCAATTATCTCCCGGAATTAATATATTGAAACTATGGGACGTGGTCAGCGGCAGCGAACTGCATACCTTGAACGGGCATTCAGGCGGGGTAACAGGTGTCGTCTTCTCGCCGGATGGCAAGACGCTGGCCTCCGGGTCCATAGACCAGACCATTAAGCTTTGGGAGGCGGCGAGCGGCAGCGAACTGCGCACTTTGAGCGGGCATACAAGCATGGTGTATGGTGTGGCCTTCTCGCCGGACGGCAAGACACTGGCCTCCGGGTCGTGGGACCAAACTGTGAAGCTGTGGGACGCGGCGAGCGGGAAGGAACTGCGCACCTTGAGCGGGCACACCTCCGAGCTCGTTAACGTGATCTTCTCGCCGGATGGGAAAGAGCTGGTCTCGTGGTCTTATACCGAGATCAAGCTGTGGGAGGCGGCCAGCGGGAAAGAACTGCACACCTTCGGGTGGGCTCCCGATCCGTATACCGAGCCGGGTATCGCCTTCTCGCCGGATGGCAAAACTCTGGCGATCGGTTATTTGGACGGGACCATTAAGCTATTGGATCCAGCCAGCGGGCAAGAACTCGCCAGCTGGAGCGGGGGTACACAAGCGGTATCCGGTCTGGCTTTCTCACCGGATGGCAAGATACTGGCTTCGGGGGCTGGCGATAAGATCAACCTGTGGGAGGTGTCCAGTGGGAAGGAGCTCAGCAACCTGGATATAAGTAATGTTACCAGCCTGGCCTTCTCACCGGATGGCAAGTTCATCCTTTCACGTTCGTTTTACAGCATGGTGCGCTTGTGGGGAGTTCATCCATGAAAGGCTGGAGCGGAAAGCCCCGGGGGTGGCAAGAGCAGGTCGGTCTGGCAGATAATAATACAGGGCGTCAATAATTATAAGGTGCTTGATCTATAGGCACCTCGTTTTTCTTCCACTACACACTGATGCATTTTGATGATATTCTTTGCCTGACAAGCAGACCAAACGCATGTTGAAGGAGGGAAACATCATGAAGCTTCGAAGACGGATGATCCTCACCGGTTCCGGGATCGCCATTATTATCCTGAGTTTGCTTATTACTTACATCCTGACCGATCAAGAGAAGATAACTCTCAGCGATACAGTCCGCGTCAGCCTGCCCGGACAATTCGTGAAGCTGCCGCTGGGGGTCGTCCATTATGAGCTCGCCGGTCCGGAAAATGCCCCCACCGTCGTCCTGGTGCACGGCTTTTCGGTCCCATATTACATCTGGGATCCCACCTTCGAAGCGCTCACCCGGGCGGGGTTTCGGGTGCTTCGCTATGATCTGTATGGACGAGGTTTTCGGACCGGCCCGAAACCAATTACGATCTCGATCTCTTTGTTACCCAGCTGGAAGACCTGCTGCCTGCCCTGAATATCCAGGGTCCCGTCGACCTAGTGGGGCTTTCGATGGAGAGGCCCCATCGCGGCAAGCTTCGCCAACCATCATCCCAACCAAGTTCGCAGCATGATCCTGATCGATCCAGAAGTGGCACCTGTCTCAACCCGGCAGATATTTCCGCTTAATATCCCTTTCATCGGAGAGTACCTGATGACGGTCTATGTCGCACCAGTGGAACTCCCAAAAACGCAATCCGATGACTTCTACAGACCAGAAAAGTTCCCTGATTGGGAGGCCATGTACAGGGTCCAGCTTCAATATAAAGGATTCAGGCGGGCCATCCTCTCGACGATCCGGCTCCAGCCGGGCATGGATTCTCTTGCGGAATATGATCTTGTCGGCCGGTATAACTTCCCTGCCCTATTAATCCGGGGGAGGGAAGACAAAAGCGTCAGCTCCGACGATATGCAGCAGCTCGTGAGGTCGATCCCTGGAATTGAATATCATATTATTGAAGAAGCAGGACATATCCCCCAGTATGAGCGTCCGGAGGTTGTCAACCCGCTCTTGATCGAATTCTTGAACGGTTTGAAAGCTCGTTCGGCACCGTAGTGACATAACAATCGGTCTCAATGAACAAAATGAAAACTTGCCATGACTGAAACCGATCAACTGATGCCCATCACGCAGAGCGGGCGCATCGGTGATCTCAAACTTGATAGCTTGTGGATTGGATCTGGATAAAAAACAGAATTGTTCTTTTATGCTTAATATTTGCTTTATGTCCACCAGCTGGGCTGTTACATTATTTATATTTAAAATTTGGATAAATACTTTGAACAACAAATTCCTGATCGCATTCGATTATGACGGGGTGATCGCAGACTCTTTAGAGCATAATTTGCTGGTTGCAGAGCAAGCATGCCGACATTTAGGGCTGATAAAGTTCCCTACTCGAAACGATATCGAGCAACTGGAAAATATGTCCTTTATAGATATCGGCAGGCAGATAAAAGTTCCTGAAAACCAAATCAAAGACTTTACCGATTTCATATTTGACCGGCTTGAGCGAGAACCCAATCCACTTTCGATATTCGAAGGAATAGCAGAGCTCCTGTTGCAACTGTAGCAAACAACACACGCTGGTGGTCGTTACAACCAATACGCAAAAAGTCGTCGAGCGCTTTCTAACACAAGCATGGCCTGGAAAAATGCTTCGCCCAAATAATGGGAGACGAATGGCAGGGTTCAAAGCATGAGAAAATCATCCAGGCGGCGAAGCAATTTAATTTTGAGAAAAACCTGGCATATCTGGTAGGCGACACAATTTCAGACATTCGAGAAGCGAGACTGGCTGGAATCAAATCCATCGCGGTCACCTGGGGTTACCAGAGTCGAAATAAACTATTGGAAGAATCGCCAGATTTTATTGCAGAAACGCCCCAGGATATTCTTGACATCTTCGAAGGAATCAGCTCTTGATGGGGAAAGGTATCGAAATTCATCCCTGAACGAATACCCTGTTATGAAACCTGACAACCCCAGCTCAAAATCAAGTCCTGTTCTACCAAACCTGGGTGCAGCCCTGGCGGTGATCATCCTGGTCATCGCCGGGGAATATTTTTTCCGGCATTACGTGCTCTTCTGGATGCCCACGATCGGCACGCTGCTGGTCAATGACATGATCTCCCTGTTTTTGGCTTATTTGCTTTTGCTCGCCGGAATAGGCATGGTGATGAAAACCAACTGGGGGCAAGAACTAGCGGGCGTGTGGCAGGCCGGCCAGGAAAGCGCCCGATCCTGGAATGCCACGATCTTGTTCATCCTGCTGGTGCTGAGCATCTTCATCCTGCCCATTTTTGACAAGCTGCTGTGGGGAAAGTTCACGCTGCCGATGCTGGTCAGTTCCTACCGAAACTCGGTCACATGGCTGAGCAGTCTTGCCCCGATATTGAAGCCCGCGGCGCTCATCCTGGTCAACGGCATTTTCGTACCCATCGCAGAAGAGTACCTGTGGCGCGGGATCGTCCAGGCGCGGTTAATGCAGCATCCTGCCAGCCTGGCTGGCGATCGGGATCACGTCGGTCCTTTTTTCGTTCAAACATGTGCTGGTGGATGCTTCCTGGGGCAGGTTTCTAACGCTGACAGCCTTTGGGATCATCTGCGGGGCGGCAGCCAGGCAGAAGAACTGGCATAGTTCAGCGGCGCTGCACATATTAATCAACACAATCACGACGGTCGCGGGGCTGGCGATGGGATTAGAATAAGATAAATTTGATCGCCTGCCGGCGATGTTCAAGTCGAAGCCATTAAGTCGGGAAGAAGACCCTCGTTAAACGGGGAGGATGAGTTATGAAACGGACAACCTGTCTTGTGCTGCTGGTGGTTCTACTGGCCGCGTGCGCGCCGAAAGCGAAACCGGTGCTGTACAAGGATCCCAGCCAGCCGGTGGAGGTGCGGGTCGAAGACCTGCTTTCCCGCATGACCCTGGATGAGAAGGTCGGGCAGATGACCCAGGTGGAAAACAACAGCATTTCCCCATATTATTTAATCGCGCCTTCCAACATCGTCAAATATTTCATCGGCTCGGTCCTGAGCGGCGGGAACAGCGGGGGCTGGTTCTCGCTGGCAGAGTGGACCCGGCTGGCGAAGGACTACGAGGCTAGAAGCGGTCAAGACGCGGCTGGGCATCCCGCTGCTATTTGGAGTTGACTCAGTGCACGGATTTGGGCACGTCAACGGCGCCACGATCTTTCCGCATAACATCGGCCTGGGAGCCACGCGTGACGCGGAGCTGGTGCGCCAGATCGGGGCGGTGACCGCCGAGGAGATGCGCGCGGCGGGCATCCCCTGGAACTTTGCGCCCGTGGTGGCGGTGCCGCAGGACGTCCGCTGGGGGCGCACGTACGAAGGCTTCAGCGAGGATACTGACCTGGTGACCGAACTCTCCGCGGCATACATCCAGGGTTTTCAGACCATCCCCGCAGGAGCCAGCACAGCTGAAGGTCAAAGCCTGTACGCCCTGGCGACCGCCAAGCACTTTATCGGGGACGGAGGCACGACCTGGGGCTCGATCAAGCAGTATATGTATCACCAGTACATGCTGGATACGGGGGACACGCAGATGGATGAGGCGACGCTGCGGCGGTTATTCCTGCCACCCTACCAGGCGGCGGTGAATTCGGGGGCGATGAGCGTGATGGCCTCGTTCAGCAGTTGGAACGGGGTAAAGATGCATGCCAACAAGTATTTGCTGACGGACGTGCTCAAGGGCGAACTTGGTTTCAAGGGTTTTATCGTCTCTGACTGGGACGGGATCACCCAGGTGGACCCCGATTATTACAAGGCGGTGGTGACCGTCCATCAACGCGGGCATCGATATGAACATGGTGCCCTACTATTACCAGATGTTCATCGGCGTCGTGAAACAGGCGGTGGCGAACGGCGATATCACGCAAGAGCGCATCGACGATGCGGTGCGCCGGATCCTGCGCGCCAAGTTCATGCTGGGCCTGTTCGAAAATCCTTTTGGCGATCCCAGCCTGGCGGCGACGGTGGGCTCGGAGGAGCACAGGGCCCTGGCCCGCCAGGCGGTACGCGAGTCGCTGGTGCTGCTGAAGAACGACAAGCATGCCCTGCCCATCGATAAAAATGTGGCGACCATCCTGGTAGCCGGGATCAACAGCACCGGAATCCAGGCGGGCGGCTGGACGCTGGAGTGGCAGGGGGAGCAAAGAAACACCCTGGTGGGGACAACCATCCTGGATGGGATCCGGGAGCTGGTGGATGCCAATACGCAAGTGCTGTACGATGACATGGGTCAATTCGATAATTTCAGCGGCAAGGCGCCGGTGGGGATCGCCATCGTGGGCGAGATGCCGTATGCGGAAGGAATGGGGGACAGCGCCGACCTATCGCTCGACAGCATGGACCTGACGGTCATTAACAGATTACGCCCGCTGGTGGATCAATTGATCGTCGTGATCCTGTCGGGCCGCCCGATGGTGATCACCGACCAGTACCAGACTGCAGAGGCCTGGGTGGCAGCCTGGCTGCCGGGGTCGGAGGGGGCGGGCGTGGCAGACGTATTGTTCGGGGATGCTCCATTCGTAGGCAAGCTCCCGTACACCTGGCCGCGTTCGAACGCCCAGCTGCCGATCAACATCAATAACTCAGCCAATCTCAGCGGCTGCGCCGGTCCGCTCTTCCCCTATGGTTACGGACTGGGGAATGCCGGCAGCCAGCCGATCGAGTGGCTGGAGTGCCCATAATATTTTCGTTGGAGAAAATTGCCATGACAGAAACCAATCAACTGGTCAGCATCACCCAGAGCGGACGGATCGGCGATTTCAAGGTGGAGCCCGATAACGTCATGGTCCTGCCGGGCGTGGAGCTTTACCAGGTTGGGGATGTTAAAACTCACGAGGCGCCCAGAAAGATCGACGAGGGAAATTTAATCATTTCCAATAAAAACCTGGCATTCACGGGGGTCTCAACGAATGTCATTTTTCTTCTCAGCGCGGTCACCCGGGTGCAGCCCTACGAGAACGGGATCGATATTTACGAGAAAGGCAAGAAGGCGGCTTACAAGTTCATGTGGGGGAATAAGATCAATATGAAATTGACCGGGATCCCCAACGATGACGGCAAGGTCAAGCCGCTGGCGGGCTGGATCGTGGCGCAGTTTATTATTAATGAAAGAAACCGGGTGGGAAATTTACTAAGATCCAAGTAGGCTGGTGTTCAAATAATTCACGGCAGCGGGTGCCAGAGCAGGGCAAGCAGGATGGCCAACCCGGCCAGGAGCGTGCCGAAGGCGGCAAAGAAAACTGTGATCTCGGTCACGCCGTGCTTGACGATCAGCGAGGTGGGCAGGTCCGTGAAGACCTTGTTAAGCTCGCTGGCGCTCTCGGCGGGGAAATAGCTGCCGCCGGTGAGGGCGGCGATCTTTTTGAGGGTGACCTCGTCGATGCCGCGGTTGAAGCCCTGTCCGCCGCCGGGGCCGAAGCCTCCGCCGAATCCGCCGCCAAAACCTCCACCGGGAGGTTCAAAGCCCTGGTACTGCTGGCTGCAGTTGGGGAATTCGGAGCCATTGGCGGTGCCGAATCCGATCGTATAGACGCGCAGGCCGCGATCGGCTGCCTGCTGGGCAGCGTCGAGCGGCTGGGGACCGGTGTTACTGGCCCCATCGGTCAGCAGGACGATAATGTCGGGGGCGTAGTCGCCCTTGGGAACGGGGGCGGGCGCCACCCCGGCGGAAAACGGGGATACGGTGGGTGCGACGTCCGGGTCAACTTCGGCAATGGCGTCGATGGCCTGCAGGATGCCGTTGCCGATCGCCGTCCGGCGCCCGGTGAGCAGGCTCTGGATGGCAGCCTCAAGGGCGTTCTGGTCGATGGTCGGGGCCTGGACCAGCTCGGCGATCCCCGAAAAGGCGACGATCCCGATACGGGCATGCGGGACCTGGGTCTTGACGAAGGAGAGGGCGGCAGCCTCGGCAGCCTGGATGCGGCTGGGCTGGATATCGGTGGAGCACATGCTACGCGAGACGTCGATGGCCAGGATGACCGTCACCTGGCTGGTGGGCAGGTCCACGATCGCCACCGGGCGCCCGAGGGCCGTCAGCAAGCCGGTCAACCCAAGCAGGAGCAGGGCGAAAGGCAGGTGGCGGCGGATGCCCGAGCGGGCCGGGACCACGTCACGAACGAGGGCCAGGCTGGAATAGCGCACGGCAAAACGGCGCCGCCGGCGCAGGACCAGGATGTAACCCAGCAGCACCAGGGGGATCAAGACCAGCAGGTAAAGCAATTCAGGCCAAAGCCATGACATTTCACCTCCGCAGAGACCTTCCTTCGAGAAGGAAGGTCAAGGCATGCGACCAAACCACAATAATGAGAAAGCGCCGCCCACCAGCAGGACCAGGATCCCGAGAGCGGCAAAGAGGGAAGTGACCTCCGTCACCTGCGGCTTGACGATCAGCTGGCGGCCGATGTCAGTGTAGATCTTGTGCAGTTGGGCGGCATCGGTGGCGTTGTAGTACGTCCCGCCGGTGACCTGGGAGATCTGCTTGAGCAGGGCATCATCGAGCTGGGTGAAGACGGTAAAGCCATTGACGTGCACGGTGGTGCCGGCCGCGCTCCCCAGCCCGATGGTATGGATGCGCACGCCGCGGTCGGCGGCAGCCTGGGCGGCAGCCAACGGGTCGGGGTTCATGTTATTCTCGCCGTCGGTAAGCAGGATGATGACAGCGGGTGTATACGTCCCGGCCGGAACCGGGGTAGGCGAAGGAATAGGCGCCGGGGTGAGATTGGTGTAGTAGCGCGGGGCGGGCGGGGAAATGCTGTCGGCAATGGCGGTGAGAGCCACCTGGATGCCGGTGCCAAGCGAGGTGCCGCGGGTGGGTGCCAGGCGCTGGATGGCAGCCAGCACGGAGGCCTGGTCGTTGGTGGGTGCCTGCACCGAGAAGCCGCTGTCGCTGAACGCCACCACGCCCACCTGGACCGTCAGCGGCTGGGCCTGGACGAACGCCTGTGCGGCGGCCTTGGCGGCATCCAGGCGGGTGGGCTGAATGTCATCGGCAGTCATGCTCCCGGAGACGTCAAAGACCAGGATGACGGTACCCTGCAGGCGCGGCAGGCTGACCTGCGCCTGCGGGCGCGCCAGCCCGACGACCAGGGCTGTCAGCGAAAGCAAAAAGATGGCGGGCGGCACGTGCCGCCTCCAGGCCAGCCCGCGCCTGTTTTCTGCGCTCGTCAGCCCCATGCTTCCATAAGACTCGGCCAAGCGCCTGCGGCGGCGCTGGATGAGCAGGTAGATCAGCGCCAGGACGGGCAGGGCGATCAACAGGAAGAGCATGCCTGGCCAGAGAAAGGTCATGGATCCGCCTCGCTTACTTCCTGCGCTGCTGGCGCGTTTTGGCGAATCGCACGATGGCGCCCACCAGGTCCTCGTCGGTGGAGAGCGGCAGCGCGTCCACCCCCGAGTGTTTGAAGGCCGCGCTCAAGGCGGTCTCGCGCGCCTGGGCAGCCTGCTCGAAATTGCGGCGAAACTTTCGGTCGTGGGTATCCACGTAGAGCTGTTCGCCGGTCTCGGCATCCTCCATGATGATGGGACCCACATCGGGCAAGGCAAGCTCGCCCGGGTCGCGCAGGCGGATGGCAAGCACCTCATGGCGCCGGTTGAGCAGGTTCAACGTCCGCTCCCAGCCGGGGCTGCTGATAAAATCCGAAATGATGAATACCAGCGAACGGTTCCGGATGGTGTACAGTCCGGCTTCCAGCATGGGGGTGAGGTCCGTGAAAGGCGCTCCGGACAAAGGCGGCTGGTTCATCAGGTCGTGGATGAGCCGCAGGACCTGGAGCCTGCCGCCGCGGGCCGGGATGACGCGTTCCACGCGGCTGTCGTAGAAGATCGCACCGACGCGGTTGCCGTGGCGCGTGAGCAGGCGCGCCAGTGTGGCAACGAAATCGATCAGCACCGTCCGCTTCTGGTTGCCGGCCGCGGTGCCGAAATCCACCGAGGGGCTCAGGTCGAGCAGGAACCAGGCAATGACCTCGCGCTCCTCGAGGTACTTGCGGACGTAAGGCGTGTCCATGCGGGCGGTCACATTCCAGTCGATGTAGCGGATATCATCGCCGGGCTGGTACTCGCGCAGGTCGGCAAAATCGACGCCGTAACCGTAGAACAGGCTGCGGTAGTCACCCTGCAGAAGCCCGTCCAGCCGGCGAACGATCTTCCAATCGATGCGCTGGAGGATATGCTCAGGCGAGGACGCGGTTGTCAGCATGCTCATGGAGAGGCACCACCGGGACCGGGATGCGGTCCAGGATCTGTTTCAACAAGTCGTCGACCGCCACATTATCCGAGAGGGCCTCATAGGTGAGCACCAGGCGGTGGCGAATGACGTCGAGGGCCATGTCCAGGACGTCCTGGGGCAGGACGTAATCGCGGCCGCGCACGTATGCCAGCGCCCGGGCGGTGAGGATCAGGTTGATGGAGGCGCGCGGGCTGGCGCCGAACATGATGTAGTGCTGGATTTCCTTCAACCCGACATCTTCCGGCTGGCGTGTGGCGGTCACCAGCTTGACCGCGTACTCGATCAACGACGGGTCCACGAATACCTTGTCGGCTTCCTTCTGGAGCTCCAGCAGCTGGCCGGTCGTCAGCACCTTTTGCAGGGACTGCAAGCTGCCGGTCATGCGCTCGACGATGACGAACTCCTCGGTCTTGCTGGGGTAGCCGACCAGGACCTTGAGCATGAACCGGTCCACCTGGGCTTCCGGCAGGGCATAGGTGCCCTCGGTCTCGATCGGGTTCTGGGTGGCAAGCACCAGGAAGGGATCCGGCACCTTGAAGGTCTCACGCCCGATGGTCACCTGGCGCTCCTGCATGACTTCGAGCAGGGCGCTCTGGACCTTGGCGGGGGCGCGGTTGATCTCGTCTGCCAGCAGCAGGTTGGTGAAAACCGGCCCGAGCGAGGTGGAGAAATCGCCGGTCTTCTGGTTGTAGATGCGCGTGCCGACCAGGTCGGCGGGAACGAGGTCGGGCGTAAACTGGATGCGCTTGAACTCGCCGCCGATCGACTCGGCCAGCGTCTTGATCGCCATCGTCTTGGCCAGCCCGGGAACGCCTTCCACCAGGATGTGGCCGCGCGCCAGCAGGGCCACCACCATCCGTTCCAGCAGGTGGTCCTGCCCGACGATGATCTTCTTCACCTCGTATAAGACGCGTTCCATGGGCAAACCATTTTTCTTGTTTATATTAAGAGTTCATGCGACCATCCTTTCATATACTTCCGTGGTGTTGCTGGCGCGGTTCAATAAGGCGGCGAACCGAACCCGGAGACTGCCACGTTGATCGGCACTACAAAACCAATGCCGATGAAAAAGTTTTGAGAAGTGGGATTGGCAATGCCTTCGACGATGCCCACCACCTGTCCGTAGCGGTTGAGCAGCGGCCCACCCGAATTCCCGGGGTTTACCGCCGCATCGATCTGGATCAGCCCTTTCAGTTCGAGGGTGCTGTTTTCAGGCTGGAACGAACGGTTGAATCCGGAGATCACCCCCGAGCTCATCGAACCATACAAGCCCAGGGGATTACCGACCACGTACGCCTCGTCGCCCACCTGCAGGCTGTTTGGGTTACCCAGCACGGCTGGGACCACCTGTGCGGGGGGCTGGGCGGGAGTCAACACGGCGATATCGTTGGCGGGCTGGGTGCTGGCAACCTGCGCATCCGACTGGCTCCCGTCCGCGAACGTGACCGTGATTGCGGTCGCCCCTGCCACAACGTGCAGAGCTGTCAAAATATCGGCGTTGTCATCGATGATGACGCCACTCCCCAGCTCACCGAACGCATCCCCCGTGGATGTGGCAGGCAGACTGAGATTGGATAAGCACCAGCGAAGGGGCGATCAGCTTGTAAACACCTTCTGATAAGGCGGGCGGGGGCGTGGCTGAAGCAAGCGCCTGGTTCACGGTGTCGCTGACTTCGCTGCTGGTGATCAGGTGCGGACCCGGAAACACGACCCGGTAAAGCAGCAATGCGGTAAATGCTGCCAGGACTCCGAAAGCAAAGGGGACTGCCGTTCGAACAGCCGAGCGAAGGCGCGCGAAACGTACCCGCCAACGTTCCCGGCGTAAAATGGAGCGCTCGTTGTTGTTTTCACTCATTTCCGAAGGCATATTAATCAAACCCGGCACAATCATCACCCGGAAATATAAAATAGCTAATTTAGATAAATATAGGAATAATTATACCGTCATTCCATGAGACCTAAATTAATAAATCTTTGTAAAAAATGCGAACCCGCTGGTATTTTCCGGGTTCGGGTTTTTCGGTGTGGATAAATTGGTCCCCCCTCTTAATCCAGAAATATATAATTCAACAGGAATTGCGCAATAATTGGGAGGAGATAAACTCAACTCACTTTGAGTCGAATTGAGGCACCGGTTTGAGTCAGCCACCGCCAAAATGAACAAGACAAGACTAAGAAAACCCGCCACAGCCTCCGAGATGGCAGCCCCGCCCGATGACCGGTGTCGGCCCAACGTGTGTCCATGTCGAAACCGGCTGCGTCAAAAATAATCCGTTGAGGAACAGCGCCGCATCATCCGTGATGCCGACAATCTTGTTCGTTGCCTGACGATAGAATTTAAAATTGAGCTCGGTCCCAGGTTGACCGTCATTCCAATCGGAAAAAAGCTTGAGCTCGCTCCGCCCCAGGCGCCGCTTTGCGAGCGCGGTGCGCCTGATCGTAACGCTCACGCGCGGTGTTTGCCGGACGATCCCGGGTTTCTTCGCGATCGCCTCGGCCGAGGTGACGATGCCGCAAGCGATAAGACCCACCCCGCCTTCGTTCTCGCTGGCGAAGATGTAGATCGTATCGCCATTGGCAATGTGCTTGCCGCCATACATTGTCTTTTGGGCCTTGAAAACAAATGTCTCTGCCAGTGGATCGTTTACCTCTGCCTTGATCGCGAATGTCATATTCCTCCATCTTTATTTCTTGGCGTTCATAGGATTTAGCCTAACGGTTTGGGTCAATGACGGGTGGGCAATGGCGGACTCTACCTGGGTGCAGGAAAAAACCGAACCCGGCCTATCCGGGTGACTGCCCAGAAAACTCATTGAAAATGGTGACGAATCCGACCTGTTCAGAGCAACCTTTGTTGGGCGGCTCATAGTTATCAACGTCGCTTTATCTCAGCGCTGATCCCAGCGAACATCGATGGAGTGGTCCATCCCGGGCAGGGGCATCAATCCCGCCTCCGCTTCCACCGCATTGCGCTGTGCACGGGAAAGGTCACGCCATGGCTGGATCGTTAGCACATGCCCTGCGCGCCGCCAAGTGCCAACAGTCTCACCTTCGACGAGCAAGGCGCCCGGCCAGACACGGGGTGTCCACAGAGCGCGGCGTTGACTCTCGTTGGGCACCAAGAGTTCGCGGTCAGCGCCGTGCAGCAAGAACCAGGTATCGCCGCTCGGCAAGAGACGGGCCGGCGCTGTTGGGCCAGGTAATGCGCGGAACAGAGGTTCATCTATGCCCAGGATCCAAGCTTCCCCGATGGGCGTGCGGACCTGTGTCAGGGACTTGCCAAGCGATTCAAATGCATCGATTCCGGAAAGCAGCCCAATGCCCGCCCAGCTCGCGAAGACTTCGGGTGTAGCGGGGCCGAACACCTGCAAATACCGCCGGGCAAGTTCGAGGCGAGCCTCGTGCGGGTCCATTTCAGGCGCTGGCACGTTCCAGATATCGGGCTGATGATAACCGTCCCAGCGAATCAGGACGGTCCCCGTTGGCGCGGCGTACCGCAGTAGGTTGGCATGCTTCACCCCCATAGCGCGAGCCGCGGTGCCTTGAGTCATCCGGCGGCCGGCGAGCGCCAACCGCAACTGCGCGGCGATATCGTGAGCGCGCTTAAGCTGGCCTGGTTCGTCTGGTAGCCTGCCGAGGGTAAAAACCGCGAGATCGCGTTTTGCCACGATATAGGCACTGTACCGGGGCCCCCAAACCTGAACAAGAGAAGGATCCTCCCAACTACCAGGTTCAGTACCGGCCATACGCGCATAGATCGAGAGCAGTGCGGCCCGCGGCATGCTGTCTTGCAAACCCGCCCACGCCGCACGCCCCAACGCTCGACGGCCGCGGGGTAACCGCTCATCGAGTGCCGCGGCACGGCGCCGGAAGGCGAGAATCTGCAAACGGGTAAGTTTCAGGTGGGTTGTCATTTGCAACCGTGCCACATCTCCCCGGCCAGAACGCGGATCCATCTTGCCGGTGAGATTTCACTCTTATTTGAATTGAGCATCAAATCACATCCCATCTTTTCTATCCTTCGCGACAATGAGCGCGGATCCAACCAGGGCTCCCAATGAGTTTGTCGAAAAACACAATTTTGGATTTGCGACAGGTGCATGTTCTATATAATTTAACTGACCGTTTAACTCTTCATTTTGCCCTTGATTATACTTTTTCGACAGTTTCAACGGTTTGCGTTACCGGCAGGCAGGCGAGGGCGGACTCTTCCTGGGAGCAGGAAAACCCGAAGCCGGTCTATCCGGGTGATCGCCAAGGAAAACTCCTTGAAAATGGTGACGAATCCCACCTGTCCTCAGCAACCTTTGTTGGGCGGGTGAATGGTCCTGGTAAATTGCCTGCACGACTGCGCATGTGCGCACAACGCGCAATATAGATTTGTCCCTTGTGTGGTCACGGCTGCTAAATAAGACCGAATGAGGTTCCTGGCGAGGGTCTCATAATCTTGAGATCAGCCCTCAGCTCACCGCTTTCTTCACGAGCGCGATGATCCTAGCCTCTTCAGCAGCAGTCAACTCCTTCAGTGCGTAGGCCACCGGCCACATGTCGCCTTCATCGAGTTTCGCCTTGTCGCTGAAGCCAATCGTCGCGTACCTGGTCTTGAACTTCTGCCCGCTTTGGAAGAAGCAGATGACGATGCCGTCCCTGGCGTACGCAGGCATCCCGTACCAGGTTTTCGGCGAGAGGGTTGGCGCGCTGGCTTTGATGAGCGCATGGAGCCGGGCAGCCATGGCGCGATCCGGTTCCTGCAGCGCAGCGATGGCTGCAAGCACGGCGGTTTCCCCCTCTGCCTTGTCCTCGTTCGCGCGCGCTTCCGCCTTCAGCTCCTTGGCGCGCTGCTTCATTGCGGCCAGTTCCTCGTGCGTGAATCCCTTGGACTTCTTGTTGAGCGCGGTGGAGCTCCTGCCGGACTTTTGGGTGTCCCTGGTTGGGGTCATAAAAACCTCCTTATATTGTGATTGATTGTTGTTGAAGCAAAATGTTCACCCACCCAAAATGGGTGGCTGCCATATTTAATAATTTTTATTCCAGACTATCAACAATGATTTTGCCATCATTTATTTAATCATCGGTTTTACTGATCATTTAATCCCTTTCCAGCGAGTATTTGGGGCATATACTTTTCAATCCTTGACTCCCGGGTTTTGGATTGTTTGGGTGCAGAAAAATAAAGAAGGTATGCTCTTTGCCGTCCCGGCGTCAATGCATCAAAAGCGTCCTGCAGGCCAGGAACTTCCTCCAACTTATTTATAAATTCTTCAGGAATGCTGAATTCTGCAGCTTTTTTATAATTCACTTTCAGACCGGCTTTTTCCACTTCAATGGCTTCATGAATATAGGCTTTCAAGATGGGTTCCAGCTTAACTATTTCCCGGACATTGGTGAACCGAACCTGGCGTGCCGCCTGCACATTCTCCGTTTGTTGGATGAGAACACCTTGGACATCCTGTAACAAGGCACCCTTGATAAACAGG
Organism: uncultured Chloroflexia bacterium; assembly: GCA_963830585.1. Lineage (GTDB taxonomy): Bacteria > Chloroflexota > Anaerolineae > Anaerolineales > Villigracilaceae > UBA877. Next base: position 56,796 of record CAWHNA010000003.1, on the reverse strand, counting down.
ATCGCACAGTATTCTTTAAATCCATGGATTAATACTATGTTACTTTTCTGAAGCGTGTAACAAGGAACGCCCCACTTCAATTCTTCGGTCAGCCCACAGTCAAGAATGATCAACCTCAATTTTTTAAATTCTGCCTGCCACTGTTCGGCTTTCCTAAAAAAGAAATCAACCTTGGGATTCATTCCATTCATTTATTGATCCTCCGAAATAAAGTGAGCTGATATCTGTTTCCAATTTCTTTTTCTTCCCTGGCTTTGGCTTGTGTAATTCAAGCAATGATTTTCCGGTAGTATTCATAGCTTTCATTGAAGGATCAACCCGACCTATTTTTGCCATTTACCTAGATATAGCTGTGTTCACTATTTTGAATTAATACTGTCATTCAAAAAAACAGATAAGCACTTTTGTCCTTCCCAACAAAAATTACATAGTAACCAACCTGGTCAAAAGAAAGGCACAGTCCTTCGGGAGGCTGCGCTGATGTGCGCGATAAGTGTCCGCCGCAGTTCCCGACGTAAAATTGAGCGCCCGGTCTTGTTTTTTCTCATTCCTGGTGGCACATTAATCAAACCCGGTTAATAATTACCTGCTCAAATATTTTCGCTAAATAAGATAATTATTATGTTAATTATAATCCATTTTAATCATGGCATTATTTTGGTAAGGTTCAGTGCTAAATACAGGACTGCCGGGTATTTCCGGATTCGCATATTGGAGGCAGGCAAATTGACCTCTTCCCCCAGCGGGGAGGATGAGTTCGATTTCCCAACTATGAAAATATTGACAAAGCGTGACCTCCGGGAGTATTATGCCGGAACTCTAAACCCGCCCATTTAATAGTTAAAGAAACGGAGAACCATATGGCTAAAAATGAGAGCTCAGGGAAGGAGATCCGCCAGCTGGCACGTTACCAGGTGCGACCGGAGTCCCTGGAACGCTGCCTGGCGGCGATAAAAGAATTCGTGGGTTACGTGCGTTCAAATGAATCCGGCACCCTGCGCTATGAAGTCTGGCAGGAGAAGGAAGACCCCACCCGCTTCGTGCACATCTTCACCTTTCGAGACGCAGAGGCGGACAAAATCCACTCCGAGTCTGAGGCTGTCAAGAAATTTTCGTCAATCCTTTACCCCGAATGTCTCTGCCCCCGTGGAGTTCGTCGATTACCAGCAGGTTGTATCCAATATTAAAAAATAAGCATAGGATGGCTGGCCCGATTCAATGCGCTCATGGGTTCATTTTCCGTGACGCGCTTGCTGGACGTACACGAAAAAGGCCCTCCAGCAGAGAGGACCTTTTAGTCAAAACAATTTAAAGCATGTACAGCGGGACCCAGGCGCTGCCACCCAACCAGGCCGGCAAAACCCCCGCGTTCTTTGCTACAAAATAGATAATACCTATCAACGCTGGGAGGCAGCAACATAGCAGGATCACGATGATCACGATCGCGATAATGAGATTGCGGTTGCTCTTCTTCTCAATGGTCGGCGGAAGTGGCGGCACCGACATCCGCCCTGGCTCACCTGGCGCAGGCGGCTCAGCCCTGGCAGACGCCTGAGCCGCCTCACCATCGGCCATCACCGAAACCGGGTTCCCGGATTCGTCGTGAAAGGAAATTGCTCCTCCCGTTCCATGAGCCACCGATAACCAGGTTGTTGCCTGCGTGCTCCAGACGAGGATGTCTTTTAGTTCCGGCTGGGACTTTAGCCTGCTGAGCAATTCCCCGATGAGCATGGGGCCAACAAATTCCTGCCCCTGCCGGTACACACACCACCCGGCTGCATCACCTGGCTGTGGCAACTTTTTTAATCCGCCTACATTTCCGATCGACAGCAGGATCGCTTCACCCACCCCGCAGCCCGCCGTAGCCCATTCATCGTGAAGCTTGTCATACCACATCCACTGCTTTATACCAGGATGAAGCAAAGCCTTGCGCTGACCCAGTTGAATGACCCAATCCTCCATATTCCCAAATGCCTGCTCAGGACTGAGCATTCCATTCTGCACCTGGGCTTCGCACTTAAGGTATTGAGATTCCAATTCTGCTTGTGATCGAATTGACATGGCTGCGCTCCCGGTTTCATTATGACTCATGGAACTCATCCCCTAAATGTGTCTTCCACTCCTGCCTGACCTCTTCATAAGGCCGCATAATGGGTGGATTGGTTGGCAGGTTGGAAGCATTGTGCCCGTGGAAATCAACCGCCCACTCAGACCCATCAGGCAGCGTCACCTTGGTAAAAACATGATTATCTTGAATTCTGTCATCCAACCAATCGATAACACCCTGTCCGTCGTAAGATGATTTTTCCTGGAAAATCGCCTGTTCCACTATGGCATCCGGGAATTGTTTATGCACGGCTTCTGTGATGCCTGGATTGGTTTTAGCGTAATATCCTTCGCAGCGAAGCCCGGTGGAGCCTGTAACCCAGCCGGCAGTGTAATCCCAAATCGTGTTACCCAACTTGGCAGCGCCATCTAGAACCATATTGGTGCGCTGGTATTTATTTAATACATAAATATTTTCATCTGCCAGGCGCTTGTTGATCACCTCGAAGTCCTCTTTCATGTTTATTATTCCCTGGCGGACCATTGGGGCAGGTCCTTGCTGTTGAGCAGGCGTCGAACCAGCCTACCTGCGCCGGTGCTTTTGGAACGGGAGGGGATCGTTGCACTGGCGTGATGCCGCTTCAGGACGCTGCGGGGACCTCGGTCGTACCGGAAGCAGCCGGTCAGGTGCTGCAGTTGTGGAACCCGCGGAAACTGAACCGGCAGCCGCGGGAATCACCGTTGCCGCGGCTGATGTCCGGGGGCTGATGATCGTCGCATCAGCGGAACCCGGAATCCACTTGGTAGGTCCATCCGCCAGGGCATTGGCATCGGCTTCGGCTCTCTTTTTGATCTCGGCATCGGTTTCAGCCTGTGCCTGGGCGGAGGCGGCATAATTGGCGGCTATATACGCCCCACCGGTAAGGGGATTGATCCATTGACCTGAATCGCCATGGTATTCGTAGGTCTTATCCAGACCATCGCCGGAATCATGCACGGTCATGGTCTGCCCATCCTGGGGTCCATTCTGCGCTGGAGGAGCAGCCACCGGTGGCGGCTGGCTCTGCACCGGGACGCCGGTGTCAGGGCTGCTGGTCCCGGGGCTGCTGATATCTGCGCTGCCGGTATCACCGACCGCCTCTCCACCGCTGCCGCCCTCGACCGCCTCGCCCCCGCCCTCGCCAGTCTCACTTTCGTCCCCCTCGACAGCCTCACCGCCACCTCCCTCGACCGTCTCCCCGCCATCCCCCCCGCCAGCCTCGCCGCCATACGTGCCCAAACCTGAACCGGCTGACCTGCCACCGCCGCTCCTGCCACCGCTAGCAGCCGCAGCCGCCAGAAGCGTTGCCAGCGTGGGGAAGGCGATCCCGGCCGCTGCCTGTGCGGCACTAGCCGGTCCGGGGATGCTGCCTACCTTGCCAATGCCGGCATGCGGTTGCGGAATAAAACCGGGCAGGTCCGTGCTGGTGCGTGAGCCTGAAAAGGCAATCCCGGCGTTATCGTTGGAAAGCACAGTTACTCTGCCTGTCAGAACGTAACTGTCCGCTTTTTTTGTGAATGTCATCGCCACTTTAATACTAAAATCAGAGAAACCTTGGCTAAAGGTGGCTTTCACGACGCCGTTGTTGCGGTCGCTGACAGCCGCGTTGAATTTCAGGGGTTGGCCTGCAATGATTGTCCCGATCTCGACACTTTTCTTATGGTCAATGATGCCCAACACGAGCGGGTAATCAACGCTGCTACCATCATCTAAACTGAAGTCGATCGTATATTTGCCGGTCACATTATCCAACAGGGTGGTGACCGTCGGTGCCACCTTCACCTCGCAAATCGCCCGGTTATTGGCATCCGCGCTCAGCGTACTGGTTTCGTTATCTCTGACCTGATAGGATCCGGCCGGGATCTCGAAATTCGGTGTGACTACCCAGATGGCGTTAGGGATGCTGTTAACAGCCTGCCCATACGCGTGCCAGGAACCGTACCAGGCCCCGTCGTGTTCCTGCAATCCGATCATGCCAGGTTGTGCGCCCTTGCCATTATTAATATGGTAATCCATGATCTTCGTCACCATCATCGGTTCTGTGATGACAAACGCACATGGAAAGGATGGACTGTTTGCCGGATAAACGCTCGGGCTTGGATCGGGTGGGTTGTTGACCACCGACTGGGGGTTGGAGTAGGTAACCTTTTCAGGTTGACTACCGGAATTTCCGGGGGGTGGCGTGGACCCAGGCTGTCCAGCTGGGTCTGGTTCATTCGCTGCCACCAATGCATCCATGTAATTGGCATAGGCCTGGGCATCCACGCCTTTGACAAGGGTGCCGCCCACATAAAGGGTCTGTGCGTTGCTGAGCAGGCTGGACGGGTCGGAGTCATGCACCCAGTAGTGTCCGGGAGGCAGCTCCACATTGTCAACCAACGCCACCCATAAAATTGTGGCTTCGGCCTTGCCATCATTGACAGCCACCCCGCCTCGATCGGCGGCAAATGGGCCATAAGTGTTGCCCACCACGTCCACCAGGGTAAGGCTGCCGGGCGAGCCGGTATCTTCTACAAGGGTGGCGTCTGTGTTTGGATTAATGTGCACATCGATGATCGCAGTGAGCAGGGTGGGCGAGCTGATTACGAAATCGGGCCGGGTACTACTCCCGCCCTGTGGCTGAGCCGCTGGATTGGTATCTCCCGTATACCTGAAACCCAGCTTGCCGCTGTCGTCCCAGTATTCTGTCTCCCACTGCCCATATTGGCTCAGCAGTTTCTCTGCCGGAGGTGTTGGTGCGGCGGCAGCCTCGCCGCTCACCGCAAAAGTTTCTGCCTGCATCATCAGCGAAGCGAACAGGAATACCACCACCAGCCGCACCAAGTGCAGCCGGGGAGTGCTTGTTCTGCGCGGAGCCGGATCGTATTTTCCCACGGGGTACCGTTCCTTTCTCATGTGCGCTTCAAAGACCCAAATTCATGAATTTGGTCACCAGGCCGTACAGACCGATGACCACCGACGGAAAGGATTGCACTTGTACGATCACGAACATCCAGACCATAGAGCAGCCCGCTGCCAGGACCGAAGGCACAATGTTGTTCAACAGTTTGGGCTTTTCATATAACCTGGAGATCTCCGCCCCGGTGGCAACGGCCACGGTCGAGACGGCTGCGGTTACGAACAGGCCGGCTGACTTCCAATGCAGTAAGTACACAGCCATGAAAGCCATTAGCGCAAAGGGAACCATGTACACCATCCCGGAGGATACCGCTCTGCGTGCGAAGCCCTTCCTTTGCGTTTTTTTCAAGCCGGGATTGATCCAGCTCAGGAATATAGCCAGGACCAGCATGCTTACCCAGCCAAATACCAACCCCACCACCAACCCATAGAAAATATTCAGCAGGCTGGAGACATGCGCCTGATCGAAAGCGCTTACCACGCCGAAGAGGGCAAAACATATTATCCCAATGAATCTTTTAAAACCAGTGTGGCTGTTTTTATTTTCATTCATAAGTCATCCGTCCTTTCACAGGAAACAGGCCAGCTCAGGCGTTGCCGAGCAGCACCCAACCCAGCAGCAGCAAGCCACTGCAGATCGTCGCCAGGATGACGCTGAGGGTTGTATTGTCCCGGCTCATTTCCCGGATCGATGCGATCATCGGACCGGTCGCCCACAAAACACCCGAAACGCCAAATGCCACCGAGGTATTCCAATGTAGAAAGATGGAAAAGAAAATCCCCAGTATTGTGAAGATCAATGTGGAGAAATATCCCATCCCAAAGGCCGAGAGCACCCAGCTGATCGATTTTCTACCCTTGAAAACTCGCGTGATCCCCCAGGCCAGTACCCCAAGCAGTGCGACCCCCAGCGACCCGAACAGCAAGCCCTCCACCGATAGCAACACGACAAACCCGCTCGTCTTCAAGCCGATCCGCACCAGGTCGAGGCCGGTCTGCATGAAGAACAACATGAACGCCAGGGCAGATATGCCCAGGGCCAACGGCCATGGAATTCCGGTCGTCATATTTCGTAGGACCGCGCCTGGATTGATCATCATGCTCAGTGCCGACCGCCAGGGAATAGAACGCTTTGCATTTGTGGTATTTAGATTCGCTGCCATAAAGGTGCTCCTCATGCTTCAGAACCAGATTTAGTGGATCACGATTTCGGGAAATAAGGCCTGGTTTAACTTCCGAAAGGAAGTCAAGCCATGCCAACTTTTATCCCGCCTTAGGCGTTGAAATTGACTTCTCACGTTTGTCTGGAAACAGTCATCGCTGTGATCGAACAATATTTTATTTTTTTGTCTTCCGCTTGCCAGCCAGCATCGCGGTAAGATTGTCAGTCACCTGATGAGAGGTCCTGCACAAATTCCGCTGTCTTGCGGACACGAGCAACAGAGACAAAATTGCAGTAATTCATGATGTATGCCTCCCTAATTTTGGGATCGGAGAACTAGTGAAGTTTATCACGAGGGTCGAAACCCAGTCAAGGAAATACTAAAAAATAATTGATTGGGGACCTTATCCGTGACAATACATGCCCAAAATCGGGTTTGTCCAATAAGTCTGCTGAAGAACGCCTCGCCCCCGTGGAGTTCGTCGATTACCAGCAGGTTGTATCCAAGCCCTGAACTTCGGCGTTTCTTCCAGGGAATCAGCTGCCATTTCCAGGGGCCATGAAGTAGGAACTTATTTGAATTAACCGCCGTCACATGCCGAGCCGGCTTTCGGCATGGATATCCCCCTCTCTCGCGTAGAAAGGACTGTATAATTGTCGTGTGTGCAATATAGCACACAATAGTAAATTTCTTTACAGGTACAATTTCCCACTTATATATAAAAATTATATAACAGATAAAAATAGCCAAAGCAGGGAGTTCAAACATGCCCCACGACATTTTTATCTCTTATTCTCACCGGGACAAACCCATTGCTGATGCGGTCTGCGCGAACCTCGAGTCAGGCGGGTTCCGATGTTGGATCGCACCCAGGGATATAACCCCAGGTCAGGATTGGCCGACGGCTATCTCGGACGCTATTGCCGCCAGCCGGGTGATGGTACTGGTTTTCTCAGCCAGTTCTAATTCATCGAAAGACGTAAGTCGCGAGTTGATCCTGGCTGCCAACAACGACCTTATTATTATCCCCTTCAAGATCGATAACATTGCTCCGGAAGCGGGAAAACAATATTACCTGGCGCGCACGCACTGGCTCGATGCGATGAATCCACCCACTCAGGACCAGATTGACACACTGGTCAAGTATGCCAGGTCCTTTCTCTCGGAACATATGACCCCGATTTCGACTCGCCCAGAAATGGCAACCCAGGCGCCTGCAGCCGAAGTTTTCCAGCCTGCAACCAAAGTGGAAGCGCCACCGTTCCAGCCGGAAAAGGGGAGGCCGGAGAGAGGTCAAAAGGGTACCAGGGGGAAAAGCATCTGGGCTTGGAGTATCCTGTTTGTGGCTGCCATCATAGGGGGAGGCGCATTTGCCATACGTCCCTTCAAGCAGGTGCCAACTCCGACCATTACTTATGCACCAACTTTGATCTCGACGATACCGTCAACCCCCACATTTCCCCCACCCCCCTGCCCAGACTCACCTCTACCAAGACATTGCCTCCCGGGTGGGTAACCGAGTTCGCACAGCCAATCCTGGATGCAATTGCCGACCGTCCTCCAAGTTTTCAGGATGACTTTGGTTCCGGGTCAGCAGGATGGATTGCGGATCGCTGCGGTCAGCGCATTGCTTATGTGGATGGCGAATTAGTTTTGACTGACTGCATCGTCAACCATGCCAATATCGACTATGCTGATTTTGTAGTTGAGTTTGATGCGCATTTTTTGCCGGAGACGGTTATAAATAATGCCTCGAATTGGTCGGTTGTCTTCAGGCAATATGATACCTCGGGATACCGTTACAGTATTTATTATGATGGCAGAATCACTCTTTCTTTGGCACAAAATAAATACCAGGAATTCTCCAATGCCGCCTTTTATCCCCTTGGGACCAATCACATCTTGTTGATTGCCAAAGGATCAAAGTTTGCTTTTTATATTAACAACCGCCCACTTTATTTTTCTGAGGAATCATCCGTTATTCGCCAGGGCAGTATGACCCTTCAAAGTTCTGATGGCTCAGGAGCCAGAGACCTTGCACATCCTGCCATTGTTGGTTTCGATAATTTTAAGATCTGGAATATTTATGATTTGCCCTAGAGTATGCCAATCATTGCGAAGGATGCAGGCAGGCTGAGTGCCTGTTTGATCAAACAGTCCATCCCCCGAAAACAATTTTAATGGACGATCAGATCACGTTCACGACCCTCAAGTCCCTCCGCCCCGATGAAGTCCCAGCAGGGGGTCGGGAAGGAATAGCGCGGGATGGCAGCATCCAGGTAATCCACCCTGGTGGATAAGATCTCACTTAGTCTGAAACGTAATGGAAGTCGCCTAGATATCAACTGGATGAATAAACAGGAAGTATGAATAAGCCAGGGTCAGAACACCATACAGGAGGGGGTTGGACCACCCCAGCGGGTTTATACTGCCCCGCAGCTGGATTTCCAGCGAGGCGACCAACCCGATCGCATCCTGGGTGATGAGGGCCAATGCGATCGCCCTGCGCGCATTCACACCTGCGGATGAGCGTCCGAACCACATGAGTGTCGCAAAGCCCAGGATCGAGCCCCCCACCAGGCGGGTCGTCCAAATGGCGGCATCATTGGAAGCCAAGCCATAAATGTGGATCACCCAGGCAGGAAACAGGCTGCAGGAAATTCCAAATAAGGCGGCTATAAAGAGATTGACCGTGAAGATGTGTCTTAATTTCATTTTGCCCTCCTAGAAGAATAAAACCTGGAACCGCCTCCACACACTGGAGGTTGGATTACCCGCCTTTGCGAAATCCCAACAGGGACGGGAAGGAGTAGCGCGGGATGGATGCCAGCGAGTAGTCCGCCCCGCTGAGGATGGCTTCGGCAGCCAGCTGTCCGCTGCGGATGGCGGGACCGATGCCTTCGCCCATATCGAGGGTCGCCAGCCCAAGCGAATCCCCCGCCAGGAAGGCGTTGCCGATGCGAACCTGGGGCATTTTACTCCGCAGGATATAACTGTGACCGAGGGGCTTGTAAGCATGCCCTGTGACCAGACCCGCCTCTTCCAACTTCTTCACCAATAAATTCCAATGGTATTTAAGCGTGTCGCCGCTGCGCTTCAAGCTGTCCGCGAAGCCACCCAGCCCCACGTTGACGTACCCGTCCTTTTTGGGGACATACCAGGCGTAACCTGGCAGCTTCTTTTCGAAGAACCACAGCTTACAGCGGGTATCCTTGAGGTCGTACTGGAATTCCTCTTCCTGGGCAACGATCAACGCACCCGGCTTTTTGGGAGAAGAATCATTGAAAAAGGTCCGCCTCACCGGGCAATGGGTGCCGCCCGCGCCGACCAGGAAACGTGCCGAATATACACCGTCCACCAAGTATTCCCCGTTTTCAAGCTGGATCTCCCGCGCCTCGTGGACGTGGAATTCAGGATCCGCCCGCTGCAGCAGCCAGTGGTCGAACTCGAAGCGGCGGATGGCATACTGGTGGGTGGGTAATTTGAATTGAAAACCGTTAATCGAGACGTCGAAACTGGTGAACTCGGTCAGCCCATGGGGGTAACTCGCCGCGTCCACCTGCGCCCATGTAAGCACCTGCGGGGTGATCCAGCCGGCACAAGGCTTGAAGCGCGGGAAGGCGGACTTGTCGAGCACGATGCAGTTCATCCCAGCCTGCTTTAAAACCCGGGCGCAGGAGGATCCCGCCGGGCCCCCGCCGATTATAAGCACATCGGTCCTGATCATGTAAATCCCTTAAGAGACCCGGCAGTCGGGTTGAGAGGTACCCTGCCGGGTGAAGACGATCTGCCAGAGCTGGTTGTTGCGCGAGCGGAACCCGCCGGCGCTGGAGAGCAGGTAATAGCGCCACATGCGGTAAAAACGATCATCATAATTTTTCTTCAATTCAGGCCAGGCTTTTTCGAAATTGGCATGCCACGCCAGCAGGGTCCGGTCATAATAAGGCCCGAAATTGTGCCAGTCTTCCATGACGAAGCGCCCTTCCATCACCTTGCTCAACTGTGCAATGGAAGGCAGCATGCCATTCGGGAAGATATATTTATCGCTCCAGGGCTCCCCGGTGGTGAGGCTGAGGTTGCTGCCGATGGTGTGAACAAAGGCGATGCCGTCCGGTTTTAAACAGCGGTCCACCACATCCATATAATCGCTGTAATTTTTATAACCCACATGTTCCATCACCCCGATGGATATCACCGCGTCGTAGGTGCCGCTGACTTCGCGGTAATCCTGCAGGCGCAGTTCCACCGGCAAGCCCTTGCATAACTCCATGCCGAGCGCCACCTGCTCCTTCGAGACGGTCACACCCAGGATGGAGGCATTGTATTTTTCAGCGGCGTACCTGGCAAAGGAGCCCCAGCCGCAGCCCAGCTCGAGGATGCGCATCCCAGGATGAATGCAAATCTTTTTGCAGACGAGTTCCAGCTTGGCTTCCTGGGCTTCGTCCAGGTTGCGGGCGTCCTTCCAGTAGGCGCAGGTATAGTTGAGACGCTTGTCGAGCATGGCCAGGTAGAGGTCGTTGCCCAGGTCGTAATGCTTTTCACCCACCTCGAAGGCCCGGGCGGAGGATTGGCGGTTGAATAGTTTGGATCTCAGCACCTGGAAAACCAGGCGGGGATTGTTTTGGACCTTTTCGTCCAGGCGTGCCTTGAGCACCCTGAAAAAGAACTCATCGAGAGATTCGCAGTCCCACCAGCCTTCCACGTAGGCTTCGCCCAGTCCCAGCGACGAATTGCGCAGGATGCGGTCATAGAGGCGTTGGTCGTGGACCTGCATATCCCAGGGGCGGCTGCCGTTGATCTGTACATCGGCTAATTCACATAGTTCGCGGATCACGGTCTCAGAGTTTGCCATAATGTCTTCTCCACATCCAGGTTTGCGGGTGATTTTAATTCAATCTTGCTGAACTGTCGCTATGTTAACACCCCATGGAAAACTTTGGTGCGACCTTGCCTTGAAGCAAAACCCTGGGTTCTCATTGAACCCAGGGTTTCCCATTAGCAGGATGTCAATTGGTGGCGGGGGATTGCCACGCCCCTGCAACCCCCAAAACATGGGGGCAGGCGTACGCAGAGGTTCGCAATGACAATTGTTTAAATGTATAGATCGCGCTTGTTGTAGGTCCAGTAGGCTGTCACCATGCAAACAACGATGATGGCTGCTGACAGCAGCAGGAAGGGCACGTCCAGCCGGCCGGTTTTAAGCAGCTGGGCTGCATCGAAATACTTAAAGGGCGTAAAGTACTTGAGAAAATCCAAGTTCGACTGCAAACCGGTCATAATGGAAAGGAAATAAGCCACCAAAATAATGGAGACAGCCACCGACCCGGAGACTTTGTATTGTTTCATGGCGCAGCCCAGCAGCAGCCCAATGGCAAGGAAGACCAGTTCGAGCAGGAACATGGCTTCCATTTCGAGCGCCAGATAATTGTAGAAGGCCTGGTCAGGTTTGTACTGCTGTACTGCCAGCGCCGAGATTCCCCAGGTGACCAGGACGAAGACAAGGCAGTTAACCACGGCTGCAAGAGCCTTGGCGGTGATGACCCTGCCGCGCGAGACCGGCAGCACCAGGCTGAACTCGACCGTCTTGTCGCGCTCTTCCTTGGAAACCATGTCGCTGCCCCACAGGGCGGCGGCGATCCCGCCCATCAAAGCAAAATAGATGAACATGATCCCGTACAGACCGATCAAAGTGGTCAAGTTAAAAGCCAGCAAGCCCATTGCATCCAGCATCGGCTTGGGGAAGGACTTCAGGATCTCCAGTGAGGAGGGCTGGTTGTAATAGGCGGTAAATTTGGCGAGTCCCGCCAGGATCAAAAGGATCATGACGACGCACCAGATGATCAGTGATTTCAGGTTGGCTTTAAGCTCCCGGAAAAAGATGTTCATGATGCACCTCTTTACGACACCGCGTGAATGTCGCGGCGGATGTATAACCAATAACTGAGCCCGATGGCGATCAGGCTGACGGCCAGGTTGAGCAGCACCAGGGGCGTATCGAACGCACCGTTGCGGACGATGTAAGCCGGGTCAAAGTGTTTGAAGGGGGTGATGTATTCCAGCTTCGCCTCCGCCAGGATTGCGCTGAAGGCACTTAAAATATACATGCCGAAGCCCAGCCCCATGGAATATGGCGTCACGCTGCGTACCTGCTTGACCAGCAGGGAAATGACCAGCCCAACCGTTAGGAAAAAGAGCTGGAAAATGATGATGCTGACGAGCAATAGGACCAGTGTGCCGATAATGTACGGGCGCCCGCCGTTGAACATGGCTAGGGAGATGAGACTGATCACCCACACTACCAGGTTGGTGATGGTCAGGCTGGACAGCGCCGCCAGCAGCTTGCTGTTCAGCACCTGGGCGCGGCTGACCGGTTTGCTCAGCAGGAAGTCGGCGGTCAATTCTGTCTCTTCGATCGAGACCAGCCCGAACCCGTAGTTGCCAGCCTGGATCGCCAGGCACAGCTGGACAAACACGAAAATAAAACTATAAAAACCCAGCACGCTTGAGAGGTCCTGGTTCTGCATTCCAAAAGCTTCCAGCAGGGCTGGCGGCATTTTAGCCATGAGGCTGGTAAGTAGGGCGGCCTGGGAGGCAAATCCCGGGAACAAGGATGAGAACAGGAAAACGATCGCCACAACAGACAGCGACCAGATGATGACCGACTTCATCCGGGTGCGAAACTCGTGCAAGTAGATGGTTGCTTTCATGATCGCTGCCTATTCGTAATAGTGCATAAAGATTTCTTCGAGGGTCGGCTCTTCGATGGTCACATCGGTAACCTTCATGCTGCTCACTTTTTGCAGCACGGCGTTGATGTCGCCCTTGAAGAAGAAATGCACGCTGCCGTTTTCCGCAACCACATTGGTTACACCCGGCTGGTCAAAGGAGGCCGGGTTCAAACCATCCGCAATCACGTTAATCTTTTTGTAGTTGTTCTGCTGCAGGGTGCGGATGTCAGAGATTTCAGCAATTTTGCCCTCACGGATGATGCCCACCCGGTTGCACAAGCGCTGCACTTCGCCCAGGATGTGCGAGGAGAAGAAAACGGTCACGCCGCGGGCGTTCTCCTGGCGCACCAGGTCGAAGAACTTGCGCTGCATGAGCGGGTCGAGCCCGCTGGTGGGCTCATCCAGGAAGAGCAGTTTTGGGCTGTGCAGCAGGCCCTGGACGATGCCGACCTTCTTCTTATTCCCGTACGACAGGTCGCTGATGCGCCGGTTCATTTCCAGTTCCATGGTTTCGGATAATTCATGCATGCGCTGGGTGCAGTCGTGATCGAAAAAACTGGCGGAATACTTGAGCAGGTCGATGACTTTCATACCTTCGTAATAAAAAACCTCGGAGGGCAGGTAGCCGATATCGCGGCGGATTTCCGGTCCGTGCGACACCACGTCCATGCCAAAAACTTTGGCGCTCCCGCTGGTGGGATGGATCAGCGACAGCAGCAGGCGGATGGTGGTGGACTTGCCGGCGCCGTTCGGTCCGATGAAGCCGAAGATCTCGCCTTCTTCTTCGCTGAACGAGACGTCCTCGATGCCCCGGGATTTGCCGTAATACTTGGTCAGATGGCTCACTTCGATAATGCTCATAGAAAGGCTCCTTTGCTCCTTAATAATGGTGACGTCACCTCGCTCGTGATGTCATTTAATATTATCATCATGATAATCAAAAAGCGGTCAAGAATTTTCCTGCGACCAGCATGGCGATAACTCCCGCCAGGTGAGTGTGCGATTGATATTTCATTTTTCGTTCACCCGTTCGGCACATTATTCTCATTCAGTATTGAAGGGTGGTCTGGAATTGGTTCATTAAACCATTCTTTGAAAACCTCTATATCCAGGCCTTTGAAAGTACCCGCGGACGCCCCGAGGATACGCTCGATCGTATCGAAATACGCGCTTAAAAAGGACTGAGCTTTTTGATACACCCCCTGGTCCGGGCTTGGGGTGAGCATAAGCCCGATAAGGCTGTCCGATAGGCTCAAAGCGACGCCACCGAAAATGACGGCAACTTCCTCAGGGTAGGATGTGGTGAAAACTTTTTCTTCCATGCCCTGGCGAATGATCGGCAAGAGGAGGCGCGACATGTACTTGAGCGACTCCGTGGTCATTTTCTGGCGGATCAGTATATTTTCGTCCGAATACCAGTTGCGCAGGGCGGTGAGGATCAGATCCTTTTGCATGGTTTTCCAATGGATGGACGAATCAAAAATACCTTGAATTTTTTGAACCGCGGACAGGTTTGAATCGTGCGCGATGGGAAGAAAAGTCTGCATCGCTTCATTTGCAGAGCGTTCGATCAAGGCCTCCAGCAGGGCCAGCTTTGAAGCGAAGTAGTGATATAGAGCGCCCCTGGATATTTGGAGACTGTCCAGGATATCCTGGATGGTCATCTGCTCGTAGCCTTTAGAGTAAACCAGGCTCAGCGCGGCGTCGAGTATTTCGTTGCGCTTGGAGTTGTATTCTTCTTCCTTGAAAACTCTTGCCATTTTTCTTTTCCAAATAAATAAACCGTTAGACGGTCTGTTTATCGAACAATATTATATGCAGGAAATTGCGGTGTGTCAAGCACCCGATCTTTGTTGTCAGCTGAAAGAGGAACTCGATCAATGATTAGTTGACGCAGGGTGGATTAGGTGCTCATACAGTAAATACGTTTAGCCAAGAGCTCTGTTGGGCCAGTTTATATCCCCAGGCCGCCAATACGAACCTAGTTTATCAACTCATATTACGCTGGGTGCCTCGCGACCCCCCTCTAATCCTGGAGGGGCTTTATTAAATATCCAGGTTCCTGACCGCCTTGGCGTGAGTCTGGATAAAGCGCTTGCGCGGGTCCACGGCGTCGCCCATCAGCATGTCGAAGGTGCGGTCGGCCTCGGCGGCATCGTCTACGCCCACCTGCAGCAGGGTGCGGTTATCCGGGTTCATGGTGGTGTCCCACAACTGGGTGGGGTTCATCTCACCCAGGCCTTTATAGCGCGACAGGCTGACCTTGTCGGGGCTGACCCCCAGGGTTTTCAGGAGCTTGTCCTTGTCGGCATCGTTATAAGCGTAGTGCACCTGGTTCTTGTACGCCAGTCGGTAGAGCGGCGGTTGGGCGATGTAAAGGTGACCATCGTCGATCAGGGTTGGCATGTAGCGGAAAAAGAAAGTGAGCAGCAGGGTGCGGATGTGCGAGCCGTCCACATCGGCATCCGTCATGATGATGATGCGCCCGTAGCGCAGACCGGCCAGGTCGAAATTATCGCCGATGCCGGTGCCAAGTGCCGAGATGAGCGACCTGACTTCGTTGTTCCCCAGGATCTTGTCGAGGCGGGCGCGCTCGGTGTTCAGGATCTTGCCGCGCAGCGGCAGGATGGCCTGGAAATGCCGGTCGCGGCCCTGCTTGGCCGAGCCGCCTGCCGAGTCACCTTCCACGATGTAGAGCTCGGTCTTGCTGGCGTCCCTCCCGGAACAGTCTGCCAGTTTGCCAGGCAGGGTGAGGCTCTCCAGGGCCGATTTGCGGATGACCAGGTCGCGCGCCTTACGGGCGGCATCGCGTGCACGGGCCGAGGTGAGGCATTTGGCAATAATGGCCTTGGCTGCCTGCGGGTTCTCTTCGAGGAACGTCCCGAAGGCTTCACCCACCACCTGGGTCACGTATGTCTGCACTTCGGGGTTCATCAACTTTACCTTGGTCTGCGATTCGAACTGCGGGTCGGGGTGCTTGATGCTGATGATGGCGGTGAGACCCTCACGGGTATCGTCGCCCGAGAAGTTCGGGTCGGCTTCCTTGAGCAGCCCGCCCTTGCGGGCATAATCGTTGACCACGCGGGTCAGGGCGGCGCGCATGCCGGTGAGATGGGTGCCGCCGTCCACCGTGTTGATGGTGTTGGCAAAGCAGTAAATGGATTCAGTGTATGCATCGGTGTACTGGACAGCGAACTCGATGCCGATGTTTTCGATCTCCTTCTCAGCATAGACCACCTGGTGCAGGGTCTCGCGGTTGCGGTCAAGGTAGCGTACGAAGGAGGTGATGCCGCCTTCGAAGTGGAAGGTCATTTCACGGTTGGAACGCTCATCGAGGAAGTAGATGGTGATGCCGCGCGTGACGAAAGCCATCTCGCGGAAGCGCTGGACGAGGGTGTCGAAGCGGTATTCGAGCGTCTCGGTGAAGATCTGGGGGTCGTACTTGAAGGTGGTGCGGGTGCCGTGCTCGGATGGCTTGGCCTTGCCGATGATCTTGACGGGTTCCTTGGGATGACCGCGTTCGTAGCGCTGGAAGTGGACTTGACCGTCGAGGCGGACTTCCACCTCGCACCATTCCGAAAGCGCGTTGACTGCGCTGACGCCCACCCCGTGCAAGCCGCCTGAAACCTTATAGGCACCACCGCCAAACTTGCCGCCGGCGTGCAGCTTGGTCATCACCACCTCGAGCGCTGACTTTTTCTCGGTAGGGTGGATATCCACCGGGATGCCGCGCCCGTTATCCTCAACCGTAACACTGCTGTCCGGGTGGATAGTGATATCGATGCGGTCGCAGACACCAGCCAGGGCTTCGTCGATCGAGTTATCGACCACTTCATAAACGAGGTGGTGCAGGGCTTTGACGTCAGTGCCGCCCACGTACATGCCAGGGCGCCGGCGGACGGCTTCGAGTCCTTCCAGGACCTGGATATCTTTTGCGTCGTAACTTCCATTGGTGACTGCCATAAAACCTCAATCCGTGTTGGTTGTTTCCGTGCGGAAGCGTGGGGGTATACCCCACGTTTCCTTGGTTATTAAGATGATACCTCTAATTATACTTTTGCCGAAGTTGCCTGGCGCTGCAACTGCTCGAAGATCACCTTCAACCAGGCATTGATATCCCGATAATAGATGAAGCTGGCTGCCAGAAGAGCGGTCGAAACGAAGGCGTGTCCGCCGATGCCCACCAGCATCCACCAGGAGGTCTGAGCAGGAGTTGACCATAAATAACCCAGTCCGTAGTTGATCAGCAAAAAGAACAAAAGGAACAACCCGGTGTTGGGCAGGGTAAAGCGCACCATGCGCAGGCTGCTCAGGATGGCACGCAAGGCATCCAGTTGAAAGGTGAAAATGCCGTGCGCAGAGAAGAAGATCGGCATCACCAGCCAGATGAGCACGATCACCCCGGCAAACAGGGCGATCTGTCCAATCACCGTGCTAACCACGGTCAGGACGGTTAAGACCACCAGCACCGGCAGCCCGATCAGGAACAACAATCCCGCCCAAATGATCGAGAGGAATACAGCCTGGCCGAGGGATTTTCCGAGCGCGCGCTCCTCCATTTTAAGCGCCACCTTGGCGACCCAATAATAATAAATTCCGCCGGTGATCCAACCGATGAAAACCAGCAGGAGCGCCCAGCCCAGGATGCCCACGAACGAACCGGCATCCAGGGTCTGCGGGACGCCCAATGGGTTTTGGGCGAGTGTCTTGAAACTCAGCAAGCTGGTGATGCCCACCGGGAAGGTGCGCAGGATGGCGAACAGGTTGAAATTATCAGCAATGCCGGTCCAGGTGGCCTGGATGGTGGCAAGGTCAGGGAAGCTGGCGGGGAAAGAGGTGGCCAGCGTGGGCAGCTGGGTAATGACCGGCTGAAGGAACTGCTTCAGGCGCAGGTGGGGTCCGAGCCACAGGAACAGGTCGAGCAGCACCGGCGGCAGGATGACCGCGATGTGGGTGGCAACAGAATCAAATCCCGCCATGATCGAGGCCAGGAGACCCGGGGGCGGGGGAAATTTACCTTGTGATGTGGGTATCGACATTGATCGCTTCTAACCGGTCCCTGTTAAATCTATATAATGTTTCAATAAATGGCGAGGAACCAAGGATGATTGTAGTCTGCCTTTGTGAAACAGGAGACTGCCTCTACTCCAGGCAAGATTACAGGCAGGGTTGGCTTAATTTATGGACATCCCTGCAGCCAGGAACAGCCTGTATTCTACCACAGGGGGGTTGTTCGCACGAATGTTCTGAGTTTTACGAAAATCATGCCAAAATAGTAGACGGCACCCTTTTTCAACTTGTCGTCCTAATGCCGCAAATGACTTGAGGTATCGTTAAACGACATAAAATGCAGGTCTCCAACATTTCGGAGACCTGCATATTTTATTTCTTCAAGGCAAACCACCATGAACCACTTTTGAGGTTAGCTTGGTTGGAATATCGGTAAGGTCGATCTTACGCCTCCACGGCTACCTTGGGCAGGTCCTTCATGGCTGCTTCGATGGCGTGCTCCGGGTACTCATAATCCTCCAGCTCACCGTTCAGGTATGACTGGTAGGCGGTCATGTCAAAGTGCCCGTGTCCCGACAGGTTGAACAGGATGACGCGCTTCTCGCCTTTGGCCTTGGCATCCAGGGCTTCGTCGATCGCCACGCGGATGGCGTGGGCGGATTCGGGAGCCGGGATGATACCTTCGGACTTGGTAAACTGCACGGCGGCATCAAAGGTCCCGATCTGGGGAACTGCGACCGCTTCGATCAACCCGGCGTCATATAACGCTGAAACACTGGGAGCCATGCCGTGATAACGCAGGCCTCCGGCATGGATGCCGGCGGGCATGAAGGTGTGACCGAGCGTGTGCATCTTGACAATGGGTGCCATCTGGGCGGAATCGCCGTAATCGTAAGTGTATTTGCCCTTCGTCAGCGAGGGGGTTGCAGTGGGCTCCACCGCCAGCAGGCGCGTGCGCTGCCCGTCCTTCAGGTTCTGACGCAGGAAGGGAAAGGCGATCCCGCCAAAATTCGAGCCGCCGCCCACGCAGCCGATGACCACGTCGGGGTACTCGCCCGCCAGGTCCATCTGCTTGAGGGCTTCCTCGCCGATGACCGTCTGGTGCATCAACACATGGTTCAACACCGAACCCAGGCTGTATTTCTTGGTGCCGCCGGAGGTGGCTGCCACTTCCACTGCCTCCGAGATGGCGATGCCCAGCGACCCGTTGTTCTCGGGGTCCTTGGCAAGCAGGGTGCGGCCAAATTCCGTGCGATCGGATGGGCTGGCAAAGACCTGCGCGCCAAAGGTCTGCATGTAGATGCGGCGGTAGGGCTTCTGGACGTAAGAGACTTTGACCATGTAGACTTCCAGGTCAAGGCCGAAGAAGTTGCAGGCCATGGCCAGGGCGGTGCCCCACTGACCGGCGCCGGTCTCGGTGGTCATGGCTTTCGTCCCGGCCGCCTTGTTGTAAAAAGCCTGCGGGATGGCGGTATTGGGTTTGTGGCTGCCCACCGGCGAGACGGACTCGTTCTTGAAGTAAATGTGGGCGGGGGTGCCAAGCGCCTTTTCGAGCCGGCGGGCACGCATCAGTGGAGTGGGACGGTAAAGCTTGTAGATCTCGCGCACTTCCTCGGGGATCTGGATGAAGCGCTCCGTGCTGACTTCCTGCTTGATGATCTCCATCGGGAACAGCACCGAGAGGAACTCGGGGGTGATCGGTTCCTTGGTCATCGGGTTCAACACCGGGGTGGGCGGCACCGGGCTGTCGGCCATCACGTTGTACCAATTCTTTGGCAGGTCGCTTTCGTTCAACATAAAACGGATTTGGTCAGACATATTAATCTCCTTTCAGGGATAAGCAAATCGGTTAATTGGATACCAGGGAACGGGCAGCACCAAAAGCCGGGAACCTTCAGGGTGGGTGAAATAGTGATTGGAAACATGCCAGCAACTCCTTAAACAAAACGCGTTCGTCCGAATAACGGGACGAACGCGTAGTCCGTGGTGCCACCCGAATTAAGGTCGCTTAATAAAAAATCCCTGCAGTGTGCACAGGGGAAAGCCAGCCTCACTCTTGTCGGTCAACTTGTCAAGTCGATGTAAAAACACTGCTCATTAAACCTGGCTAATTGACCTGGCCCTGGTAACGGTGGCCGCTCCGGCCCGGGATACTCGGCTTGCGCCTTTCGCCTGGCAACTCCAAGGTCCATTCAACTTCATCGTGCGGGCAGGACTTTCACCAATTACCGCCTGCTCTCTGGTCCGCCGTGTGAGGTTTACTCGTCCTCTTCAGCGTTTTTCAAGTATTGGGCGTGATTATATGCAAATATCCCGGATTGTCAATAGGTGGAAAAACCGGAAAGAATCTCTATTTTTGCTCCATTTTTCCTGCGGACGCTGCGCCCGCCCAGAGTTACGCCAACCAGGATGACCACCACCAGCACGATCGCCAGCGTAATAATGCCGGACATATCGGTGGTATATACCGGTTCGGGGACGGGGGTGGTAGTTGGTATGAGGGTGGGAGTGGGGGTTGGTACCAATGTGGCAGTCCCGGTCGGAGACGGCAGAAGTGTGGCGGTTGGCATGGTGAGAGTTAGTGCCAGTGTTGGAGAGTTGATGGTTGCTTTGGCTGTGGGAGGGGTGGTGGGTGTGGGTGCCAGGGCTGCCCCGGAGATCTGCCCGTTTTGGTTGCCGCCCTCAATATCGTCAGCAGCCTGGGCTGAGGCGAATGAACGCAGGGACCCCGCCAGGGTAGTTAGGGCAACCAGGATGAACAATAGAATAATGAGCGCTCTGGGGAGGCGGGGATGGTTCATCGTTGTCCCGAGTATATCATGAGAGCATTCCCGGGAATTTTGTCGCCTGAGGCGGCCTGCATCCTGAAGAAGCAACAAAAAGAACTTCCCGCTCGAAGTCTGCGGCAAGTTCTCTCTGGCGGAGAGGGCGGGATTCGAACCCGCGAACCTTTAGGGTTACACGCTTTCCAAGCGTGCGCGCTAAGCCAGCTACGCGACCTCTCCGTAAGGCGGGCGAATTATACCATAATGAAAAACAGGGCGACAGTCGTTGACTGCCGCCCATATTGAGCAAGAATTCTGGTTTATTGTTTTGTAAACGCTTAAAAGAGAACTGTTGAAATCCCGCTTCAACTGGCATCCCGCCGCCGTCCCGGCGGCGGGAGCAGGTTTCTTATCAGGTTAAGGGGTGCGAACTTCCACCTTGGCTGGTATGGTAATAGGGATCGGGCGAAGGGCGCTATTGCCGTTGGTGATCTTGCCGTTCCCGTTCAAGGGTCCGGTCTTTTTCTTGGGGGGCAGCGGAATGTCACGGGGTGTGAGCATGTTCCAGCGCGAAGCGCCCAGGTAGAGGATCTCGAGGATCAGGTCTTCGTAGGAAATCCCCTGAGCCGAGCACTGGATGCACAGGTCGCTGTAGTTGGGGGTCAAACCGGGCAGCGGGTTGATCTCCAGCAGGCGCGGATTGCCTTCGCAATCCAGGCGGATATCGGTGCGCGAAACGTCGCACGCGCCCAGGACGATATGCGCACGCCAGGCTAAGCGATGAAGTTTCCTGGCCAGGTCAGGGTCGAGCGGAGCCGGGCAGAGGTAGTCGGGTGCACCATTCGATCCCACCGATTGGGCCTTGGCTTCCAGGCCGTAAATGCCTGGGGTGATGGAACGGCTGCTGTCCAGTTCCAAAATGGGCAGGCGCAGGTAGCCGTCTTTTTCATACCACTCGGGATGACGGGAATAGAGCACGGTATCGTGGCGCCCCATGATGCCCACCGTGAACTCGCGGCCGGGCAAAAAGGTCTCGACCAGAGCCGGCTGATGATACAGGCGGATGACGTATTCGGCGCGTTCGCGCAGTTCCGCCTCGTTGTTCACGATAGCCTTCTCATTCACGCCCATGCCGGTGCCCTCGCGGGACGGCTTGACGAACAGCGGGAATTTCATTTCAGGTCGCAGCGGTTCGTCACCGAAGGTGAATTCCTGGAAGGGAGATACGGGCAGGTTCCGGTCCCGCCAGATGCGTTTGGTCAGCGTTTTATCCAGCGCGATGGCGTTGGTTAAAACCCGCGATCCGGTATAGGGAATATTGAGCATTTCGAGCAGTGCAGGAACCTGTGCTTCGCGTGCATCACCCCCCAATCCTTCGGCAATGTTGAAACAAATGTCGGGCCGGGCTTCCCTTAAAGCGTATGGCAGATCGCGATCAGCCTGGAGAAAAAAAGCCTGATGGCCATCGGTTTCGATGGCAGCCCTGATTATGTCTATGGTCTCGATATAGTCGTAGTCCGCGCCGGCGTCTGGAGGTACATCCGCTGGGAGGGACTTGCCATGCTCCTTGATGTTGGCGAGCACGGCCACCCGCCACGGATGTGCCGGGCGCGGGGCTGAACTGGGAGGTTTATCGTTTTCCTTTTCTTTCATCGGAGCATTCATTTATTTCTACCTTTCGATTAGATTTAATCGGTGGGGAGTATACGCCTTAACTGGAAAATTACAAGAGGTGAGATCGATATTGTAAGGTTTTTGGGAAGAGAGATTGGACTCCTTATGCGTTGGAACGAAATTGCAGATGGATATGTATAACCCGGAATCACTGTGCGGCAAGGTACGGATTTTGCACGTAGTCTTCTTCACAACCCAAATGGAGGCTTAGGGGTACTTGCATGTGTCATTTCTCTTTCCCGGTTAAGACAATAGCTTCAGGAATCAAAATCACTTGGCTATATTCACAAATTGCGAAGATTATTTTATTCATGCAACTGCATTTTATAATTAGACAGGCCATTTAAAGATTAGAACGATAACCAGGATCACCAGGTCGATTGCCAGCCCTACAGCGCCCTGTTCATCCAGGATAACCCTGCCATGCCAGGGCGGGATACGGATGCAAATTCCGTCAGAGAAATTTTCAGGGTCGATCATTTCTCCATGGGGGTGACTCGCAGCGTGGGAAGTTCAGGTGGTTTGCGCAGCATGAACCGGTAAGACATGCGTCCAAAGTGGATCACATCCCCATGCGTGAGGCTGCGCGGACCGGTCAATTGCTCGTAGTTGACCCACGTCCCCGCCACGGATTTTTCATCGCACAGGATGTATTCGCCATCCTTTTCCTTAAGCCGGGCGTGCCGCGGCGACACCGAAGGATCATCCAAAATATAGGTGGCCTGGATCGGGTCCGAGCCGAAGATGATCTCCGCGCTGGAAATGGGAATTGGCGGGGCAGTAACCGGTTGGCCGTCGTCTTTCAAACGGACCAGGTAGGCATCGGAGCTTATGACCGGTTTCTTGCGCGCCAGGTGCAGGTCGCTCTTCCTCCTCCCGGGATGGATGGGTTGGGTCACCGGGTCCAGCCGGGATTTGCGGCTGGTGGGAGTCTTGCGGCGATTTCTTACGCGGCTGCGGGTGAGGATCACGACCAGCCCTCCACCGGCGAAAAAGATGGCTCCCAACGCAACAGCCTGGCTGTTTCTGGAAAGCCAGGGCAGGAAACCAAATTGGGGTTTGACGATGGTGACCAACACCGGCACTCCCAGGCTGACCTTGCTTAAACCGTAACTGTCCACGGCCTTCACGGTCAGGATGTGCTGGGCACTGGTTGTGTATCCCTTTAAATCCCAGGTGAACTTGGTCGAAAGGAGCGGATGTGTTTTCAGCCGCCTGGATCCCGTCCACGTACAAGATGGTCCGCACCAGGGGGCGGGTGCGTTTATCTGGGAATTCGATGATTATGCTGATGGTCTGCTGGGCGGGAATGAATGCAGCCGGCGAAGTGGTGCGCGCATCCGGTGCTGTGCGCACGATCTGCTGCGGCGGTGCCACCAGCATCGGGTTGGGCGGCTGTACATCCAGATCAAAGGGCAGATCCGCAGAGGTGACCGGTTCACCATCCAGGGTTACCTGGACTGCCAGGGTGTGTGACCCGGAGCTGAGGATGCCGGAAGTATATTCCAGTTGGTAGGTGTGACGCAGGGGTGCCAGGTAGGTATCCGGGCCGGGTAACTGCTCGACCCCCGAGAAAAGGAAAGATTGTCCGCCGGTCTGGATGGCTAAATCCTTGAGGGCCGTTGCGCCGGAGGTGGAGAAGAAAGCCTGCGAGGCTTACGATCCAGACATCCACGCGGATAAAGCCGGCGACGGCGCGCTTCGCCAGGTTTTGCAGCAGGGGAAGGTCGCCTTCAGCCGGGATGTTGGTGATGTACAACACCACGGGTTTCCGCCCGGGTTGGGAGCTGGGTTCGGAAACTGCATCCAGTGCAGCTGACAGGGTTTGGGGGCTTGAGACCAGGTTGTTCAGGTTCGGTTTGTAGGCAGCCAGGGCCTCTGTAAATGCAGCGGTCGTACTCAGGTGGGTCGCCGGCGTCCCGCCGGTGGGAATAAAGCTCAGGTCATCGCCCAGTGAATCAGGGTGTGCGCCTGCCCAATCCTTCAATAGCCTTCATTATCTTGGTCAAAGCGGGTGACGGCGTTGACATCCCGGTAGGCAAAGAAAGGACCAGGGTCCAGCGCCAGGGCGAATTCCGTCCCCGGCTGGAGTTCTTCCAGCGCAGTGACCGGGCGGGACTGGGTGTCTTCCAGCAGGGAAACGTCCGTGCGGGTCAGCCCGCTGACGAAGCTGCCGGAGGCGTCGAACACATCCAGCCCGGCGGTGATGACCGGGAAGGAGTCGGTCTGCAATGCATACAGGCTGAGGCGGGCGGTCGCTCTGGGCGCGTGCGGGAACCACGCTCCCAATAAAGCAAGGTTACGCCGAAGAAACACCGCCAGGATTTTACGCATTCAGTGGGATGGGATTAAGGATTTACTATCCTTGACTTCTGCATCCACAATTTCATCAGATGCTGAAGGGGCTTCCGGTTTGCTCTTTGGTCCGGGCAACTTGATCCACTGGCTCGCCCCCGCCCAGCCCAGCAGGATGGCACCGACCGCCGTCCCAGTCACCTGGAAGGGTACCCCGGCAATAATGCCCATGACCAGGCCCTTTGCCAGTGACGGCCCCCATTCGTCCTTGGCGAGGTAATGCTGGATCATGGTGGTGGTCACCGTGCCCAAAACCCCCACCGTTACGCTGGTCAGGATCAAAGCCAGCGGGTCGACCAATTCGAAAATACCAAAAATGGTATCCAGCACAATGGTCGTCAGGGCTGCCAGCGGATGGATGGGCGCGGGTGGGATGGAATGGCGTGCGAGTGCATCTTTGCGGCAATCGATTGGTCATTTGAATCTCCATCGGACGATTTCCCTGTTTCGCTCCTACTCCCATTCGATCGTCGCGGGCGGCTTGCTGGTAATATCATACACTACTCTGTTGATTCCGTGCACTTCGTTGACGATCCGGCTGCCCACCTTCGCCAGCAGGTCATACGGCAGGCGCGCCCAGTCGGCGGTCATGAAATCGTCGGTCACCACCGCCCGGATGGCGCATACCTCCTGGTAGGTGCGTTCGTCCCCCATCACGCCCACCGAGCGGACCGGCAGCAGCACGGCGAAGGCCTGGCTGGTGCCGGCTCCCTTGCCCAGCAGCCCGGCCGCGGACAGCTCCTGGGTGAAGATGGCATCCGCCTGGCGCAGGCAGGCAACGCGTGCCGGGGTCACTTCGCCCAGGCAGCGCACGCTCAACCCCGGACCCGGGAACGGCTGTCTCCAGACCAGGCTCTCCGGCAATCCCAGGGCTTCCCCCACCGCCCGCACCTCGTCCTTGAACAGGTAGCGCAGCGGCTCCACGAGCGACATCTCCATGTGCTCCGGCAGTCCGCCCACGTTGTGATGGCTCTTGATCCTGGCTGCCTTGTCCCGGTCCGGCGCAGCGGATTCGACCACGTCCGGGTAGATCGTGCCCTGGACAAGGAACTTCGGCGTCCCCCAGCTTCCCTGCCTCGCGTTCGAAAATGCGGATGAATTTCTCGCCGACGATCTTGCGCTTCTGCTCCGGGTCGTGACCCCTGTCCAGGGCGGCGAAAAACTCGGCGGAGGCATCCACCGCCACCAGCTCGGCTCCCATCTGTTCGCGGAAGGTGCGCACCACCTGTTCGGGTTCCCCCTGGCGGAGCAGACCGGTATCCACGAACACCGCCACCTGCTGGTCGCCGATGGCTTTATGCACCAGTGCGGCCGCCACGGACGAGTCCACGCCGCCGCTGACGGCTGCCAGCACACGTCCGCCTCCCACCTGGGAGCGGATCCTGCTCCACACTTTCCTCGATGATGGATGCCGGGGTCCAGTCCGGCGCACAGCCGCAGATCTCCACGTGCAAAATGATCGAGCACCTGCTGCCCCGTTGGGTGTATGTCTCACCTCGGGATGGAATTGGACGGCGAAATATTTTCGTGCAAAATCGCCCATCGCCGCGATCGGGGCTGTTGTCGCTTTTGGCAAGCGCAACGAATCCCGGCGGCATTTCCATGATCCGGTCGCCGTGCGACATCCACACCGCGGACACGGCATCCAGGATGGTGCCGGGGATCAGCGGCTGGATCTCTGCCGGGCCGTATTCGCGCCGTGCGGACGGGTCCACCTTGCCGCCCGAGGGTATGCACCAGCAACTGCATCCCGTAGCAGATCCCGAACACCGGCAGGCCGGACTCGAGCACATAGCCGGGCAGCGTCGGCGCGCCCTCGGCATAGACCGAGGCCGGTCCGCCCGAAAGGATGAAGCCCTTGGGATTCAGTGCCAGCACTTTTTCAGCAGGCGCGTCCCACGGGAAGAGTTCGCAGTAGACGTGCGCCTCGCGCACCCGCCGGGCGATCAATTGGGCGTACTGGGAACCAAAATCGAGGATGGCGATGGATTGATGCGGCATGGATATATTAATATCTGATCAAGGGTTGGACGTTGAACTTTGAACATTCACCTTTTCGGATATAAGGTGAAAATGCAGATGCGGGAATTCCTGGGCTTCCCCGCCGTTGACGATCAAACGGTAAGATGCCAGGTGATTTTCCGCGACCAGGCTCTGTGCAGTGGTTATTAGGTCCGCCAGGAATGGACTGGCAGGTTCCAGGTCTGAAAACGCGTGGATTTCTTTTTTTGGCATGAGGATCACGTGGAAAGGGTAAGCCGGTTTCGGATGAAAAAAGGCCAGCAGGGAATCTGTTTCCCGCAGGCGCTTGACGGGCATGGCAAAAGAGGCGTGGTTCAACATTCAGATGAAGACCCGGTAGAAGAAGGGTCGTTTCAACAAGCGAAAGAATCTATTCATCCTCGAAGATGATCTGGTCCTCGTCCATTGAGCGGATGACCGCCAGCGCTTCGACCGGCACTCCCAGCGGTTTGAGCTTTTCGCGCCCGCCCTCGAAAACCTTTTCGATCAGCGTCCCGATGCCCACGATGGTCGCCCCGGCTGTCTGCGCCAGGCGCACCAGTCCCCAGATGGTTGCCCCGGAAGCCAGGAAATCGTCGATGATCAGGATCTTTTCCCCGCCCGCCAGGTATTCAGGCGAGACGATCAGGTCGACCATGCGCCCCTTGGTATGCGAGGGAGCCATGGTCAGGAAGACCTCGTCCGGCATGGTGACCGGCTTGGATTTGCGCGGCATACACCACCGGCAGGCCCAGGTGGTGGGCGGTGGTCAAGCGCCGGGGCGATCCCGGAAATTTCCGCGGTCAGCACCTTGGTTGCGCCCACACCGGCAAACCGCGTTGCCAGTTCGCGTCCGCAGGCGTCCATCAGGACGGGGTCCACCTGGTGGTTGATGAAGCCGTCCACCTTTAATATACCGTTGCCGAGGTTTTTTCCGTCGCGGCGGATGCGTTCGATGAGTTCCAGCACGAAAGTTCTCCTCAATAATTTTGTGCAAAACCTGACAGCTTCGATCTAATATCTGTCAGGTCCATGCATGACCATTTTACAACGGGGATGGAGAACCCGCTAGTGTGTTAGAATCCCGCCCATGGGTAACCCTCGCCTGGTACTGGCGTCGAACTCCCCACGCAGGCGGGAACTGCTTGCACTCGGCGGATGGAAATTCGAATCCACCTCCCCCGAAGTCGATGAAAGCCAGCACCCCGGCGAAGAGCCTGGGGCTTATGTCCTGCGGCTTGGCTGAAAGCAAGGCGCGTGCCTGCGCTGCGACAGCAACGTCCAGGAATCCATCATCATTGCTGCCGATACCACCGTGGTGGACGGGAAAACCATCCTGGGCAAACCGGGGAACGCGGCCGAGGCGGCGGAAATGCTGCGCAAATTGCGCAACCGCACCCACCAGGTCTATTCCGGCATTTGCGTGATCAGGACATCCGACGGGAACCTGGGGCGCGACCTGTGCGTCACACAGGTACCCATGCGTGATTATGACGATCGGGAAATCGATGCCTACGTGACCAGCGGGGACCCGCTCGACAAAGCCGGGGCTTACGGCATCCAGCACCCCGCAGTTCCACCCGGTCGAAAGAATGTCGGGCTGCTACGCCAGCGTCATGGGGCTCCCGCTCTGCCATCTCACCCGCACCCTGCGTCCATTCGGTATCACCCCTCTCAACGATATTGCGAAAGAATGCCAGTCCTGGCTGAACTACGCCTGCCCGATCTCCGCCCGGGTTTTACAAGGGGAGCAGGTCGGATGAATTGAAAGGTGAATTGATGAAACCCGTCCACGTGTTAAACCTGCTGCTGATGCTCACCTTCCTGGCCGGATGCGGCGGACGGAGTGCCTGGCAGCACCCCCACCTCCTCCCTGCCAACCGCCGTGATCAGTGTCACCCACGTCCCGAGCGCAGGGGATGCCCTGCGCACCTTTTTGGACGGCATGGTGGCGGAAGATTATCCCGGCATGTATGCCCTGCTTACCCAGGCAAGCCAGAAGTCCATTTCCGAGGCCGATTTCGCCAAGCGCTACACCGACGACCTGAACGCACTGAGCGCAAAAACGGTCGAATACAATATCCTGTCCATGCTGACCGACCCGCAGAATTCCCAGGTGTCCTTTCATATTACCTACCATACCAGCCTTTTCGGAGATATCCAGCGGGATTTCAATACCACCATGGTGATCGAGAACGGCAATTGGCGCATCCCGTGGGACGACAGCCTGATCCTGCCCGAATTGGCTGGCGGAAAGAACCTGGCGACCACCTATGAAACCCCGGCGCGCGGGGACATCTACGACCGCAACGGCAACGCCATCGCGGCCCAGACGGATGCCTATTCCCTGGGCCTGGTGGCAGGGGAGCTAAATCCGGACAGCGAAGGCGCCGTTATCACCACCCTCTCGCGGCTGACGGGTGTGCGCCGCGAAATCATCCGAAACAATTATGAAAATTATGCGCCCGGAAATTACGTGCCGGTGGGCGAGGCCAGCGCCGCGGCGGTAAATGCCTCCGGGATCACCGGTTACAGCGGCGTCCAGGTCAGCGCTTATACCTCCCGTTTTTATGAACCGAACCTGGCCCCCAATGCGGTCGGGTACACCCTGTTCATCTCCCCGGAAGAATACAATGCCTACCGGCGGCTCGGATACAGCGGGGCGGAACGGATCGGCTGGGAAGGCATCGAAAAATGGGGTGAAAGCTACCTGCATGGACAAAACGCAGCCAAACTGTACGTCACCGCCGCAGATGGGACCTATGAGACGGTCTTGGCTCAGACCAATGCAGAACCCGCCGCATCCATCACCCTGACCATTGATTCGGATTTCCAGGAACAGGCCCAGGCTGCCATGGACGGTCTCCCCGGAGCCCTCGTGGTAATCGAGGTCAAGACCGGCCGGGTGCTGGCCATGGTCTCCTCTCCGGGGTTTGATCCCAACTGGTACGACCTGAACAATGTCAACCGGGTCTACATGGACGAGCAGCCCACTTTCAACCGGGCCGCCCAGGGCACCTATCCACTCGGCTCGGTTTTCAAGATCATCACCATGGCAGCCGCCCTCGAAAGCGGTGATCTTCACCCCCCAGAGCACCCTGGGACTGCCAGTACGCCTTCACGGATCTCCAACCCAGCGGACCCATTTTATACGACTGGACCTAGGAATATTGCAACGATCAGAAATTGGCGACCGGGAGAGACGTCTGTCCCTCCTGGCCTCCCAGCGGCGTGCTGACCCTTCCCCAGGGCTTGATGCGCTCATGTGACCCGTGGTTCTACCACATCGGTTACACCCTTTACACCGATGGCAAGGGCACTGCTCATCTCCGACATGGCCAAATCCTTTGGGCTCGGCAGCGGCACCGGGATCGAGCAGGTGGCTGAATCGAACGGCACCATCCCCAACCCCACCGACGGCACCAATGCCACCAGCATTGCCATCGGCCAGGGCGACGTGCAGGTCACACCGCTGCAGGTGGCCACCTTCATTGCCGCGGTCGCCAACGGCGGCACGCTCTTCCGCCCGCAGCTGGTTGAAAAAGTCCAGCCCGTCAGCGGGGATGCGATCACCATCTTCCAGCCCCAGGCGAACGGCACCCTGCCGGTCAGCCCGGCAAACCTGAAGGTGATCCAGGACGCCATGCGCACCGTGGTCACCGACCCGAAAGGGACAGCGTATGCCAGGTTCGTGGGCTTCCCATTCCCCGTGGCTGCCAAAACCGGCACCGCCGAAAGCGGCGTAACGGACCCGCATGCCTGGTTCGCCGGGTACAGCCTGGCTGACCTGCCCGACAAACCTGATATCGCCGTGGCAGTGATCGTCAACAACCAGGGCGAAGGCGCCACCTGGGCGGCGCCGATCATGAGGCGGGTGATGGAGATTTACTTCAACGGAAAACCTCAGACGGTCTACCCGTGGGAATCGGGTTTCGGCGTGGTCAACCCGGATTACGGCGTGCCGCAACCGACCCCCACCCCGGGTCCCTGATTTGTATGTCCATGGGAATGCCCGACCATACCGCAGAATCCCTTGCCCCGCTCCCCCGGCAAGACACCGGACGCATCGTCCGTTCCCAGTCGGGCTTCTTCAGCGTGCAAACCGAAAACGGCACGTTCACCTGTCACCTGCGCGGCCGCCTTAAGCAGGGCAGGCACGTCGGTGATATCGCCGCCGTGGGTGACCGGGTTCAAGTCACCTGCATGCCTGACGGTACCGGGAGCATCGAAGCGGTTGAACCGCGCCGCAGTTCCCTGGTCCGGCTCGACCCGCGACCGCAGGGAATTTACCAGCAGGTCATTCTAGCCAACCCCGACCAGGCCGTGTTCGTCTTCGCCTGTGCGCGTCCAGCCCCACGCCTGCGCATGCTTGACCGGTTCCTGGTCATTGCCGAAAAGCAGCAGCTGCCGGCGGTCATCGTGGCAAACAAGATCGACCTGGTGGGTCAGGAAGAGGCCGAGAAGATGTTTGGCTTCTACCCCCCAATCGGTTACCCTCGTTATATATACCTGTGCCAAAAGCGGCCAGGGTGTGGACGAACTACGCGCAGAGGTTGACCGGGCAAGGTATCTGCGCTGGCCGGCCCGAGCGGGGTGGGAAAATCCAGCCTGCTCAACGCGGTCCAGCCGGGGCTGGGGCTGGCAGTGCGCGAGGTCAGCGCGGCGGTCAATAAGGGACGGCACACCACCAGCGTGCGCCAATTGTTCGCGCTGGAAGGCGGTGGCTACGTCGCTGATACACCCGGGATGCGCTCGCTGGCATTGTGGGATACCGAACCGGAGGAACTGGATGGCTATTTCCCCGAGCTGGCTTCGCTGGTGTCGGACTGCCAGTTCAACGACTGCAGCCACAAATCCGAACCGGGCTGTGCCGTACGGGCTGCCGTGCAAGCAGGCAGGGTGCATCCGCAGCGCTATGATTCTTACTTGAGATTGCGCGCCGGAGAAGAGTAAATACCGCACGAATAAGCATCACGAACACGCATGGATAAAAACTGGGACCTTCTCGGACACGAATGGGCGGTTGAGATGCTCAAGCAGCATCTCACGCGTGATTCTGTCCGGCATGCCTACCTGGTCACTGGTCCTCCCGGGCTGGGGCGGCGGACCCTGGCACTGCGCTTCGCCCAGGCGTTGAACTGTACGAACCCGCCCGCTCCCGGCGACCCGTGCGGAAAATGCCGAACCTGCCGGCAGATCGAGCGGAAGCAGTACACCGACCTGTTAATCGTCCAGGCCGAAAAGGAAGGCGGCACGCTGAAGGTGGAGCAGATCCGCTCCCTGCGGCAGACACTATCCCTGAAGCCATACCAGGGGAAATACCGGGTTTCACTTTTACTGCGCTTCCAGGAAGCCAATCCGAGCTCGTCCAACGCCCTGCTGAAAACTCTTGAAGAAACCGCGGATCACGATGTGTTGATCCTGACAGCCGATAACGCCGAACAGCTCCTGCCTACCATTGTTTCGCGTTGTGAAACACTGCGTCTGCGCCCGCTGCCGGTGGATGCGGTGGAAGCTTATCTAAAAGAACGCGACATGGACGATTCAACCGCAAGCTTGCTGGCACATATCTCCGGCGGACGCCCCGGTTATGCCCTGCGCCTGATGGGGGATAAAGAGGCGCTTAAATCCCGGGCGGACCGCCTGGACGAAATACAAAAGCTGCTTCGGTCCACGCGGACTGTTCGTTTTGCCTATGCAGAAAAACTAACCGACCGGAAGCATGCCTCGGGAGAACCCTTTCGAGAAACCCTGGTTTTGTGGCTCTCTTTCTGGCGGGATGTGCTCCTGCGCCTCTCCGGTTCCAAATCCGCGCTCACCAACGTGGATTACAGCGACTCCATCGATTATTTGGCCTCCACGTTGACCCAGGCTGGAGCCACTAAACTGGTCAGAGATGCAGAGGGAGCCATCGAAAAGCTGGAGCGCAATGTCAATGCCCGCCTGCTGGCGGAAGTGGTGCTGCTCGATTGGCCGAAGATCGCATGACAAATAAACGTTTTGACCATAAAGCCACGAAGGATCCAATAATTATTATTGCACCAAGGAATTTGTTGCGACGTGTCTTTGTTCTCTCGATTCTTGTGCTGATTCTCGTTTCATGTGCCTCCGCTGCCACGCCCGTCTCAACGTCTACCCCAACGGGGACCCCTCTCCCGTCGCTGACTGCGACCGCCATTTTCGTCCCGACCTCAACGCCAACCATCACGCCCACGCCAGAACCGGCCTGGTACACACCGCTCAATCCGTCCCTTGGACAGTTGAAATTCCAATATGCCGAAGTGATGAATAAACGCGCCCGGGTCTATGCCACTTTGCAGGACGCAGTTGCGAAGGACTTTAATTTCGGACAACTGCCCCAATCCCCTGCTTACGTGGCAACCACCGCCACCCGGACCAGCGATGATGGTCGCACCTTTTTCCTGACCCAAAATGGCTGGATGGATGGGGCGGACCTCCAAATTTTGACCCCTTCCACGTTCGCCGGGTTCGAGCTCACCCGCACCGTGAACTTCCGTTTTGGCTGGGTGCTGGCGGATACCCAAAGTGTGAACTCAGCCGGGACGACCGTCCGGGCTTACTCCCGTTACGAGGTGGTGCATGAGGTCCCGGTGCCGACGCAAAACCCTGGGTATATCGCGGTCGGCGCGGACGAGTGGCTGCCCGGGGATAAGGTTGCACTGGTAAACCCGCAGGTCCCGGCGGAGGCTGGAGCGGGCGCCTGTCGTTTCATTTACGTCAACATAGCCACCCAAACCCTCGGCGTTTACAACGACTGCAAGCTGATATTTGCCACCCTGGTTTCAACCGGTGCAAACGATTGGACCTTCGAGGGGGATTACAACATCCTTTACAAGGTGGAATACAATTCCATCCTACCCCCCGAAACCTCCACCAGCAAATATTACATCGAGCA
This sequence comes from uncultured Chloroflexia bacterium, assembly GCA_963830585.1. Taxonomy (GTDB): domain Bacteria; phylum Chloroflexota; class Anaerolineae; order Anaerolineales; family Villigracilaceae; genus UBA877. The sequence goes on along the minus strand of CAWHNA010000003.1, from coordinate 23,200 downwards.
GGTGCCCTATTTCATGACCTATGCCCAAAACTTCGGATTTCACGGAGCATACTGGCACGATAATTTTGGGGCTGCCGCCTCGCACGGCTGTATCAACCTGTCCCCGACCGATGCGAAATGGCTGTACGATTGGGCCGTGATCGGGACAAGGGTGATCATCAGCCCGGGGAAATAAAACTTGGTTTAAGTCACTGCCGCTTCCGTATCAGGTACTTCTGCCGTCAGCGCTTTTTGGGAGGCTCTCCCAGCCAGGGTTGCCAGCAATGCACCCAACGTGAACAGGACGATGTTTAAGATGAATGGCAGGCTCTTATTGATTTCAGAAAGGGTTCCGGCGATCCAGCCGAAGGGGGAAGTGATCAGGATCGTGCCAACATAGATGATCGATTGGATGCGAGCACGTTCCTTTGGATCAACTGTCAGCACGACCATCTTGTCCACCAGGGGACTGACCGCGGCAAAGCAGCACGCTTCCAGGAAAACGCTTATCACAAGAAAGAAGTAACCCTGTTCCGGGGCGGCGACCAGCAGGACCTGGCTGAGGACATAACCAAGAAAACCGAACAACAGCGGCAGCTTGAAGTGCATTCTTCCGAGCCGCGGCATCACCACGAAAAAGAAAACCAGCATGATGGCTGATTTCATGAATGGAAAGTAAGACAGGTACTGGGCCGGAACGTGCAGCTTCTCGGTCACAATGATCGCCCAGAAACTCCCACTGATGATCGAGGAAATGCCAAGTACCAGCAGGATCCCGGCTGTGTAGAGCGTCTGCGGAGAATGGAGCACCGTGCGCACAACCCCTTTATACTCGCCCAGCACATCCAGGACGCTCTGGTGACGCGTCTCATGCATGCGGATTTTACCCTGTCGGGTCTCCTCGGTCATCCAATACGTGACGAACGCTTTCAGGGTGAACATGAGCGCTGCAAAGATGTAAAGGGCGCGCATGGTTGGCACCAGTGAAAAAGCACCGATGAACGCTCCCGCCAGGGGCGCGATAAAGCCGACGACAATGTTGGCAATATAGATCCAACTGTAAATATCGACCAACTGGTCTTGATCGGCATCTTCCACCAGCAGGCAGGTCCAGGAATTGTGGGTGAAACGCCAAACGCTGTTGGTCACTGCCGCCGCCAGGAAATACCAGTAGTTTTGAGCCAGGGCTGAGATCAACGCAGGAACGCTCCACGCCAGGATATCAAAGATCAGGGTGGTGCGCCTTCGGCCTAATTTGTCCGTGACGACGCCGCTCAAGAGCGCCATGATGATCTGAAAGCCCCAGCTGATGCTCACAGTAAGACCAATTTGTTTGTCAGTCAAGCCAAGCGCCAGCATGTAAATCGAAACATACGGAGCGTAAAGGTTGTATGGGATGCCCCATATCGGCTCGGTATACACAACCCCGCGCGGGTTTCCGCGCAGGCTTTTCAGGGTGGTAAATAGCGAGTGATTAATCAAACAGTGAACTCCTGGTCGTTTTCCAACGGGCTTTCATTGAGATGTACCTCGTTTCTGAAGTCAATACCTCCCTGCAGTGAGCGAGAGATCGTCAGCGCGGGGTAATAATATCTATCCGTGTTCCATATCCGGCGCAAAAAAATATATGCCTATCTGCCGTTGGAATGACCGACTGCTCTTCGTTCGCGTCTGCGCCGGTACTGCTCGTGGATCTCGCCCACGTGTTCCACCTTCTCGGCGATTGCGGCTTCCAGCCAATATTTCCCCTTTTCTGCTGTCCCCAGGCTGCCTGCCCCATACGCACCGGTGCGGGTATCGTCCTCCCAGGGCGGGTTGGCGGTCAGCGCGCCGCCCTCGATCCAATCCATGTAATAGTTGGGGGTGCTGATGAAATCGATCTCGTCCACGGCACGCTCGAGATGAACCAGTTCCGGGCGCAGATGCAAAATGAGCGAAGTCTCCAGTTCGCAGGCGTGCCCCATCCCGCCCAGCCTGGATTCCCGTTTGGCTTCCAGCGCAGCCACTCCCTGCGGACCGGACAGGTAAAGGAATGCAGTGGCGCAAAAGATCTGCGGGTATTTCTCCCCGGCGTACTTGACCACGTTAACCAGGAACGAAGAACTGCCGCCGTGCCCGTTCACCAGGTAGAAGCGGGTGAAACCGTTTTTCACCAGTGTGTCGATCACCGCCAGCCAGAAGTCCTCGAAGGCGCGTCCGCCCGCATTGAAGGTGCCGGGGAATGAGCGCCGGTGTGTGCTCACTCCGTATGGAAAGACCGACAGCGAAAACGCCTGCCCGGGAATGGCAAGGGCAGTTCCCTTTGCAATGGCCTCGATGATGAGCGTGTCGGTGGACAGCGGCGCATGATAGCCGTGTTGTTCGGTATGACCGGTGGGAATGATCACCACCTTGTCGTGCTCCACCGGGAGCGCCAGGGTTGCCGTATCCAGGGATGACAATTCCAGGGTTGGTATAGCGCCTCCCAGGTTCAAACCAGCAGGTGTCAACACATGCACGGAGGTGAAACCGTCTTCCAATAAGTTCCCAACCAGGTTGCATACCAGTGCCCCAAAAACCTGCTCGTGCACCTCCAGCCCGCTGCCCTTCCAGCCAAAGGGGATGGATGGCAGGATCCCTACCGGCTGGGTCGTCTTAACCAAGAGGGAGAGGGAAGTCGGGTCAGGTATATTTCCGAGCGGCAGGACCAGGGGTGTGTCGCGCCGCAGGGCCGCCACTTCAGGCCAGGTTAATTCGTCGAATCTGAATGAATCAGACATGGATTTTTTGATCCTCAGGGCGTCTTGACATCCCAGACTTCGGAGTTCCAGTCCATCCCGCTGGCGAAGCTGAAGGGACCGGGGTCGAAGCGATCAGTAATACCGCAAACGCTGGCATGGACGTACATGATGATCCCATAGTATTGGTCGAAAATATACTTCTGCAGATCATCCAGCGCGGCCTTGCGGATAAGCGGGTCCGCGGATGCATTGACGGCCTCCATCATCTGGTCCAGGACGGGATCGCAGAGCTGTTGGGAGTTCTGCCCACCCGGGTTGGCAGCGGTCGGGACGGTTGCGCATGAATAGTTTTCCATCACTCCCGACATGGGGTCGGGGAAAAATTCCTGGGGAAAACCGGCCATATCGAAGGTTCCACGCGGCAAAGTCCCCCCGTTTGAATAAGATGCATAGAACGTCGCTGCCGGAAGGAAGGTGGGCTTGAACCCGATGCCGATCTTTGCCAGGTCTGCCGCGACCAAAGCGGCTTCGTCCATCCTAATCTGTTCGTCGGTGGTCTTGAATCTGATGGACAGCTTGACATCTTTCCCATTGCACATGCCGTGCCGGATGTCGTTATTGGCCGGATCGGGCGCATATCCGGCTTCATCCAGGAGTGTCTTGGCTCCCTCGGGATCGTAGAGGTCCGCCACCAGGCTGGTATTGGTCCAGGCGGAGTTCGGCCACTGGCTGGCGGGCACCCTGGTGGCGTTGTTCAAAAGGGCATTGGCAATCACCTGGCGGTTAATGCCCAGCGTGATGGCTTTGCGGACGCGCACGTCCTTGAATGGGCAAAAGCCGTTCACGTCACTCTCGCCTGTCAGGCTGCCATCCACCAGGGTCGCCCCGGTGGTGGTGCCCAGGTTGAAGATGTACTGCTCGTAATCAAAACCGGGTTTGACCAGCAAATGGATGGCCGGTTCGAGAGGCAACACGGTGGGGATATCGGATTCAGAAAAATCCGGGTACCAGTCCGCATCGCCGGTCTGAAGCGAAGCCAGGGCGGTCTCCTTGTCGGGCACGAACAGGATCATGACTCGATCCAACCTGGGGCGTCCCGCATAGAAGTTTGGGTTGGGCAGCAGGGTCATATGATCGCCAGCCACCCATTCAGTAATAACCCATGGACCGGAGGCGACGGTGGGCCAATGAATAAATGGGTCGGACTCCAGGGTGGTCTTGCCTTGCAGGATATGCTGCGGCAAGATGGCACCGGCGTTATCGGGACCCTGGGTGAAGAGGGTCTGCCAGGCCGGGAACAACTCGCTGAAGTGAAGCACGGCGGTCGTGGAGTCGGGTATGTCGATGCTTGCGATCTTGTCGTACCCCACCCTGCTGAGCGGGGTGTTTCTAGGGTCCATGATGGATTGCCAGGTAAACAGGACGTCCGCGGAGGTGAGCGGCTGCCCATCCGACCACAACAAGCCGGGCTTGAGTTTCCAGGTGATGGTCAGCCCGTCGGAGGAGATGCCGCCGTTGACAGCACTCGGTACTACATCCGCGGCAAGCTCCGGTACGAAGTTGCCCAGGTAATCCCACTCGCCCAGGCCGGCAAGGGTCATCTGGGTGATGGTGAAAGCCTCCTGCATCCTGGTGTAGTACGGGACGATGTAATCGGGTTCCTGCGACCACGCCCCGGTGACAGATTTTCCCCCATTTGGGAAGGGAATGGGACCGCTGGTAAGCGGAGTTGGGTAGGGGACACTGCTGTGGAGGGCACCAAGGTTGCCGGAATCACGCTGGTGACGGCGGGACCGCAGGCTGTCATGAACAGGCAGGTTACAATGAACACCGGCAGCGACGAAAGCAATGAGCGCCTGACCATCATTCTCCTATGGGTCGGAAATCTATATATAAACCCCGCCTTCCACAACTATACTCCAAGGGTAAGGAACATTATACAATTCTTTGGGTATATCGCATAAGCTTCCATTTTTGGTCGATGGGTCGTCGCCAATAATGGTTTAGAAAAGATCATCAGCGCATTTTGAAAAATAACGCCCCACGAGGTGACTCGTGGGGCGTGCATGAAAAGGCTTGTCCCCTTATTCCTGATTATCCGCTGGCATGGGCGAGCCGAGGGTCAAGGGCATCCCGCAAGCCGTCTCCGAGCAGGTTGAATGAGAGCACGGTCAGCATGATTGCCAGCCCGGGATAGAAGACCAGGTGGGGTGCCGTAAAGACCTGGTTGCGTTCAGCGCCGAGCATGGAGCCCCACTCAGGTGTCGGTGGTTGTGCCCCCAAACCAAGGAACGAAAGGGCTGCCGCGTCGAGGATGGCAGTGGCAATCCCCAATGTGCCCTGGACGATCAGGGGGGTCAGCACGTTGGGCAGGATGTGCCGGAATAAAATTGCGATCGTGCTGGCGCCAATCGCCTTCGAAGCAGAGACGTAATCGGTCTCTCGGACGATCAATACGCTGGAGCGCACTACACGTGCATAAGAAGGGATGGAGACGATGCCAATGGCCAGCAGGGCATTGATCAGCCCCGGACCGAGCATGGTTACGATGGCGATGGCGAGCAGCAGGGAGGGGAATGCCAGCAGCACGTCCATGACGCGCATGATGATATTGTCCCACCAGCCGCCGACGTACCCGGCAATGGCTCCCAGGCAGGTCCCAATGATGATGGCAAATGTCACGGTCGATAAACCGATCATCAGGCTGAGGCGTGCCCCGTAAAGCATGCGGCTGAACTCATCGCGCCCGTTGCCGTCGATACCCATCAGGTGCTGTGCGTGGTCCGCCGGGCAGCCGAACAGGTGGATACAAGGCGCGGCGCGCATGGTGACCGGTTCGATGCCAATCAGGGGTGTGTATGGATCGTAGGGAGCCAGCCACTGGGCTGTTAACGCGATGAAGGCCAGAAACCCTAAAATTCCCATTCCCACCAGCGCGGATTTGCGGCGGAACAACCGCCGCCAGGTGATCTGCCACAGGCTGACCGATAAATTTGAACTACCTTCGCTGTCCAGTTTGGCTATAGGTGCTTCAGTTATCGTCATGGATAAGTCCCTACTTCAACTGAACGCGAGGGTCGAGGTAAGCGTACGAAATATCAACGATCAGGTTTAGGAGCACGAAGAAAACAGCAATTACCACCGTGAATGCCTGCACGATGCCGTAGTCGCGGGCGGTGATGGCATCATATAAGGTGCGGCCCATCCCTGAGAGGTTGAACACAGTTTCGGTGAGCACCGCCCCTCCCAGTAGGCCGCCCAACTGTAGTCCGATCACGGTGACCAGTGGAAGCAGGGCGTTGCGGAAGGCATGCTTTAGCACTACCTTGCTCTTCCTCAAACCCTTGGCGCGCGCCGCGCGGATGTAATCCTGGTCGAGTACATCCAGCATGCTCGAGCGGGTCATGCGGGCGATCAGCGCCATTGGGATCGTGCCGAGCGCCATGGCGGGCAGGATCAGGTGCTTGAGTGCATCCCCAAGCAGCTTCCAATTGGCGGTCAGGATGGCATTTAGAATGTTGAGTCGGCCGATGAATTCAACCACTGCAGCCATGAAACCGTGCGCTGGTACGTTCAAGCCCCAGGCTTGGGCAAAGGTGGGTGCCAGAACACCTGCTGTCAGCCGGCCGGAAGGTGGCAGCACAAATGGAGTTCCCTTGAGCAGTAGTGAAAAAACGAATGCCAGCATTAATCCCAGCCAGAAGACCGGCATCGAAACCCCGATGTTCGCCCAGGTCATGGTCAACACATCGACCCAGGAGTTGTGCCGCACTGCTGAAATAATTCCAAGGGGAATACCGATGACGATGCTGAGGATAAGTGCGCAAAAAGTAAGCTCGATGGTGGTTGGCAGCCGTTCCACAAGAAGCTGACCGACTGTCTCGCTGTAGCGAAACGAGACCCCGAAATCACCGTGGGCAATTTCATCCACATAAACCGCAAATTGGACCGGGATCGGTCTGTCCAACCCGTGCCGGTGCAGGAATTCATTACAGATCGTATCTGTTGCCCTTTCGCCCAGGACGGCGCGGCAGGGGTCACCGGGCAGGAGGCGCGCCAGGGCAAAAGTTGCAAAAAGGATCCCAATCAGTACGGGTAGACTGGATAAGACTCGACGCAGGATATAAGTAAACATCTTTTTCCATGAACCCCCGGTGAGGAAATGTCTCACCGGGGGTCGTTATCAGGTTATTCCTTCCAAAAACAGTTAACTATTATTTAGCGTTCAGGAAGGCGGCGAACAGGGTATTCATATAATAAAATTCGCCGGTGTTGCCCTTATGCAGCGGGTTCGAAGCATCCCACTGCACGATGAAGGTTTCCACCACATCATTGGCGTTCATGGTGGTGCCGTCATGGAATTTTACATTCTGATGAAGAGCGCAGGTCCACTCAGTCAGGTCGGCATTGGGCGTGCAAGCGGTCGCGAGCACAGGTACGACCTCGGTGGTGCCGGTCTTGAACCCGTACAGGCCTTCGGTGATCTGGATGTAAGGCCGCAATGACTCGCCATCGCTCTCATCTGCACCGTACAGCGAGATCGGTTCGGCGTTCTGCATCCAGACGAAGGTATCCTGTCCGGGGATCTGTACACCTGCAAATACCTCGTCGCCGAGGGCGCTAACATTCGCACCAGTCGCGGATGCCTTGTAGGCTACGGCAGAACCACCATGCGCAACCGGGAGGGTCGGCACGTACTGTTTGAGCAGGTTGTTGACCGTTACGTAGAACGGCTCGCGTGCGGCGGGATCCGCCACAGCCGCGCCCTGCTTCAAAGCGGCGATGATGTCCGGATAGGTGGTGCCGAAGCTCTTGTTGGCACCCGTTCCGAAGAACACGTCCACGAAGTTGGTCTGGTCTGGATAATCTGCGGTCCAGCCCAAGAGGTGCAGGCCTTGCAGTTCGCCCTTGTTGGCAGCGTCGATGAAGGCGCCTGACTCCATGACCACGATCTTGGCGTCAATATTCAGGTTGGCTTTCAACTGCGCCTGGATATCCTGGGCCACGTTGGCAACGTTCGGCAGGTAGCCGCGTACTACGTCGCGGTAAGCCAGTTCGGTCTGGAAGCCGTCCGGGTAACCAGCCTGGGCCAGCAGGGCTTTAGCAGCTACTGGGTCAAAGGAATAAAATTTATCACCCACGCAGCCATTGACGATCGAGCAGGGGGTAAAATAATCTGCAACTGTGGAGCCCGCCGGATAGAAGTTATCGATGATGCGCTGACGGTCAATGCCCATGGCAATCGCCTGCCGCACTTCCACTTTGTCGAAGGGCGGGTAGGTATTGTTCATGCCGATGTACATGACGTTCATCGCTTCTCGATTTAGTAATTTAAGGCTTGTATCCGCCTGTACAGTCGGGAAATCAGCAGGGCCAACGTTGTCAATTGCATCCACTGTGCCTGCTTGCAGTTCCTGCAGGCGCTGGGCGGATTCTGCGCTCCAGCGGAAGACCAGGGTCTTGGTGAGGGCTTTAGTCCCCCAGTAATCGGGGAATGCAGCCAAATCCAACTCTTGGCCTTTTTGCCATTGGGTCACCATGTAGGGCCCAGTGCCGATCGGGGTGGTCAGCAAGGCGCTGCCGGTACCACCGCCGCCGGTCGAAGTCAAATAAGCCGCGGGCTGGATCCCGAAGGAAGCCAGGGCGATCTTCGACAGGAAGGCCGGGTCAGGGTAACAAAGGGTGAATTTTACAGTGTTGGCGTCGATAGCTTCGATCTTGGAGAATTCACCACCGTACGTGCAATCCTTGGCGGCCAGGCTCAAAGGTACGAAGGGCACGGTTGTGGCTGGGACCGCTGTGGGAGGTACGGCTGTCGGGGGAACGGATGTGGCCGGAGCTACAGTGGTAGCGGCGGGGCCGCAAGCCGTCAGGATCATGCTGGTCACAACAACCAGCGAAATGAGGAACAACATTGAGCGTTTCACAATCTCTCTCCTATTGGATTAATCGGTTGGTTATGTTTGGTTTTTGGCGTAAGGCAAAAATAGTATCAGAACCGGGCGCCTCCTTTCAATTATATAAAAGGACATTATACAATTATTTGGATAAAGTGCAACTATTTATTGGTTGGATTCCCTCCTTCAGATTATTAACCATCATTATATTTATAATAGTTAATAGTATCTGTAGTAGAGCCTGTGGATAAGTGGATAAATAAAAAAAGCCGTCACTGCTGGCGTGGTCTGCAAACCGGAACCATATGGCTGGTGTTCCCATGAACATCTGCAGGAGTTGACCTTGTGGATAAGTCACTGAAAAGATCACCCACTTTTTATTTCCGACAACATAATCAATCGAGCTGGGAAATTTCTCCAGTTATTTCACATCCCCGTCCCCTGTATATGGGGGTTCATTTTTCGAACAATTGAGCGACTTATCCACTTTCCGCGCGGGTTATCCACAGATTAAGGGCAGTTATCCACAGTTCTGCTGATTTTTCCGGGGGCGGACAAGCCCATGGGTGGGGTCAAACTCCCTGTCTTGCAGCCATATTTTCAAGTGTTTCCTCGACGGTATCCAGGAAATGATCCAACCCCTCCATGCGCTCATTGAACGCTTCGCTTGCCAGTCCCAGGGTTTCACAGGCAGCCATCCATTTTGCCTGGTGCTCTGGTGAAAGCACTGCGGCCGATAACGTCCAGGTGTGCACCAGTGGCCAGAGGACTGTCATTGGAGAATCACCCGCCAGCATGGCCTCGAATGAAAGTTTGTAATATCCCAGGCGTGGCACGGCGATATTAAGATTCACCTGGTCCCGGCTGGCCGCTTCGACGAACGCCTGCTCCCAATCGGGGAGAAACGCCCTCAATGATTCGGCATCAACCTGTCCGCTGCCAAGCAGCCCGTCCAGTCCGGCGGTGAGACCAGGCACGCCGGCTGCCTCGGCCCGTTCCGCAAACTGGAGCTGGAACCTCCGCTCTGCCAGCGGTCTGCCAGTTAATACCGCGATCGCATTGGCAGCATGGTTGACACTTTTCAGGTACGAAAGCAGCCGGGTCGGTCCGGTCTCCTGGCTGAGCCCAAGGCCGCTCCAGATTTGACGGGCGTGGTCGGCATTTCGACGGGCGCGCGCCAGCACGTTCACCGGTTCATCGTAACCGGCTCGCACGCCTGCCTGGACGAATTCGAAGAAATGCTGGGTGTTATAGAGGGGCAGCGAGTCGTAGAGATCGGGTCCCAGCCAGGGATGCACCCGCAGTTCCTTCGGTTTTTCGTACTCGCTGCGCGGGTTATGCACGATATCCAGGTGGACTTCGGGCGTAAGCGCCACGATCTCGCGGCGGGTGGTTACTTCGCCGAGGTGGACGAGCACCATATCGATATCGGTCGAGTTGCCGAGGAATGGGTTCTCTGTCCGCAAGGAACCGGTCAGGTAAGCTGCCACCAGGCCGGGGTCCGCGTTGGCACGCTTCAAGGCGGTTTCTTTGGCGATGCGGGTGAGCGTCTCACGGGTGATACGCATCCAATAATTCCCTAGCGGGCGATCAGGAATGGCTGGAATGGCGGCAGGATCAGTTTCTCGCGGATGCGGTTCTCGATGATGCCGAGGTCGCCCGGGTTGCGCACAAAATCCAGCGGGTTGGTGTCGATGGTCAGCACAGGTGTGCCGTCATAAGGTCTCGAAAAGAATTCTTCGTAAGCCCGGTTGAGGTCAGCGATGTAATTGCGTTCCATGTTGCGCTCATAGCTGCGGTCGCGCTGGGCGATCCGCTGCATCAACACATCCGTGTCGGCGCGCAGGTAGACCAGCAAGTTGGGCATCGGGATTTTTTCAGCCAGCGCCTCGTGCACGCGCTTGTACATTTCCAGTTCATCGCCCTGCAGGTTGATGCGGGCGAAAAGCGAGTCTTTTGCGAACGTGTAATCGGAGATCAGGCTCTTTCCGGATTCGATCAGCGCTGTAACCCCACGCCGCTGCTGGTGGTAACGGCTCAGGAGAAAGAAGATCTGGGTCTGGAAGGCGTACCGGGCCCGGTCGGCATAGAAATCGGAAAGGAATGGGTTTTCCTCGAAGACCTCGAGCAGCAGTTCCGCTTCGAAGCTCGGTGCCAGCATGCGTGCCAGGGTGGTCTTGCCTACCCCGATGACTCCCTCGATGGCAATGTACATGGTCTCTCCAGCAAGAAAAGTGGTAAGTCAAGGATACCATAAAAGAAGCGGGGCAATAGTTAAATAATTTCACGATAATTTGATCTGGCGATAAATATCCATCTTAAAGTATGTGTAAAAACAAGGAATTGCAAGCGAAACCTGCAATTCCTTGTTTTTACTGTTATTCCCCCTTCCTTCAGGGAAAGGGGGATGGGGTTTAGGTATTCGCTATATTTAAAGCAATCATGACTACCAAATAAACGCTTGACTCACCTCCCCGGACTCTGTATAATCTGCCCAAGAATGCCGTGAGGAGTAGGCAGCCCGGCATGCTGATAGAGAAGGAAGGCCCTGGCTGGAAGCCTCCACAGCAACCCCCTGCCGAAGTCGCACGGTCCATGTGCTGAAGAAATCCAATCGAGAGTAGAACAGCACGGGCGGTCCCGTTACAGACCAGCCTGATGATCGTCAGGCACAGAGTGCACCCTAACGGGTGAATTGAGGTGGTACCGCGGCGCCCGCCGTCCTCACCAGGATACGGGCGTTTTGTATTAAGGGAAGGAGCCAGGTATGACCGAATACCAGTTACCCAAAGCCTACGATTTCAAGTCCACCGAGCCGCGCGTGTACAAGATGTGGGAGCAGGGCGGATACTTCCGGCCCTCCAACGACCCCAACCGCCCTGGTTTCGACCCGTCCAAAAAACCCTTCGTCATTTCCATCCCGCCGCCCAACGTAACCGGTGAACTCCACATCGGTCACGTCATGTTCGTTGCCATGGAAGACCTGATGATCCGCTATCACCGCATGAAGGGCATCCCCTCCCTGTGGGTGCCCGGCACCGACCACGCCGGCATCGCCACCCAGCTGCAGGTGGAAAAAGACCTGCTGCGCACCGAGGAGGTCACCCGCGAAGAACTTGGGCGTGAAAAATTCGTAGAGCGGGTCTGGTCCTGGAAGGCCAAATATCACCAGATCATCACCAGCCAGATCCGCCAGATCGGCGCCTCCTGCGACTGGGAGCGCGAGCGCTTCACCCTCGATGAGGGTCTTTCGAAAGCAGTGCGCGAAGCCTTCGTACGCCTCTACGAAAAAGGTCTCATCTACCGCGGCCCGCGCCTCATCAACTGGTCGCCAGGTCTGAAAACCGCGGTCAGCGACCTGGAAGTGGAGTATTCCGAAGAGCCCGGCAAATTGTATTATTTCAAATACATGCTCTCCGGGTCGGATCAATATGTCCCGGTTGCCACCACCCGCCCCGAAACCATCCTGGCTGACACTGCAGTTGCCGTCCATCCCGATGACAAGCGTTACCAGGAATTCATCGGGCGCAAAGTGGTGGTGCCGATTTTGGGACGCGAGATTCCCGGTCATCGCTGATGATTACGTCACGCGCGAGTTTGGCACGGGGGCGCTCAAGATCACTCCCGGTCACGACCCCAACGACTATGCCATCGCCCAGCGGCATGGACTGCCGATCCTATCGATGCTGGACCGCGAGGCGAAGGTGACTGAAACCGGCGGACCTTACGCCGGTCTCGACCGCTTTGTCTGCCGAGAAAAAATTTGGGCCGATATGCGCACCGCCGGACTGGTCATCAAGGAGGAACCCTATACCATCAACGTCCCCCACTCGCAGCGCGGGGGTGAGATCGTTGAACCGATGATCTCGGAACAGTGGTTCGTCAAGATCGAGCCGCTGGCGAAACCCGCCCTGGAGGCCGTCCGGGATGGACGCGTCCGCATCATTCCCGAACGCTTCGAAAAAGTTTATTTCAACTGGATGGAGAATATCAAGGACTGGTGCATCTCCCGCCAGTTGTGGTGGGGACACCGCATCCCGGTCTGGTATTGCGACGACTGCGGTAAGCAGACCTGCACCCGCCTCGATCCATCTGCCTGTGCCCATTGCGGTAGCAGGAACATCCACCAGGACCCGGATGTATTGGATACCTGGTTCTCGTCCGGGCTCTGGCCGTTCTCCACGCTCGGCTGGCCGGAGCAGACTCCCGATCTAAAATACTTCTATCCCACCACGATGATGGAGACCGCTTACGACATTCTCTTCTTCTGGGTGGCGCGCATGATCATGGATGGGCTGGAATTTACCGGTAAAGTACCGTTCGAGACCGTTTACCTGCATGGCCTGGTGCGTAACGAGGAAGGGCAGAAAATGTCCAAGAGCAAGGGCACGGGCATAGACCCTCTGCCGGTCATGGAAGAGTTCGGCACCGATGCCCTGCGTTTCACCCTCCTGGTTGGCTCCACTCCGGGCAACGATTCGAACATCAGCCTGAAAAAGGTGGAAGGCAACCGCAACTTTGCCAACAAGATCTGGAATGCAGGCCGGTTCGTGGTCTCGGCCATCAACAGCCTGGCACCCGCTGGCGGCGCATCACCATCCAACGATAAACCCATATCCTCCCCGGCTGATATTCAGTCTGATTGGACCCTTGCCGATAGTTGGATCTGGGCGCGGCTGCAATCCCTGGTCCGTGAAGTGGAGCGTTTGTTCCAGGCTTACCAATACGGCGAGGCCGGGCGCCAGGTCTACGAATTCTTCTGGAACGATTTTGCCGACTGGTACGTGGAAGTGGCGAAACTGCAAATGGCAGAAGGCGGGCAGCGCTCCTTCAACACCGCCAGTACCCTGGCACGCGTGCTCGACATTTCCCTGCGGTTGCTGCACCCCATCACTCCCTTCGTGACCGAGGAGCTGTGGGGTCACTTGCGGGCTGCCCTGCGGTCATCGCCGCTGAGCAGGTTGGCGAAAGACTGGCCTGAGGCGCTGATCATCGCCCCTTGGCCGGAGCCGCGCCCCATGGAAGCATGGGAACCCTCCAGGGTCGTGGATTTTTCACTGATCCAGGATGCGGTCCGCGCGATTCGCAACCTGCGCGCCGAGAAAAAGGTCAGCCCTGCCCGGCGCATTCCTGCCACCTTTGCGGGCGGGGAAAAGACGACCCTGTTGAAAGAGCAGGCCTCGGTCATTGCGGCGCTCGCCGGGCTCGATCCATCCCTCCTTTCGATTCTTGCCTCTCTTCCTGACGAAGCCGGAAAACAGCATCGCACTTGTTGCCGGTCCGCTGGAAATCTACATCCCGCTTTCCGGCATGATCGATGTGGAAGAGGAGCGCAGCCGCCTCGACAAAGAACTGTCTGCCAACCAGGTCCAGATCGACCGGCTGGAGAAATTGCTCGGCAGCGACTTTGCCAACAAGGCGCCCGAGGCGGTCGTCCGCAAAGAGCGCGAGCGCCTGGCTGCCTTCCAGGAAACAGCCGGGAAAATCCGCTCCCAATTAAAAGGGAACACATGAATCTGGGAATTGACCCATTGAGATCCATTTAAGACCTGTGACAAAAGCAGTCAATTCAAAGACATTCGTCATTTGACATGCAACCGGCGATAAAGTAAATTTAGGACGATAGTTATCCGAATTACTTCAAGGAGTGTTTTCCATGGCAATGAAAATTACTGATGAGTGCATTGCGTGTGGCGCTTGTGTCCCGGAATGCCCGACCAACTCGATCACCGAAGGTACCCCTTACCTGATTGATGCTGCCACCTGCGTGGAATGCGTTGGCCATTTCGATACCCCGCAGTGCCAGGCCGTCTGCCCGGTGGCCGATACAGCCATCCTCAAGGCATAACGAAGCAAGTCACCAGTCAGGGACGGAGAGATCCGTCCCTGAACGTTTAACGGGGAGTTAGAGTAGTAGCGACTTCAGTCGCGATTGCAATGGTCAAAAAAATTAGCCACTAGGATAATCCTACAACTCGCAGACAAGTGTGTATTTCCCGGGCTGAGACTTGTAACCCATTTTGCGATTGATCGCCAGGATGGGTGCGTTGCGCAAGTTGCTGTCGGTCAAGATGCTGAGTGCCCCGTTCTGGCGGGCATACCGGGCAGCCAGGACTTTTAGAGATGTGGCGATCTTCCGCCCGCGGTATGCGGGTAATACGCCGGTGTGCAGGTTGTGCGCGCTGTGGGTTTCAGGAGTCAGGCTGACCGGGGCCATACCGATCCATTGATCGCCATCGACAGCCAGGAGCTGTCCTTCACGACGGAACCACGGCGCCTGGATCACGAATTCCTCGAAACTAGGAAAAGTCCAGGGAGCTCTTTGTTCAGGGTTTTCCAGCACATAGCTGGTGTTCAGATCATAGAGCTTTCGACGCGTCTCCGGGGTGTCAGGAAAATCAGCCAGCGCGCAGAAGCGGATGCCCTGGGTTTCGAGGGTGGAGATCGTCGGTAGATAAGGCGTCTCGTCAAAGGTGGTCAGGTCGAGCTCGTAGTTGAAAAAATGCTGGTCGATGGCGAAACCACGGTGCTCGGCAAAGGCCAGGCTCTGCGGCTCGTTGTCGAGGACATCCGAAGAAAGGCGAATCGCGCCTCGTTCCTGCAAGTCCTTCACCAGGGTATCCCATAAGGCCGAACCGATCCCCTGAACGCGGCAGTCCGGGGCGACGATGACCCATACCGTGAAGTGGTGGTCGGGATCATCGGCTTGGTGGACATACCCACCGTAACCGGTGACGGCATCATTTTCGTCGACCGACACCAGGCGCTGCTGAACTCGTCCAAGCGGGTTATATTGGAACCACTCGCGTAGCTGGTCGACCGTGATCGGCTGGTATTCGTAAGGGTTGGTAATGCGCACGATATCGGGTAGATCGGTATCGATGTGGGCAGTGCGAATTGAGTAAGCGGTCATGTTGTTTTCCTTCTCGATCTGTTTCAACCAGGCGTCCAAGCGTTCGATCTGTTCGTGATTGCCCTGCACCTGCTCGTGCAGTTCTGCGCGCTTGCTCCGCAGCATCTCGTGCACCTGCTGGGCTGGCAGATTGTCTGCCAGCAGGCGGGCGATCTCCTCGAGCGAGAAGCCCAGGTTCTTCAATGCCTGGATACGCTGCAGGCGCGCCAACTGGTCGAACTTGTAGTAGCGGTAGCCGGTGAAGTGATCGACTTCGACAGGCTTGAGCAGGCCGACCTCATCATAGTATCGCAGGGTGCTGACCGGTGTCTGGCTGATGCGGCTAAAATCACCAATTCGAATCATTTGGTAGTTCTCCGAGCCCAAGAATATATGTGATTATCATCTGCCCTTAATATACAACCTCAAGAGACTTGAGAGTCAAGCCTGTTATGAGAATTCCTCTGCCGTATTTTTAATAACTATTTGCAGTATAATCCCAGCAACTGAATATTCGACCTTCGGGGCAGGGTGACCCCTGCACAGCACCGGATAATGTTTGGTGCGATGCAAGGCAATTCCCGACCGGTGGTAAAGCCCACGAGCGCATTTGCGCATGATACGGTGACACTCGCCCGACCAGTGAATTCCGTAGCCGACCGTGACAGTCCGGATAAGAGAAGGTGAAGACACGACCAGCCTTGGTCTGTTTTGTCTATCCGCCCCGGAACTTGCTTCCGGGTTTTTTTATCGATGAAACGCGCCTGCCCCGTTCCTGTGGACGAGGCTTTTTTTATCCATGGATTGGAAAATTCTCCGTAAACCTTTCCGCAACTCCCGCCCCTTCCTGCGCTGGACGGCTTTTGCATCCCTGGGCGCAGCCCTGCTGGCGTGGTGGCTGATCAGCCGCTTCGCCGGGCTGCCTGCCTTCATCCTGCCTGCACCCGGGCAGGTCGCCGTCCGCTTTTGGAAGGCGCTGGCGGATGGCACCCTCATCCTGCACACGGCCGCCACCCTGACGGAAGTCCTGCTTGGGCTGCTGGTCCGGGACGACCGCTGCCGTGATCCTCGGTTATGCCATCGCCAAGAGCCGTCTGTTCGAACAATTGGTTTCCCCCTACCTGGTTGCCACCCAGGCCATCCCGGTCGTTGCCATTGCCCCCTTGCTGGTCATCTGGTTTGGACCCGGCATCTTCTCCAAGGTGCTGATCTGCGCATTGATCGTTTTCTTCCCGGTGCTGGTCAACACGGTGGTGGGAGTGCGGGCGGTGCCGCGTCCCTTCCACGACCTGATGCAATCCCTGCACGCCACCCGTCCCCAAACCCTGCGCATGCTCGAGCTGCCTGCCTCGCTTCCGGTCTTACTGGGCGGGCTGCGCATCGGGGCTACGCTTTCAGTCATCGGGGCGGTGGTGGGCGAACTGGTCGGTTCCGACCGCGGACTTGGTTTCCTGGTCAACGTTGGGACGCGGGCAGTACGATACTGCCCTGGTCTTTGTGGCAGTCTTCACCCTGATCGCTCTGGCGCTGGCGCTGTATGGTCTGGTTTCATTTTTGGAAAGGAAATTGCTCATCTGGCGGGAACCGTTCGTTCGCTGATTTGGTTCTTTCCTAGGTTGTGTACGGGAGTGTGTATGAAAAAATATTTAGGTTGCCATCGCAGCCTAGTCCTGCTGTCAGCTTGCGGGCAGAAATCCACCCCAACCCTCACCCATATCAAGCTGTCGCTTGGCTACATCCCGGATATCCAGTTCGCCCCACTCTACGTGGCTGCCCAGAAGGGATATTTTGCGGACGCCGGGATCGAGATCGAGTTTGCCTACCAGGACGAAACCCAGGCAACCGCATCTGGTGGGCGCGAATACACTCCAATTCGCCGTGGTTTCCGGCGAACAGGTGCTGCTCGCCCGCGCCCAGGGACTGCCCGTGGTTTACGTGGCTGCCTGGTACCAGCAGTACCCGGTCTCGGTGGTCTCCATGGCAGACCAGGGGATTTCCACTCCCGCTGACCTGCGCGGCAAGACCATCGGTTTGCCGGGCCCTTATGGCGCCAATTACATCGGTTTGCAAGCCTTGCTCCATGCCGGTGGCTTGAAAGAGACCGACGTGACCCTCGACTCCATTGGTTATACCCAGGTGGCGTCGCTGGTTGCAGGGCCGCGACCAGGCCGTCTCGGTCTACACCAACAACGAGCCGATCCAGTTACGCTCCCAGGGATATAACCTGACCGAGCTGCGCGTTGCCGATTATGTCCAGCTTGCCTCCAATGGGTTGATCACCAATGAGACCACGGCAGCCTCGAACCCGACGCTGGTGCGCGGCATGGTCGCCGCGCTTTTGCACGGCATCTCCGATACCATCGCGGACCCCGAAGCGGCCTACCAGGTTTCCCTGGGCTACGTCTCCAGCCTCGCCCAGGCCGATGCGACCATCCAAAAACAAGTCCTTTCGACCTCCATCGACCTGTGGAAAGCCGCACGCCTGGGTGAATCCAACCAGGCTGCCTGGGAAAATATGCAGAACACACTGCTCGAGATGGGCTTGCTGACCCAGCCGCTGGATCGTTTCAAAAGCATTTACCAACCAGTTCCTTCCATAAAGACCTGTAGAGATCATTCACGAATAACCTCAACAGGATTTCCTTCGCCCCGAATGCCATGCCCGATCCCATCCTCACTGTCCACGAATTGAGCGTCACCTTCCTCGACCCCAACGGAGGTCTCGGAAGCGCTCGATAGGCTCTCGTTCTCCATCCAACCGCGCGAATTTGTGTGCGTGCTGGGTCCTTCGGGCAGCGGTAAATCCACCCTGCTGCGCATCCTGGCCGGGTTGCTCGCACCCACCTCCGGCTCCTTCACCTTTGCCGGCGGAAAGCCGAAGATCGGCATGGTCTTCCAGGAATCCAACCTGATGCCCTGGCGCACTGCCCTCGAAAACATCACCCTGCCCCTGGAACTTCAGGGCGTCTCTCCCGATGAAGCCCGGCTGCGTGCCCAGGAGTTGATCGACCTGGTCGGATTGCAGGGCTTTGAGACCTCCTGGCCGCGTGACCTTTCGGGTGGCATGGCCCAGCGTGTGGCCATCGCCCGCGCCCTCATCCATGATCCCGATATTCTCCTGCTCGACGAACCCTTCGGCTCCCTGGATGCCCTTACCCGCGAACGCATGTGGACCGAACTCTCGCACATCTGGCAGCGGCGGCAGAAGACCGTCCTGATGGTCACTCATTCCATCAGCGAGTCGCTCTTCCTGGCGGACCGGGTCCTGGTGCTCACCCAGCGCCCCGGCAGGATCAAGGTGGATTTGAGAGTGACCTGCCCCGCCCGCGTGCGGACGAGATCCGCTACACGGAGCACTTCGGGGACCTGGCGCGGCGCCTCAAAGATGCGATAGGATAAAAAAAAGACCCTCCGATGAAAAAAATCTCGGAGGGTCTTTTCTATTTATTTCGACTAATGGACTATCCAGAACCAGCCCAACGCGGTCAACGGGATGAAAAACAACAGCACTGCCACCGACCCCGCCAGTGCTCCTTGTCCCTCCCTTTCATCCTTCAGGGTCACGGAAGGGTAGAACCCCTCCAGCTTCAAGCGCGGGCCGCCGAACCAGGCAAAGAGCAGTCCACCCAGCACTCCGCCGACGTGTCCCCAGTTATCCACGCTTGGGATGCTTATTCCCAGGAAAAGGTTGACCGCTGCCAGGAAGAAAATATTTGTCAGGGCTGCGCGGCCTCGATCCCGGAACAGGCTGCGGTTTTGAATGACAAAGACCGCTTCTGCCGAAAACAGGCCAAAAATCGCCGTGGATGCTCCCAGCGAAGGATTGACCGTCAGCAGGAACGACATCACATTTCCGGCGTATCCCGACAGGAAATAAAGCAGCACAAAGCGCGTATGACCGTAACGTGCCTCGATACCGCGTCCCAGCAGGAACAGGGCATACATATTAAAGCCAATATGGAGCAACCCATAGGGCAGGGTCGAGTCATGTAAAAACACCGGTGTGATCAGCCGCCAGAGTTGGCCCAAGCGGATGGCATTGTCAATTTTTGCGCCAAGGTTGGCAACAATATCTGCATTCAGCAGGTACAGCCCGCCGACCTGCAGGACATATATGAATATGGTTACAGCCAGGATGATGTACGTGGCGTATGGTTTAACGTTCGGCATCGCCACTTGCACAGTTCGCTGAGGTTGTTGTGTCTGAGGGCTTTGCGTGGGGGTCGGATTTTGATTCATTCGTCTCCAGGAATAAAATGATTTAAACTTATAAAGTTACCTTGCGGGGGTTCACCCGGTGGTGCTCGGCTTGGATGATGGACACCACGGTATCCACCGCATCTTCCAGGTGACCGTCTGCGTTGACGACGACATAATCGAATTCGGCTGCCCGTTTGAGTTCCTGGCGGGCTGTCGCAATACGCAGGCTCAGGTTTTCGGCCGTCTCACTCCGCCGGGCTTTCAGCCGCAGCACAAGGGATTCCTCGCTCTCGGTCGTCAGGAAGATCAGCACCGCCTCTGCAGCCAGTTTTCGCACTGTGGCTGCCCCCTGCACGTCCACCCGCATCACCACGTCCTGGCCCGACGCGAGCGCTTCGCGCACCTGTTGTTTGGGGATGCCTTTATAGTCGTTGTAGACGATGGCATATTCGATCAACTCTTCCTGTTCGATCATGTGGGCGAATTCGTCCTTTGAGACAAAAAAATAGTCCACTCCCTGGACCTCGTCTTCACGCCGTGGGCGGGTGGTGGCTGTCACCACGAAGTGCATCGGCAGCTTGCGCTCTTTCAGGCAGTGCAGCACGCTGTCCTTGCCCACACCCGACGGACCTGAAATGACGATCAACAGGGGCTGCGGCTTGTGAAGGTTGAATTCGGAATCAGGCATGTCTTTATTGTACCAGACGGCGAATGAAGTAAAATACAGGCTGCCGGGCAAGTAGGGACCTGCCCTGGTCTTTATTTTCTTATTTTTTTTCCCCCGCACTTCAAGATTTTGTACAAGGACAGTAGAACCCATGCCGCTTTATGATTATGTTTGCCAGGATTGTAAAACCCGCTTCGACGTTTTTATGTCCTATGATGAGTACGGTTCGCGGCCCGTGACCTGTTCTTCCTGCGGGAGTAAGAACGTCCGCCGCAGGGTTCCACGAGTGCGCGTGGCGAAATCGGACGACAGCCGCATGGACTCGCTTGCCGGGGATTTTTCCGACCCGGCCGCCCTGGAAGGTCTGGAAAACGATCCGCAGGCCATGGGACGCATGATGCGTAAAATGGGGAACGAGATGGGCGAGGAACCTGCCGCCGGAGTTTGACGACGTGGTCGACCGCCTGGAAAAAGGACAAAGCCCGGAGGAAATCGAAAAGGAACTCCCTGACCTGGGGGCGGACGCTATGGGTGGTGACGAACCTGACTTTTAATCAAATTGGCGGTCCATTTCGGGCCGCCCTTTTTTTTAATCCAGAGTTTCCTATTGTGCAGGGACAACATCCAGCACCATTTCGGTCTGGCTGCGGGTCAGGGTAAACTGCATGTTCCCGAGAGTTTGTTGTACCGTTTCTCCCACTTTGATGCTGCCGTAATTCTGGGTCAACCAGTTAATGACGGCAAGCTGGTCCCCTGATGGCAGGAAAGCAGCGATCAGCACGTCCACGATGCCCACGGCCTGGTCCACGGTTGCCTGCTGATCGTTGCGCGGCATGGAAATGGTTAACTCACTGATATTACAAGGATCGCCGATGAACTGGGCGGAAAACCCGTCAGCGATGTCCGGGAAGGAAGCAGTCATCGTTGGACCCAGCGTGGCTGTCGTTGCGGATTTGCCATTTACGGTGCCATCGGTAAAAACGAACTGTTGGGTTGCCTGCATTACTGTTTTTATCTGGTCCAGGGAAATACCCAAACCTCCCGCCGCGGGAGTGGCGGGACAATTGGTGGACGATTGCTGTGCGGAGAGAGTTTCAACCGCTCCCATGGCGGTCGGCACGCTGGTCAATATCCCCGGCAGTTGGGTTTCGATCCCCGAGATGCCGCTGGTCAGACCGCAAGCCAATAAAAATACCATCACGAGTGGAATTGCTAATAAACGAGAACGGCGCATATCTTCATCTCCTTTTAAGATAAATTATATCCAATATCAGTCATTTGGCAAGGTTGTCAGACAACTTGCAAACAAAACGCCCTTCCAAAGCAATGGAAAGGCGTAATAATCTGATATTCGTTTTG
The DNA here is from genome assembly GCA_963830585.1 of uncultured Chloroflexia bacterium. Lineage (GTDB taxonomy): Bacteria > Chloroflexota > Anaerolineae > Anaerolineales > Villigracilaceae > UBA877. The sequence goes on along the minus strand of CAWHNA010000003.1, from coordinate 1,486 downwards.
TTCAGGATTATGGGCACTGACCCGGATCAGCGGGAATAATATTTGCACTCCATGCATTTTTGACTTGATCATATGCCTGGCATTTGCCATTCGTCACGCAGGTGCTGCCGGTCATCCGAAAAGACGCAAAATCAATGCGGTACCCTCCCGGAGTCTGGACGATTGTTACTTTGGGGTTGCCTTTATAATCTCCTACCATCCCCGCAATTGGCAATGTCAGGTGTTCAGCTTGAGTTGCTGTCGAGTTTCCGTCCACGGAATACGGGATCGTGAAGGTTTCCAATGTTGTCCCCCCTTGGGAGGTAGTTACCTCTGTCTTAAACTCCCACGGTCCATAAGGCGAACTGCAGCTGAGACCTCCGGTTAGTTTAAATCCTGGCAGGGACACATCATTCCAGGTTTCCACCTGCCAGCCCTGCCCCCCGGTTTTGAATTTGACATCCAGCGTGGCTATCCCGCGGTTGGAGCGGGTCACCAGATTAACAGTGGCAGTCTTATTATTTTCACCCGGTGCCTTATAAGTGAAGGAAGCTGGAGCGGAGACCTTGCTGCCGGATGGGCTGACGGAAACCTGGCCATCGCTCAACGCGGCAATGACCGGTACCTGCAGATCAACACCTTCGAATCTTTGGTGGACATTGGCAGTAAAGGGTGTATCAGAATTGGGTTGCACCGATCTAACGCCTGCCCCCAGTTCGGGCACCTGGATCTCGATGCAGTAGCCCGTCGACCACTTGTTTTCGGCAATATCAAAAGCGTTTTGTATTAAATATGACTTTATTAACGCAGGGAAGAAGATGTCTCTGTAGCAAAATCATAGTCAAGAGCAACAGATTCCCGGGTAAATCTTCCATTATAAGTGGCGGGATTTTTATTACCTGTGTATTGGGTCGATTTCTCCTGGAATTCGAAAAAAATATTGGCGGATCTCGGATCCATACCAGGCGGGGGGGTTCTTTGCCTGGCGCCCTGGAAGGTGGATGTATCATCATACGAATCCAACTTGCCGTCATTATTAACGTGCCCGCTTGCCTGGCTGACCACTCCCACTTGTTCACCTGCCCCGGGCTGGCCCACAGTGGCCTTAAAAGTAAATTGGAGCGGAACATTGCCCTGGGCATCCGGGCATAATTCCATACTAAAGGTGTACCCAACCGATTTGTTGTAAACCCCGTTCCCCAAGAACTGGGTCACATTAGCCATCCTTAACGTACCCGTGGCTTCCATCCTGGAGCCGATAAACTTTGGCTGAAAGAAGTAGTAATCTCCGGTTCCATCGGGATCCCCTTTCTCCGTTATGGGTCCATCGACATTCCCGGTATCGGTGCGCTGAAGGTTGGCAACTTTGGGGACACCCATCAGTTCTATAAGAGACTGGACCATCGACTTTGTCCAATAGTTTCCTTTATCGAGAGGTAGTCTGCGTGGTTGTTCCCGGGCTTCCACTGTTCGATATCTGCGGCGACACTTTAATGGGGGGACTACT